>JAGVLK010000010.1 GCA_020049835.1 Candidatus Babeliales bacterium | reverse complement strand
GAACGCAATCCGAAAGGCCGCTGAGGGTGCTAAAAATTTTTATGATGCAGCAGTTCAAGCCCTGTCTGAAATTTGCACAGCTTAATGCGGGACGCTATAGAAACAGTAGAATTTGCCGGAAATCCAATCGCTTATAGTAAAAGTCGATCGCTTGAACGCAAACGTATAGAGGCGGAACTCAAAACTGTTACGGGTCGGGATAATGTTGCCAGGTGGCGACTCGGTGAATAAGCAGCACGAGTTCAAAATTAGCAAAAAATAAACCTGCTTCATTCTTATTCACGCAAGTGAATAAATTTTGTATGCTGTGCATCATGAAACACAAAATTTTGTGCAGCGCAATTGCACTCCTTTTAACGCTACATATACATCCCTCTATCACCATTATGCTCGATCCGGCAGGCAACATTCATGACCAAGGACGTACGATTGATGGTACATCAGAACGTACTGCCATGTTGCAATGCGCTCAAGCGCTTAAACAAGAGCTTGAAACTAATAAACTGATTAAAGTTATTTTTGGGCGCTTTCCCGGTGAATATACCCATCAAGATGCCAAAGCACAACTTGCAAACCAATTGCATGTTGATCTGTGCATACGCCTGCAAGCGTACCAGGATAATCAACCCAAAGTACAACTACATATCTTTACGTACAGTGATTACCGATCACATATAAGTTATAGTGCACAGGAGATGGTCCCTTATCTTGATGCGTATATGGTCAGCGCAGCAACATCTGCTACCTATGCTACCGATCTTGCACAGCTTTTGGCAGAACATCAACGCTTTGTCACCATCAAAAGCGCAACCGCTTTACCGGTTATGGCATTACGCGGTATACGCCAACCTGCACTCTGCATAGAAATGGGCCTCAAGCATGCAACCGATTGGCGCTTTATTATTGGGCCACTTGCGCAAACAATACAGAAGGTGCTTTCATGAATGGTATGCGCATGTTGGTATATAGTTTAGCTGCGTGTGGATTGGCTGTGATTTTTTTTGCGTATCAGCAAGAGCTGATTCTTATACAACCGTATGGTTGGCAACAACTTGCCTCAGCTGCACAAGAGCAACCGCTTGCATACACATTGTGGTTGCATGCCAACAACAACTGGAAGCATGAACAGGAACGATGCTTAGATCCACAAGATACCAATGCTTTGCTTTATCACATTATGCAGCGTTGGCTGCATTATGCATATCGCGAAGGGGTCATTAATAAAAAAATAAATGTACAGAGCACCATGCTTGCACATGATAATAAACATCTGTTTATCTCGTTCGATCGCAATCCATTTCGGCTCGAAAGCTCTACTCACCAGCGCATGCTGCTTATTAAGAGTTTGCTCAAAACGGTAGCACAACAACCAAGCGTAACGCATGTGCGCATCTTGGTACAGCATGCTGCGCTTGAGGATCCGTATATCGATTTTACTATCAACTGGCCCGTTTCACTTGTGCATAATTCTGCTTGATCTTGATAAAACTCAAGGTACGCTTAACAAGAGAGTAATGACGCACAAAAGAAAGTATGTAGCTAATGAAACAAGACAGACATCTACTACGCCTGTGTATGCTGCTGTGTTATACACAAATAGGTATGGGAGCAATTTTTCAGTTTTTGCGTCCGACAGGTTTAACTAAAGATAATTGGTTTCCACTAACCGGATTTTTCCGCAGTATGTATGCACGCAAAGAGCTCGTACTGGATCGTTTTCCGGTACGCGCAATCGCTGATGGGTATATTATACATGAACCATTTTGGGATACACGCCAAGTAGTTGCCGATGATGAAGGCGTATATCTTTTTTTCCCTCGACGCAAAAATATTGATCCGGTAGGCAAAGATATCAATAGCATTGGCGAGGCCAACATGGCGGAAATGGAATCGCGATTTCGCATCTCCCTCTATGGCCCCGAAATTGCCGGCGCTACATCATTTGGCTATCTTGAATTTGATTTTATAGGCACACTCGATTTTGCCAATACATTTCGTGATCGTCTTGCATTTTTCAGTCTGACATGGCAAGATTCAAAATCAAAGCTTATGTTTGGTCAATTTTATAATCCCGCACGACTTGCACATCTTGATCTTGATCCCAAAGTTGTTGCATTTAATGTTGCTGCACCCATACATCCGGATGCTTTTAATCCACAATTTCGTTTTACGCAAGGATTTGGCAACAATTTGCATATGCTTGTTGCTGCATATACACAATTATCACAAGTAAGCTTAGGGCCCATTGGTCCAAATAGCGTTTATTTACGCCGTTCACGCATGCCCGATATGCATGTACAAATCTGGGCTGGCCCGGAAGATACCACCTATATACTTGGCGTTGCTGGCGATGTAAAACGATTGATTCCACGTTTAGTAACCAATAACGATTTTGTCGCGCACGAATCGATTACTAGTTGGGCATTCTTTGCATTCGCAAAATATACATACACACCCCTTTCAATACGCAGTCAACTTTCGTGGGCTCAAAATGGTGCCGACTATCATCTGCTAGGTGGCTATGCAGTAAAAAATATCGATCCCATAACTGATCATCGTACGTATACCAATATTACCTTTCTTACCTATTGGATAGATCTGAATATCGATAAAAAAATATCTCCCGGTCTTTTTTGTGGCGTCGGAAAGAATTTGAGTACTAACGCCTGTATTATCCCAGCTAAATGCAATACTTGTCTTGGTGTTGAAGAACGCCTTATATATGCTCTTGGAGCAGACATACACAACATGATAAAAATTATGCCACGCATACGTTTTCACTTTAAACCCATGACATTTGCTGCAGAAGTTGATTGGTCATGGATACGATATGGTTGTATTGAGGATTTTGGTTGTACTATGCAAACCACTGACAGCGTAAGCAACGTACGAATTTTACTTGCTACATATTTCTATTTTTAGATTATTATAGGATAAAGGTTATGAAACATTTGCATACAACGCACGCACGTATATGGATAGCTGCACTCGTAATATTTATTAGTACGTACGCAATAAATGCCGGCTATTATCAACAGGACGGACGGTTTGATCCTGCTGAAGATAACGCAAACCTGGCATTTATAAAAGGTGCTTATACACTGGATCACACATCTTATGAGATCGAACCGGCAGAGCTGACGCCTGAGGCGACACCTGAACAAATCGCAACCCCTGCAGAAAACTATGATCCACGACTTGCTGCAAGCTACGGCTATTTTGAAGATCCTTATGCACTAAATAATTATGAAAATCTGCCAATTAAAGGAAAATTTTCAGGATACGTCCAATATGGTTCTTGGTGGGATAGTCGTCAAATTGCACAACTTGCTGATGATTATATTCTTGCCTATCCAAAACGTGCACTATATGATGCTGATTGCCAAGACATTAATGCACAAGGTGATTTTAACATGACTATGTTAGAAACACGCTTACGTGCAGAGCTCTATGGTCCGAAAGTATTAGGCGCAAAAACATTAGGCTATATAGAATGTGACTTTTTTGGCGATCTTATTCTTGTTAATCGCTATCGACTTCGCAATGCATTTATACGTATGAAATGGCCGGAAGTTACCGGTATCTTTGGCCTGTTTTGGCATCCTATGTTTGTGCTCAAAACATTTCCGCTCACCATATCATTTGATGGTGGATTACCTATGGAACCGGTATCACGATGTCCACAAGTAACGTTTACCATTCATAATAAAAAAACAAGTTTACTTCTTGCAGCAATGGCACAGCTTACTTTTACGAGCAATGGACCGCTTGGTTATACTTCAATCTATCTGCGCAATTCACGTACACCTTCATTATGTGCACGCCTTTCGCATAAATTCAATCATCTATATTGCGGTGCCGGCATTAACTATTTACGTTTAGTACCACGCCTTGAAAGCAACACCGGCTATAAAGTACATGAATCAATTAATAGTGTGAGCGCATTTGGATTTGCAACGTTAAAATTTGAACCGCTCGAAATTCGCACACAACTAACCTATGCACAAAATGCTTCTGATAGACTGATGATTAGTGGTTATGCAGTGTCATCGGTCAACCCTACAACCGACGAACGCACGTACACCAATATCGCTGCTCTCGGTTATTGGCTTGATATTAACGTCAACCGCAAAATTGAACCGGGATTATTTATCGGCATCACAAAAAATCTTGGTGCTCAGCAACCGATAATACCCTGTATTTTTGATCCTATTACCGGAGTGGAAGAATCAACTGTCTATGCATTTTTAGACCATTCAGAAAATATCGATATCGTATTTCGTATAGCGCCGCGCGTACGTTTTCACATATTGCCCGCAGATTTTGCATTCGAGCTTGAATACACACGCGCTAGCTGGGGCTGTATGAATACATCTGGTAAGGTGCAGAATGCCAATCCGGTAGGTAACATACGCGCACTTTTTACAACGTATTATTATTTTTAAAGCGGCAACACCGATTGTATAATCTGTTGGTATGCATAGAATGCATGCGGATCAGCTTTTTGTTGATCCGACATGTCACCGATACTTGCATAAATATTACCCGCAAGTAACGCTTGGCCATCCATACCAAATGTTTTACCCTTATTAAGGCGTATGGTTTCCATTATCGATGCACCGGGAGAAAATGTAGGTAGTGATTGTTTGATAATCTCTTGACGCACCACGTTATTTATAGCAGTTTGCAGCGCTAATGCTGCTACTCGCGTTTTTAAAGGCGCCCGTTCATGTACCAGTTTTTTTATCTGTGCTGCCATTTCTTGTACTGCAGGATTTTGCTGCGCTTGTGCATATAATTGCAATCCTACCGGTTGCGCTTGCTTAAATATATTCAGAAATGGTTGAATACCAATTCTACAGATTATTTTATACAGATTAAACACCGTGCCGGAAGCTTTCGGGTCAGTTTTTGCCACCATCATCATAGTACTTGCAACATCGGAACCCCAATTCAGCATAATCAACGGTGCAAATGGATAACAGACCGCAAATGGTGAATCACCTGAACTTGTCGCTTGCGCAGATGAGTTTACCAAAGAACTACCGGATGCTGCCGGCAGAATTGCTGATGGTATCGATGGCAATGCGGGCAATACTTGTACGACCGGCGATGCGGGAGGCGTAAACATACGATTTTTTATGCCGTCTGCTATTGATTGCGGTGTTGAACAATCGATTTTTTGCACCGGCACTTCAATATCAACAGTATATCCTGATGCTACAGCAAAACCAGCTGGCACCAGATTTTCTGGACCACATAAGGTGTGGTTAATATTGCCTATTATTATGCATGCTACAATGGTACGTATAATTTGCATACGATTCCTTTTTATTTAATAGTTTAATTGCGTTCTTTTCTTTGTCATCCTCCCAGACTCTGCCAAGGCTACGTCGGGCAGGCAAAAAAAAGACAAGAATCTATTCCTGTTTTAACTCATCAATAGGATCAACCTTCGGGCTAAAATCGGTCAAGCTCCCTTGGTAATTCACCACCATGCGAATCGGCACGGCAATATCAATAGCATGCTCACGCAATGTTTTCATGGTAGCCAAACGAATCGCGCTCGCAATTTCCCATTGGTCAAGCGTGTAGTTAGAGCTAATATAACCACGCATAATATATTCATACCCATGAATACCAAACTCTTCAAGCCGCACAATCGGTTTGGGATTTTTAAGAATATAGGGGCTGCTATCCAATACGCGCTCCAACACATCTTTTACATGCAATGGATCTTCTTTGTAAGCAATCACAATTTTAATATCATCAAACGCAATAAATCCACGTACATAGTTCCAGTTAATGATTGGATGATTCACCACATACGAGTTTGGTACAATGATGGTGGTACTGTTACGTCTGCGCAACACAACTGAACGTGCAGTTATTTTGCGCACCACACCCATAACATCATTATTCAGACGTATGTAATCACCAATTTTAATCGGACGCTGCACCAGAATAATAAAATAGGCAAACAGGTCTGCTGCCGGATCTTTTACAATAAAGGCACTACCTACTAACAATGCGCCGAGGATAACGTTAATTTGTGGCCCAAACCCAATAGCATTCATGCCGAGCATAATTGCAATAAGCATAATCACATAGCGCGTTAAGCTCACCACCGTATTTTGAATACCTGAATCCACCAACAATACATCAAAAATGCGATTTAATACAAAGCGCCTGACCGCCGCTGCTACAACAACACCTACGAGTAAAAAGCTCAAAAATTGCAGCACGGTGTAAATTGAAATGGGACTTTCAGTATGTGCCAAGAGCCGTGGCGTTTTAAGCAGTTCAATGATATCCTGCGCCTCTTTAATATTTTTAAGCCGCTCAGGCCATTGCCAAATTTTAGCAATTATAATGGCACCAAAAAAGATGAAGCTTAATAAAATAGCGATAATCGCAACCCCATACCATGTTTTTGCCGAAGGGAAGCGCTCTTTAGCGGTATCTTGATCAGTTTGAAAGAACAGTGCTGATGACCAACGTTTAATCCAAGTATGTAGCCAAACCAGTAACCCAATAAAGAGCAATGTATACATCACGCGTGAAAGCACAAATAGTACCAGGCGACCAAAACCAACATATGGATTTGCCATGACGATAATGGCAATAAGCACCATCAAAATTAGATAATAATACTGGTCAACATATTGCCGTATAGAAAGCCACATATCACTGGTGCGCGGAATGGCACTCAACACCAACTCTTTGGTGATCAAGAATATGATGGAAATCTGCAGAATAATAATATTCAGAGCTTTTAAAATATTTGGCAGCTCTGATTTGGCATAGTTACCTAAGATAAACGCTTCACGCAAGAAAAAGATAATGATCGTTGCATAGAGCAACGTTTTAACGCACAGCACAATACGTGATTGTTGATCTTTGCCACCAAAAACATAATCATGCCGAATGTTAACTTCTATAAATAACGTCATCAAACGACGCACTAAGTAGATTAAAAATGGTATGGATAGTAGATAGAAAATAATATATGGATACGGATCAGGAATTACATACATAGTAAGTAGCATCAGGATGGAAAGCCAGAGCGCAATAACCCAATAATATTGCAATAAGAATGCAAATAGCGTGCGTATAAACAAGATTCCAAAGCTACTGCCATGGCGATCTAATGCATGCAAACGTGCAATAACTGCCGGAAGCCACCAACGGATAACAATCAACATCAATATCCAAATAAGCGCATAGAATAACAGGTACAGCAATGCATAATCTGCAGTAAACAGATTTTTCACCTTATACATGAGCGATGCTACATCAAAATGCCGAATATACGCACGCACATCATGCGCAAATGTTTGTAAATTTGGGATAATATTTTTTACCCCTTGCCATGAAATTGCATCTTCCGGTCTATCCCAAATAATACTACCTGATGACGCTTTAAGCTCATCGATGGTGAACTTAATATATTGCTGCATACGTCGATATTGATCAGCTGAATCATTATACACGCTGCGCAATGAATTAAGCGCTTTAATCTCCTGTTTAACCCGCTCTTCACTGGCCGCCAACAGATCGAGTGAATGTTTATAGAGTTGTGCCTGTTGACTGTATAATGATGTTTTTTCATCCGTTATGGTTTGGCGCAAACGCGTAATGGTTTCGATGATTTTCTTGGCTAACGAAAGTTGATTTTCCACCGTAGCGCGTTTAGTCTCTAACTGCGAAATGTTTGCCTGAATATCAGATAATTTGAGCTCATATTGTTTCACTTCATCGATGATCTTTTCTTCTGAGCTGAATTTACCTGCATACATTTTGTAAAATGATAATTTAATTTCTGTATCAATGCGCTCCATATTAAGCTTTAAATCAGCTAAATCAAGTTGCGCATCAATCTCTTCCAAATGCAAACGTTCCAGACGCACTTGTTCATAAGCTGCAACAACTTCCAAAAATGCATCGCGCGCTTGCGGTGTCGGCTTTATAATAGCCGTCCACTGGGTTATATCATCAGTTAAACTGATATTATTTTTTTTGCTCAGCGCATCAAGTTCCTGTTCTCCTTGAATAATGAGCAGCTTAATTTTCTCTTTTTTCGGTTCGTATAGATCTATTTTTTCTGCATTGAGTTGCTGCCGTTTTTTCTCCAGCTCATCACGTGCAAAGGAAACATCCGCTTCGCTAATGCGAATCGATGATTGCTTGATGCGGCTAAAAATCTGTTTAAGAATTTGCAGCTGTGCATCTTCTATATCACGCTTAGCACCAAGGCTTTTGATACGTAGGCGCAACAGTGACAATGTAAGTTGATCCACTTGTTGCTTAGCTTCATACATACGCGCTTCAAGATTTGCCAATTCTTGTTCATGTTGTGCATTAAGGTCAAACAGCTCTGGTGATGATAATGCACTTTTTTCAAATGCGTCACGTCGCTGTTTGTATGCCTGTGCCGCCGCATTTGCTGCTTGTTCGCGGTTTTTTATTTCCGCTTGTGTATTGGTTATCTGCTGCTGCAGAAGATCTAAGGAACTCTTTTTCTCATCGATTTCCTCTTTTTTGCGCCGCAAATCTTCAAATGAGAATGCTACACGATGATCTAAGCCCAAACCTTGAGCATACGCAGCTTGAACCGGATCCTGTACATATTCATCCAACAACTTGATCTGCTCTTTTATTTTTTCTATATACCGCTCTTCCAGCTGCTTGTAATCTTTATTTAACTGGTAAATATCACCCAATAAGACCAGCTTCTTTGATAGAAATTCATTTTCAGGATCTGCATCACGATTACTTTTGAGCTCAGTAATCTGTTGCTTGAGCAGAATCTGCTGCGCATCATAGGTTTCTGGTTTTTCCTGTGACAGGGTATTTAACTGCTCTTTAAGCGCATCACGCTCTTTGATTTTTGCTTCTTCTTTAGAAATAAAAAGTTTTTCAGGCGAAGGAAATACCGTATTCATTGCCAATAAGGAAGGAAACGGTACGGCGATAAGGCTGAGGATAAAAAATAATCTGTTCATCGTTATTTCTCATTTAAATAATGAAGTGTCTTAAAATTCTGTGCACATGCATGCATCGTTATACATTGATATAACCATCTGGGTATATATTTTTCAATCGTTCTATCTATTTTTGTGGCCAATATGAGTTCAAAGGATTCATGCTGCAACGCTTGCGCGTACTCTCTACATATGGCTACTTCATCAGGATACATCCCTAACAAGGTAAACAACAAGAAGAGAATATTTTTCTGCCGTTGACGGCACATTGGCGGGTCAGTTACCACATAGAGCAACAAGTCATACACACGCGATGTTCTGCTGCCTTCCGGGATAAAGTAGTAACAAATTTCCAACATATGATGCAAAAATAGCAGATGCTGCTGCGCAATTTCAAATGGTGCATGCAGGATATCGATATTATCTATAAAATAGCGATCTTGTTGGCGCCGCAGCTGATATGCAATGAGTGTTCCGGCACTGAGCGGCTCACGATTACAAATGGCAACAATGCGTCCTAACCGCCGGTCAAGCAGCGCTACGACATTTCTTTTGGGTGCATAATGCTTTAACACAAATGCTATAGAATCGCTCTGCATCATCATTTTTGTCTCACCATAAAAATTCTAATCTTTTCTAATTTTAACCTTATAGTCGCAAGCAGGCTAGTAAATTCTGCATTAATTTTTTTGCACAAGATCTTGATTCTTATGCCATGTATTACGTAGAGTGATGATGACCTCTATATTCGCTAAAAAAAGGATCTTATCATGGTACGCAAACAAAAACTGTATCTGCTCATCAGCCTGCTGTGGTGCATGCATATGCATACATTATCAGCCACACCAAAGATTACGATCGTTATTGTAATAGATCAATTCGCGTACAGATTATTACAGACGTTGCGTCCATACTTGACCGGCGGACTGGGATTTTTGCTTGAAGAAGGCATATACTATGCCAATGCCCATACCCCGTATGCATGGCCATCAACCGGTACCGGATCTGCATCACTTAATACCGGCACAACCGCAAAAGACCATGGGATTATTGCTGATTATTGGTATAATGAAGTAACACGCACAAAAATTGCATGTGATGACGACACTCCAGAGCGCGCAGCTGTATTTGGTTCTAATGGTTTGCAACCTTACGGCAAGTCACCTCGACATATTATGGTTGATGGCATTTCAGATCAACTGATGATACAAAAACAACAGCACAAAAATTATAAAGTATTTTCTATCAGCGGCAAAAGTCGCTCTGCTATCGGTACCGCCAATAAACTTGGTAAAGCAATTTGGTTTGATCCTCAAACGGGCATGTTCACCTCAAGTAAAGCATATTTTGATGCATTGCCTACATGGGTACAACGGTTTAATCGCACCATTGCAGGAAGAACTCCGTATACCTGGCATCTACAACACACCTGCATGCCTGCTGCATATAAATTCAAAGGATTATTGGACTGTGCAGCATGCAAACATAAACAGCGTATGATCGGCAAAACTTTCTGTCCACTTGCCGGTACAGATAATCCGTACAAAGAGATAGAACAAACACCACTTGCATCGCAATTAGTATTCGATTGTGCAGCAGCTTGCCTAGATGAACATTACAGCTCCTGTTGCGATGACAAATTATTGATGTGGGTATGGCCGAGCTGTCTTGATAAACTTGGCCACACCTACGGACCACATTCGCAAGAAGTGGTCGATTTAGTTTATCATGTCGACCGTCAACTCAAACTCTTTATCGACAAGGTGAATAGCAAAACCAAAAAGCGTAATATATTATGGGTACTCACAACTGATCATGGTGTAGCACCATGCCCTGAACAGATGCAGCGCGAAGGCTACACCCAATCACACCGCATTATGGAAAATGATATTATTACCAAACTTAATACTGAACTTGCTGAACAGTTTGATGTGAAAGACTTGATTCTTGACGCCAATGCAGGGGCATTATCGATTAATCGTCAATTGTATAGATCCTTAGATCTTAAAAAACGCCATGATCTCAAGCGGCACATAATAGAAAGTACCGAACGCATTCCAGGTATAAAAAAAGTATGGACAAGCCGCGATCTGTATAAACTTCCTACTGTGCCCGAAAGTATAGAGCAGATGTTTAAAAATCAGCTGTATCCGCAACGCAATAGCTCGCTTATTATTCAAACACAGCCGTACAGTTTTATCACCAGTTATAGCCAAGGCACGGCGCATCATAGCCCATACGATTATGACACACATATTCCATTGGTTATGTACCGACGGGCCTATTTGCAACGCAAAGTGATTGAAGATCGCGTGACCAATACACAACTTGCACCAACATTGGCCTATTTACTTGGTGTACAGCGCCCTTCAGCTTGTATAACACAAATATTGCCGGGAATTATATTTAAAGAGGATTGCTGTTTTTAAGAGCTTTCGCATATTCTATTTTTGTCTGCTGGCTGTCCATTAATTGTGCGTGCTATTGTAATCATATTATTAAGATGCGTTAAAAGATTTATAGAGGCTTCTTTTATTTTATTCTCTTCTAACTGATCAACTTCTGAAACTCGCTCTATTGATTGCTGAGTTTCAACAGGAGTAAGCGTCATGCGACGACACAATAAATAGGAACACCAACTAACTACACCAACGGCGCCACTTAAGGTAATTTTGCCTTCCAGATTTGAACTCGTCCACATATGCGTAATATAATTCCCGTAGCTAACTGCTTGTTCAGCAAGTTTAGCAACACTAAAGCCATTATATGCTTGGTTGGTCATGATGCTCATCCCAATGGATAGCAGGAGATATGTATAGTTCATGTTTTTTGCCCTTGTAATGCTAAAATTCGATGACATCATATAGTTAAAAGTAAGCCATAGATTAATCATCCTGAGCTTGTCGAAGGACCTTCCGCAAAAAATATATAAGGTTGATCCTTCGACAAGCTCAGGATGATTGTCTTAATTATAGATTATAGCATAGAAACTTCCTCCACGTAGTATACAAATTAAATAAGCACAACAACACTCCTCATCACGCATAAAATGCATATAAATATATCTCAAGATCATGTATACTACACACATATCACTACAATTCATAACATTATAAGGATTATGTATGTTCCATCGAATGCTCACAATAGCTGCATTTTCATGCCTATGCTTATCAACCATGCATGCTGAAAATTCAATGATCACATCGTTAATACCGTATGCTGCAGGCGCAGCTTTTCCATTAGCTGGACATCTTCTTGGAACCATCAGAAGTGGCCACAATTCTATTATGATTAACAAGGACCAAAGAGTGATCTTACCTCAAAATCAGCATATAATAACCAATAATCACAATATTCTTACAATGCAACAAATTTTTAATGGCGACTATAACAATCCAAGTCTTAAAAAATCTTGGTTTAGATGGACTTTGGGATGCGGAGCACTCGGCATATTGTTTGCAGCATATGTAAGATTTAATGGAGATGCCAACACCGGCACAAAAATCGCAGTTGGCTCTGCTACTGCAACTCTTATAACAATATTGGGAACAAATTGGTTTCCAGAAAACCTGGACGATAGCCGATTTGGAAAAATTAAGTAATCCAACATATAAAATCACCTATCAGGGTCGGAGTAATCCGGCCCTTTTTTTCTGATTATTAATGTACATGCATATCATTTACGCTAAACTATGTACCAATAATGTATATTCACTAACTTTTTTAAGGAGTCACCTTATGCAACGTATTTTAACCACAACTGCACTTTCATGCTTAAGCCTGTTGAGTTTACAGGGGTACAGCATACCTAATCCAAACGATCCTATCTATAATAAAGTCGATCTTGATACATGTGTTAGACAAACAATGAACTTATTGTTTCATCCCAATCATGATACGCATGATGTACAAAAAATGATTCCTCAGGCACAACAGGAAGTATACAGAGCTCTTGCAACCACTGGATGGTTTGGAGCATATATATCTACAACCAAGGGTCAAGCTGAAAAATGCACCATCGCAGCAACGATTAGCCTATTAACAAAAGACGGCATTCGACAGATGCCTAATGATATAAGTGAAACGGGAAGCATAGAAGCAGCTCAAGAACATACGAAGGATTTGCAATTCCAAAGTGATAGAGCTCTTGAAAAAGGCGATATTAGAGGATTATTTTCACATTTAGTTGTTGCTAATAATTTAGTAAAAAATCTTATTAACATACATATTAACCGTATAAAAAACTTATATTCGTAGCAACTAAAAAGAGGGGCGGCATACAGATCGTATGCCGCCCTTTTTTTGTGCGCCCGGCACGGGCGCGACCTATAGGGTGAAAGTCCCGACCAGCGAAGGCATCAGTAGCTGCTAGCCTAAGGCAAGGGTGTCTACCGCGAGGAG
>JAGVLK010000005.1 GCA_020049835.1 Candidatus Babeliales bacterium | reverse complement strand
GGGTGCCTTTTTAAATTTAATGTCGATTTAGCAAACCGGCACACCACACTTTTTAAGTGATGGTAATAATAATGCAAACGATAGAGCTGATCCTGTAGCAATACCTGCAGTTGTTATTTGTGAACCCATAAACTTACTTACTGATTCAGGCAAAATCCCACAAAGCTTAGCTATACTTGCACTGCACATTAATGCTGAAATAAATGCAGTAAATGCGTTCAACTTTATGGTTGATGCTTCTGCGGTCGGAATCGGATGGACACTATTTTTTAAGCGTACACACCTATCATAATCGAGACCGTCAGCAAGTGCTCTCCGAGTAATATTTGTGGCAGGTATCAAATAACACAATGGAGAAAGCACGCTTTTCGATATATCATAGTGACTTTCAACAGGAGCACAAATACCCATTGCAGCCACTCCTCTGAATGCAAGTGGAACCAATGCTATACCGGCACCTTTAAGCAAATCAGAAGTACCCGCCTTAGTAGTAACTTCGCTAAAAGCATTAATTGCTCCGTTAACGATCTGATTTCTAATATCTGCGGCATTCATCTGACCCATCAACATACAGCCCAATAAGCTGCTTAATAATAAACGTTTCATAATTATTTTCCCTTATTTAAAACGTTTGTAGTTTAACCTCTCTGACACCCCCTATAGATACCTAAAAAAAGGTTATTTTCACTATCAATTTTATCACAGATAGTAATTATGTCAAGTTTTTATAGAAATGCTGTTTTACCTTTATTTTAGCTGTTTTTAGCTATTTTAGGGCTTTTTAACTTGAAAAACAGGATTTCATATGTAAAACGATGCGAAAAATGCAACAATTTAAATATGAAATCCCGATTTTGATTGCGCCATATGCGCAAAAATAATCCCCAGGCATTAAAATCCTGGGGATTATCAAGAAATATCGAGACGTGGCTTATAAATTAATATCAAACGTTAAGATTCTGCTCAATTCAAGTTGCTCACTATCGCTAAGCAAGCCTAGAGCAAGTTTTCTTTCCAATGCATCTTTACGATTTTTAAGCTGTACAAGAATAGCGCTTAATGCCGTCTGCTTTTTAGGCTTAAGATTGCTTTTTGCCAACTTACGTACATATTTATCGCAATCAGCAAAAGGGTCTGATGCCGGCGCCGATGGTGCTGCAATTACGCGAGCTATTCCAGATAGAGCAACTATCATTAATAGTTTTTTCATTTTTTTTATCTCCTCGTATCGATGAAAAAATATTCTTTTTGCGTCAACTGATTTTCTTATCATTTTCCTTTTAGCATTAGACTACTACAAAAAACAATAATTTATATACTATGCGAGGCTGTTGCAATTTAGTTTATACCTGATACAGTTATGTAAATTCACATCTATAACATGCTTATTTAGGGGATAAGGATATAATGCATGCTCGTGTTTTTTCTGCTACAACATTAGGTATTAATGCGTATGTGGTGGAAGTTGAAGTTGATATAACATTTGGACTGGTAAAATTTTGTATTGTTGGTTTACCTGATACTGCTATTAAAGAGAGCGCATATCGCATCTGCAGCGCATTAAAAAATAGTGGCTTTTTAGTTCCGGCAAAACGCATTGTGGTAAACTTAGCACCGGCCGATCTTAAAAAAGTTGGTACTCTTTTTGATTTACCTATCGCTATCGGATTACTTTTGGCAGAGCGACTCATCACTATACGTGAAGAATTTTTGCAAGATACATTATGGATTGGTGAACTATCACTTGATGGCGGCATTCGCCCGATTAAAGGTGCATTAGCAATCGCAAGTGATGCACAAAAATTGGGCAAAAAACGTATTATATTGCCCAAAGCAAATGCACGTGAAGCAGCGTTGATTGAAGGTATAGAAGTCATCGGCGTAGATCACATTACCGAAGTTGTTGCGTATATTCGTGGCGAACGTATAATTGCACCCGAAGAAAATGGGTTGCAACAATATCTCAGCCAAACGGTTGGATTTAACATCGACTTTAATCAAGTTAAAGGGCAACATCAGGCAAAACGTGCATTACAAATTGCTGCTGCGGGCAGACACAACATTCTGTTTATCGGTTCTCCCGGTGCCGGTAAAACGATGCTTGCAAAACGTATTGCAACTATAATGCCCACCATGAGCTTTGATGAAATTATACAAACAAGTAAAATTTATTCCATCAGCGGCAAACTGCAAGATCGGCCACTATTGACGGAGCGCCCATTTCGCGGGCCGCATCATACTATTTCACAAGCGGGACTTATTGGTGGTGGATCATGCCCACAACCGGGTGAAATCAGTTTAGCGCATAATGGTATTCTGTTTCTTGATGAGCTGACAGAATTTAAACGCGAAACGCTGGAAGTGCTACGCCAACCACTTGAGCATAAAGAGATCAATATCTCGCGCGCGCTGCATGCAATTTGTTATCCGGCATCATTTCTGCTCGTTGCTGCACTTAACCCATGCCCGTGTGGTTATTGGGGAGATAAAAAGAAGCAATGCTCCTGCAGTCCACAAGCGATTGGTAAATATCTGCACAAACTGTCTGGACCGTTGCTCGATCGCATCGATTTGCAAGTACATGTGCAATCGATTGAATATGACACCATTAAAGATACCACGAGCTCAACAAGTTCAGCAGATCTGTTTGAACCGATCAAGCAAGCGCTGCAGATGCAAGACGAACGCTTTGGCGCCAGCTATTACAACAGCTTTATGACACCGGATCAGATTACTGCTCATTGCCAGTTAACCGATAGCGCAGAAGAGCTCATTCGCCAAGCGTTTGCTAAACTTAACCTGAGCATGCGCGGATATCATAAGATTATCAAAGTTGCGCGCACCATTGCTGATTTAGATAGTTCTGCTATCATCGATGCTCCACATATGCGCGAGGCGATTATGTATCGTTCGCTTGATCAGGCACTTGAAAAAATGAAACAATGAAGCGCACACCGGCAAAGCGCGGTGTTTCGCGCGGAATTCTTCGAAGCAAAACTCTACCCTACTACGCTCTTGCAGAGCTACGACCTGTCCTACGAAGCTGCAGCATAGTAGGAAGGGTTATTCCACTCGCAATTCATCCCCAGGTTTAAAACTCTCTGGGGTTTTCTTGCGAAGTAGAATAAAAAAAGCCTATTAATCCCCAAAAGTGGCCTAAATTCACTATTTTATAAAAACTTGACATAATTGTTATTTGTGCTACTCTTTGAGAGAAATAATCTTTTATCCTACTGTGGGGATATCTGTTGTAGATACGTTTTAAAATAGAGGAAGACATTATGAGAATTTTACTCAAAGGCTTTTTAATCTGCAGCTTAGTTGCACAAACGCATGCATTCACCGATGCACTATATAATTTATTCGATGTTACTAATTCTCAGCGCGAGAGCTTTGAGAATGGAGATTATTACTCAGCCATTAGGTCCTATTTAGATTCCTATTTAGGTTTTAATTATTGTGTAGGAAAGGGATTTTTCTCTCAAGGTATTTGGCATGGTGGCATTGCCGGTGGATTGTTAGCAAGCCAACTAGGCAAATTTGAAAATAACAATGATCGTTTAAACAGCCTTGGGGTTGGTGTAGGAACAGGTATTGTCGGCGCATGTATTACCCATTTTATAATACGTCGTACACCTTGGTGGAGGCATCCAAGATTTGTATTTCTAAGTAATTCGATGCCAGACAAACAAATATGTAGGGCTTATGGGTCAGGATTTCTGATTTCTGCAATAGTCTCCTGTGTTACGACAAAGCTTGCACAGTATGTACACAAAAAGATGAAACAATAGAAAAAAACCTATTAATCGCCCAAAAGATGCATAAATTCAACAGCTTATATAACTTTACATAATCTATATTTGTGCTATCTTTATAAGAAATAATCTTTTATCCTACTGTGGGATATCTGTTTTAGATACCACGTTTTAAAATAGAGGAAAACACTATGAAAATTTTACTCAAAAGCTTTTTAATCTGCAGCTTAGTTGCACAAACGCATGCTTTCACCGATACACTAACCGATACACTATACAATTTATTAGATGTTACTGATTTTGAGCGCAAGTGCTTTGAAAATGGAAACTATCACACCGCCATTAGAACCTATTTAAGTCTTAATCAAGATTTGGGGCAAGAATACTTCTCACAAGGTATTTGGCATGGTGGCGTTGCCGGCGGATTGATAGCGAGCCAATTAGGCAAATTTGAAACTAACACCGAACGTTTACAAAACCTTGGCACGGGCGTAGGCACCGGCCTTGTTGGTGCATGTATTACCCATTTTATAATACGTTGTACACCATTGTTGTTAGGATTTACATTTCTAAATGCAAGCATGCCAGACAAAGAAATGCGTCGTGCATATTGGTCCGGATTTTTAGCTTCTGCAATAGTCTCCAGTATTACGACAAAGCTTGCACAGTATGTACACAAGATGTTAAAGAATAAGGATCGTGATCAAATAACAAATGAAACCCATATTTACTAAAACTTTTATGAATAATGCTCCCTTTTGTCATCCTCCCAGCCGCCGCCTCCGGCTTTGGCGGGCAGGCTGCTTGCGGGGATCCAGGCCAAGATAATTTGCAACACCAATAAATATTGCACGTACAAATTTTTTAATAAATATTCATATGCATAGTTATTTTGTATATATCTTATTCTCTCAGCGGAATGGCACTCTCTACATCGGTGTTACTAATGATATTGCTCGGCGAATACATGAACATAAAAATAAAAGCTTGCCCGGATTCACCAAGAAATATACTGTCGATAAACTAGCTTACGTAGAAGAATATCAAGATATTTCCGATGCTACCAAGCGCGAAAAAGAATTAAAAAAATACAATCGTGGCAAAAAAATATATTTGATTGAACGTTCAAATCCTCAATGGAAGGATTTGTATCACTATATGCTTTAATCAAAAATTGTCGAAATAGTATGAACCATCCTGATTCTTTTACAGCTATCTCTAAATTAGTAACTTTTGTTGGCCTGGATCCCCGCAAACGAGGATGACAAAAGAGGAAATATCACACAAAAAAATATAAAGAAAGAGCTTCTTTGATGCATAAATCAACTTTATTTCTACAATTTGGAGCCCACTTATGATCATCGGCATAGGCGTCGATCAGGTCGCCGTAAAACGCTTTTATAATTGGCACATCATCTACGCAACGCAACTGCACAAAATCTTTAGTGCAGCAGAAATCGATTATTGCATGGGTGCAACCTCTGAACAGCAGCGCGCGGAGCGCTTTGCCGTACGTTTTGCAGCCCGTGAGGCCTTTTTTAAAGCCTTTACTACCGCCTGTATTACGGTATATAAACGGCCTGGCCCAACGCTTATGCATGTTTTACCTAATGTCACCATAGAGCGGATAGCAAAAGGAATTCCCGTAGCAACAATTAATTGGGACAGGCTCCTTGAACCTAATGATGTGCGGCCAAAAGTGCATCTTTCATTAACCCATACAGATGATATAGCAGGCGCTTTCGTGATTTTAGAGCAGGTTTAATAGCAAATAGGTTGGGACTTTATGCTCAAAAAGAGCTTTTTACATACATTTTAAACTTGACAATCGGGAAAAAACCCCTATTCTATATAAAGAAATGTATCGCGGGGTAGAGCAGCCTGGTAGCTCGTTGGGCTCATAACCCAAAGGTCGCTGGTTCGAATCCAGCCCCCGCAACCAAAAAGATCTTAAAGCTCGGTTTTTACCGGGCTTTTTTTGTTGTCTCATTTTCTCGTCCTGCATTCTCTCAAAGAAAAAGTTGTTATGTCCATTTAATGGACAATCATAAGCTCTTATAGTAACCTATGCTATAATTTTACGCATTTATTAGGAGTTTTTATGAGATTGTCTATGTATATTGCATCTTTAATTACCATCGCCTCTAGCATGCAATGTGCATCTTCAGGTACCGCTCCAATAGATCTCATACCATTTCAACCAACATGGACACAAAATCAAGAACTTGCTCGTGTTATTGAATATAATATTGGATCCGATGGTTATGCTTTATGCGCATATGATGAAATATCAACAGAACACCCTGTTCACCCTTGGCGCACCGATGAAGCACTTAATTTTGGATTTGCTATTGTTCCACGCGTTGAACTTCAAGAAAAACTTTGTATAAGTAAAGATACGTTTATGAAACTTGCACCAAACAACACGTATTTTCATATCCAAGAAGATGGCGATCTAACTACACGTAACTTAGCAACAACTGTAGCTGCATATACTTACGCTAATCCCAACAAGCCTCGTAGATTTTTATTTATCTGTTCTAACCTTGATGCGCAATATGACATAGGTAAAACACTAGATAGCTCTGCTGACCTGGCTACATTGGCTGCAGCAACTGCATATTTACATTCTCAATTACCTTTCACTACCTACGTACTTTTGGATGCAATAGAATATTGCAATAATCTTGTCAAACCGAAACCTACAAAAACCGAATAATTTTTGTTTAATTACCATACCCAAAAGGATGCCCCTATGAAAATCACATCGCTTTTCTCTGCAACCCTGGTTGCATGCACGGCATATGTTTTACCTGCAGCGGAAGAAGCTTCTTCCAATTGGCAAGATAATCCACTTTTGGCAAAAACTGTCGCATGCGTAATTGGCACCGACAACCGCGCAATAGTAGGATTTCATAAGGCAGTACCAGCAAATACGATTTTTTATCCCAATGGCCCTACACATGGCAACTATTTTGGTTTTGCAATCGTTGCAACCGATCCATCCATAAGCGCAGCAGTTCATGAAAGCAAAACAATATTTGACCAAAAACATAAACGGTCACATTATTTTAAAGTTGATGATACACAATCGTTGGGTTTTCAAACGAGCGGATTCACAATAGAATTGCCCACGTATACCGCTGTTCAATATATGGCAAGACGATATCTGCTACTCTGTTCGCACACTTCAGATAATCTCAGAGTAAAAAAAATAGTGGAACAACGTGTTCAAAAAGACACGCCTGAAGTTGATTTCGCCGCCATGCTCGCATTTGTAAAGGAACAGCTGCCGAGTACTACATTTGTTCTCTTTGATGCAGCTACCTATCAAGAAGAAAGAGCTATGTATCATATTCCTGAAACGATGTGTGCAATGCTGATGCAAGCTGCAATTGCACGACAAAAGTCACCCACAGGAAAGCCTTCCAGTAAGCACAAAAAAAGTTCTAGCATTTGTTAATAACTTTCAGAGGATATTTTTTATGAATACGCTATCATGTTTAACTGTAGCTCTTGTTGCATATACCGCGTCTATCTTTCCATCAGCGCAGGAAACAGTAAGTTCTGAATTAGAAGAATTTGGCACCTTTGATGTTGTACGCCGCACAACTAAAATTCCGACTAAATCAATAAAATGGACTGCAAACCCTAACTTAAAACAAACGGTAGCTTACCAAATTGGCAGCGATGGTTATGGAATACAAGCATATCACACGGTAACAAATATATGGGATACGTTCGCCGGAAGAGCTGGCGAAACTGACAGTTTTGGTTTTGTTATTACACAAAATCCAGCAGCGGTGGTGACTGCCGGTATATTTAAACAGTTCCTCAAACCTACTGTTGCCTCATTTGAGATTAAAGAGAATCACTTCTTAACTATCAATGGCAGCCCGCTAACGCCTGTTATTCCCTATGCGCGCGCAAACCCGCTACGCAAATTTATTTTTCTGTGCGCGGATGTTAAAAAAAATAATGAAATCGACTACTTACTTAAAGAACAAGTGCCAACTTTGTGCACATTAACTGCTGCCGCAAGCTTTTTGCGTGTGCGTATACCAACTACAACATTTGTTCTTTTTGATATCATCGATTACTGTAAAACCGTTTTGGGTACGGATTCTCACCTATCAGATGATTCGGATGACGATGTTATAGTACGTAAACGCAGCCACAGTAGATAATTTCTTAGTAACAACAATTTTAACGATAACATACATGAAAGGATATTCTATGAAATTACTGGCTCTTACCGCCATAACTTTATTTACCTGCACGCCACAGCTCTTTTGTGCAGATTCTAGCACGCCATCATCATCTACTACCTGCTCTACCTTTTTAGAGGATACTCAAGGCACCTGGGATTTGGATATACATGAAGAATTAACCTGGGTAAAAGGAACTCCCCGATCAGAAGAAACAGTCTCATATCATCTGGGCACTGATCATACTTGGGTAATACGTGAGTACGAGGAAATATATCTTCACGGAACATGCGGCCCCGCATCACATAGCAATTTTGGCATTGCAATTGTTAACCAACCACTAGGAACCTCTAGTCCTGATTTGCACACTCAGATTAAAAGAATGGATACAATAAGCCGCAGCAACTTTAAAGAATTAACCAAGCGAAGTTTTTTTGAAATCGAAGACGATCTGCAACTTAATTTTAGTAGTCCATCAACATATGCAGCGATACCTAATCATCCGTGGGTAATATATCCATACCTTTTTTTATGCAGCAATACAAGCGAGGAATTTAAGGTTCAGCGACTGCTGTTAAAACATGCAAAAACGGTAAAATCTGTTGCTGTCGCGTTACAATTAATATACCCACACGTAGATCCTGCAAGTACCTATATTATTTTTGATGTAGCCGGTTTTTGTAATTTTGATAAAAAAGTTAAAGATGAGAGCCAAGAGCTACGAAAGAAATTTGATGAACTATGGACTAATCTTCAACCTAAACCTAAGACAACCTAAAAAGGACTCTCTATGAAATCATTATCTTTTGCCACCATAACTCTACTTACCTGCACGGCACAGATTTTTTGTGCAGCATCTTCATCGTCTTTATCTCTTGAAGAGATGGCAGATAATTATCTGGTGCAGCGTTCTATGATGTATAATCTTCCTGGTGATGGATTTGCGATAGCGGCCTATCATGAACGCGTACCCACAGATCCTTCTTGGTACCCAGAAGGTCCTGCAACCGCCAATCAATTTGGTGTAGCACTTATTCCTGCAAGTCCACTGGTTGCAGCAACGATCCACTGGAGTAGAGAACTGTTTAATAAAAAAGGGAGCACCGCCCCTTACTTTATAATTGATGATACCAATAGCATAGATTTATCAACCAATTTTTTTGCTAAGCCACTCTGCGAGTACACGCGCGATCCAATGTATGGTAACCGCTATTTACTGCTCTGCCCATACAAAGATCAAGCAGAAATAGTCAAAACATTGACCGAGAAAGATGCTGCCAACTCAGCGACATTGGAAGAAATGTTCGCCTTTATACAAAAAATTTTACCTGCAACCACCTTTGTGTTATTTGACGCCGGCATCTATTGTGAATATCGCGCAGTGCAACCAATTAGTCACATAAGAAGAGAAATGAGGGCATGGACAGAAACATGGAAAGAAATACAAAAGAATCAGCCAAAACCGCGAGCAAAAAGTGCTGAAATGGCACCGCGTATAATCCTTACCTCAGAGCGTAAAACACACATACGTACCGGAAGCTTGGATGAAAATAAGTTAGAACATCTTTGGTAAAAAGGTCACCACTATGCACATATTAACACTTTTAGCGATTTTACTTACCTACGCCATGCACACATGTTGCGCTGCATCATCTTCGCATGAGGAATCAAATGAAAATGATCTAGTACAAAAAGTTGTAAAATTTGCAACTGCGGATGATGGATTTGCAATAGCCTCATATCATGATCGCGTACCGACAGATCCTGATTGGTATCCTCATGGCCCGGCAATGGGTAATCAATTTGGTGCAGCAATTATTTGCGCAAATCCAATGATTACTGCTGTAGTACATGAAAGCAGAGAACTATTTAATAAAAAGGGAGGTTCAGCTCTTTATTTTAGCGTGGATGATACCGATCTTTGTTTCGATTTGCGCACACATTTCCTTTCTACGCAACTTAAACAGTACGTACATAATGAACGCATAGGTAGACGTTACCTATTACTCTATCCATACACACAACGAACAGAGGAAGTAGGCAAAATCGTTAATGATTCCACTTTTAATTCTTCCACCATTGAAGAAATGTTTTCCGTTGCGAAACAACTTCTACCCGCAACTACTTTTATTCTGTTCGATGCCGGTACCTATTGTGATTATCGTGCCATTAAACCAATTAGTCCACTGAGACAAGAAATAAGAGCGTGGACAGAAGTGTTTAAAGCGATGGGCGAAGAGCTTCAAAAAACTCCGCAAAATGAAGATGAACAACACAAATCCCACACGTGCATCGAAAGCTTGGATTTAGCAACTCAGTTATAGCATCTTTGGTAAAGTTTTAAATATGTGGGCTAAGAATTTTTCTCTTGTGTTACTAAGCTACGCACAAATGGTACTTTTTTAATCCACACCGTTGTCTGCTGCGCAAGCTGGCCAATGATTTTATGCGTGCGGTTAAGCACAGCAACGCCACCAACAAAGCTAATCAACGCGAGCATCAGAATAACGTTATGCACACCTGACTTGCGATGCGTTATTTTGCCAATCACAAAAAGCGTTGCATAAATGGCCGCGTAAATAAAGAACATATACATAAGTAGATGTATATATTTAGGTTGCGTAGTGAACAATCGCAAGAACTTAAACTGTTCAATAAAACGCAATTGCCCACGCAAGATCATGCGCATAGATGCAAATGAATAGGCTCCAGCCATAACAATGCACAGCGCATCAATGATATGCTGGCGCGGATTATACATGTTATAGAGCCATGGAATAAAGGTGAATATAGCACCGATGCAACCTAGAATCCAAAATGCATCATCAAATAGGAGCATTCCCTTTTTAGGCGTCATGCTCACGAGCGCAAATATATAGGGATGATAAAAAAGATAGATAACAAAACTAAGCAATGCTAATATGTGCCAACCACTGGTGTATGCAAGCAGTACGCAAGCAAACAATGCTGCAACACAGTACCATCCCAGCATAGTTGGGCTGTATACACCAAACATTAATGCCGGTGCTGCCATAGCAAACAGCGTTGCCCCCAGCGCAAATATAAAGCGATCAAACCAAAGTGCTGCAAGACCTAAAACAATGCTCATACCAACCAGAGCATAAAAGAACTGATGCAAATGCAGTAATCCGTAAAATTCATAACCAATATAGAGCAATGCACCCAAACTACATAAAGCAGCAGTAGCTCGTCCATATGAAGCTATAGTTAAACGATTGCGTAATGCGACAAAAAGTACCAAAATGCTGGCAAACAGCGCTGCCATAAAGGCTATTGATGGCCCTTGATACATATATCCCAGATAAAAGATTCCATATATAATGGCTCCCGCTGATCCGGCAGACCACATATAGAGCGCGATTGCCTTGATGGCACTGTATAGTTGCGCGATAATTGAATTCATCATGATTTCCTCCTCACCAGTTACTATCTTACCATAAGCAGATGAGGATGCGCAACCGGTGAGCCTATTACTGCTGGGATAGGAACTCTTCAACCTCTTTAAGCAGCTTTTTGGCATTAGGATAGGTAACGCGCTTGACCGCTTCACGGTATTCAAACCAAACGTACCCTATATGCTCATGCGAAAGGACCACTTCCCCCTCATGGGCGCGTCCAATAAAAAAATAGACCGTTTTACGGGTAAGTTCGCCCGTATCATATGCTTTAAATAGATAATCGAACGATTGCTCAAAACCGGGAACAAGATCAGCAGTTAAGCCACTTTCTTCTTTAAGTTCGCGCATAGCAGCTTCAAGCTTGCTTTCCCCCTTTTCTATACGCCCTTTAGGAAAGTCCCAATGACCCGATGTATAATGGAGTAAAAGATAGGTACGCTGGCCGGGTGAAAGTTCTTTAAAAATAACGAGTCCCGCTGAAAACGTCTCTTGCATCTGACTCCTTGTCACGTTAATCAAGAAAATAAATACGAATACCAAACATTGAGCGCGTCATATACAGTGCCAATCCGGCCGCTGCACAAAGCGGCCCTGTCCATAACCAGAAATACCAAGAATTCAGCAACTGTGACGCCGCCTGTGCCGGTATATAGAGAGCAATCAGATATTCAGCCGTATAATAGCATCCTACAAAAATAGGGGCGATCACAATAATTTGCATGATATTTTTTTGCAGAAACTGCACGAGATGCGCCGGGTAAAACATAAAATCCCGCTTTGAACGCAGATACCAAATAGAAAGTATCATCTGCACGGCACCGGAAAGTACCGTCGCCAATGCCAACCCTTGTACCCGCCATGGCCCCATAAATATATAGTTCATACCGATATTAGTGATGGTTGCCACAACACAAATAAGTGCCGGTGTGCGCGTATCATGCAAAGCATAAAAGAGATTAAGCAAAATACGATTCATGGAAAAGAAAAATAGCCCTGCCATAAATACCGTAAGCGTCTGACTTGTTTGCAATAACTTTTCGGGTGTAAAGGAATCTGAAGCGAACAGTGTCTGGAATATCTTTGTAGAAAAGAAGCATGCGAGCAGCACCACCGGCAAGGTTATCCAGAAAACAAACTTGGTAGCCTCATACAGATAAAAACTTAATCGTTTTGGTGCATAGGTCACCATGCGCGCAAAGTGGGGTAGCAAAATGGTGGAAAATGCAGTTACAAACACCCCTAATGGTATGCCCATAAAACGATTTGCCAAATAAATAACCGCAATTGAGCCAGGGCCAAGCAACGAAGCAAACTGTTTATCCACAATTAAGCTGATTTCCATAATGCTCATGCTCACCAAGCAGTTGGCAAATTTTGCCAATATCGGTACAAATTCATGCCAGATGGGTACCGTGATGGTGCCAAAATGAAAGCGTAACTTAAAAAAAACGAGTACATGCCACAATAGCTGCAACAGACCACCCAATATTAAAAAGTAACAGAGATAGGTAACCGGCCAACCATAATGCATACTACCAATCAATGCGCCTATAAAAATGATATTGAGCAAAATTGGAGAAAACGCGGGCACAAAAAAGTGATTCACCGCCTGCAATGGTCCTGAAAGTAACGCGCTGCTGGAGATAAAAAAGATAAATGGCATAAGAATGCGCAACAATGGTACCGTATCTGCAATAACCTGTTCACTAAATCCCGGCGCCATAAACCAAACCACCTGTGGTGCAAAAATCATAGCAAACATGCAGAGCACGAGCACAATTCCTTCAAAAAAAAGAAATCCCAACGACATAAGCCCGTTGGCTTCAGCAATGCGCTTTTCTTTGACTAATTTGACCAATGTGGGGATAAATGCGGCCGAAAGTGCACCTTCTGCAAATATTTTACGCAATGAATTTGGCACTGCCCACGCGGTAATGAATGATTCGGCCAATGATCCCCATTGCAAGTAAGCCATCATTAATCGCTCACGCTGAATGCCAAGAACACGACTTCCCATGGTTGAACCAGCCACTTGGAGCAACTTGTGCATGAGCGATTTTTTATGCATTACATGCTCAGTTGTAGCAGTAGGCCTACTTTCTGCTGGAATAATGCGCGGACGTTGTTGCTCTACATTCATGTGGGTAGGGATCCTTAAATTTTGCCTACATTGATTCATTACATTCAGTATACAGGGTGATTGCAATATAAGGAAATTTATTAGGCGGGTCTAACACCTTCCATAAAATAGAAAATGTGTTAACCTAATTATGATATATATCAAACAATTACCTAGCGTTTTTGGAGAAAATGATGCTTTTTGGCCTTTTAATGACCCTTTACATCCTTAATTGCTTTTTACTTGTACTCGTAATTCTTGTTCAACAAGGCAAAGGCGGGCTTGGAATAACGCAGCTTGGTGGCAGCCAACAGATGATCTTTGGTGGATCAGGCGGTGCCGATGAGCTACAAAAAGCAACCTGGGTCTTAGGTACTATATTTATGTTTGGCTCATTAATGTTGGCGATCTTCCGTTCACAACAAGCGCGCACAGCAACTCATTTGCGTCAACATGCAGCACAAGTACAACAGTTGCCAACGCTTCCAAGCGAGCCAACAACTGAAACTGAATAAGCAAGACTTAACCAGTGCGATGATATATAAACGATATATATCTTTTGTGGGCGCTCAAGCAGTCGCCTGTTATAGTGCATGCAAAAATTTTATTCTTTTTTTTAGTACCACATGCAAAACTGCATGCACCGCATCCTGGAACTACTCCATGCTCATGCAACAGATTGAACGCATCGGCATAGGATCGCTCAGTATTGTAATGCTCACCGGTACCTTTACCGGTATGGTATTTGCGCTACAAAGCTATATCGGTTTCTCGCGCCTTGGTGGCCAACAGTTTATCGGTACCGTTGTAGCACTAGGTATGGCACGCGAACTTGGGCCCGTGCTTACCGGACTTATGGTAACCGGTAGATGTTGCTCGGCTATTGCTGCTGAAATTGGCACTATGCGCATTACCGAACAGCTTGATGCATTATGGACATTGCGCATTAATATATTTTCTTACCTGATTGTACCGCGCATTATCGCTTCTATTGTAATGTTGCCCTGTCTAACGCTCTTTGCAGTCTTTTGTGGCGTGCTTGGTGGCGGTATTTTAGTTACCTATGCACTTAACCAAAGCCCTACCTTATACGTCGCAAGCATTGTACAATATGCACAGATAGGTGACCTTATGAGTGGTCTTGTAAAATCTACCTTTTTTGGATTAATTTTAAGTCTTGTTGGCTGTTATAAAGGGTATTATACGCATGATGGTGCACGCGGCGTAGGCCGCGCAACCACACAAGCGGTAGTTTGCGGCTCGATGCTTATTTTAATCTCTAACTATTTTTTGACCAAACTACTTGATAGCCTATGATTAAAATACAACATTTAACCAAACGCTTTGGTACACATACCGTTATTGATGATCTTAATCTTACCATTCCTGAAGGTAAGATGACGGTTATTATTGGTCGATCAGGTGAAGGTAAATCGTTACTGTTAAAACAGATTATTGGCCTTATAGAACCAACGTCCGGTTCGATAATCGTTGATAACACTGATATTACGCGTCTTAACAATAGACAACGAGAACAGCATCTGCAACAGTTTGGGTATGTGTTTCAATTTGCAGCGCTATTTGATTCGCTTAATGTATACCAAAACATCGGTATAACGTTAATTAATGCCGGCTACCCGGAATCGTATGTGTTGCCCATTGTTAAAGAAAAACTTGCACTCGTGTGCCTGCCCGAAAGTACATTATACAAATATCCACATGAACTTTCCGGCGGTATGGCTAAACGTGTCGGGTTGGCACGCACGTTGGTAAGCAATCCAAAAGTTATTCTGTATGACGAACCCACAACCGGTCTTGACCCCATTACCGAGCAACGCATCCATGAACTGATGTATGATTTACAGCAACGTTTCAACGTTACTTCGGTTGTGATTACCCACAGCACTTCATTATTTAAATATGCTGATCAAGTTGCATTTTTATACAAAGGTAACATCGCATATGCCGGTCCGGCACAAGATATCTGGGAGTGTGGAAATCCGTATATTTATCAGTTTATCCGCGGTTTAACGAGCGGACCGATAACAGTTGAGTAGCACACAAATTTTCACCTAAATCATCCGGCATCTAAACTTATAAGATATTCATCCTGAGCATGCCTGCCCGACATAGCCTTGGCGACGTCTGGGTCGAAGGACCAACCTTTAAAAACAGCTATAGAACATAAGTTACAATGATGATCCTTCGACAAGCTCAGGATGATTATTTTAAATGCCCTAGAAATCACTGTTCCAATCACCGTTGAATAATTGGAACTTAGTCCATCTTAACTTTCGGACTCGGTGGCGGCAATTTTCTTCGAGCAGATAATGTTCGTGCTTCCTCATCGCAAACGGATATACTCAATTTCGCACTCAACGAAACTGTCATAGATCGTCGCGCAGACCGTTTCTCTTTAATCTGATCGAGTAGATCTGGTCGACTGCGTGAAAATGCAGCCTTTTCAGTAGCAGGGCATCTGCCCATTTCCTTGTGCATCTCTTCTAATTGTATACGCAGTATTCTGCCCTGCTTTGTATCTTCAAATGATAATGGTCGGCACCGCTGAACGCATTTTTTGCCCCACTGCGTCTGACATAATCCGCAAATGATCGCCCCAATAGTTGCAATATCTGTAAATCCCATACTCGCCATACAAACAAGCGTACATGGCGTTATCACATCACACGCTTGTAGAAGTTTTGCCATCGCATCACGTGAAACCGATAGCATACCCAACATAGCAATCGGAGCAGTTTCCCAATCATGCTTACGCTCTCTCTTGGTATTTTTTAATTGGTCAGAAAGTTCATGCAAACTTGCATAACTCATGCCTACATAAGGAGATTCCATGATCTCAAAAACCTGTGGACTTTCATTACCGCTACTTGCACATAAACTTGCTACGCTCACTACTACAAAACAACAGATACTTGTACGCAACATGCACTATTTCCTTATACATTTACCAGAGATTTTGTTTAATCCATGCATCTTGCAAAGTCTTAAGATATTGCCATCGCTTTGATTGATCGGGACGATATAAATAACTAAAGACACAGTTTAGTATAGTTCCCGCAGCAAAACCAACGATTATGGGTTTTAATGGCAAAATATCCAAACTACACATCTGTTCAGTCTCATCAAATTCTCGTTCACTTTCTATAATAGATTGTGCGCATCCGGCTACACATGGACCACAAAGGGTGCATAAATTTCCTGCATAGTAACAACACCTATGCGCGGGCGTAGAATGTCTCCATGTATCTACATCTTGGTTCATCTGCGCAAATTGATTACCCATTTCAGATTTAAGTTGGCTATAGGAAATATATTCACCGCACTGCCAGTTCTGGGCACTTGATGCGCCAAACAGATTACAAGTAGTTACAAAGATAGCAACAACTATATACATAGAATTCCTTATCATATTCGTATCCCTTGAGCTGCATACAAAATCACTATGCAAGAGCTTACCACAAATGCTTTGCATGTAAAAATATAACATGAGGATTGGCAAATTTTACAAAAAAATATACGCTAAAGAAATATAGTTATATCTCCCTTTTTAAGGATGTTATGCGTTACGCTCTGTATCTTTTTTTTGCTTTTGCAAACTCACTTTATGGCGCCAATCCGCATGTGCCTGCTACAATTGCACTGCCCGATTATCCGGCAGTCTGCACCGTGGACAGTTACACATGCATGACGCTACCTTCTGAGCATTGTATACGCACGACGGGCGGCGGACTTTTGGTTGCTGCGTTTCTTACAGGTTTCATGTATGGTTATCCTGTTTCATATCCAGCCAATATCTATTTAGGCAGTATGGGTTGTTGTGGAATATGCATGCTTGGAAGTGCAAAGCCACTTGCAAACAAGAACTGTACTATGTATTACTGCTATCCCCATTTCTGCAAAGAGAGGTTAACTCAGCAACAGCCCTTGCCAGAAATACCAACAGTACCTGAACCCATAGCCATTGAGCCGGCATTAGCAACCATTACTCCCCACGCAGATGAACAACAGCTATAGTTTTTTTGATTATGCATCGATATACTTGATTGGTATACAGTGAGCATAGCTCAAAGGAGTCAAATATGCAGCGCTTACCCTTAGATTTAAGCACGTTTAGTACCTTACGCAAAGAAAACTATCTCTACGTAGATAAAACACAGCACGCATATAATCTTATCACCAAGGGACGACGTTATTTTTTATCTCGACCGCGTCGTTTTGGAAAATCACTCTTACTCTCGATGCTCAAAGAACTACTGGTGAATAATAGACAATTATTTGACAATTTATGGATTGCATCATCAGATTATACGTGGCATGAACATGGTATGATCATGCTGGACTTCTCGCGCTTTGGCATTCAAGATGCAATCTCTTTTGATAAGGCAGTTTGCTTTGCTTTACAAGAAATTGCCAATGCATATAAACTTGCTGTTGATCTACAGGGATTATCGCCGGAATTTACTCTGCACAAAGTTGTTCAAGCGTTGCGCAATCGGTTTGGCAAAGTTGCCATTCTTATTGATGAGTATGATAACCCTATTTTACATGCGATGCATGATATTCCACGAGCAGAAGAGATTCGGAACACGATGTATCGATTCTTTGCGGCAATAAAAGGACTTGATGAATATGTCGACTTTGCTTTTATTACCGGCGTAAGCTCTTTTGCTAAAGCAGGATTATTTTCGGGCATTAATAACTTACGCATCATAACGCTCGACCCATTATATGCAGAAATATGTGGCTACTCACAAGAAGAAGTAGACCATAATTTTAGCGACTATATAGAACAATGGGCTGGGAAACAACGGCAAGCGCAAGAAGGCGTATGCAAAGAAATAAAAAAGTGGTACAACGGCTATTCATTTGGCGCCGGCGTGTCAGGGATATATAATCCATTTTCATTAATGCATGCACTGGACAAAAAGCAATGCGATAACTTTTGGTTCCAAACAGGAACACCAAAGTTTTTGATGATAGAACTTGAAAAAGAGTATCGCCAAAATGAATACCGCCTTTTCGATCCTGAAACATTTCGAGCAAGTCGCGATATATTGGCAAGTTTTGATGTTGGCGCAACGCCGTTACCGGCATTAATGTTTCAATCGGGATACCTTACCATCACTGAATATGATGAAGCGCGACAGCTATATAAGCTGGGTTACCCAAATGCTGAAGTGCAGCAATCAATGCAAAAATACCTTGTCGCTGTATTTGCACGCACGGAAATTGCCACGGTAGAAAAAGTTTCTTCTGATCTTGAGCAAGCACTTGAACATGAGAATATCGAAGATGCAGTAGCATTGCTAAAAAGATTATTTATGCACATTCCCTATCAACTGCATGTTAAAGAGGAAAAATTTTATCATGCTCTTTTGCATATGGTGTGCAATGCATATGGCATGCAGATCGTTTCTGAACAATCAATAAGTCATGGACGCATCGATTTGGTTATAGCTTTACCCAAACTCATGTATGTAATTGAAATTAAATTCAATGATACACCAGAAAATGCTCTTAATCAGATTGAGACCATGCGTTATTATGAGCCATTTTTAAAAGATAATGTACGTATCATGTTGCTGGGATTATCATTTAATCGCACCGAAAAACATTTTGATATTACATATGCCTATCGAGCTCTTGCATAAAAAGGATCCATTATGATTATTGTACTCTTCATGTTATGCATGCGGTTATATGCAGTTGATATTGATACACCTCTCATAGCGCCATTAGATCCTTACGCGCAAGCATTAACAGAGCGCCACGCCGCTTTGCGGGAGCTGCATCCTGAACCGCGCACGTGCTATGATCCATATTGTCTGTCACGTTGCAATCGCGATGCCGCTCGCAGATTATTTCCCTACGAACAGGATGCTGTCAACACACCTTGCCAAAGCTGTTATATTGCTCTGCGTAGATCGGGCTGTGCATTGGATCACGGTGTCTGTTGTACTCATACGACGGGCTGCGCAACCACGACAACTACAACTGTATGTGCAGCAGGCAACTGGTGTATGTTCACCACTTCATTACTGGTAACACTAGGCATAGGCATCGCAACACCATGGGTAATAAAAGGCTATAAGGGAATAACAAAAGAATGCGATACAAACTTAAGTCTTTGGCGCATACAGCAGAATCAATTTACTCCCACCATGCCCGTTCTGGAAGAGCTGGATGAGCCGGAGCATGCGGGCGCATTAATACATCAATAAATATGTTTACAAAAACTTTTGAAAATCTTTATAGAGCATACTCGGCTGAATGCCTTGATTGTTCTGGTATTTGTTGCTTGAATATTGATCAAAATCGCCTTCAATCGTGTGATAAAAAATCTGACCAATCTCAACACCCGGGTAAATACGAATCGGTTTTACACAGAACATTTCCAGCGTCCAAAAACCCGAAAAGCCAACATCGCCAAATCCGGCAGTAATATGAATAAACAATCCAAGTCTACCTACTGATGACCGTCCCTCTAACATGGGAACACAATTAAGTGTGCGTGTGTGTTCAATGGTGCGCGCAAGATAGAGTACACCCGGTTGCAGTTCAAACCCATCTGGCCCGATCGTTACGGTAGATACTTCCGGTTTTTCTTTCATATCAAGTACGTCTGCATTATAGAGCATCAGCTCGTTGTGCAAACGCAAGTTATAACTGTTTGGCCCGAGTTGACGTTGGTCAAACGGCTCAATAAAAATATCTTTGCCCAAACGTCGTTTTATCTCTCTTCCTGAAAGTATCATATACTCTCCACTGATAAAAATAATTGACCTCCGTTGTCATATTCTCACTTCATGATAGAATGAATAATATCATTTGTGAAGATAATAAAAAACAGGATATTACAACATGATTGGTAAAACGATCTCTGAAGAAACAATTGCTCAAATTCGTGATGAAAGCGAACGCTTTGCCGGACTCTCGCACGAAGTTGGCAAAGTTATTGTTGGTCAAAAAAATAGTATCGATTTTATTACCATGGCGCTGCTATGCAATGGGCATATCCTTTTAGAGGGCGTTCCCGGTGTTGCAAAAACAACTATGATCAAAGCCGTAACGCAAGCGCTCGGATTAAAATTCAATCGCATTCAATTTACACCCGATCTGTTACCTGCAGATTTAATTGGTACGTTGATTTATAATCCCAAAACACAAGAATTTGAAATTAAAAAAGGACCCGTTTTTGCAAACTTGGTCCTTGCTGATGAAATTAACCGCGCACCGGCTAAAGTACAATCAGCACTCCTTGAAGCGATGCAAGAACATCAAATTACTATCGGTTCTGAAACCTTCCATTTAGATGAGCCGTTTCTGGTATTTGCAACGCAAAACCCTATTGAACAGGAAGGGACCTATACGTTACCCGAAGCACAACTTGATCGTTTCATGTTCAAACTTATCATCGATTATCCAAAAAAAGATGAAGAGCGTCAAATACTTAAACGTGAATTTAGTAATGAGCCGCTTGTGCGCATTTTAAATAAAGAAGAGATTTTCCGCGCACAAGCTCTGGTAAAAGAGATTTACATGGATGAAAAAGTTGCAGATTATATTCTTGATATTGTATTTGCAACGCGGTCACCGCAAAACTACCAGCTGCAAGCAATTGCGCAATATATACAATATGGCGTTTCACCGCGCGCTACTCTTGCATTATCGCATACAGCAAAAGCACATGCATTTATTAAGCGACGCCATTTTGTAACTCCCGATGATGTAAAAGCCGTTGCACATGCGGTATTGCGACATCGCTTAGGTCTTACGTATGAAGCACAGGCGGAAAATATCACTGCTGATCAAATTATTGACTCCATACTTAATAAAATTCCATCACCATAATGGGTGCTGAAAACAAGCGAAAGAAACTGGTCAAACGAATTTTATTTTGCTAAGACTAAGTGATATATCTTCTTACTTTTTATATCAATGCTGCATGGTAGGAATGATGCATACAAATCATTAGGTAATATTAGAGGAATGAACATATGAAACATCCATTTTGGATATTTAACAGTGCACTCGCATTATTGTTTATCATAGTTCTTCTTTTTGTTACCTTTTCACGTCAAACAAAACCGTATCGAGAGCCGATTAATCCTGAAGTAATATCACCAAGCGCTGCAGAACATCTGCAACAAAACGTTAATATAAGTAAGATATATGAACGTGATCCATTTGATACGTATGAAAAAGAAGAGAAAAAGACAACGCCGGTAATAAGCATTCCGGTTCCACAACCACCGGCACCGACGGTAACTAAAGCACCGGAAATTCCAAAACCTGCATTCCTTGATCCACTCAATATCAGCTTAAAGGGTATCGTATTTGTTGCCGGACAAGAGGATAAAAATCGTGCCATTATTCAAGACAAACAAACATCACGCGAAACAAGCTATAAGGTGGGCAACAGTATTGAGGATGCACAATTAATACGCATCTTTAATAACAAAATTGTTTTGTTGCGTACCAATGGCCAGCAAGAAGTTATTTACCTGCGTGAAAAAGATGCTCAACAAGATCCTGCATTCAATACCTTGGGCAACTGGGAAGATGTGAGTAAAAGAATAAACGATACCTTATATTCCATAAACCCGGAACCATTTACTCAACGCGTAGGCAATTTATCACAATTTATCGATATGCTCGATCTGACCACTGCATACCAAAAGGGCAAAAACATCGGGTGTCGCGTTGGCAACATCGAAAAAGATTCTTTAGGCCAAGCATTGGGTCTTGAAACCGGTGATATTATTACAACCGTTGATGACATTCCGGCAACTACTACTGCAGATCGCTTTAAAATTTACAAAGCGATACTGAATAAAAAAGATGGTGAATCGATTACGGTTAATCTGTTGCGCAAGCGCAAACCGATTACCTTAGTATACAGTTTGGAAAAATTTAGTACCCTAGATAAGAAGGCCGTTGTTGAACCTGCACAAGAATTGCAACTACAAGAAATAATGCAAGAAAAACAACTTAAAGCTGAAGACACCAAACGACGTATAATTCCGGTCACACAAGATTATCGCAGACGTGAACGCTCAAATATGCGTAGTTATGCAGAACGTACCACATATTCATAACGTACATAATGGTAGTTGAGAAAAACTATGAAAAAAAAATTAAGCTCTGTTTCCTTCCTGCTGTATGTATGCACAGGAATATTCTGGTGCCATACGATGCTCATTGCACGTGGAACACGTGGGTCAATATTTAGTTCCGTCGATGCACCGTCAGCAGAAGTACAAGAAGAAGTTCCTGCAGCACAACCTGCACAAGAGCAAGCTGCGTCTACATCGGAAGATCATGAAACGCTTGAAAGCGTAAAATCATTAAAAAGAAAACGACGACTTATTGAAACATTACATGATGATCGTGCATTTTCTACCGATGGCATAACACAAGAAGTTGCTCCTGCAGCACCGGTAGTAGAAGAACCCGCTGTTAAAAAAGCCAAGCCGGAAGAGGAAGAGGCGAACATTGAGTTTTATTTTGAAGATGCAGATATGCAAAACCTGCTTACACAAATTAGAGAGCTCTATGATGTCAGCTTTATTACCGATGATACCATTGATCCACTTGCAAAAGATGGTCGTGCACTTAAAGGTACCAAAATATCCTTTAAAACACATAAGCCACTTACGCGCAAGGCTGCCTGGAATCTCTTTTTAACGTTTCTTGATCTTGCCGGCTTTGCACTGGTACCTGAACCGGATCCGGGAATTTATCGCATTGTAACTGCAGATAAAGCACAAAAAATGGCAGTACCTACTTATATTGGTGTTGATGCAAATACATTACCGGATAATGATCAAGTTATTCGCTATGTCTATTTCCTTGAAAATGCCGATCCGGCAATGATCAAAGAGATTGTACAAAACTTAAAGAGTCCTAATGCATTATCGGTGGTGTTGCAAGAGACCAAGGCGCTCGTTATTACCGACAAATCCTACAACATTAGAAGTCTTATGGAAGTGGTGCGTGAGCTTGACCAAGTATCTATGCCGCAAGCAATGGCGGTAATAAAATTGCAGCGTGCCGATGCAATGGATGTAAAAAAACTATATGATAGCATCACTAAAAGTGATACGCCCGATGCACAAGCTGCACGTGTGCCAACGCCGCGTAAACCATCGCCGGCACTTTATTTTTCTGAAAATGTACGCATTATCCCTGAACCGCGCACTAACTCCTTAATTGTATTCGGTTCAGCCGACGGTATTAAAAAAGTTGAAGATTTTGTATTAAAAGTGGTGGACGTAGATCTTGAAAAACCATATTCACCGTTACATACCTATCAATTGCGCTATGCAAGTGCAACTACCGTTGCTGACATTATGAATGCTATCGCAGGTTATGGCTCCGGTACAGATGCCGGCAAAACAGGTGGTGTACGTGGCGGCGATAAATATCTTAAGCCTTTATTCTTTAAAGCAGAACCGGCAACTAATACGCTTGTAGTAAAAGGTGATTACGAAGATTTTCTTAAAGCACTGGAAATTATTAAACGCCTTGATGAACCGCAACCGCAAGTTGCTATTGAAGCATTAATTATCACTATCGATTGGTCAACTGCAAAAGAGTTGGGTACACAGCTACGCAACAAAGTTTCTAATAATTCTGCACTTGGCAATGTTGTTGATTTTCAAACTTCCGGACTTCGCCTGGGTAAGGGCGCACAAGGTGTGGTACTACAAGAAGGTGATGGCATACCCGGTTCTGAACGTTTATTGGGCAACTTGATTAATCTTGCTGTCGGTGCAACTGCCGGTAATACGGTAGTCTCATTGGGTGCCGATAAATTTGGTGTCTGGGGCGTCTTTGGCATACTGGAATCGTTAACCTCTGCACAGGTAATTTCTAACCCTTATTTGGTAGCAACTAATAAAACACAAGCAAAAGTTTCTATCGGCGAAGTGCGTCGTGTGGTCAGCAGTACCGTTTTTGCCGGCGATAATTCACAATCAGCATTTGATGATATGCCTGCAACGTTAGATCTTATTGTTACACCGCAAATTAATGCTGATGGCATGATTGTGCTTAACATCGATGTTAAAACGCAGGACTTCCTTACCGCTGTAGGCGATACACAGGCACCGGCGACATCTACACGGGAAATTACCACCAAGACTATTATGACGGACCGTGAAGTTATCGCAATCGGCGGTCTTATTCAAAATAGATTTGAAGATACGGTGAGCAAAGTACCCATTTTAGGGGATATACCAATTCTCGGGTGGCTCTTTAAGAATAAGCGTAAAGTGGTACAGAAAAATAATTTGTTGGTGCTGATATCAACGCGCATTATCGCTCCTGATTTGGTGGATATTGTTGATGCACATACACAAGCAAAATTGGTTGATTACTATGATACACATCGCACGATTGATATTGTTAACAATTGGCGAGATCCGGTTGATAAATCCTTCTTTGAGCCTAGAAAAGTTGATGCTAATGACGTGGTAGAAGCCTTCTTGGTTGAACGCTCTAAACGTGAAGGCGTAGGAGTACAACCATTAAAAGCTAACAAAAAAGGTTTGGCAAAAAAATATTCTGCCGAGCATGCAAAATCCCATGGTAAATATGTTTTTGATGCGCAGAAAGCTGCACCCACTGAAGAAGCTGCTTCACCATATGCAGCTTCAGGAATGTTGCAATACATGCAACGCGAAGGTGTGGGTAATATAAAACTGAGTGAAAACAGAACCGGCCGCGCACGCAAAAAACGGGATGCTCGTCGCTCCATGCAGGCCGCTGAACAAAAAGGAGTAATGGCATGATGCAAGAGATTTTGCTCCCTGAACATATCGGCGGCTACTACCTATTTGCAAAACGCATTGCCGGTATAGAGATAACTGCAACTGATGTATATGTAACCTATGTGCATGTACAAGGCAGAACGATTAGCATTAAAAACTGTATACAAGCACCCATTGAACGGGATAATGGCCAAGATGAACTTGAGCGTACTGCGCGCGCACTCAAAGCCGCCACTGCTGATATAGCATCGGCAGAATATCATGTAGCACTTTCCAGCACACATGTAGTTTTTAAGCATATAAAGGTGCCATTTACCGATCGGCAAAAAATTCAAAAAATTATCGAATTTGAAGTTGAGCCACTTTTGCCCTTTGCAGTCAGTGATGCAATTATCGATTTTTTAATTACCAAATACATTCCCGAAGAGCAAAGTGCATCGGTACTTGTTGCTGCAGTACAAAAACAGTACATTGAACAACAACTGGCACTTTTTAGTGCTGCCGGGTTACAGCCTGCGGTTATCACTATCGACCTACTCCGGTTGTATGGATTATATTTAAAAAATCCTCAATATGCCTCATTGCGAGGAAGTGTTGCACTGCTTGATATCGGTTTTCAGACTAGTAAAATCGCCTATATTGTAGATGGTGAGCTGCGTTTTGTGCGCACGTTACCTGTTGGTACTGCACAGATTGCAAAAAATATGGCTCAACAACTGCACATCTCTGCAAACGATACCTTTGACGAGTTAATGCGTTTTGGTTTTGAAAAAGCTGATGCACCCGAATATACCGATGCACTCAATAAAGCATGTAGCACTTTTATAGGGCAAATTCAGTTTAGTTTGCAATCCTTTACCGCGCAGGCAAGCCAACAGCAACCTATTGAACAGCTGCTGCTGCTTGGTTCCGGCGCAACCATTCAAGGTATTGCGCCTTGGATGAGTGAGCATATGGAGCTGCCAACAGCACTGTTTAATATAGATGAAACACTCGCTGCAGAACAGATCAGCATGACCGATATGGCGCACATACCGCTCACGCATTGCATTAGTACGGCAACCGCATTACCCGATATACGTACGCAAGATATTAATCTACGGCAAAAAGAGTTCGCGCAAGCAACCACAGGACTTCTTATTAAACAGCTTGCCACCGCAGGCATACTGCTGGTTGCCACCTTTGCATTGCTGCTCGTGCATGATTATATACAGGTGCGCAAACTCAGTAATGAAGTTATCGCATCAAAAAGAGAAGCGGTGAATGCGTTGCGCAGCCGGTTTAAAGATCTGTCATCGGGTAATAATATCGATTCCTTATTAGATGATGCAAAAAAACAGATAGAGGTGGAAGAAAAATTATGGTCACCATTTTCAGCCTCTTCGCGCAACTCGTTCTTATTCTATCTGCTTGAACTTACTAATATTTATAACCAAAAAAGTTTGGGACTTATTATCGATAGAATCGTGCTTGATCAAGATAAACGTATTATGCGCTTAAAAGGACAAGTAAAAGATTACCCAGCGTTAACAGAACTTGAACAAGAGCTGCGCCAGTCGGGGCTCTTTAGAACCGTTCCACGGCCGGATTATGAAGCTTTTGATATGGAGCTTCCGTTTGCTGACAACTTGAATAAGGAGATGCGATGACCATTATTGATACAATTGACCAATGGCTATCTTCCCTTGATACCAAAGTTTTTTATCGTTACGTTGCCGCGATTGTCGGTTGCACTGCATTGTTAATACTTGGCATCATCTATTATTATTACAGCTCAAGCAGTTATTACAAACGCCAAATTCGTAATGTTAATAATCAGCGTCAAGAAGTGCAAACATTGCTGGAAAAAGCTGCTTTAATTGATCAGCAAAAACAGGAGGTGCTTTCTATCATCGAGCAAGACCCTGATTTTAAGATCGTTGCCTATTTTGCCGATGTACTTGCACAGCTTAATTTAACCAATAAAAGTGATCGTAATATAACGCAAGAACGTCCCAATGATCCGTATACTGAAAAGATCCTTTCAGCACGCTTTACAGAAGTAACCATGAAAGAAATTGTGGAACTGCTGGATAAATTGGATAAAAATAAGCGCATTTATATTAAAGATCTTGAAATTGAACGGTCTAAAAAAAATAACCGTCGTATTGATGCTCGCATATCTATTGCAACCTTTGAGACGCGTTCGGAGTAATCTATGAAACTATATCGAATTCTCTTATGCATATTGATGCACAGTTGCATAATGTACGCAGCTGATATACAACTTGCACTACAAGGCAAACTTCCGGTTAAACAGAAAAAACATGGTCCTGCCGTTTTTAGTTTTATTTTCGATAAAGAAAATATTATCGATATTATCAATCTGCTTGCTGAAAAAATGGAAATCAACCCGGTGTTTCCAACCGGTAACGATGCACTCAAAATGACCGTTACTATTCGCATTGAGCAAAAACTTACCCTTGAGCAGGCTTGGGGTATTTTATTAAGCATTCTTGATATTGCCGGTTATGCTGTGGTGGAAAAAGAAGGGTTGTATGTCATTATAAAAAATGATCCAACTAAGAAAAATATTTCACGCGAGCCATTACCACTCTATATTAACACGCCATATAACGAGCTTCCGGATACTAACGAACGCATCCGTTATATCCATTATTTGTCTAACCTTAAAGCAATACCTGGCGCAAATAGTGAGCTGCAAGAACTCATTAACACCTATCTTCCGGCTGAAACATTATCTAAATTGGACAAAGATTCCAATAGCATTCTGGTATCCGGTCCCGCTAAAAACATTCGGTCACTGTTTAAAATTATTGACGCACTTGATCAAGCAGAGTTCCAGGAACGTTTAGAAGTTATTCGGTTGCGCTACACCGATTCTGACACCATAGCTAAACTTTTTAACGATAGTATTCTGGCGACCGCCGCACCGTCAACGGTACAACGGTTTCGTCTAGAAAGCACTAAAGAAGAACCTGCTTCCTATTTTTCACGCAACGTAAAAGTTATTTCTGAGCCGCGTAACAATGCACTTATTGTTATTGGGCGCGTACAAGCGGTTGAACGAGTGAAAGATTTTATCTTTAAATATATCGATGCACAACTTGATAGCGGTAAATCGATACTACACACCTATGCATTGCAATACCTCGATGCGGCAGAATTTGCCCCAATTCTTGATGATATAGTAAAATCTACGCGCAAAGGAGGTACCGGCCAATCAACTGCCGCAGATCTTAAACAGGTCGGTGTAGAACGCATGTTCGATGAAGTAATTATTAGAGCAGATAGTCCAACGAGTGCATCTGCTGAAGGGACCCAGGGTAAATTCTTTGGTGGCAATAATCTTATTATTGCTGCGCGCAATGATGATTGGAAACGCATAAAGCGCCTCATTGAACAACTTGATTTGCCGCAACCGCAAGTAATTATCGAAGTTCTTATCGCAGACTTAACACTCGATGATACACGTGCATTAGGTACCATCTTGCGCAATGCTCAAGATTTACCATTTCCGGGAAATGCAAGCGCACAATCTGCTATGCTTGGCCCGCAAGTTATTTTGGATTTGCCCAACAATACCAATACCGATCCGGATTTAAGCAGCAGTAGCCTTACCGGTGTAAATTCTAACCTTAATGCGGATAATATATCATTATCTTCAGATGGTTCCATATCTCCCCCCTTTGTTTCTTTACCATCGCAATTGCAAGCCGGTGCTACCGTAATTACCGTAAGCGATCCTGACGGCCGCACCTGGGGGATAGCTGATATTCTGCAACTTTTTGATAGTTTGCAGATTTTATCTCATCCGCACGTAATTACCGTTAATAACCAAGAGGCTAAAATAACATCGGGGCAAACACGTCTGGTAGATGACCAAGCAGCATCAAGTGTCAGCGGTATTACCCGAAGAAAAATTCCACTCACGGCAAGTACTACCGTTACCATTACGCCACGAATTAGCAGCGCAAACACGGTGAACCTGCAAGTTGAAGTTAAGATTGATGAATTTACCAGTAATAACGTTCCAAGTGGCAGCGATGCAGCGCAGGCATCCAACGGTAACCGCATGACGCGTGATATATTATCTAATGCAACAATTAAAAGTGGTGATATTTTAGCACTCGGTGGTTTAATTAAAGAGACACTCAGTGATTCAACCGCTAAAACGCCCGTGCTTGGGGATATTCCTATTTTGGGTTGGCTATTTAAAAATAAATTAAAAGATTTACGCAAAACGAGCGTGAACGTATTTATTTGCCCCACTATTATCATGCCAAAATTCCGTGGTGGCATTAATGATTATACCCAAACATATGTCAATATCGCCAAGAAGAACTCTACGCAAGAAAGTCTCTTTGACACTAATCGCGATCCGATTACCCGCTGGTTCTTTAACACCCAAGGTGCAGGTGGCGAACATATTACTGAAGGATTTGTGGATAAAGATGAAGTTAATAATATTCCGCATGAATTGCCTGATGAAGTGTTAAGCATGGAAGAAAAAGAGAACAGAATGCTGGAAGCTGTGCAAGCTAAAATAGATGATGCTTCAGGAAATATGGCTAAGCTTAAACAAGCGGTGGAAAGTGCCGGTGAAGATGCACCACCGCGCGCACCTGCTGTTGCTACTGCTCAACGACGCACGCGTTCATTGCAAGAGTTGCTCAAAGATGAAGAGAATCCATTGCTTACGTAGTAATGCTACGCATTATTAATTATTAAGTGGCATCAAAGTATCAAAAACAAAATCCTCATGGACAAATCATCCTGAGCTTGTCGAAGGATCTTCCGTTAAAAAAAGAATATTATTATAAGGAACGTCCTTCGACAGGCTCAGGATGATTTACTTTATTATTTTAATTAGCGAGAAACCACATCAACATCAGGAATGCACTGCAAACGCTGCATTACATCAGCTTTATAATTAGGAGCAAATCGCTCTGAATTAATAATTGCATGATTCTCGACTACCCTTTTAATAACATTGAGCCGCTCTATATTACCTGCAAAAAGCGTAAGCAATTCGCCAATACCAGCATCAACATTACCACTAAAACGCACATCCGATTGATGGAAAAAGATTTCAGGCACAGTATTATTAGGCTGTTCATTATCAACCAAACTTAAACGCAAAGGCTCTGTATCAGATTTTGGTAACACAAAAATATTTCTATGCGTATTCCAAAGACCACATCGTATAACTGTATCAACCAACTCTTCCACCACATCTACATCTAATGTTGCAGCAATTTCTGGCGTTAGTAATACCTTATCTTGGGGCAACGCCTCTTGTATGATCAATGCATGATTATCATCAATAGTCGGTGCATCCGATGGATATGTTGTAAGATAAGTGGCAGGAGTCGTAATATATCTGCGCGTGCGCAAGGTTTCATCTAAAATTAGCCAGTATGCTCCACGGCTTGCAGTTTGATAGGTCACACCATCAACCGGCAACTTTTCTACAACATCTTCACCCGTGCGTTTATCGACAACCTTTCCAGCAACATTTGCAAAATGGCATTGGTCAATGCCCGCACCCATGGCCAGCGATGTAAAGCGATTTTTAATAGAGGCGATTTTTAAAACCGGCGCATCTTCAGCTTCATCTAGACTCAGTACATAATTTGTTCGACTTAAATTAGTAAATCCAGAATCTTGCAGTGCTTTGCGATCTGCAGGAAATTTTGTATACAGCGTTCGTGGTTTAAACGGCAAAATCTGCTCCAGTAATGCAACTGCTTTGGGACTAGTAAGCCATACATTAAGAGCAGCTAGTGCACTCGCCGGTACTGGCGGCATAAGAGCGCGTAAATTTTGAGCAGTTACAGTTTGTCCTTGATAGGTATTTTTTGCAAATTCCGGCATTGATGGTACATCTGATGCAGCATAAATGGCATAGATTGATATGCAACCTAAGAATAGTCTGATAAGCATGCGATACTCCTTTGATATAAATAGAAATTTTCATTAGAAGGACATACAAAGCTAGTGTTTGATATTAAATTTTATTCTGTCGATAGGTCATCGTAATTATATTTAATCTTGTTCTGGATCCCGGAAGCCAGGATGACAAAAATGATTTAATAATTACTTAATCTACGGATCTAACCCCTATTAATCAGCATACCAGAAAAGAGTAAAACGGCAACCGGTCAGCTGTCCTCTAACATTTGATCCATAAGATCATCTTCTATAGCAAACAAGCGATTATAATGCGCAACAGCCTCTGCACGCAAAATACCGCCGGATTTAATATGCCCAAGACTGGTGCCAACAACTAAATCCGCCATCAAGCTATCGGTAGTATCAACAAAATGTGAAACTAATAGTGCCGGCATACCAAGTTCACGGCACAATTTGATTGTTTGTAACAGTTGCGTCACGGTGGAAACATTAGCCGGGGTTATTGCGCAGCTATTTGCTAATGTATGTTCAACAGCGTAGGTAATGTGCGTCGGATCGGATGCGGATAATACATCAGAAACTATCTGTATACGGCTTGAAAGCCTTGCCATAAGCTCCTGCCACCCTTTATATGCAGATGGCGCAAGTGGATCTTCCAATGCATAAATGGGGTAATTATCACATATGGATTCGTACCAATCGATTAACTCTTCTTGTGACATCGCTTTACCATCAATAGTGTACTGTTGTGTTTGTGCATCAAAAAGCCGCGAAGCTGCAATATCGAGTGCAAGCGCCATGGAATCTGTTAATCCCGCGCGTTCTATTGCCGCCATAATGATATCAAGAATTTGGTGCGTGGTTGCATTTTCCAACGTGTAGCCACCATCATCACCAATACCAAAAAAGATCCGCCGTTCATTTAAAATCGCTTCACATGCAGCAAACACTGCCTGCACCATTTCCATACTAGCGCGAAAATTAAACGCACCTACCGGCATAATTAAAAATTCTTGAATGGATACATTACCATGATTAGAGCTGCCACCATTAATGATATTTACCATCGCAAAAGGTAAGGTAACGGTATCGTATTCACACAGTTGTGCAAAAAGTTCATACCCTTGAAATTCTTCCATCACAGCCTGTGCTTTAGCGATTGCAATGCTCGTCGCAAGCAATGCACTGTTGCCAATTTGCGATTTATCAGGACAATGTTCAGAAGAAAGCATGGCGATATCCATACTTACTAAACATGGCTCTTTGCCCACGAGCAATGGTGCAATATGTTGATTTATCACATTCAATGCCGTATGCACATCCATGCAAAAATAGCTATCATGATCGAGCGAAACATGCGCTTGCACCGATTGACCACTGTTAAGGGTAATTGCGCACGCTATAGTTGGTTTGCCCCGCGCATCAAGCATTTCACGCGCTATAACTTCGGTAATAAACATACTTTACCTTTGCTTTACTACTATTTAACTCTCATACATCATGAGCGTATCATACTCGCAGGGCAAAGCGCATTACTTTACATGCAAGAGCGTGGCAATTATTTAGTGTCTACCTTAGTAAATATTTCATTACCTTGAACCCATCCCCAAGCGCGCAGCCTTTCATAACCATCGACGCACATATCTAATTGTGCATGCACAATCTGTTTGTTGCGATCAAGCGCATTACCAACAGCTGTATGTATTGAATCAGCATTATCAAGATGCATAAGTAGCTGATGTGCAAAAGCAACCTGATCGGGTTTTGTACAGTATGCACTTACCCATAATGTAAACAAAACACCACCATTATGCGGATCGTGCAGATGAAATATAGAACTATTTATACCTTTACCGACAACCGGCCATTGTGCAGTATCACTCGATGCACCATATGCATTAATTATTAACATTGCCAACAGCGTAAATATCAATTTTTGTTGCATGAATTTGTCCTTTATGACAACTATTAATGATTTTTTTCTACTTCGCAAAAAAACCCAGGTTTTCAAACACTGCGATACAGTGTAACAGGAAGTTATCTTATTGCCAGTTTCATGTAGGGGGGCTGTACCATCTTTATGATGGCTATGATACACTAACCAACAGCTGATTAATATTTTACAGATTAATGCAAATTCGATCTAAGAAACTTTATAAGCAGAAAATGTCTTTTTTTGTCTTCCTCGCGAAAGCGGGGATCCAGCAATAAAATAAAAAACAAATAAAATGAAGCTATTAATCAATGGATCCCCGCCTTCGCGAGGAAGACAAAAAGAGGCAAACATCATAAAATATTTGAGTAAATATGCTTTACTGTTGTTTAGATTGAACTTGCGCAAGATTACACAAAGGCACTCATGCATTATAAATTAAAGATTGGTTTGATATGTGTATCATTGTACAGCACATTTCTTGTAGGTAGTTCATCATTATGCTGTTCCAGCCTAGAAGAACCGGAAAAACGCCAACTGACGCTCCGTGAAACCCATAAAAAAGAACTGCAAGCTGCCACGGAGTTACGGCAATCTGCTGTGGAAGAAGAAATAATTCCTATCCCAACAGCTGCAATCATCAAGCGCCATGCGCATTCGGTAACGCTGTCTATTCCGCTTGTAGATGGCAACATATTGCGAGCAGAAATAGCAGTATCAAGTACTGGTATCGCGACGAGTTCTATTCATGTAAGTAGCAAGCGCGCTCCATTTTCATTATCAACCTTTCTTGCTGTATACCATTGTATGCCAGCTGTTGCACCCCATGGAGAACGAGTTAAACAGTTTTTTAGAGATTATGGTCTCACATTCAAATTTGATCCATTTCAAGCACGCGCACATGAAGGTCTAGTAATTGCGGATAAAGATCTGGAATGAAGCGCTCACCGGCTTAAAAGCCGGTGTTTCGCGCGGAATTCTTCGAAGCAAAACTCTACCCTACTACGCCAAGGCTTCGAGGGATTATTCCACTCGCAATTCATCCGCAGGTTTAAAACTCTGGGGTTTTCTTGCGAAGTAGAATAAACAAAAAAGAGCGAGAACCTCTTGTGAGATACTCGCTCTTTTAATTTTACAAAGATGAGTGGTTTATAAGCCTTTTGCAGCTAGCTCACGCTTTATCTCTGCTAATCTTGCTCTGTCATACAAAGTTAAATAGCGTAGATGCTCCTGTAAATCAGCTGGAAGTCCCCAATAATCGCCTGGGTTTGCAGCAAAAATTCTATTTGCTGTTTTAATTGTATCTACAACCAAATCAACTGGATCCACAGCATTCTGCCCCAGCCTAAGTGAACCTGTAAGCGTGTTTGTATACCCTTCAACATGCATCTGATCGAGATTTGGGCCGTACTGTGCAACAAGCTGTTGAGCTTTTTGTTCCGCAGCTGCTTGCGAAAGTCTTCCTATAGATGCACCGTACATGCTAACCGAAGTTACCATAGCACATAATAATAGTAATTTCTTCATACTATCTCCTTTTTTAGCCATATTTAATGGCCTTTTTGGTTAATTATAGAGGGAAACACCATACTCCCCCCTCTTTTTATTTTCATAATAGCAAATTAAATTGCGCAAAATCAAGAAAAATTGCATTTAGCCGGAAGTAAACCTGCAATTTTCCCCAAATCAACAGTTGTGGTCGGATTCTCATCTTAGGTACGATAAAAAACATAAAAAATCAATAGAAGGAGCTTTACGTTGCTTATATTTGTCTTAGCCTTGGCTCATTCTGTCTTCTGCGTAGATGTTTTTGCTACCAATCAGGTAACTACCGTAAGCTTTATTCTGGATTATAAAACATCTCATACCCCCAATAATGAAGTAATTTTATGCGATTTTACCAAGGTAGTAAAAGCAGCATGCGATCATATTTTTATTAATTCTGCTTTATGGCAAGCATTTTTGGATGCATTAGTCCAAAAACGAGCTACATTTGACGTGAATGCGTGGCAATTATATGATACACAACTCGGCCTTATGTATATGCGCAATCGCGCAGCCATAGAGCATGATGGTATACGCTATCAGGATTTTAGGCCCATAGATAATCCATTGGATGACACCGTTATCAACACGATTATTAATCGCAACTGGACGGGAGATCTGGATAAAATTTTTGATATTAATGCTTGGCAAGAATACCATGCGCACCACCGGCATAAAAATATGATCTATATGTCCGGTCATGGTGCTCAACGGTCAACAGCGCAAGAGTATGCTTCAATTGGTTGCGGTATATTAAGTGATCATCTGATACATGTGGCACTCTTTTTTAATACGCATCTTTCTATCGACACCTTCGTTATTAGCAGCTGTTATTGGCCGGCAACACGCTTATGGAATGCTTTATACCAAGCTGGAGTAGCAACAGTTAATTATAACCTTATTTCCCCCCTGCTAACTGAAGAAATATTGTGGCTCACTTCGTGCATTGGCTGCACATGCGCAAAATGCACACATAACACCCCCTGCTTCTTTTTAACCTGTAAAACCTTTACCAGCTTATATATATCTGAGCTTACCCCCGTATTGCAAACAATTTTATGCTCAAGTGATACCGTTCTTGAAAATCTTAATCACCTGCAAAATCCAACGCTCATATTAGCAGGCTCCTCCGAAATTATCAGTATAAAGCCATAGCAAGGCGCAGCCAATAGATTGACATAATCTATATTTGTGTTACCATAAGAGTAAGTGGGCTCTTTGTTGCCCCACAAATAGGAGTAAATACTGATGAAAACATTAAAAAAACTAATAATTCTGGTTGCTGTAGTCGCTTTAGGTGTTTTTTGCATTACTAACAAGGCTCAGGATACCAAAACGGTAACGACCATAGGTATTATTACCGACTATAAAATGGCCAACACCCCTGATAATGACTCAATTTTATGCGATTTTGTAAAGGTAATAAAAGCCGAATGCGACCATATATTCATTAATCCTGCTCTTTGGTTCGCCTTTTTGGATAATCTAGAGCAACAAAAGGTATCGTTTGACCCAACACGATGGGAATTTTACGATACTAATCTTGGCCTTATATATCTGCGAAACAGTACCAAGCCACATCATGAAGGCATACAATACCACCAATTTAAGCCCATTGCCAAACCTCTGGAACTTGAGACAGTTGTCAGCCGTAACTGGACAGGCGATTTGGATAAAATTTTTAACGTTACTGTCTGGCAAGAGCAATATAGCAAAGAGAAGCATAAATGTATGGTCTACATGTCCGGACACGGCGCACATCGCGCAGATAAGGTAGGGTATAAGTCTGTCGGCTGCGGCATGATCAGCAATGATTTTATGAATGTGGCACTCTTTTTTAACCAAGAGTTACCTATTGATACACTTGTTATCAACAGCTGTTTTTGGACTGCTGATCGCCTACGTGAGGAGCTGCAACAAGCTGGTGCTGCCGAGCTTACGTATACAGTTATTTCTCCCTTGCAAACGGAGCAAATGCTCTGGTTAACGGCAGATCTTGGCTGTGAATGTGAACGCTGCACACGCGATTGCCCAAGCTTTTTTGATACCTGCAGAACCTTTACCGGGTTGCATGAAGCGGAAATTACCCCTGAACTGAGCGCAATTTTATGCTCCAGCGATACGGTTATGGATAATATCGAGAAAATGCAGGCTCCGACCGTTATAATGGCCGGATCACATGAGCCTGTGAGTATAATGGCATAAAAACAGCTTAATTTAACCTATTTACTATAAATTGACATAATTTCTATTTGTGGTACATTAAGAGTAAATAGATCCACAAGTAGAATAATAATGGAAGGTTAATACTATGAAATCTATGAATAAAAAACTATACCTTGTAGCCGGTGTACTTTTGGCTGTTGGAGCACTTTATTGCTCTTTGAGCCTTATACCTGCTCATGAACCTGAAGTAACTGATATTGCTATTTTTATAGACTCGCCAACACAAAAGGAAAGCAATAAAGCTATTCCTCACGAGTTTATCAAGGCAATTCACGCACAATGTACACACATATTCCTTAACGCAACGCTTTTTAAGACATCAATGAAGTACGTAGTACCTGAAGACTTCATTAAGCAATGGGATGCGTATGATACAGGTAAAGGACTTGTGTACTTGCATAATAAACAAGATATGCGCGGAAATATCGGTATACGCACAGAAACATTCAGACAACTTACTGATGTTAATGATGCAACGCTAACAACCTTAAGCAAAGAAGGTAAATGGGCGCCATCATTTACAGAATTTTTTGATGTACCGGCATGGCAACGTTATCATAAAGCGAGCAATCGCTCAGTGATGATCTACATGAATGGTCATGGTTTAGCACGTTCACCGGATGCTGTGTTTAATATGTGCTGCTCGTTAAACTTGACCGATTTTGGTACATTATTTAAATCTATGCAAGAAGATCTTTTAGTTGATGTGTTTGTGATTCAATCATGTTATTGGACTGCACAACGTGTGCTTGATCTTATGGATGAACTCTATGGGATGAAGAGTTTGCGTTGCACGGTAATTAGCCCATTGGAAAAAGAGCGTGCATTGCACCTTGATGGATTAGGTAACTATCTGCAAGGCGAAACACCCTGCTTCTTTGATGGTTGTCGTGAAGCAACGTATGAATGGAATGATGGTTTGGATGAACAAGCAAAAAAATATATTGCCAATACTGACACGATTCTTTTGGCTGAAAATATCGGCCAACGCCCAACTATAGCAGTTGCCGGCGCGGCATCGGCAGTACCGGTAGTTGTATAATAGTTTAAATTTATTAATTGTTACAAAGGGATTTACAATGTTGAAAAAATTAAGTTTGTTTGCACTAGCACTTGCTGTGTATACAACAGGCATGTTTGCTGCTGATCAAAATGCTCATCGTGAGTTTATTCATCACGTTGTTACTACACAGAGTGATGCAACGTTAGTAAAAGGAAGTTCTCCTAAACGCTTTAGCGACGGTTTCGTTATGGGACCAACTATGGCAACTTTCGGCGCTGTTAGCGCATATGCTGTAGAAGCTATAGCATCAGCTACGGTAAAAAGTGACTGCCGTGTACCACACACAGCAAAAACAGTATTTGCGCTTTTCGCGTTTGGCGGTCTTATTACAGCCATACGTGAATATCGCAAATTAAGAAATGGACAACCTTGCACCAATACAGCAATGTGGTTAGGCTGGACGCTTTCAACAAGTTTATGTGCCGGAGCAATGTTCGCATTTTCACCAACTGTTAACAGTAGTTTATACAGATTATAAAAGTTTAAATTAAGGTGTACCTATGATGAAACGTTTACTAGTAAGTTTGTTAAGTTGCCTAGCAATTACCCAATTGCAAGCAAGCCCTGAAATCAAAAATGAAGTTACCAGCATTGGCCTGTTTATCGATATGCCACAGCAAGATGCATTGGAATATGCAATTGCATACGATTGCGTTACTGCAATACAAGATGGTTGCTCGCATCTGTTTTTGAACCCTGCATTATTCAAAACGTTGTTACAATTAATGCATACAGATGCGTTGCTTGCAACATACAATGTATTTGATACGCACAAAGGTCTTATTTATTTGCACAACAAACAGGACAATGCACAGAATATTGGCATCAAAGCGGAAACATTTACTTTGTTGCAAGATCTGAACCAAGAACAGGTTGATGCATTAAGTGCGGAAGCTTTTTGGGTGCCGCGTTTACCCGAATTTTTCGATCTAGCACAATGGCAAACATATCATGCGCAACCAAATCGCTTAGTTATGGTATATATGAGCGGCCATGGTGATCCACGCAAAGAAGATCCAAAGTATGATTATTGTTGTTCGATGAACCGTCTATTAATGGCGGCCACCTGCAAGATTGCACACAAAGAGTTAGCTGCAAAAATAGTCGCAGTTAAATCATCATTCTGGCCTGCACAGCGCATACTTGAACTTATGCAATCAGTGCACCATATTGAACAACTTCCATGCACGCTGATTACACCAATGCATGAAGAAGTACCAATGGTGATAAGCTCTACGTTAATTGAACAAGGCGTACCATCATTTTTTGCCGGCTGTCGCAACGCAGCAGAGCTGTGGCACAATGAATTGACGCACGATGTTGCACAACATATTGTGAACACTGATACCGTGCAATTACTTGAAAATCAACAACCTATTGTTGTGCTTGCTGGCACAACAACAGCTGTGCCGTTGGCATAGAAAGGATTATGATGAAAAAACAGTTATTAATAGTAGCGTTCGCAGCGATATGCGCCGGCATACACAATGCACATGCTGCTGCAGAAGGCATTGTCGTTGACGTCGCTTTACCTGCGGCATACGGACAAAGTACATTAACCAGAACATTAGAAAAATTTGCAACCATGACACCGCACATGCAAACATTACATGATAAATATAGCTTTAGATTTCTTCAGGAAGGTTTCTTGCAAGCAACTATCGGCTTTGAACAACGTAAATCAAGTTCTGCACTTAATTTAAAACTCTGTGGCCAGCCGGGTACGTTATTTACCATGGGTAATCTATGGATGCAGCATGAACCAAATCGTACCACGGTAATCCCTGCATTGTTACAATTGCAACATCCGGCAACACGCAAACAGATGTTAACGCGTATTCATGAATATGTGGAGCAAGGTGGTGATGCACAAGAAATGGCACTGCAAGCTCATTACTCCGGTACGCCCGGGTCTGTTGCTGGGCAATCATCACGCTACACAACAATGGCTGCCGAGCTTACTGATGAAATTTATGATTTCTTGAATCAAACTTCCTATGCACCAATTACACAAAGCGATCGTATAGATGCGCCAATCAGATCTATTGCACAGTTGTACGCAGAAGCGGACAAACGTGACCAGTATGTTGTAGTTGGCAAGCTGGACAAGCTTCGCCCGATAAGATCATTAAGCGATATCGCTGCTTTATAAGAAGTTTGTCTGAAATTATATAAACATATTTAAAACCAAATATTCTATGGGAAAACCATGATAAAAAAACATCTATTACTACTGATTCTTACAACTCTATGTGCGAGTACAGCCAATGCATATGATTTCAATTATTTTGCAAACTTGCTATATGAAGTACGGAAAAGCGAAGAAGATCTTAAGAATGCAATGAAAACTGGCGATGCCCCTCAATCTAAAGATTATGCGATTTTAGAAAGCGCTGTGTCGTCCTTAAAGCAACTTGTAACATACATTGAGCAAACTCCTGAAATTGAAAGAATAACCCCTTTAGTTATTCTTGCCCGATTATGCGGAAGCCCTAAAGCTCTTGCTATGGCGAAAAAATATACTGAATGCGGAGTTACAAATAGTGAGCTTAATGACGCAAAAGAAATGAGTAATCTTTCTACCGATCCGGCAGGACGATGCCAGCAGTTCTATGATTTCGTAGAAACATTACAACCACAGAAATAACCTTTTGGAAAAATATTAAAGCACTTGGTTTGCAGCCAGGTGCTTTTTTTAATGCTTTCAATCAGTATTGTTGCGGATAATCCGCAATTACACTTCATATTATCCGCTATGCCATTGCATATTATCCTAAGTTTGACGCTCTATGCGATAGCAATTATACTACCTGGGCGAATGATACCTTTTGCTGCGCACGCCATAGCTGCTAGCGACGGCTGTGTCATTCTCGCTTGCGGGAATCCAGTATTAAATCATTTGTTTTCATTTTATGCCTGGATCCCCACTTGCGTGAGGATGACAAAATATTGATTACATGATAACTTTCGCACGTTCTTAGCTCACATACATACACAGAATAACACATGCATATTAAACGAGAAATCCAAGCAATCCTAGAGCGCATGGCGCGTCAATTCCCGGTAGTTTCCATTACCGGTCCATTTGGATCCGGCAAAACCACCCTTGCAAAAATGACCTTCCCTGAATATACCTACGTCACCCTGGAAGATTTAGATCGACGCAGGATAGCTTTAGATGATCCACGACAGTTTTTTGCAGCCTTTGCGCAAGGTAAAGGCTTAATTATCGATGAAATTCAACATGCGCCTGATCTGTTTTCTTATCTGCAGACTATAGTTGATGAAGCGTATCGTCCGGGACACTTTATTATTACCGGATCCCAAAATTTTGCCCTACTGGAAAGCATTAGTCAAAGTCTTGCAGGCAGAGTAACGTTATTAACGTTATTACCATTAACAGTTGATGAACTCCGTCAAGCAAATCTGCTTGCGCCAACGCTGGAAGAAAATCTTATAAAGGGTTTTTATCCACGTATTTATGCACAGCCAATTGACCCTGAAATATGGGTACAGGATTATATTGCTACCTATATTGAACGTGACGTTCGTCAGATTTTAAAAATTGGTGATATATTATCATTTCAAAAATTTATTGCACTGTGTGCCGCACGTATTGGTTCCATATTAAATTTTGCTGAACTAGCACGAGATGCAGGCGTGAGCCCTAATACCATTAAATCCTGGTTTTCCGTTCTAGAAGCCAGTTATATTGTGTATCAGTTAGCTCCCCATTACAATAACTATAGTAAACGCATTATTCAAACGCCTAAACTTTATTTTTATGATACCGGCTTAGTGTGCGCATTACTGGGTATTCAATCAGCACAAGAGCTCTTTACACATCCAATTCGCGGCAATCTATTTGAATCATTTGCAATAACAGAAATGTTTAAATATCGTTATAATGCGCATAAAAAACCACATCTTTTTTATTGGCGCGATACACAACAGCATGAAGTGGACTGCGTGTTTGAAAAACGGTACGACACCCTTATTCCTGTAGAAATCAAAGCCAGCATGACCTTTAGCAATACATTACTCAAAGGTATATCGCAATGGCAACAGATTGCTCATGTTGAAAATGATCCTGCATACCTGATTTACGCTGGCGACACTAATTTAAATTATATGCATTATCGCATCTACACATGGGATAGCATTAAGACAGTTGTGCAGAAACTTGAGGAATGAAATAAGGTTAATCCTTCTAAAAACATGATTAAGCTTTTCAATTTTGTCATCCTGGCTTCCGGGATCCAGGCCGAAGGATTCTATTTTTGAGAACGATGTGTGGCAGAATACTGTTCTTGATCATGTTGAGCAGACTCTTTATTCTTTCGTAAACCATCTTTTAATCGTAATTCTGGTGGTCTGGATCCCGGAAACCAGGATGACAAAAATGAAGACATAAATAAAGCCTAGAGATGCAATCGATTTCTATCCCAAGCGCTTAACTAACGTCCCCATATCCCGCCAACGCAATACCATCCCTTGACTGCGATCTTGCGTTGCATCGCCACCATAAATAACATAGCCATGTGTTTGCGGGCTTTCCGTTATTTCACGCCATGCTTGCAAGCCTTTAAAATAATCACGTGCAATAGTTTGTCCTGATTTAATCTCAATCGGTACCAACTGCAATGCATCATGCTCAATAATACAATCAATTTCATAACGACCATTTTGATCGCGCCAGAAAAAGATTGGTGGGCGAACGGCTTGATTATAATACTGCTTATACAAATCAGCGATAACCATATTTTCAAACAATGCACCACGCAATGGATGCACTGCCAGCGTATCTGTGGAGTTTATACGCATGAGCGAACAAGCGATACCGGTATCATAAAAATAGAGCTTTGGCGCTTTGGTAACACGTTTGTTGAAATTCTTATGATGTGGCTGCAATAGAAAAATCAGATAACTCGCTTCTAAAATCGAAAGCCAATGTTTTGCGACTACCGCTGTGATGCCCGTGTCATCTGCAAGATTTTCAATATGCAATAGTTGCCCAACTCTGCCGGCGCACAGTTGCGTAAAACGTGCAAACTCGGTTAAATCTCCAATGTTTTCGAGCATGCGTACATCGCGCTCAAGATAAGTCTGAATATAGGATGGATATAACTGCCGCGGCAAAAAATGTTCTTCGTACAAGCGTGGATATGAACCGTTAAAGATAAGCTGGTCTGCAGTGACAGGTAAAATGTTACTTTCTTGCATTTCAGCAATGGATAACGGCAACAATGTTAATATCCCTACGCGCCCTGCAAGTGATTGGCTAATTGCTTGATTTGCTCCGTCTTCGTCCCTGCCATCGCTTGCAGCTTTGGCGACACTACGTCGGACTGGCGAAAAATTTTGAGAACTGATGAGAATGAAGTACCCTGGGCGCTTTTTCTCATCAACGATAAGCTGGATATAGGATAAAATCTCAGGAACATACTGAAACTCATCCAAAATAATGCCATGTTCATTTTCATTAATCGCCAGAAACCGTTTGGGGTCGGCTGCGGCAAAAGTACGCTCAGTAACATCCTCAAAAGAAATATAGGTGTGTTTGGAAAAAACTGCCTTTGCAAGCGTAGTTTTTCCTGATTGACGTGGTCCAAGCAAGGCCACAACGGGAAATTTACTATAGGCTATTAATTCTGTTCCTAAGGTTCTTTTAAACATATTACTCCTAAATCTGTGCGTTTTCTATAATTCAGCATAACAAACGCACAACTTTTATGCTAGAATTGTGTGCTGATTTTAATTTAAAGCTCAAAATCAACGACTTTTGTTTTAAATTAAAATTGACATAATTTTAAATTCTGGTATCATAATAAGTGAATATAATCTCTTTTGGAGGGCTTCAAAGGGGGACAAGAGATTATACACAGATGTTTTAAATGAAGGATAAAAAAACATGAAACGTTTATTATTAACTATCTTTTTGGGCCTCACCTGTGCGCAACAAATATGCGCTAACGACACGCTCAACCATGCATTACAAATTGCAGGCACACAGCTTATTTCTGCCAAAAACAAATTTGATAACAGCAGTCTTATTGCACAAGCAACTATACCATTGGCCGCAGGATTGGCAGTTGGTCTATGTAGAAATGCAATCTATGCAGGCTATGCTCATACACGTTATAATGTAGACCCTGAAAAGCAATATCCATTTGGTCATACTACACTGCATGGCGGTAGAATAAGCACAACCCGCATAATAAATGAAAAAAATATACATGAGGAAAAGGAACTGTTTTCAGGTCTCACCGACATATGCAAACAAAATATGTTCTGGTTTGGTTTAGCAGGAATTCTATATAGTTTTTATAAAAATACTATTTCGGATAGCTTTAAGATAACAGCCGGCTCATTGCTTGCAGGTTTCACATGCAATACAATGATACACAACAATATTTTATATGACCTTGGCACTAAATTCATAAAAGGATAACACTATGAAACGTTTACTTTTAAGCGCCGTTTTAGGCATCACCTGTGCACAACAAGCTCACGCAAATGACACGTTAAAACATGCATTGCAAACAGTGGGCACACAATTTATTTCTGCAAAGAACACATTTGATAACAGCAGCTTTTTTGCACAAGCAACTATACCTGTTGCGGTCGGTTTAGCTGCAAGTACAGTTTATACAATAGGCAAAGCAGGAGCTGCACATAATCTGTATGAAACTGCAAGCAATCTTTACTCAGAACAATGTAATAACAAATTTATCAATACATTGGTTTATGGTGGTCAAGCGGGTGGATCTGAAACATTTGCAGAAATACATAATATAGGTCATACCTGGAACGTAGGTATTATCGGAGGTACAATACTCGGTATTCTATATGGCTTGTATAAACATGGCATCAAAGATGGTTTAAAAATAGCTGTCGGTGCAAGTATTTCAGGATATGGCGTATCATTTATAGCTAACAAAGTTTGTAAACCTTATTATTTGTCGCAATTGCGTACAACTTTTTTTGAATAAAGGATAAAAATATGAAACGTTTACATTTTGCAAGTCTGTTAGGCTTAATATTTATAGGACAAGCGTACGGAGCATCATCGAGCAACTCTCTGCAACTTCCGCCAGTTAATTACACAGGCACATTTGCTCAATTGGCAAATATAAATTGCATGCCGTTACCTCATAAAAATATACCTAAAGCGTTTTCACAATTTTGTTCATCAGGAGGGTTTAGCCGTAATGAACCTTCTCAATTTGAAGAAACAATGAAGCCTATAATACCCGGTCTATTTCGTAAGTTCACTCGCAATGAAGTTATATCCGCTGCAACAGCTTCACAAGCTTATACTCATCATAGGCTGCCAAACAAAAATATATATGATTATCTCAGGTGGAGTAGCGGTTTTGCTGCGTTATTAGGTTCATGTTTATGGGTAATGCATGAAACTGATGTTTTGGCAGTCAATTGGAAACATATTCTACTCTGTGCATCACTAGCTTCAGCAGCGGGCATCTATGGATCATGGGACGACATCTCAGCAAACAATAGCGAAAAACAAGATATTATTAATCTCAGAACTGATCCGGAGAAAATGATCAGAGCGGTCCGTAGGCTAGCTGAGGGATTTACGGAAAGGTGGCAACCAAATAGTAAGAACGAGGAGGTATGCAACCCTGTACCAGTATATGAAGGATATTTTAATCAGCATAAGCTTGGCGCTGATGTTACAGCTGACTATAGAAGCTGGATGAAAAGCAGTTCGCCTGCCCCACATAATGCAGAACAATTACCCCTACGAAATCTGAAAAAAACAAAAATAGATGATATTAAAGACGTATATCAGCATGTATATAATCATCTTTGGATAACGTCAACTAATCGGTTAGGCACAATCTACTCAGCTGAAAATATACAATATACTATCCCTGTAGCTATTCCTTGTGCAACTACCGCAGCTCTATTAGTTTCTGGTATCGCTTTGATTCGTGATTTCAGATTATCTAGAATTCAGTAAACAAGGATTCAAACTATGAAACGCTTGCTTTTGACAACCCTTTTGTGCTTAACATTGGCGCAACAAATATGCGCTAACGATACGTTAAAACATGCTTTACAAATTGCAGGCACACATTTCGGTACGGTAAAAGATGGATTTGATCGCAACATTCTTGCACAAGCAACAGTACCGGTTGCAGCAGGAGCTACGCTTGGCGCACTTGCAACAGTTGCCAGCGCTACATGGTATAACTGCCGTTATTATCGATATAAGGCAGAGGGAAACACCAATCCACTTTTTATCAATACCATTATGCATGGTGGCGCAATGAGCAGCCATCATCCCAATTTCTACAATAATACTATCGCGTATCATTTAAAACATGGCAGCGAATTAGCCGGTAACTGTCTTAGCGAAAACATGTGTCAAGGTATTGTCTGGGGTGGACTATTCGGTTTAATCTATAGTTTATATAAACATAGATTTACTACAGAAGGCGGTATAGTTAGTCTGGGAACTGTGATTACAGGATTTATTTTTAGATCTTTAACAGGTCAATATTTAAGTGGTACCGGCAAGTATGAACAATGTACGTTTTTCAGTAAAACTAAAATCTAGAATAAGTCATCAAAATAAATAGCCCGATCTATTAAATAAAATATAATCCCTGTTTTTTGCTGCGCACTCCATAGCCAATAGAGCGACGGCTTTGTCTTCCTCGCGAAAGCGGGGATCCAGTGATTAATATTTCATTTTATCTGTTTTTATTAAAATTGCTGGATCCCCGCTTTCGCGAGGAAGACAAAAATGCTGAATTTGATTAGCTTTTATAAAACTTCTTAGATCAAGTTCGCGTTAAAATAAGTACTAAAAGAGCCCGACATACATCTGTACATCGGGCTCTTTTTTCATTCAACAAATTATCATGTGCGGCTAGACCGCACATATGTTTACGCCTCTTTCTTAATCGGCGCAAACTTTAAGCCATATTCACGCAACTGAGCTTCATCAACTGTTGTCGGTGCAGCCATCATTGGGTCATAACCACGCGCAGTTTTAGGAAACGCAATAACATCACGAATCGATGCGCTTTTGGTCATTAACATGATCAAACGGTCAATGCCGATTGCAAGGCCGCCATGTGGTGGAAAGCCAAGTTGCAATGCTTCCAATAGAAATCCGAATTTTTTCTGCGCTGTTGCTTTATCCAATCCCAACAGATCAAATACTTTATCTTGCATTGCAGCATCATGGATACGAATTGACCCGCCGCCAAGTTCAATACCGTTGAGTACGATATCATACGCACGGGCTTTCATATCTTTTGGATCGAGCTTTTCCCAACCCTCTTGTGGACTGGTAAATGGATGATGCACCGCTGCATATGCTTTAGATTCTTTGTCATATTCAAAGAGCGGGAAATCGGTAACCCACAAAAAGCGATGTACATTGGGATCAATCAAGTTAAGATCACCGGCAAGCAAGAGGCGCAATCTGCCAAGAATTGTCCAGGCCTCATCATACGGACCTGCTACAATAAAGAGCGTAGTGCTTGCAGATGCTTGCGGAATAGATTTCTTGAGTTCATCTAAAAAGTTTGGCGACAAGAAGTTTGCCACCGGAGAATCCGGTTTGCCATCTTTAAAGCGCAACCACAGCAAACCTTTTGCACCCAGTTTCTGTGCACGGCCTACCATTGCATCAAGTTCAGAACGTGAAAATTCATGATCGTGCACCGCTAATGCACCAACCTTGCCACCTTTATCTAATGTTGTGCGCAAAAATTTAAGTTCCGTGTCTGCAAATACGCTCGATATATCATGAATCGGTAAATCGAAACGCACATCAGGTTTATCTGATCCATAGGTACCAAACGCAACGTCATACGGCATGCGCTCAAATGGCAGCTGCAGCTCAACATTAAATGCGGTGCGCCACACATGCGCAATTAACCCTTCAATAATATCTTGAATATCTTGCTCATTAATAAATGACATTTCAAGGTCAAGCTGGGTAAATTCAGGCTGACGATCGGCACGTAAATCTTCATCTCTAAAGCAGCGCGCAATTTGGAAATAGCTTTCAAAGCCGCTTGCCATTAAAATCTGTTTATACAGTTGCGGAGATTGTGGTAATGCATAAAATGTGCCCGTATGCGTACGACAAGGCACCAAGAATTCACGAGCACCTTCCGGTGTGTTCTTAGTCAATATTGGAGTTTCCATTTCATAGAACCCCCTTTTTATCAAAAATTCACGCATTGCAAAGGTCACCTTGTTGCGCAATGCAAATTTGTGTTGCATAGCATCACGTCGCAAATCGATGTAACGATATTTAAGACGCAACTCCTCATCAACGTTTTCCGCTTCTTCCAGCGTGAATGGTAAATTTTTCGCTTTATTCAAGATTACCAGTTTATCAACTTGCAACTCAAATGCACCGGTTGCCAGCTCACGATTTACTGTTTCTGGTGAACGATTAACCACGGTACCTTCAACTTCAATAACATCTTCAGAGCGTAATTGATGCGCAAGCTCATGCACAGCTTTATTAAAATCGGGGTTAAACACCAGCTGCATAATACCGCTGCGATCACGCATATCAATAAAAATAAGTCCGCCATGATCACGACGACGGTTTACCCAACCGGCAAGTTTAATGCGTTTGTTTAATAACTCTTGTCTAACCTCTCCACATCCAATGGTGCGCCCTGATCGTTGCATGAGCATTCCTATAACAAAAAATATAGCATTTAAATTTTATAAATTCTTCTTTAACAGATCGTTAATAATTGCAGGATTACCTTTGCCTTTGGTATCTTTCATCACCTGGCCAACAAAGAATCCAAACATCTTATCTTTACCTGAACGATACTGTGCAACCTGTTCCGGGTATGCCGCAATGGTTGCTTTCACGATAGCTTCCAGCTCATCAACTGAACCGATCTGTTGCAACCCTTTTTCTTTGACTACATCATCCGGGTGTTGGCCGGTAGCAGCAACGGCTGCAAATACCTCTTTTGCTGCAGCAGCATTAATAACACCTTTATCAAGCAGATCCATTAAATGCGCCATATAGGTTGGTGTCATGCAGCATTGAGCCAGATCCATTTTGTGCTCTTTCAAGTAACCAAGCAGATCGCGCAGTATCCAATTAACCAACTGTTTGCTGCCGGTTAATGCACGTGCAGCTTCATAATAATCGGCTAAATCTTTGTCATCTACAATGATATCAGCTTCATACGCACTTAAACCTTCTTGCACTAAACGTTGTGCTTTGGCAAACGGCAATTCCGGAAGTTGTGCACGCATACGCTCAATCCATGCATCATCAATTTCTAAAATAGGTAAATCCGGCTCGGGGAAATAACGATAATCCGCCGCTTCCTCTTTAGAACGCATAGCACGCGTAACTTTTTGTTGCGTATCCCACAAACGTGTTTGCTGTACTATTTTTTGCCCGCTTTCAAGCATATCGATTTGACGCTCAATTTCATATTCAACCGCATCGCCAATAAATTTGAACGAGTTGATATTTTTAAGCTCGCAACGTGTACCCATTTCTGTTGCGTCTTTTTTACGCACAGAAATATTAGTATCTGCTCTAAAGGCACCTTCATCCATGTTACCGGTGCATACGCCAATGTAGCGCACAATTTGATGGAGTGCTTTTAGATACGCTTTGGCTTCATACGTGCTTTCGATATCCGGGTAGCTAACAATTTCCAACAAGGGCGTACCGGCACGATTAAGATCCACAAAACTTTCGTTGGTGCCCGCAGCGTGAATATTTTTGCCCGCATCTTCTTCAATATGAATACGAATGAGTCTGATTTTTTTGATCGACCCATCTTCTAATACAATGGGAATATAACCTTGCGTGCAGATGGGTTCATCCGCTTGTGTTACTTGGTAACCTTTGGGCAAATCAGGGTAAAAATAATGTTTGCGTGCAAAGATTGAGCGGCGGGTAATTTGGCAGTTAGTCGCCAACCCTGCCAAAATAGCTAAATTTGGTACGTTTTTATTTAAAACCGGCAACACACCAGGATATCCAGCACACACTATACAGATGCAGCTATTGGGAGTCGTGCCGCCGCCATTGGCAGTTGCACAAAAAATCTTACTGGCAGTGGTAAGCTGGACATGCACCTCGATGCCGATATTGAGGGCATAATCAGGGTACTGATCCAGTACAGAAACATGCTTGGACATATATATCCTTTTATTCAAGAAATTACGTGATACAACCGGTCTATAGGATATAGTTTAACACAAGCATATCTTGCTGCAATCGCAACGCATTTTTACCCCAAGCGAATATGATGCTCCGCGCGCACCAACCCCTCTTTGCTTTCCAGCACGATTTTACCCTGGAACATCTTTTCCAGCGCCAAAATAGAGTTATACTGATCTTTGGTAATATACGCAAACATATCCGGATGCACATACACCGTGCATTCAGCATGCGCAGCAACCTCTTTAAGCTCATTTTCCAGCGAGGCAAGCAGCATAAAGCACTCATTTTGCAGCGACATAACGCGACCTGACCCTTTGCAGCAATGGCAGCCTTCAGTCAGCTGCTGCTCCAATGTTTTGCCCGAACGTTTACGCGTCATCTGCACCAGACCAAATTCAGAAACTTTGAGCACCACCGACTGAAAACGATCCTGTTCTTTGAGCATCTTTTCAAAGTGGCGCATTAATTTCTGTCTGTTTTGCGATGTGGCCATATCGATAAAATCGATTACGATCAAACCGCCGATATTGCGCAAGCGCAACTGGCGTACCACCTCTTCAGCAGCTTCCAGATTGGTTTTTAAAATCGTATCTTCTAAGTTCGTTTTACCGATAAATTTACCCGTGTTAACATCCACTACCGTCATTGCTTCAGCACTTTCTATGATGAGCGATCCGCCGGATTTCAGCTCAACCTTTTTCTCCAGTGCTTGTTCAATTTGATCTTGAATACCATAGAAATCAAATATATTGATCGGGTTATTATAATAGCGCACCAACTCAGAATATTCCGGTGCACTTTTTTTAATAAATTTATAGATCTCTTGCTGGCTATCACGATCGTCAGTAATTACTGCTTCCACATCATCATCGAGGTTATCCCTCACAATCTGCAGTGATAATGGCAAATCTTCATGAATCTTTTCAGCAACTGCTGCTGTTTCAAAATTTTTTAAAATCGCAGCCCACAACGATACCAAGTAATTTAAATCTTTTACAATTTCCTGTTTGGTATGATCTTGCGATGAAGTTCTTATAATTGCACCCATACCTTCAGGCAGATGTGAGCCGACAATCTCGCGCAAGCGCATACGCTCTTCGCGATCTTCAATCTTTTTGGAAATACCGATGCGGGGAATATTGGGCATTAATACCAAGAAACGGCCCGGCAGCGTAAAACAGGTGGTTAACTTTGCCCCTTTTTCGTACACGGGCTCTTTGCTCACCTGCACCAGGACATCATCACCCTCTTTAAATACCTTGCTGATATCAAGCTTTTCGCGCCTGATAAATTTTTTAGGCTGCGGTTGATCCTCATCCACCTGCATATCTTTACTCATACGCTCGATGGCCAAATCACGGTCAACTTCAGAGATATGCAAAAATCCAGCCTTTGGCTGACCGATATCCACAAACGCCGTCTGTATGCCCGGCAATACTTTGGTAATTTTACCTTTAAAATAAAGACGCTCTAAATGCGTCATCTGACCCGGTTGCCCGGAAAAATATATATTTTGCAGTCGATTATCACGAGTAATCGCAATTCGTGTCTGCCATGGTGTTTTATTTATTATTATCTTTTTCATACGTACCAGTTTTTCGACTTATGTTAAGTCGTTAATAATCCAATGCAAAAAATTCAAAAAATGCCCTTTTCTATATACTATACATAATCTTACGCATAATGAGTAGAAAATTAAAAAAAAGTGTGATAAAGTCCCAACATATAGAACATGCCCCCCAAAAAAGGAGAAATATATGTTTAAAAAAGCTACCAGTATACTGACTATTGCTGCCCTTATGACTATGTCCGGCTGCTTAAAAGAGTGGCGCAACAAACATAACAGCACCCCTACCCAACAACATATCGATGCACTTGGCACCTCTATTGCCGGCAAGCCTGAACAGTTTTATAGCGTATATGATGAAAATCTGGGAGAATTTACGCAACAACATGAAATGGTTGCCTGGGCACAAGAACATGATACTACCAAATTAGAGTTTAGCCCGATCTGCTTTGGGTATGATAGCTGCACCATAACCCCTGATCAAGAAGAGATCTTGCAACGCAACATTGCCCGCTGCAAAGAGTATATGCAACAAGCGCCGGACCAAAAGCTGGCGGTAGTTATTGAAGGCCATGCATGCAACGCCGCGGGTAAACAGGAATATAACAAAAAGATTTCCGATCGTCGTGCACGTGCTGTGTATGATCGTTTAGTTAAAGCTGGTATACCGGCAGATTCTATTCGCGTTGTAGCTTGTGGTGCTGAAAAGACTATGGTGCCGGGTGATCGTATGGCACAAGCGCCTAACCGCCGCTGTGAAATGCGTATTGTACAAGCATAGCATTTGCTTGCGCTTGATCTATAACTGCATGCTCAACAAGCAATTTAACACCATCCTCAATCTCTGACACAGCCTCTTGGATAAGATCAGGATCATCGGCAACATGCGGTAAAAGATCAACCATTACCGGTATAATACTTGCTACTAGCTGCATCTCATCAGGATTATTAACGTCACACGGCAAACCCAAACAAATCATTTGCTTCAAAAGTGACTTCTTATCTTTTGCGCTGGTAGCAAACGCTACAATATCCTTAAATGCAACTACCTGTTTAAGCGATAACCCTGCCCAAAAATAAATCACATCGCGAATCTTACGTGCACCAGCGACCTTAATAAGACGTTTTACCATTGCAGCTATTTCTTGTACATAGAGATTTTTTCCAAGTATAGCGTCCCGCATTAAGCTGTGCAAATTTCAGACAGGGCTTGAACTGCTGCATCATAAAAATTTTTAGCACCCTCAGCGGCCTTTCGGATTGCGTTC
>JAGVLK010000002.1 GCA_020049835.1 Candidatus Babeliales bacterium | reverse complement strand
ACAATCCAACCAACAGAAAGAGTTTGTGGTACATAGTTTAATCTCCAAATAGTGCGCTTAATCATACAAAATTCAGTTCAACTTTATGTTTAACTTGCTATACTGATGTTCAACATAGTTTTAGTTTACACAATATACGTTAAGAAGTAATTAAGATAATCTATGAGCATCAACAAAAAACCCCTTATTATAGCCTTTATAGCCTTTGGCTGTATAGCATTAGCCGTTACCTATATATATAAAAATGCCGCAAGCTTGTGGCATGCCGTACTGGTCAATAAAGCATATCTTCATGCAGAGTATAGCGATAGACACGATTTACTAGCATCACTGCAAGAACTACTGGAAAGCCCCGAAAACAGCGCTGAAGATCGTGCAAGAATATTAACAGCTATCGGAAATACCTATGCTGAAGAAGGAGAAGCACAAGATTATGCAGCCGCGATCAGTTATTATAATGCAGCGCTTGCGCTACCGGAACTACCGGATAAATATCGCGCTCAATCCCATTTTAATATCGGTCAGATATATTATCATAGCGGCAATGGCGTTACCGCAAATTATATACAAGCACTCGAACAGTTCAACTTGGCACTTAATATAACTGCATTCAAAAAAAAGTTACGCGCATGCGCGTTGAGCATCATAGGCAATATCTATGATGACGGCGATGATAACGTTGCACCCGATTGGAACTCTGCATTACTCTATTATCAAGCAGCTCTGGCAATGCCAGAATTACCAGCTGATGTGCGCGCTCACACTCTTTTTGCTATCGCAGCTACGTATGATGATGGCGGCAATGGCGTTACTCTTGATTGGCAAAAGGCTTTGGCATATTATCAAGAAGCTTTGGCCATGCCTAAACTCCCTGATGCATTGCGTGCAGGTGCACTTTCTGCTATCGCTGCTATCTATTTTCATGGCCAACATGGCATTGAACAAGACTGGCAGCAGGCTTTAAATTATTATTTAGCAGCTCTGGCAATACCGGAATTACCAGATGCTTTCCGTGCTGAAGCACTCGCTCACGTTGGCGCCATCTACACCGATGACAATCGCGTTACCCCTAATCCGGAAAAAGCAGTTCATTATTTTGAGGAAGCGCTTGCAATGCCTACACTCGACGATCAAACGCGCCTGAGCGTTCTTATGAAAATCGGAACGCTGTATTTTGGTGATAACGATATTGAAGCTAATTGGCAGAAGATTTTTACATACTACAATGAGGCATTTAAGCTGGCAAGGGTACTCGGCAATCATGAGGCAATTGAACTGTTAGAGCCGGTGCTAGATAAATTAGAAATAATACTATTTGATTAATGCATCAATTCGATCTATTTTTTGATTTTGGCTATTTTCTTGGACAAATCTTATATTTTTGGTAAGATTTGTCCATATTTGGCTGTTTTTTCCTAAGGAGAGATAAAAAATGCTTATTGCGCGCACTTTAACCAAAATTTTAATTGAAGATGCCAAAAAAGCTCCCGTACTTGCTATTTTGGGGCCAAGACAATCGGGCAAAACTACCGTAGCACGCGAAGCTTTTCCAAAGCATAGTTATGTTTCGCTTGAAGATTATGATGTGCGCGAATTTGCCACAACTGATCCTCGCAAGTTTTTAAAAGATCATGAAAATGAAAATGGTATCATCTTAGATGAAGTCCAACATGTACCAACTCTACTTTCTTACATTCAAACATCGGTAGATCTTCAGCGTAGACCGGGCTATTATATTTTAACCGGATCACAGAATTTTACTGTTAATCAAGCAATCACGCAAACATTGGCAGGAAGAATTTCTATTCATACGTTACTTCCACTGTCTATCGATGAACTTAAACAGGCTGGTAACCTTCCGGAAACATCTGAAACGCTCTTACTTAAAGGGTTGTATCCTATCATTTACGGCCAAGATTATGATCCGACAAAGTGGTATCGTGATTACCTACGTACCTATGTAGAACGCGATGTCCGTACGTTGGGCAAAGTTGAAGATCTCAGTACATTTGTGCGCTTTTTAAAATTGTGCGCCGGCAGAATTGGCCAACCGGCAAACTTTGCATCGTTGGCTGCTGACACCGGAATAAGTGCTGCAACGGCAAAGGCATGGCTTTCAATTTTAGAAGCAAGTTACATTATCTTTTTATTGCAGCCACATTACAAAAATTTTAGTCGTCGCCTGGTTAAAACGCCAAAAATATTTTTCTTCGATCCGGGTCTTGCATGTAGTCTGCTTGGCATCGAAGATGAAAAACAACTACAAACACATTATCTACGCGGCGGATTGTTTGAAACAATGATCATCTCCGATCTACACAAACAGTTTTACAATATTGATCGCGCACCACATATCTATTTTTGGGGCGACAAACAGCATGAAGTTGATTGCATTATCGAACGAGCTGAGCAGCTCTTCCCCATTGAAATCAAAGCCGGACAAACAATCAGCGGCAGTTATTTTAGCGGCCTTACCTATTGGAATGATTTAGCAAACGCAGATCCTGCACATGGATTTGTTGTTTATGCGGGCGACACCAATTCAACAAGATCTGCAGGAAACATTATTGGTTGGCGCCAAGCTGGAACGCTCGTTGACAGAATTCGTGCATTATAAAAGAAAAAGCCCATGGTGTTTATGCCATAGGCTTTTTAATAATAGCACTGTATATCGCATTAACTTTTTTTAATATGCGCCGCTAATCCACCGATTGTACACAATGTACCTAAGGTTGCCGCTGTGCGCTTGCCTACTCTATTACCAATAAGAACACGTTCTCTTGCTTCGCGTCCTTCCAGAGCTGCATTACCTAGTACTCCCCTTCTTGCCGGTATATACTGGCGTAGTATATATTTTGAGAGCTCATCACATTGCTCTTGGGTAGGGTACATTTCTTTTTCATCAGATATGCCTGGATGGCATTGAGACATATATCCAGGATATGAATTGCATCCACTCCACAAATAATAATGAGCTGTAACAAATTTGGTTGGATCATCATCAATACCAGTAAGCGACCTCGACTCTGCCAATCTAGCTTGACTGTCAGCTTGTCTTTGGCTCTCCAAACGACCCATTAACACGTGTCTGCGATATGCTGCACAAAGAGAACCTCCTAGTAAAGACACTCCAGCCAATCCAGCAATATAGCGCCATTCAGTCTTAAAATAGCCGTGCATATAAGCACTAGCTGCGGCAAATATGCTAGCACCACATGCATAAGGTAAAAAGAATTCTCTATTAAACCAATCACGGTAATTAGGTGTGCTTCCTGGTTGTAGACCATTCACAGTATAAGTTTCAGGGCGAAACCGAGCCATTTCATCTTTTATACAAGCAGATCCAAATGTCCTATCACTATACATCTTCACGTATGACGACTCGCTGTCTGTACCACTGTAAAGATTACATGCTGAACCCTGGTACGGCGCAACCACAGGTAACTCTATACCCACAATAACACCGCTACTTTCTGCTGCATACATACCTATCGTCACCAGAAGGTTTAATCCGGCAATAAGAAATTTTTTGTATAACATTATCAACCTTTTCATTAAACATTAATAAAAACCATATCTTACGCATAAATCTACACATGTTACATAAAATGTCAACCTGCGGATTGCCCCCCCAAAGCCGCTAGACAAAAAAAAGAGTGGCAATCATCTGCACAGTAACTACACAAGCTCATGGTTTAATGCCGTGAGCTTTTTTTAAATTGTTGGCATGCGCCACAGGTTTGCATATACTGCTAAGTAATAGAAATATCATAGTATGAAAATACAAATAACAGCATAACTTATCCTTACCATCAAAGCATGAGCTTGAATCTAGTTGCTGTTTTTTATTTTATAGCTGGATCCCCGCCTTCGCGAGGATGACAAAAAGTGAAAGCAAACCATGAACGCTATAGATGAACATGTCAGCCTCATTGCCCTCCAGGAAGCACCTGAAGAGTGGAGCAATGATTTTATGCCCAAAACATTTGATGAATATTTAGGGCAAGTAGAACTCAAAAAAAAACTCGCCATCTACACACAAGCTGCCAAAATGCGCAACGAACCACTCGATCATCTACTGTTATTCGGACCTCCGGGATTAGGTAAAACAACCTTATCTCAAATTATGGCGCAAGTTATGGAAGTACAAATCAAAATCTGCAGCGGCCCCATGATGGAGCGCACGGGCGATTTAGTCGCCATACTTTCCAGCCTGGAACCGCGTGACATTTTGTTTATCGATGAAATTCATCGCATGCCGATCGCGGTGGAAGAGGTGCTGTATAGCGCGATGGAGCATTTTCGCGTAGATGTTATTGTAGGCCAAGGTGCGGGTGCAAAATCGATTAATCTGCCTATTAATCCCTTTACCTTAATTGGTGCAACTACCAAAAGTGGTGCCATCTCTGCACCATTGCGCAGCCGTTTTGGTATTTTTGAACGGCTTGATTTTTATCTTGATGAAGAGCTCGCGCAGATAGTGATGCAAAGCGCTACCTTTTTAGGTATTACCTTGTCACAAGAATCGGCACTTAAAATCGGCGCTTGCGCACGTGGTACACCACGTATTGCCAAAAAGATTTTGCGTCGCGTACGTGACATTGCGCAAGTAACTAATGAAAACAGCGCAGATACCGCATTGGTTGACCGTGCATTGCAGTTTTTAGGCATCGATGCTGAAGGACTGACCACCATTGATCATCTGATGCTCCAGAAAATTATTACCTGCTTTAATGGCGGCCCCGTGGGGCTGGAAACACTCGCGTCTATGATTGCAGAAGACAAAGACACCATCGAACAGGTATATGAACCCTATTTGATGCGCAAGGGGTATCTGGAAAAGACTTCGCGCGGACGCCAAATTCCGCACAGCAAGTTGCCAATGCTCAAAGCACGCTATGTTGGACAAGGTTTTATTGTATAGAGTTCGACAGATATACCAAAATTGCTACACTAAATGAGAGGTAACACGTTATTGATTTCAACAAGGAGTATCGGTATTATGTCCGGACATTCTAAATGGAAAACGATTAAACACAAAAAAGCTGCCACCGATGCAAAACGTGGTAAGATTTTTACTAAAATTATTAAAGAAATTACCGTTGTCGCACGCGACTGCAAGGGAGATCCTGAAACTAACCCCCGCCTGCGCACATTGATTGATAAAGCACGTCAAGCGAATATGCCCCAAGAAAACATTACGCGTGCCATTAAAAAAGGTACGGGCGAACTTCCGGGACAATCGTATGAAGCAATCAGCTACGAAGGTTATGGCCCGGGCGGTATTGCCGTCTTGGTAGACACCTTAACCGATAACAAAAATCGTACCGTCGCTGACATGCGCAGAATATTTACACGTGCCGGCGGCAGCTTGGGTGAAACGAACACCGTAGCCTGGATGTTTGAAAAAAACGGTGCCGTAACTATCACTGCGCCAAAGCTCTCTGAAGATACATTGCTTGAGCAGTTGCTCGATTATGATGTGTCTGACATTAAAGAAGATGATGGCTCATTTACGATCTATTGCGATCCAAAAGCATTAGATATGGTCAAACATGCTGTGGAGAAAATTCCCGGTGTTGTGGTTAATGATGCCACCTTTGAGTTTGTTGCCAAAACACCTATGAACCTCAATGAAACTGACACTGCAGCAGCACTTGAATTTCTTGAAGAGCTTGATGACCTTGATGACGTACAGAATGTATTTACCAATTTAGCATAACCTGGGATATAACTATGCGCAGTATGACCGGATTTGCTACACAGACGGCGACGCTTGTGTGCAATAAAACAAAAGTGTCGACCACCGTGAGTATAAAATCGGTCAACACAAGATTTTTTGAATGTATATGCAAAATGCCATATGCATTACTTAATCTTGAAACAGATATTATCAAACAGCTCAAACAACGGCTTGTGCGCGGCAATGTATTTGTCGCTATCACAGTTGCTGACCAATCGGTATTTAAAGGTTCTATAACTGCATCAATGAGCACAGCGCAAAGCTATGTTGATGCAGCCCATCAAATACAACAGCAAACCGGCGTTCCCGGCACCTTGAGTATTGCAGATCTTATTGCTTTGCCGCATCTGTTTAGTGCCGAAGAACAGCTACTGGATGCATCGATAAAACGTGACTTACATGAATTGGTGCAAAGCACCTGCACGTTGCTTATTGAAGAGTTGGAAAACGAAGGCAAAGTATTACAGGAAGATCTGCGCAAGCGCATCCAAATTATGGAACATAATGTTATACGCATTGAAGGCATTCATGCAGCATTTATGCTCCGCCGCAAGCAAGATGCTTTGCAAGAGTTGCAATCATATGAACCCGGAGCAGAACATGCGCTGGAAACACGCAAGGCGTCATTGTTTCATATGCTCGATAAAATCGACATTCATGAAGAAATTGTACGCTTTAAAAATCATTTGGTAAACTTTGGACAACTTATTACCGGCAATGAGCTTGAGCTGGGCAAACGTATCGATTTTACGTTGCAAGAATTGGGTCGTGAAATTAATACCATTGCTGCAAAATGTTCTGAAGCAGATATTGCTACACTCGCTATTGATATTAAAGTTGAGATAGAAAAGGCACGCGAACAGGTACAAAACATCGTCTAAAAGGTTTAAGCATCAATGAGTTCACCGTTCACCCATCTGCATTGCCATACAGAATTTTCGCTCCTTGATGGCGCAATATCACTTGATGCGCTCGTCGGCTATGGAAAAAAATATGATCTTAAGTCACTTGCCATTACCGATCATGGCAATATTTTTGGTGCAGTAAAATTTTTCCAAAAATGTAAAAAAGCGGGCATTAAACCGATTTTAGGTATGGAAGCATACCTAACAGAAGATGCACTGATTAAAAGCGCGGATAATAAATATTATCACCTTATCATCTTGGTGGAAAATGCGATTGGTTACCGCAACCTATGCAAACTCATTCACTTTTCTTTTATGCAGGGTTTTTATTTTAAACCTCGTATCGATTATCGCATGCTGGAAAAACATGCAGAAGGATTGATTGTCACCTCCGCATGCCTTGGTGGCCATATTCCTAAACTTCTCATGAACGAACAACGTGAACAGCTTGATGAACGCGTTGATTGGTTTCTGAATGTATTTGGCAAAGAGCGCTTTTACCTTGAAGTACAACCGGAAGATCAGCAAGAACAGGTTACCCTCAACCAAAAATTATATGATTTAAGCGCAGAGCGCGGTATCGGATTGGTGGCAGCCGGCGATTGCCATTACCCAACACTTGATGATCATGAGGCGCATGAAACCTTGTTATGTATCGGCACGCATGCAAAATTTGATGAACCGGGGCGTTACAGTTTCGGTGATTGCCGCACCTATTTGCGCAGCCCGGATGAGATGCATGAACTCTTTAAAGAGCATCCAAGTGCACTTACTAATACCGGCAAAATAGCGGATATGTGTAACTTTGAGTTTGAAACAGGAAAACTATTTTTTCCTAAATTCGAGCTGCCACAGGAGCACACACCGGAATCGTTTTTCACGCATGAATGCCAAACCGGTCTTGAACGTTTGATTTCCAATGGCATGATACCACCACAAGAGCGTGAAGTTTACCAAGCGCGTCTTGATCTTGAAGTCAACTTGATTATTAACATGGGTTTTGTTGGTTATCTTTTGATTGTAAGTGATTTTATTAAATGGGCACATCGCAATGGCATACCGGTTGGTCCGGGACGGGGATCTGCAGCAGGATCGTTAGTTGCTTGGGCATTAGAGATTACCAATATCGACCCAATTAAATATAATCTGCTTTTTGAGCGCTTTTTAAACCCCGAACGTGTCAGCATGCCTGATATCGATATCGACTTTTGTATTGAAGGACGCGATCGCGTAATTCAGTATGTGCGCGATCGTTATGGGCACGATAAAGTATGCCAGATTATTACCTTCGGAACCCTGGCAGCAAAAGGTGTAATTAAAGACGTTGCGCGCGTACTTAACTTTTCGTTTGAAGATTCTAATGCGATTACCAATCTTATTGGTGATCAACTCAAGATTACGCTCAAAGAAGCTATTGAACAGGAGCCACGTTTAAAAGATCTGCTTAACAGCAGTCCCCGCGTACAAAAATTGTTTGATATCGCATTTCGTCTTGAAGGACTCACCCGCCACGCATCAAAACATGCTGCCGGTATTGTAATTTCACCCGAACCCATTGAAGATGTACTGCCCGTTTATATCCCACCGCGCACTACCGATTTGGTTACACAATATGCTATGAGCGAACTAGAAAGTATCGGTTTTTTGAAAATCGACTTTTTAGGCTTAAAAAACTTAACCCTCATTGATCGCGCACTTAAACTTATTGCCAAACATCATGGCGTCACCATTGATATTAATAAATTACCACTTGATGATGCCGCGACCTTTGCGCTTATTTGCGCGGGTAAAACGTCAGGAGTGTTCCAGTTAGAGTCCGATGGCCTCAAAGAAGTATTACGCAAGTTACAACCGGATAAATTTGAAGATATTATTGCGGTGAACGCACTCTATCGCCCAGGCCCACTTGGTTCTGGCATGGTAGACGATTATATTGAACGCAGACATGGACGGCAGGAAATTATGTATCTTTTTCCTGAACTTGAGCCCATTTTAAAAGAGACCTATGGCGTTATTGTCTATCAAGAACAGGTAATGAAAATCGCTTCAGCAATTGCCGGTTTTTCTTTAGGTGAATCGGATATTTTACGCCGCGCTATGGGTAAAAAGAAAGCTGAAGTGATGGCCGAGCAACGGGAAATTTTTGTTGATCGTGCACAAAAGTTGCAGCATGATACCAAAAAGGCCGGCGAACTGTTTGATTTAATGGCCTATTTTGCCGGGTACGGTTTTAACAAATCACACTCGGCAGCTTATGCATTAATTGCCTATCAAACGGCATATCTGAAAGCAAATTACACCGCTGAGTTCATGGCATGCCTCATTTCGCTTGAAGCAACAAACGCAGAAAAAATGGCCTTCTATTTGCAAGAAGCACGCGACATGCGGCTTGGTATATTACCGCCGGATATTAATCGCTCTGAAATAGAATTTAGTGTCATAGAGGGTAATATTCTGTTTGGGTTACAAGGTATAAAAAATGTCGGTCATGCATCCCTTGATGATATTTTGCAAGCACGGAGCAAAAAACCGTTTGCCGACATTCTCGATTTTTGTTCACGCATCGATCTGCGCACCTCCAACAAACGAGTTATTGAACATCTCATTTGGGCAGGCGCACTCGATTGCCTTGCCGGCTCACGCGCACAAAAAACTGAAGAACTTGCACATATTATCGATTTAGCAGCTGAGCGTAAGCATGCACAAGCAACCGGGCAGATGAATCTGTTTGCACCAGCAGGTAACCAGCAACAGGATGCTCTCCATAGCTTTGCACCGCGGCCGGAGTGGTCAGATAAAGAGAAATTACAAAAAGAGCAGGAGGTTGTTGGATTTTATATCAGCGCACATCCGCTTGATACCTATCGTAAACAACTTTCGTGGCTTAAAGTAAGTTCATTTGAACAGTTGCTTAAACTTGCAGAACAAGCATCACCTGAGCAAGAAATTTTAGTATTTACCTGCGGATTGCTTAAAACAAAGCGTGAAATCACCACCAAAAAAGGTGATCGTATGGCATTTGTACAGCTTGAAGATATGCAAACAGCATGTGAAGTTATTTTGTTTCCCAAAACATTTGCTCAAGTTGAGCAGCTTTTAGGAACGTACAATCTCTTTTTAGTAAAAGGAAAATTGGATCCTACCTCTGCGCATAAATGCAAGATTATTGCCAATGAGTTTATTCCGCTCGAGCTGTTTTTTAATTCACCTGCGGTAAAAAAGGCTTCTTTTGCACTTCCTGATGCCATTAGCAAAGAAGATTTGGAAATTATCAAGCAACATTTGGCTCCGGGGAACATTCCGTTTGAATGTATATTCCAAGAACATGGCAAAAAGTTGCGTCTTATTGCGGCACAAAATATCACGCTTACACAAGAGGCATTGCTTGTACTTGATCAGCATGATGTTGGCATAACGTTGCAGATTTAAATAGAATCTTGCGCAACCCGTTCATATGCTTCGCGTGCAGCTTCATAATCACCAAACGTATAGAGAATATCCGCAAGCAGATGATGCGCAACTATCTCATCGCGCAATCTATGTGCAAGTAAACGGTATACACCCAACGCATGCTCCTTGCGTCCGCTCGCAATTAATTCTGCAAGCACGTACCATGCTTGTACTTCTTTATCAGTAGAATGTCGCATAACCCTTAACTTTCAACTTGAATGCTTCCAGTAGCATCACTTGTTGTTTGCTCCTGCGATGGTATTGTGCTTTGTGCTACTTCAGCAAGCCCCGTCCGAACAGCTGGAAACCGCTCGCGCAAAGATGCAAGCGTATTTAATTTGCTAGTGTACCTCTTGCGCGCAGGTGATCTTGATAATCGATAATAACCATCAAGACGTTCGTCCAAGGCGTCTTCCGATAAATCACGTGGCCATGCTCCCACGTAGCCTGTCACTGGATAACTACTCACGGTTAACGTTAATGTATCAGATGACTCTGCGATACTTACTAAACTTTCTGATGTTGCCGATTGTGACACCTTCAAGTTAGGAAAAACTTGTCCAGCTCGAGGTTCGTCCCCATGAGCGTGATACGAATAAGCTTTTTGTACTATTTTTTTTGTTTTCGTACGCGGCGAATCCTGATCACGATGCGAACTTTGACTTTCTGTCGAGCTCACGCCGGCAAGAACAATATTTGCAGCCACCTCAATGCATGGCTGATCGTCCGCAGCCTTCTGTATACCAACTGTTACTAAGCTCATAAAAATCGCATAATAGATAGTATAAATTCTTTTCATTGCTTGCTCCCTTTTTGATACGCCCCTAATATAGGCACTTTACAACATATGATTCATTTCGTTCTCAGAACGTACACTCAGTATAGCCTGAATGAAATAAAAAATGGAAATATAAGATGAAAAAATAGAGAAGAAAGGGGCTGGTCCGTCGTCGCCTGCGGCTATGCCGAGACAAGCCGGCCATACGACTTGTCCTACGAAGTTTTAACGTAGTAGGAAGCTCTGCCAAGAGCGAAGTATGGTGCCGGGAGACGGAATTGAACCATCGACGCTAAGCTCTTCAGGCTTACGCTCTACCACTGAGCTACCCCGGCATACCTTCAAGAAATGTTTCGTCTATAGCATACGAAATTGGCTAAGATTGTCAATTAAAAAGAGAAAAAGTTATAACAATCTCAAGATTGCCATCATGCATGAGCTCTGCTACGCTATATGTTAGTCCTTAAACTTACATGCTGACAATTCTCCCTCGCTTAAAATATAGGTCATGCAATGCACGATATCATAAAAAAATTAGAACAAGAACTTCATGCGGCCCTCCAACAAGCCACTTCATCCGATGCTTTGGAAGCGGTTCGTATAGCATTTTTGGGACGCAATGGCCATATTGCCAAGCTTATGCAACAGCTCAAAGAGCTTTCGCTGGAAGATAAACGGACCGTTGGCCCTGAAATCAATCGTCTAAAACAGGAAGCTGAAACCGGTTGTTTACAAAAATCTGAAGAGCTCACGCATGCAAACATACGTGCCGAGCAAGAAAAACAACGTTTTTTTGATGTAACCGCATCAGTACGCAAGGAGTTGACCGGCAGTCTGCATATTTATACCCGCACTATAGAAGATTTGGAGAATATATTCATCTCCATGGGTTACGATGTGGTTGAAGGACCGGAAATCGAAACCGATTTTTATAACTTTGAAGCACTCAACATACCCGCCGATCACCCTGCCCGTGAAGAACATGACACCTTTTGGATAAGTGACGGCAGATTGCTGCGCACCCATACTTCACCGGTACAAATTCGTGCACTTACACAACGTGGCACTCCTTTGGCTATATTTGCTCCGGGACGCACGTTTCGCCACGAGGCAACTGATGCCTCACATGACTTTATGTTTATGCAAGGCGAACTTTTGTATGTTGATAAGCAGGTATCAATAAGTAACTTACTCGCAACTGCTCAAACTTTTTTAAAAGCTTTTTTCCAGACCGATCATTTGAACGTACGTGCACGTCCAGGATACTTTCCGTTTGTTGAACCCGGCATTGAAATCGATGCATCATGCCCATTCTGTACCGGCGGATGCTCTATTTGCAAACGCACAGGCTGGATAGAATTACTGGGTTCGGGGTTAGTACATCCACATGTACTGCGCTCATGCGGTATCGATCCGGAAATATATAGTGGGTTTGCACTTGGATTTGGCATTGAACGCCTTGCAATGGTCAAATATGGCATCAATGACATTCGTTTATTTCATGGTAATAATATAGAATTTCTTGAACAGTTTTAAATCTGAAAAGCTGCGTAGCGCTTAAGGAACCTTATGGACATAACAAAAGCAATAATCCCGGCAGCTGGCCTGGGGACTCGTTTTTTACCGTATACCAAAGCAATTCCTAAAGAGATGCTTCCGCTGCTTGATAAACCTGCAATACAACATATTGTTGAAGAAGGTTTATCTTCAGATATAAAACAGTTTCTTATGATCACCGGCCGCAGTAAAGAAGCAATTGCTAATCATTTTGATATTGCTCCTGAACTTGAACATTTTTTACAAGAACGCAACAAATCTCATTTTATCGCCGGCATTGACCGCATTATTCGCCAAGCTGAATTTGCCTATATTCGGCAGGCTGAACCATTAGGTTTAGGCCACGCCATTTGGCTTGCGCGACATCATATCGGTAAAGAATATTTTGGTATCTTTTTACCCGATGATATTATCGTGGGCAAGCAACCTGGCTTAGCCCAACTCATGCGTGTCGCTCGCCAAGAAAAGGCCAGCGTTATTGCCGTACAAGAAGTGCCGCTTGAATGCGCATCTTCCTATGGTATGGTCGCCATCAAAAAGCAGATAACTCCCAATCTGTTTCAAGTAAGTCATTTAGTAGAAAAACCTGAGCGCAAAGATGCGCCATCCAATTTGGCCATCATCGGTCGCTATGTGTTATCACATAAAATTTTCCAAGCATTGGACGAAACCGGTACGCATGCTGGTGGTGAACTCCAATTAACCGACGGCATTACGCAGATGATGAAGCTGAATGAAAAGGTTTTTGCGTATAAAGTTCAAGGAACACGTTATGATATTGGCACACCTATCGGGTGGCTCAAAGCAACGATGGGCCTTGCACTGCAACATCCTGAATATACCTCTCATATGCGTAAGTACATAGATGAGTTTCATACAATGCAGTCGGGGTTGTATGATAGTTCTAAAAATATCTTGCATGATATCTGATATCATAATCATTTTTCTTTATATTTTTTTCTTTTTTTAAATCCATTTTCTCTATATATTTTCTTATGCGCCTGCCGCGCAGGCGTCAAGGAGGTGTCTTGTCACACCTCCTTAACAATCCAGGACACAAAAGGAGACCTTTTGAATCCCACGCACAAAATCAGGCCTCACGCATGAAGCATGCGTTCATGCCTTTGGTTGTGCTAATACGGTCCGCAATAACTTGCCACCTGCAATGCTCATCAACCGATCTTCGATAGCGTTCTAACATTATCTTTTGGGCAAGCGTACACAAATTCTTACATTGCCGATTACTGCACTATATAAGCCAACGATATATAACTTGGGGCATGTTGCTTACAACTGTAAATCGTAATAATGTTAAAGTCAGGTAGCAGTTCAGCTGGCCGATCCAGCCTTCGCATAAAGCTTCGGCGGACAGGAGCTAGTACCCGCAGGGTGCTTGCGAGCGCCGTAAGCTGGTGCGAAAAAAAAGAGGTTTTAAAAGGAGAAAAGTTCTCCTTTTATGATAAAGCGCTCATCAAGAGATAGTGTTAAGTTGCTAACGAAGATCGATTGACTAAAAGTGTAAATTGTAAGTTATTGCAGGCCGTATTAGCGGATCCGCAAGGCATGAACGCATGCTTCATGCGTGAGGCCTGAGTTGGAGCGTAGGGATTCAAAAGGCCCTCCTTTTGTGTCTCGGATTATTAAGGGCGTTGACAAGAACGCCCTTAATGCCCGCGCGGCAGGCGCAAAAAGAAAAAATAAGAAATGACTATGAAAAAAGAAAAAATATGAAGAAAAGTGAAAAAAATATATAAAAACAAAGCTCAAATCCAAACGATTTTCAAATATTGTAAATATTTAGTTGCAAACAGAAATTAATATTTGTATAGTTAGTAGTGAAGATATGCAGGTTGGAAAATATTGGAGGCGATCATGCACCTATCACTACGTCACCTTATAGTTATGCTCTGTATACAGGGCATTATCTTTGCCGCACCAAGCTGCGTAAGCCAAAGCTGTCACCTAACCTGTCCAAATGATCCTAAAGAATTTCATTATGTTGGTTGTACGTGTCCATGCGATAAACAGTATGAAATATACGCCAATGGTAGATGCAGCAGATGCATGCATTTACAAGATCCTCGTCGTAGCTCACGTCATATTAATATAATCCGCACACCCGCACCCACCATCGATGTTAAACGCCTGCGTGCTGCCGCTACACACACTATTAAACGTTGCCACTCACTCCTTTAATGTTAGACAAAGTCCTGCTACCTCTAGGACTTTGTCTACCTTTTTTGTGCACATACTTGTGCAATGAATAATTGAAAAGATATGCTATTAGTAAATGATGTAAGGTCGGAGTGGAGGTACTGGTGAAAGCATATCACATTGCAATCGTTGCATGGTGTACAACTATGGCAGCACCAAATATTCCCTTTATGGGCGCAGTGAAATTAGGCAGCAAGAAACTGGTTGCGCAACATCTTGCCACTGGAAAAGCTCCGTTGAACTTTAAAGATGAGCTAGGTAACAGCGCATTACATTACGCCGTAAATCTTGACAGCTATGAAATTACTCAACTACTTCTTGAGCATCATGCGCTGGTGAACATACGTAATAATCAAGATGTCACCCCTTTGCATATTGCTGTTCGACATCGCAATACAAAAATTGTGAACTTATTGCTTAAACATGGCGCGGATGCCAATAGTATCGATGCGGAAGGTAACAGCCCATTGCATTTGACTGCCAACTATGCGCATATCAAATGCGGTCTTGAAATTATAGAATTATTGCGCACTTATGGCGCTCATGTCACTATCTGCAACAACGCAGCAAAAACCGCGCATGCGTGCATAATACACCATCAAAGTAACCTACAAAGTTCATGCGTAATACATCAGAAAAATTTAATTACTGCACAGCAGATAGTTCATCCCGAACAAATGTATCCGGCAAAATCGGAATTCACCCATGTACATCGCAAGTATATTAAATGTGCAAAGAGCACTAATCTGCATAAAATGCGCACTATGTTAAAGCATCCTCACATAAATATTAATGTGCAACATGGCCCTTCACGTCGTTCTGCGCTCATGCATGCACTTCGTCATCATCGCTGCACCATGGCACAGCTGCTTATTGATGCAGGCATCGATACTAACTTACGCGACTGCAATGGATTAACTGCATATGATTATGCACGCATCTATAATCACCCTACCATTGCAACTCAACTACAACAATCTGCGTAAATACACATAAAGATATTTGCTTGATCGTCACAATATGCTAAACTTTTACAACATTCGTTATTTATAAAGTTTTTTTAAAGGTTTATGCATATGAAATCTACCCGCGCTACTTTACTTTCTTCATTGGTAATTCTTAGTTCTTTCTTACCGGTTAAAGCAAATGATGATGATATAATCGAGGCATCTGCACCTTTACTCCCGGCAGCTGCGACAGTAGCGCAAAATTGCTTTTCCAACTGGAGCAATTCTACAATTGGTGCAACTCTAGCTGTTGGCGCTGGTGTTCTGATATTTGCAGGCATTGCCATAGAGCGTTTAAGGGGCAATAATGCAGTTGCGCTAGAGGCTCAGAGAGGTGTTAACAGCATTAATGAGCAAAATAACAAACGAGCGCATCAACGTGATGATGAAAGAATCTATCAAAGTTGGCAAACCCGTTATAATGAAATATTCGCAACATTAACAGTATTAACCGGAATCGAAAACCTTCAGAGTCTCGTACAAAATGGCAGTACAAAAGGCGAAATGCATAAAAAAATTACTGATTATATACAGGGCATTCCCGGCAACACACTTGTTTCTCAAATTATATTAACAGCACGAGATATTGATGCACCTATAGATAATGTACTCACACGACTTAATGATTTTGAAAAAGAATTCACTCAATTCCCGGAAAACTTACCATTTAGCCCAAATATTCCTGCCCTTGTAGATATTACATCAAAAATTAAAGGCAGAATTCTTTCTGAACCAAAAGTTAAGGAGGAACGCGAAATACTGTTGGAAGCTGCCCGATTAAAACGTGCAAAAGAAGCATTAATTGTAAAAGATGAAAGTATTGCTAAATATGAACAAATAAGAACTGACCAAAAAACGCATGAGTTTCAACAACAGAAACGTTTATATGAAAAAATGCATAGTAATGCAGATACATTATGGGAAAAACAGTCTGAATTTGAAAGACATTGCAAAGAAACTATGCAAGCCGTTACGGCTAGTAACAAGAAGCAGTTAGAAGTAATACAAGCACAACAGGAAATTCAGAGTCGCCAACAAAGTTTAGTAAGCGAACAATACACTGCCTGCATACAAAAACTTAATAATGTAGCTACGCAAGAACAGCTAACTCACGGCATGGCTTCGCTTGCAAAAGCTCTTGGCCATGAGTCAATACTCATGACGACGCTTGCAACAATACATCAAAATCAAAACTCCCAACATGCACAATTGGTCGCTCAAAACAGTGAACGGCACACGGCTTAAAAGCCGTGGCTTCCGCGGAGAAATGCTCTGAAGCTTATACGGAAAATTTATTGATTTTGTATATATTCGCGAATTTTT
>JAGVLK010000017.1 GCA_020049835.1 Candidatus Babeliales bacterium | reverse complement strand
ATATTGTACTGCCTGAGGTTGTTGATTATCCTGGTTCATTTGCAGAATTGCCAACGGTTATGCCTTTTGATTATATAATGTCACAAGTAAATCTTTTTTTTAATCCTTTACCATTTGAACAGGCTTTAACTTTTGCATGTGCTCCAACTGTTATAGAACAATGAACGCAGCTAGTAAAACAACTTAATGAGCAATGCGAACGGATCCGTGCTCGAGCAAGTCTGGCTACATTGAGTACCGCAATTGCGTATGCAGATGAGCATCTGACAACAAGATACAAAAAGATGCATGTAAGACGAAAAAAAACCAGCATGGTTACCATACCAACCGATTTTGCGCGATATAAAGCCATAGTTAAAAAATTAAAGGATTGGCAAGATGTTCCGTTAGCTTACTTGCCGACGCTACATTATGTCTTATGGAATGGTGTTCAGCATCTAATACAGCGTGGGTATAGTGCACCATCACAGCTTGCGGCTTACGAAGGCTATAAAATGGTGTGCAAGCGTCATGGAATGCAGGTGGGTGAAATTCCAACTCGTGAGCAACATATGCAACTTTCGCGTTATATATGGGGACGTTATCTGCAACAAGAAAAAGAAGAGATAGAATATTTTGCTCGTTGGCAAGCAACGCGTGACATCGGAATCAATATTGCCATGATAGGTGGATGGCGATTTGGTGATATTTAGGTTGAGCTTGAACACAAACGCTGTGCATCATGCACAAGACGCTCGATCTCATCAGGTGTAAGCCCGAGTTCGGGCAATCGCTTTTGATGCGTAATAATATCGCGACACAAGACAAAACCGTTTTTCAATAATGCACGTTTTTTACTACCCGAAAGATGCAGAAGTGCGGTAATGGGATGGAGATTATGTTTGCTTATCAGATCACGTAATGCTTTGCCTTGCGGATAACGCCAACTCATCAGATGCATGTGCTCACATTGTGCATATTGTACTGCATCGGAACTGAATTCTGTATTGGTAACGATCCATATATCGGTAAATTCGCGGCTGTTGGGTGCGTGTTGCTCCCATGCTTGCTGTATATCATCATAGCGAGCCTTTATATACAGCGGTACTTTCACGTCCGATTTAAGATTTTGGCGGTTATGGAATTTGCTTTCAATCATATACTTTTTATCTTTAAGATGCGCAATAACATCAATTTCATGGTTGATGCATTTACCAGCAACCGTTTGGTCAGTAATAACCGTAAAGCCTTCATGTGCAAAAATCTCTGCAATAAATTTTTCTAAAGGGAATCCGGTTGGGCCTAATTGCAGCAATGCTTGTTTAAGATTATACCGTGTGGCAAGTGTTGGGTTAGTATGCGATAAATAACCGCGTGCAATACGAAACAGTTGCCGCGTTGAGCGAATATTGGGGTAATGGCTGCGTATTTCAGCTAAAATGTTAGTAATTGTTTGCTCATCAGCACCGATGCGACGCATTGAAGTTTTGAATTTTTCTTCTTGAAATGGTTCCCGCTTGCCCGATGCTTTGCGAATTAAAAAATCCATAGCTTATAGTTCCGGGGTTAAGTAGCTATATAGTGCACCAAAAATACGAGCATAGATGTATGTGTAAATAAAGCTCTGTACAACGCCAAACAGGTAACCGATAAAGTTGAGCTGCATATGAGGTAACTGATCTGCCGTTACATAAGCAAGCGGTGCCCACAAAAATGTTGTCTGTTCAGGAAAAAATAGCAGTGCGATTGCGCCGAGCGTATACAGTGATGCCATTGCACCGGCTGCCGAGCATGCAAGTTGATGTGCATAACAGTTCATGACTAACCTCCTATGATAGTTCTGTATAAAAGTAACACAAAGGTGTTTAGTTATGCAACGGTTGTTAATGCATCAAGAAGAGCTTGGTAATATGCTGAGCGTGTTGTTTCTATTGCGTGCCAGACGAAGTTGCCAATTTCTTGTAACGTAAAGAGTGCTTGCCATGCTTCTTGGCTGATGCGATTATGCAATTTGTCAGCTTCAATAAAGGTATGTACCGCAAGTCCCGGCAGATAGTTTACTAAAAAATCACTCAGATTAAATGTGCGTTGATCCAATTCGTCAAGATTGCAAACTTCAAGTAAAGCTTGAACATCGGCAACAATTCTTTGCACCGGGTCAAGCGAATTAGATGATTTGTTATCGGTATTGAATGCATAATCATACAGTATACCAAGTTGTACACGCGCATCGGCTAATGCCTGGAGCATAAATACGCGTGCTTTTGTGCGCGCTTCAGTGAGCGCCGTACGTGCTGCTTGGCTATCCAGTGCGGTGCCGTATACCATCGATTGTACAAGACTGTTATATTCTACGCTCGTATTCGCTTGATCATCCACCGCTTGCCAAAAATCTTGCATTGTTTGTGCACGTTGTGTGCGATCAACAGAAAACGGGCGTTCGTGAGAAGGATTCATGCGCGTTTGAGCAACATTTGCCCACTCCTGCCATATCATACGCATGGCATTAAGTGCCGGCGCTTGAGCTGCTAACGTGGTACGTGAGCGATCGCGTGATGAGGCCATCATGATACACAGTTGTTGCAGATCAGCTTGGGGTATGCGTAGATTGCCTTTTATATCAACAATATGTTCATGCAGCCAGCTATTTGCATAGGATGCATAATCACTTGCAATAACAGATAAAAATGTGTTAAAAACGATAGAAAAGAGAACTGTGCGTGCGTGCTTCATACGCATAAGAAACTCCGAACCTTTTTTCTGGTCGGGATGGCGAGACTCGAACTCACAACCCCTCGCTCCCAAAGCGAGTGCGCTACCAATTGCGCCACATCCCGATAAATGATGCTATTAAGATAAAGCTTTTTTTACGCTTTTGCAACTTTTTCTGTAGTTTCTTCTACCGATGCAGCGGATATGGCTGCAGATTGCGGTTTAAATGTTACATTTACATTTGCAAGTACCGCATTGATATGCACGATTAGTTGCGGTTCCTGTGCATCCTGACTGCGGTAAATATTACGCCCAAATGATACTAAAGTTTCGTCAGGAAGCTCTGCCCGAGCGCAAATTGCATTAACGGTAATTTTTGTAGCAACTGCCGGATCCAGGATAATTTCGGTTGCACCAAGCACGGTATTGATCGTGACATGTTGTGGTTCATTTGAATGTTGCAAGGTAGTCAAATCAACTTTGCTTGCACCAAACGTTGTATTATAGATGCGTACTTGATCTTGCGCAACTAAATTGCTTTTGGCAAAAATAACGGTGCGTTTGTCCGCTGTTTGATGAAATGGATCCATCATGATGGTCAAACCGAGGTAGATCATAACGCAACCTAAAAATGGTCGCACGAGTGGAATAGTAATACGAAAAAGGGATTTAAGAAGTAATGAGATACCTAAAAGTATAAGAATGGTTCCCCAAATAAGACTTTGATTCATAAATTCCTCTTTTTTTGTGTGCTTAATGTACTAAATTTTTAATACGTTCTAGAATACCAATATTATTGCTTGCTTCAACATTCTGTTGCCCATGATGTTGTGGAAGCTTTGCGTAAAAATCTTGTACGGCTGCAATTGTGGTCGGGGTCATGATATTTGCATGATGCACCGAATGTTCCGCGCCGATAGTTTTGATTACTAAGTGATCAACATGCATTTCTGTAGAACCATTTGCTCGATTGTTAATTGCAATCATATCAGTTAAATCAAACGATACGCGTTTTAAAGCTGCATACAGCTTTAATGTGCTGCTGAATGGGACAATGCTATCAGTATCGAGTGCAATAAATAATATGGGCACTTTGAGCGCATGGAGTGTGCTTACGGCGTTTAGCGGTTTGTTTTTGGAAAAATCAAGTTTTTTGAACCAGCGTTTTGCTAAAAACCGAATAAAGAACGTTGGTGCGATCATGAGTTGATTGGCAAATGCACGCATGCAATCATTTACATCTGCATACGGAGATTCCAGTACAACGGAACGTATCAACGACAAATCTTGACCTTCAAGAATCAGCTGATCCAGCGCATTGATGATGGTTGATGCACCATTAGAAACACCATACAGATGGATGCCTTGCGGGTTTAATGCAATAGTTTCTTTAAGTGCGGCTTTAAAACAATCGATTTCACCCTGTTGGGCAAAGCCGGTATAGGTATTTTTTTTACCAATACGTGCCGGAGCATCGGCATAATCGAAGGTGGCAACCCATTGGGTACAAAAAGTATCATTGATCATATAGTGCAATGCTTGATCAGCAGTGCCACCGATGCCATGAGAAAAGAGCGTTATCTCTTTAGATTCACTTTTTTGGTTATGTGCATAACGAATTTCAAGATTTTTATAGACAGGCAGTGAAGTTAGGTTCCATCCAAGATGCGATTCGTTAGCATAGAGCACGTTGGGAGCAACAGATAGCCCTAAAAAAGCAGTTAATAGAAGGTGTTTTATCTGCATAGATCTACCTTTGTAACATGAAAAATGTGGAATTTTGAGATTATTGGGGATTGTTATGAGAAAGAATTTGGGGTGAATGATGGGATTTGAACCCATGACCCCCAGAGCCACAATCTGGTGCTCTACCAACTGAGCTACATCCACCGTACAATACAAGAAAAATATAGAACCAAGTATACGGCCATTTATAGAAAATGCAATACAAATATGCCACCACTTAACATATTCAGCGATTATGGTAATATAAGAGGTGGATAAGATTAAAATCGGAAGATCCTTCGACTGGCTCAGGATGATTATAAATTTAGTTGGCTTTGGGCTATGAGGTCACGATGCTCCAATCTATTCGTGGTTTTTGTTATATCCAAATCAAATATCAAGTAATCATCCTGAGCTTGTCGAAGGACTTCATTTAAAATAGATAGGTAGGCATGAACACTCAAAAAAACAGTAAAAAAGGCGCGTGGATCAATATTGTCGGTGCGCGCGAGCATAATTTAAAAAATATCGATGTGGCGATCCCCAAAGATACCCTTACTATCATTACCGGCCCGTCAGGATCGGGTAAAAGCTCATTAGCACTTGATATTTTATACACTGAAGGTAAACGGCGTTATATGGAGTCATTATCCTCTTATGCACGCCAATTCTTGGGCATTCCTAAAAAACCGGACGTTGACCGTATTGAAGGGCTCTGCCCATCAATTGCTATTGAGCAAAAAACCGTTGGCGCCAATCCGCGCTCTACCGTGGGTACCATCACCGAATTATACGATTATTTGCGTGTATTGTTTGCACGTATTGGCAAACCCCATTGTGCAACCTGTGCATTGGCTATTGAACCTGCTGACCCTGAACGTGTTACCAACATGGTACTCGAGCGATTTGCCGGGCAGCATATTCTGGTGGCTGCGCCCATAGTGCATGAGAAAAAGGGTGAATTTAAGCAGGAGTTGCTCCAGCTGTTTGGCAAAGGGATGTACCGCTTTTTGATCGATGGCAAACAGTATCGATTCGGCAAAACGCAAGACATAGATGCAGTGCAGCTTAAAAAGAGTATGCGCCATTCCATTGATCTGTTAATAGATCAGATCGAAATGCAGGCAGCTGAGCGTTCGCGCTTGCAAGAAGCTATCGAAACTGCATTCGAACAAGGTGGCAGTTGCTGTAAAATTATCGTGGGCGAGCAGGAATATCGCTATTCATCAGAACGTATCTGCATTGCCTGCGCGCAATCTATTCCTGAGCTTGAACCACGTCTTTTTTCATTTAACTCTCCCATTGGTGCATGCCCTGAGTGCCATGGCTTGGGGATTACCCATGCATGGTCGTGGGCAGATCAAAAAGATGCCTGGAAGGAAGAATATCCGGAATTCTTTGCACAACATCACGCAGCAGAACAGGTATGTCGCAGCTGTCATGGCAAACGGTTAAATCCGCAAGCGTTAGCAGTCACATTAGCCGGTGCGACCATTTATGATCTTTGTCAGCTTTCGTTGACCGATCTACAAAAGTTCTTTGCAACCTTAAAAGTGAGTGCAACTGAGCAGGAAATTGGCGCCGCACTGCTGCAAGAGATCGCCAATCGCGTAAAATTTTTAGTTGATGTAGGGCTTGGTTACCTTTCGCTTAATCGTACGGCGCGTACGCTTTCCGGTGGCGAAGGACAACGCATTCGTTTAGCAACACAGATTGGTTCAGCCTTAAGTGGCGTATTGTATGTGCTTGATGAGCCGAGTATTGGTTTGCATCAGCGTGATAATGACCGTTTAATCGAAACGCTCAAAGCATTACGTGATCAAGGCAACACGGTAGTGGTAGTTGAGCATGATACCGATACTATGCGCCAGGCTGATTATATCATCGATATGGGGCCGGCTGCAGGTGTATTGGGTGGGCAAATAACTGCCGCAGGTACCGCGCAGGAAATTCAACAACAATCAGCATCACTGACCGGTGCTTATCTTGCGGGTAAAAAGTCTATCGCATTGCCGCATAAGGTGCGCGTGCCACAAGGCTTTATTGCGCTGGAAAATGTTTCACGCAATAACCTGCAACAGGTAAACGTACAGATTCCTTTAGGCGTTATGTGCGGTGTTTCAGGTGTTTCCGGGTCGGGTAAAAGTACGTTGGTTATGCAAGAATTAGTGCCCTATATGCGTGCACATCTTGATGCACCGGCACAACACGAGCAAACGATTCCGTTGCTTAATATGGTGGTGATCGATCAAACACCCATTGGCCGCACACCGCGCTCAAACCCGGCTACCTATTTAGGGTTGTTTGATGACATACGCAAACTTTTTGCCGCATTGCCAGAAAGCCGCATTCGTGGCTATCAGTTGGGTAGATTTAGTTTTAATGTGGCAACCGGACGCTGTTTTGAATGTAACGGTGACGGGGTCATTAAAGTAACTATGCATTTTCTGCCGGAAGTGACCATGGTATGCAAAGCATGCAAAGGCAAACGATATAACCGTGAAACGTTACAAATCACCTATAAAGGCAAAAATATCGCCGATGTGCTGGATATGACGGTGTATGAAGCGCTCACATTCTTCCAAGCACACAGCACGATTGTAAAACGTTTGCAGCTCATGTGTGATGTTGGGCTCGATTATCTTAAACTCGGCCAACCATCAACAACGCTTTCCGGTGGGGAAGCACAGCGCATCAAGCTGGTCAATGAGCTTGCCAAACGTGGCAGGCAGACGCTGTATATCCTTGATGAGCCGACAACCGGCTTGCATACGCACGATATTGCGCAATTGCTTAAAGTGCTCAATGCTCTGGTGGATAAGGGTAATTCGATGGTTATTATTGAGCATAATCTTGATGTGCTTAAAACTGTTGATTGGCTGATCGATCTGGGACCTGAAGGTGGTCAAGGTGGCGGGCAGATCATTGCTCAAGGTACACCGGCTGCTGTTGCACAAGTACCTGAAAGTTATACCGGACGCTATTTAAAGTCTTTTTTTGTATAATCCGCTTAATTAGCCTTTAAAATCGTTCAATCAGCTCTCTGAGCGAGGGATTGCCGTAACCTTATCATAAAATTATTGCAAATAGAAATACTAATGTGATAGGCTAGTATAGAAGTAAACCATAAAGACAAGGTTTTAGGAGGCATCAATGCAGGTGAAAAATTTATTTGGCACGTTGATTGCGAGCTTTTTGATCGTTGGAACAATTAAAACATCATCGTCATGGCGTGATTCATTTAATATTGCCGGATTAAAAAATTATCTTACAGCGCTCTATGCAGGTAACCAGGCACAACAGCCACAAGAACAAACAAAAAAAGAAACTTTGACGACCTTAGAATCAACGCACTATGACGCTTGTATAGATTTTGTTTCAGAATTTATAACAAATAATATGAGCAGCTTTACCGTTGATGAGCAATTAACGCTGCTTAAATTCAAAAAATTAATGTTGCAGAGACTTTATCAGAATCAGGAAAAGGCGCAGGCTACCCTGCATGATATCGAAAAGAATATTGAAAAAATTTCGGAATTAAAACAAAAATAGGTTAAAAAGGGAGAGTATGTATGAAGTTTACTATTAAAAATATGCTGACTATAAGCATGGTTTTTGGGTTGTACGCAACAGTAGTCGCAGAAGATGGCTTTTGGAGTTATTGGAATCGTGCTAAAAGTGCGGTAAGCCAATATTTGCCGGCAAGGCAGCAACCGGTTACGGCGACGATTGAACCAGTAGCAGAACAGCCTGCACTGCAACCGTATGAGCGTCCGGTTATTCCACCATCATCTGCAGCAACATCTATGGGCATGGAAGTTGTAGAGCCCGGCACAGAAACTCCACCGCGTTCATTATCACCGGAATTAGAAAGATATAAAGAGGCTCTTGCATCAAAGGCAGGATTAGTAGCGATACAGAAATTATTCCCGGTTACAACTGCTGATGGTGCTGATTGTCTACGAACAACTATAGACGAGCTTACTGATTATATAGCGCTCGTTAAGGGCATGTATACGCGTTATAATGATCCAAATAGAGAGATTGACACAAAATCGCAAATGCAAGAAGCTGTATATCGTTTGTTGCAATTTAAACGATTACTTGTAGGTAAACTACCTGATAATGCATCAATGCTGCGTGAAGTTGAACAAGAATTTGATGAGTGGAAACATACAATACCATTCCATACACGTCATTATGAGGCTAAAAAAGGATATAGAACGCAGGAAGAGATATTCTCTCAAAGGCGCGAAGAGCCTAAATCATTTAAGTTGCCAGTGGTTCCAACAGCGATACAGGTTTCGGTGCCTGGTGGTGAAGGGCAGTTATCTCAACGTAGTTATGCTCCTAAAATAAGTGAAGTTCCACATACTATAACTGCAGAACAGTTCGGTGGCCGGACAAGTAATTTAGGCCAAGCGACAGCTATGGGATATTTTGGTGGTATGAGTCCGGAGCAAGAGGCAGAGTTGCGTGAACGCATGGCGCCAAGTTCAGGTTATGCCCCGATAGAAGAAGGTGAGCATATTTCAAGTATTGAAGAACCTGAAGCATCGAGCATCCAAGGACCTGAAGCATCGAGTCTTACAGTTCAATAATACTTTGACACATTATATACGAATAAAGCTATGGGCTTCCTTGCAAAAGGGAGCCCATTTAGCTATTCATCTTCAAGAGAGTTTAAAAGAGCATCTAGATCAATTGTTTTATGTGCTTTTTGTTTAAGCGCTTGTTTGAGTTCATCCACAGCAGCTTTGTTTTTAGAAACAAAGAGCCACTGCTCTTCTCGAGGGATTTCTTGTATATGTTTGTGAATTAGAGTGCCATTTTCCATGTTGTGTGCCTTTTAATAAGGTAATAGTAACATTATACCTTAAATGAGCAAAGATTATATTTGTTTTCCCTTCCGCGAGCTCCTGTAGTATACTACTCTGCTATACTAACAATTTTCAAAAAGACAGCGCATGTATAGCAAGCGATTATTTTTCCTTATTTTGCTTTTATTAACCGGTATCTTATGCCATGCAAAGCGCGATGCAGATGCCGCATTAGAGCAGCAATTCGTGACTAAGCGCGCATACCAAGGACGTAATGCCTCAGGGTTCGATCGTGCTGCGTTTGTACTGTTTGGCATGCTTGCCATCTCCAAAGATCTGGAAGCTATATTGCGTAAAGATAAAACAGAAATTGCGTGGGCGCTTGCGCTGGTGGTGAGCGTTACGGTGGTTGTGGATATGGGTATGGTACTTGCGCGTTCGTTGGCCAGCAACGGGCCCCGTTGGTGCTCATGGATTTGGCATAAATGGCGGCAATGGCTGATGCAATCGCTGGGTTGGTCATCCGCTTTTGATGGGCACGAGTTGCTTTTATGGCAACAATTATTTGATCAGGTTATGCAGGCAGCGCTTGATTTTGGCAGAACGCGTGTTAAACTCGATTGTGAGGGGAAAAAGGTGAGTCCGGAGCATGCAGATAAACATTGGCTTTACTATCGTCAGTATATGCGCGATCTGCTCATGTATATGGCCACGTATGTTACAGCACATGATGCGTATTATCGCATTAAACATACAGAAAAACTCTATAGTAAATTCAATCTGTTTGGATATGCCGGCAGTGATGCTGATCATATCTGTTTTTTGATCACCTGTGTGGCAAAAAATCTGCATAATATCGCTGACGCTTTTATGGCGGCTCCTCGTGCAGAGGATCTTGATATTTTGCATGTGCATGCGCTTTATAAAGTGACGCTCGGTATGTTGAAAAAAGTTCGTCTGTTTACCGGTGGCGCATTGTGTGAAAAAGAGGGTGAGTTTGAGGTACAGGATTCTGTATATGAAGAGTTTGCATTTTAATTAAACAATAAGGTTAAAGGTTCTTTATGCATTGGTCTCAACGTTTATTCTGTATGCTTATGGTTGGCATTGCGCTCGCGGCAGATGCGCCACAAGAAATCACTATTCCTGCATTAGTTGGTATACAACGAAACACCATTACCGCATACAAAAATAGTCTTATTAAAAGCAATAACAGAAATAAGCTCGTGCGCGCCGGATGTTGGACTGTCGGCGGTATAGTAGCATTAGCAGCATGTTACACAACGCTCAAAGATTGTTCATGGTTTCATAAAGATCCAACTGATGCTTTGGAACAAGCAACAAGAACTGCACAGGAGCATTTGGCTCGCGAAAGTAAAATAGTGGAATTTTTGGGCGACAAGCTCTGGCCGGCAATTAAAGAATCGTTGCCTGAAGAAAAACAACTAGATTTGGGTAGTCAATTAGCAGCACTGGTAAACGAAGTTAAGCTCAAAGAAATTATTGAATTTAAACCCGTACCGGAAGGGTTCTTTCGCCGACTTTATAATGCTGCATTTTATCCGGTTATTTTTGGTGCGGTGACCTTTATTTTGAAAGTGGTATTTCAAGACCAAACGGTGCAAGCATTCGTTAAAGGCAGAAGTACTTTTGATGCGGTGTGCAAAAATATCGATCAAATCGGTTATGCAGTTAATGCTATTAAAGCTGCACCGCATGTGTATACCGAGCAACGCCTTGATATGGTACAAGCATCTGCCGTTCATGCATATAATAATTTTATGCGTGATATTGAGCGTGTGTTGGGGTACATGGAGTTTCAAGTGCGCTATCATGATCTTAAAGAGCATGCTACGCAAACGGATGTTGATTTTGTTACCTTTATTACCAACGATTTTGAACGATCTGCACAGCAAGCAGAAGATATTGCTGCACGTTATGTCGCAGCAGAAAATAATTCTGAACAAAAGATTGCTCAGCTGGTAGCGTTGCATGAACATCTTATGCTCTATAAAAACATGTTCAAGCTGTTGCTTGATAATTTTGAGCGCTACGAAGAACAGGTTGCATTGGCATTATAATTACGCATAAAGGACCGGTACAATGAGCGCCCCAAAACTTACTCCCTTGATGGAGCAATATTTTGCCATTAAAACAACACATCCTGATACCATTCTTATGTTTCAGGTGGGTGACTTTTATGAACTTTTTTTCGATGACGCCAAAACTGCAGCACAATGCCTTGGCATAGCATTAACCAAACGGGGCAATATTGGTGGCGAACCGATTCCGCTCTGCGGTGTTCCGGTGCATGCATTGCAGCACTATCTCATCAAATTAGTACGTGCTGGGCATAAAGTTGCCATTTGCGATCAGCTGCATGAAGCGGTGCAAGGTAAAGTGGTAGAACGTGGCGTAACGCAAGTGCTTACGCCTGGCACACTTACCGATAGTCAGTTATTAGATGCAACATCAGCTTCCTATTTGTGTTCATTTTTTCCTATGCAAGATGCCTGGGGATTACTATTTGCTGAAGTACTTTCTGCGCAACTTTTTGGTACGGTGTTGCCGGTAAAAGGGCATCGTGCCATTGATAGTGAATTAAGTCGTTTTATGCCGGACGAGATTTTATTGCCAAAAGATCCGCTGGCAAAGCCTTTTGCAAGCTATTTTAGGCAACTTGGGTACACAACAACTATTGAAGTCATGCAGCATGATGATATTGAACAACGACGTTTATTTGATCGTTGGATTGCTGACAAATTACAACCACAAACACAAACATTATGCACGCGTAACTACCCAATGCGTGCAGCACTCGAGCTGTTTCATCATTATTTGCAGCGCAATAACCAACGTGCATTGCAACAGTTTGATCGTGTACAATGGTATGATCCTGAAAAATTTTTAATGTTGGATGCTGCTACACAACGTAATTTAGAGCTCGTGAAAAATAACCAAGATGGCAGTGCAAAAGGCACACTGTTTTCTGTGCTCAATCAAGCGGTGACACCCATGGGTTCACGCATGATCAAAAAATGGATTATGCGCCCTTTGTTGCAAGAAGAGCGCATTGCAGCGCGACTTGCCACCGTGCAGTTGTTTGCAAGCAATTTGGCACTGGTTGAACAGCTTGAACCATTGCTCAAGCAGCTGGGGGATTTAGAACGTGTGGTTGGACGCATCGCGCTTGATCGCGCACATCTGAGCGATTATCTTGCGCTTAAAGATGCACTGACCGTGGTGCCGGAATTAGTTAACCTCCTGCGGCAACATCAACATGATCAGCTTTTAGAGTTGGTAAGTGCCTATATTATGGATTTTGCAGCGTTGCATCAGGTGTTACAAGCGGCATTAAATGCCGATAGCAGCCGTGATTGGATTATTGCGCCGCAGTTTGACCAAGAGCTTGATCGTATGCGGCAGTTGAGTTTGCATGGCAATGAGCAGATTGCGCATCTTGAGCGTGAAGAACAGCGTTTGACGGGCATTGCATCGCTTAAAATAAGTTTTAACGCCGTGCAAGGATATTACATCGAAGTAACTAAAACGCACATGCAGCGAGTACCTGAGCGGTATATTCGTCAACAAACATTGGCCAATCGTGAACGCTATATAACGCCAGAGTTGCAGCGATTGCAGGTGGCCATCAAGCAGGCATTGCAAGATGTTGCGCAGTATGAAACAGAAATATTTAATCGCATTAAACAGGATGTGGTGTGCAAAGTTTCACCGTTGCGTGCATTATCGCAGCTGTGTGGGCAATTAGATGCGTTGTTTGGGTTGGGACGTGCAGCGCGTATCTATGATTTTGTGCGTCCCGTGTTTAATGCGCAACGTGATGTGCACATCGATAAAGGGCGCCATCCGGTAGTGCAGATGATGTGTGCGCAGCAGTTTATTCCTAACGATACACATTTAGATGATGCGGCATCATTGTGGATTATTACCGGGCCAAACATGGGTGGTAAATCCACCTATTTGCGCCAAGTAGCCTTAATTTGTATTATGGCTCAGATGGGTTCATTTGTGCCGGCCGAACATGCTAATCTGGCATTGCTGGATCGCATTTTTACCCGCATCGGTTCAGGTGACAATCTTAATGAAGGCAAAAGTACCTTCTTGGTGGAAATGGAAGAAACGGCGGCTATTTGTAGCCAAGCAACCGAGCATAGCCTTGTAATTTTGGATGAAGTTGGTCGCGGTACTAGTACGTATGACGGATTGGCAATTGCACAAGCGGTTATTGAGCATATTTTCTTTAATGTGCGTGCGCGCTGTTTGTTTGCGACCCATTACCATGAGTTAACGCAATTACAGGACCGCATCAACGGAATTGTAAGTTATTATGCTGCCAGCACTAAGCAAGCACATGGCATTACGTTTTTGTATAAGATTATTAAAGGGGTGGCTGATGGTAGTTTTGGTGTACAGGTTGCTAAATTGGCAATGTTGCCACCACAGGTGGTAGCGCGAGCGCAGGAAATATTGGCAACGTTGGATGCGCATGGCACAAGCACCATGAAGCCAGCAACGCGGGAAATTGAAATGACGACGAGTTCAAAAGACGCTCGTTCTCATGATGCGATGTTGCAACAGTATGCACAGCTTAAAGAACGATTGGCTGATATCGATTTTGATACTTTGTCACCTAAAAAGGCGTGGGATATCTTGTGGGAGCTCAAAGAGGGCAAATAGTGTATAGATTAATCAAACGCGTTTCGCTGCTCTTTTGCATGCTGAAGTCGAGTTCCTTCAAAGATTGGTAAAACTTTGAGAGCTCGCATGTTACCATGTGAGTAAAATTCTGCGCCCAGCTGACCGTCATCTTGGTCAAAAAATCGTATATAATCACCTTGTTCAAATTGATATGGTCGGTTATCTGCAGGTTCTAGTTCATATATAGTCTTATTGACTTGAATATAGGGGAAGAAGTGATACGATTCAAGCGAGTCAAACTTCAAGCTTTCTTCTGCACCCGGCGCTATGCCTTTTACGATACCCACCCATGGAGTATGTTCATTATCCCAATGGCGTAAGAATGTCTCGATTGCTTCAATATTCTGGGCTGAATCGTTAAAAGCGTGCAACCTCAGTATACCCGGTAAATCGTTTGTAACTCCAGGGTTGCGAGGTTGGCGCGCCGCACCATATGCTACTGATATGCTTGTCATGGCAAGGCATAATGAAAGTAATAGATTAGTTTTCTTCATGGTAAGACTCCTGACCCTTATTCGAGGGTGATTATTGGTTAGTACATAGATTTGTGCATTGTATGTGTGTTAGTATTCATTTCTTGTATTAATTATAACATAAAAGGTGGCACCAAAAGCAATAAAAAGCTTACATCTAGGGAATTTTTTGAGTAATATGATGATTAGATCAGACAAATGATGTTTTTATGAAAAATCGGGAAAAAGGCTGATTATTGGTCCTAGACCTTGTGCTGTTTATATGCTAAAATAGATCTATATGTATACTATTAGGTAGTATGGTTTATAGTACAAAACTTGCAGGAAATGTCCATGGAATCAACGCACACAGCGGAAAAATTTGCTATATTTCAGACCGGCGGAAAACAGTACCAAGCGGTTGTAGGCAAAACAGTAGCAATCGAAAAAATTGAAGGCCAAGCAGGGGCTCCGTTAGAATTTAACGAGGTTTTATTGCGCAAAGCCGGTACCTTAGAAATTGGTCAGCCATTTGTCGGCACACCGGTTAAAGCTTCTATTGTTAAACAAACTCAAGGCCCTAAACTTATTGCGTTTAAATTTAAACGTCGTAAAAAGGTTCGTGTTAAAAAAGGTCACCGTCAACCATTGACCGTTATTCGCATAGAAGCAATCTAACTTTACCGCAAACAACTGTAGAGTTGTATAGATTTCAAGAGAGACATATTACTGCAATATGTCTCTCTTTTTTTGTGTACATTTTGTGCAATATGCTTTAATCTTAATCACAATTTAGTTATATCTTTCATTTGTTTAAAGGATTATCACATGATGTCACACACAACTGTACGTACCTTTTTACTGGTAGCACTTTTTAGTTTGCCATTGAGCATGCCATTACATGCAGATGTTTTTGGCTTACCAAGTGAATGGTCATCTGAGCTCGGGTCATCGAAAGAGACTAGCAATCCTTCAGAATTTACCAGTGATCGCCAAGACGATGGAGAAACTGGTACTAAAGATGAAACTGGCCAAGGTATTGAAGAAGGCGTGCCTAATAAACTACTATCGCCAAGCACAGAAAATAATGGTGAACAAACACCGCCGGCAGAAGGAAAAGCTGATCCTCAAGATCCACAAGGTACAAATCCAGATGAGCATAAGCCTGAGCACAATACTCCGCCAAAGCCGGACAACAAAGATGAGCATGAACTGAAAAAGTTTTTTGATCTACAAGATGTTACCTATCTATTTAAAAACTGTTCGCCGTTAGTGCAAAAGTTATATGAATCAGTTTGGTTCCAACTGCAGACAGTTGGCGCCCTTACCGTTGTTCCCTTCATGACATACAAAACATTGGTACATCTTAAAAAGCTGTTTACCGATAAAGAAAGACGTGGCAAACATGCAGTGCGTTCATTATTGTATGCTACCGGTGGGATACTAACGCTCAAAGCTTTTCTGCAATATGCAGGTGAACTTAATGCTGAGCAGGCAGTTCAGGGCTAAAGGTTAGCTTCATTGATCTTGTAATTCGTAAAAGAACCCGGCATTTTTTGTCGGGTTCTTTTATTATCCTTGTATTTTGACCATGGGATGAATAATGAAACGTATAATTGACCATTATCTGCTCCAGTGGGTGCATGATCCATATAGAAAACCTTTGCTATTGCGCGGAGCTCGCCAAGTAGGCAAAACCTATGCAGTTCGCCAGTTGGGCAAGTCATTCGATTCATTTGTTGAAATTAATCTTGAGCGGTCTGAAAAAGTCCGCTTAATATTTTCCCAAGATCTTGATCCCCATCGCATTATTCGTGATTTATCTTTTGTGACAGAGCAATCAATTATACCGGGCAAAACATTACTATTTATTGATGAGATTCAGGCGCGTCCGGAAGCTGTGACGGCATTGGATTTGCTTGAAACCGCTGGTATTGCTCATAAAGTTTTAAGCCGTGGTGGCCGATCTAAAGTTCTGTTTATTGATATAGGTCTTGCACAAGCAAGTTTAAATCTAAATCTGGCAGATTGGTTTTTGCAGCCACAAGAGGCATTTGTAAATAAAGGTACATTAGTGGAGGCGTTTGTAGGCCAAGAGACGTTGGTTTATGCAGATGCACATCGCAAACAGCAGCTTTATTATTGGCAGCGTGAAGCTAAATCGAGTAATGCTGAGATCGATTATCTTATACAGAAAGCGCAGCGCATCATTCCAATTGAAGTTAAGAGTGGTGCCGGTACCGGACTTAAAAGTATGTGCATATTCCTTGAAACGCATGGGGCGACACCCTATGGCATACGTTTTGCAACACTGCCACATTCTGTGCATGAAAAGCTTTATTCATACCCATTATATGCAGTTGCGCAGGTTTGTGCCGGCGGGAATACGCAAGTACAGGATGCTCTTGCGTCGTTGCTAGGACGATAAATGTTTGATCATATTACCTGCGCAGCAGATGATCCGCAATAGCAAAAAGCCAGGATTCCTGTAACTCTTTAGATAAAAGTTTAAAGATAGCAAATTCCTCTTCTGTATCTATAAGATATGGAGTTGTTCTTGCTGAGGCCTTAGCGCATAGCGCATCGAGTGCAGGACGCACGTCTTCTTGTAAATGTAATGTTTCAGGAACTTCATAAGTTATAAGCCATTTTTTTGCAGTAGACACTGCCAGCCGGTTGCGTGACTTGAATAGGCATGTTTGTACTGCTGCTCGCATAGGCCATTTTTGTACAATGCGCTGGGCGGCAACTGAAATAAAGCCACAGTAAGCAATCTGTTTACCTTCATCATGTAAAAGACCAAATGCAAGTAATCTTTTGCACGGGCTCCAAGAAAGTGCGGTGAATATGCCGCCGCCACAGGTTGCGTTAAATGCAGATTCATGATGAGGTTCTTCGGTCTCGATAATACCAATCCCCCCTTGATCTGAACCCCATGCCAACAATGATCCGTCTGTTGAAAGAGCAGCTGTAGTTATCGTATCGGTTGCATTATTAAGAGCTCGTATGGGAATGTAGCTCACCGTTTTGTTTTTGCATAACCCAAGATAATGTTTTCCTTGGATTGGATCTAAGGCGCATATTGCAATAAGATCTGCAGATGGCGTCATGGTAGCAGCCATATGGGTCAGGGAAAATAAAGATATAATCGGCTTTTCCGGGTTTGCCAGGTCGCGCAAACATATGTGTTGTTCATCAGTGGTGAGAGCTAATTTTTTTCCCGATTTGTCTATGGCAAGTGCTGCTATAGTACATGGTAGCGATACACAATGTTCCGGATAATCAAAACGGCCATACTCTCTGATACGATAATCATACTGTCCTCTAAATTTTTGTTGAGCTTCAGCTATAATCATATTCCCATCAGAGGGATGACAAAATGCAGCATGAGAAAAGCCCCACATTTGGTAACTACGCGTAACCCGTGGTTCGCCGCTCGTTGCAGCGGAATATATGCTGGATGCATATACAAGAGACAGACACAGATACAGTTGAGAATTATACATGAGCTTCCTTTTTAGTTAATAGTTGGTAATGCAAATAAATAGGGATTATGCAAAAGTGGTGGTAGCGCTTCGTAGATTGCAACTTCTTCCGGTGCTAATGTATATGGGCCCGAGCACTGAGCTGCCTTTTGGCATAATGCGCGCGCAAACGGCGGAAGTGCTCTAAGCGTACTCTGTATCGAAGCGACAGAGGTTGGGTTAAGTATATGTGTGGCAATTTTATCTTTACCGCAAAGAGCTAATTTACTTCTGTCAATAAAGGTGCATGCAGTGATAGGATCGGATACATTCTTACTATATTTTATATCACAATTTGTAGCAGAAATATATGCGATATGATGGTGCGACAGCGGTGATAGCATACTTGCTGCAAGCAATTTTTTATCGGGGCTCCATGCAAGAGAAATGATGGGGAATGCATATTCAATGCGCGTAGTCGAATATCTATCGGCAGTGCAACTGCGATCAAAAAAATTTGAATCGATATCAATAATAGTCAGGAAATGGTCGACAGTAGTACACGCAAGTGAACTTCCATCATCAGATAGAGCGAATGCCGTAATTGGGACATGATTAGCTACGCATTTTGGGGAAATTGTGCGAATGGTACGTTCACCGTTGTCGCCAAATTTAGCAAAGCCGAAATGAGTTTTGCCGGTTTCGCGATGCTGTGCGCAAAGTGCAAGAGCTCGTGCTGAGGGAGTAATTGCGCATGCTTTTATAGCATACATATGATCCGTAACGCGTATTTTAGCCAAAGGTTCTGCTTCTGCAGGTATTACGGTATGCGTTTTTTGCGTGATACGATGTACGCGCGCATGCATATCTGTAGCACCGAGTACGACCAAATCACCTTTATCATCAGCTGCTGCCAGGTGCTGAAATGCAGCACAAAAATGGGTTGTTTTGATAGGAAATTGTTGTTCAGATGCGTATGTTTCTATCGTGGCAACACCCCCCTCGCTAAAGGTGGGTATGAATCTACAGGTGGAGAAATTGTTGGTTAGTGGATGATATGCAAGTGCAGTAATTTTTGTAGGGTTATCAAGTTTTTTTGCCTCTACTTGAGGCATAATTATTTTATGCTGCAAAGCAGCTGTCCACTCCAGTGCGCCGGCATGAACTATTGCCCAGGAGACAATGTGCAGAAATAGGAAGCGTAGAGTATTATGCATTGAGGCCTTTCTAAATACCAAGTGTAACTTGACGTGCAAGTGACTTAAATAACCAAGAGTGTTGTAATTCTTTAGGTAACTGTTTAAATGTAAATTTTTCATCTATTGTTTTTAATATATAAGGTTCTTTGGATTCAACGATTCTTGTGCATAATGCCTGTGCTGCCAGGCTTAGCCGGGAAAGTGCAGAAGGAGAAATATTTAATTCCAAATGTAGTCGGTAGATATT
>JAGVLK010000020.1 GCA_020049835.1 Candidatus Babeliales bacterium | reverse complement strand
TTTTGCCTCGTTTGCAGCCCACAGTTTTGTTGTCATCAGTTTTTCCTTTTTTTAGTAGAATTCATTAAATACTACCAAAAATGTGGGTAATGCATAGGCCTGCGCGAGGATGACAAAAAAAAGGATTCCGATGCACCTAAAGATAGTAACATTAATCACACTTGCACTGTATACCTCACCTCTTATGAGCAGCTGTTGTCGCAGCAAAAAGCCTGCATACGAGCTCATGCTTGCAACAGATAGTCCCAATCACATCAGCAACCTCTCTGATAATAATATTATTGACCAAACATCAGTTCTACCGCGCTATTATTTACAAAAACCACCTACTACACGCATGCAGACGTTTTTAACTATTGGCAAACATGGTGCATATGGTGCAGGATTGCTTTGTGCCGCCGGCATAGTCGTCACCGTGAGCATGGCCATTCCCTATCTGCCGTATCTTATCAATCTCCCCTCTATTGCGGAAAATCTTGATTATCTTAAAAACGTTTCTGAAACATTATTAGCCTGTCCATCCGCACAAGAATGCTTAATCAAAGCGGCTGAGCATTGCAGACTTTAACAGATCATTAATGTATACGATATTATTGCCACAAAATGCTTTTACGTATATACTCATCATCATGCAATTTAACATGTTATACAGGTAAAAGGAAACTCATATGCAATTTTTATCTCTTTGTGTTTTAATTACTTTGTCTGCCAACAGCATACTCCACGGAGCTGCGAGCTGGATAGAACAGGTAAAAAAAGCGCCCTCACGTGATACTGTACAATTTCTTACGGCGCAGCATGCAATTCATCATGACAATTCAACATTGTTTATGAATATGTTATACCAAAATTCGTCGCTCGTTCACTATGTACATAAGCAAAGCACCGCTATAACTCAATATGTTGATCTACTTAAAGCTGCTATCGGCACGCTCAGAGAGGATCGCTTTTTTTTTGTTACTCAACTTTTACAACACGGTGCTACAATAAACTCCATGCATATTGCCAGTTGCATAGCGGCGCTCCGCATGAGACCAGAACAGTTCAATTACCCCATTCAGTATTTTTGTATTGAGCATTCTGTATTAACAAACCTACAAAAACTATTTTGTACTCTAGACGGTCACTTGGTAGCTGACACACAAATTCCTGCACAAAAAGCCTTGCAACGTGCTGTACGCGATTTTATCTGTACAGATGGTAGTGCCGTAGCTAATATTCCGGATCTACTTGCAGCTGTTGAAGTTTATCCGGTAGCCAGCAGTTCTGGACGTTAAAAGAATTTCTTATATACTTGGCGATTGTATTGACAATGTTCCGTACCAAATTTAAAGAATCTTTAATGAAACGCATCATAACACTCCTACTTTTACAAATATCATGCGTAGCATTTAGTGCAAGCGATGCGCGTAGCCATAGAGCTGTATTTTTAAAAGGAACCGCCTGTGCGGGCAAAACAAGCATATGCAATGCGTTACAAAAGCGTGGTTGGCAGGTTTTTGAAGAAGATAGTTTTTTAATAAAACAGCTCATCGTGCATGTACAAGAGCGCTTTCCGCAAGAGTTCAAACTCATCAAGCAAGCCATATCAGGTAAAAACATGGCGCATGCCATTGTACGCAATCAGATATTATTTAAACATGCAGCAACTCTGATTGAACGGCAACGCGCAAGCCAGGCGCTTGATTCTGTACAGATGCAATTAAATCAGACAACTGAAGAAAATAACCGGAGTATGACTGCATGGGTCAAGTTTTTGCAAACATCGGTTCTTGAAGAGATTGAACAACATGCACGCAAAGGCAATATCGTCATTGATGCATGGTTTTTAAATGCTGAACACCTGCAGGAATTACAACAACGCTTAGGCGCTGAAACCATACTTGTCTATGCTCCATTAGCCGATCTTATACAACGTACCATTAAGCGTAATAGTGAAGCTTTAATTGAAAGTAGATGCATCACGAGTATGCGCTTCCTTCGCCAGCCATTCATAGAATTTTTTAATGATTATACTTTATCAACCGATGCCGGCAATATGCTCTGCGCTCTATCCAAAGCTGATTTTTTGCACACTTGTGATATTATCAATCTCTGTTTATCCTCATCTGGTGATACTGTGCAAACACAGCAACTTTTTACTCGCAGCGAATTTAGCAAAGAGTCATTTGCTGCATTCTGCCAACCAATACTACAACAGTTTGAAGATCATGGCGTGCTGTATGTTGCTCCCAAAAAGAGTTATGAGCATACTATTGGCACACATTCGTTGACACCTGATAGCGCAGCTGAATACATAGAAAAAATAACTAATTAACTACTGCAACGCGACAAGCATTATACGGCGTTATCACGCTCGTATCCACAAAACCATTGTGTTCCTGCATGCATTCTGATACGTTATGAGTATACTCATTTTGCAAAGGAACTTTATGAACTCTTTTTTGCTCATCAGTCTCCTAAGCTGTATAATTCCCTATCAAATTGCATGTAATTGGCGACAATGTCATCTTATAACTTTTGTAGAAAGCGCAGCCGTTTCGGCTACCATATGTGAACTGACAAGTCGTTCTGCAGACGCAGCATCCGGCACACAGTTCACCGGGAGCTGGCAAGGGACCGCGGTGCAGACTATTTCGTTGTGTGCCTTAATGGCAAAATTCATGTATGCTGAAACCTATCCTGAACGTTTACCTTCTTTAGGCAAAAACGTAATGTTTGCAGGCCTGCTGTCTGGTCCATTGTTAAGAACTGCCGGATCAACGATGTGGCAACATATTACGAGCAATATCGCTTATTTTAATAGTTTAGCGGATATTCCTGCCGATTTTATACCTGCAGCACATCGCTCGCGCTAAAAAAAAGATCCGGAACCTTTGCTGATTCCAGATCTATATATACACATGAAAATGCTATTGCTTCGTTTATAGCCAATGATTAACTTTGGCAAGTGCATAGCCTGAGCCAATTAATGTTGCCAATCCTGCAAGCCCAGCACCTAGAGATGCACTGTATTGTGATGGTATCTTCTGCTCAAGAATATGACCCTTAATGCATTCTTGAAGTTCAAGACGTTTGTGCGCTAATTGCGTTTGCAGCTCTTGTCTGCGTTGCTCACGCATAGTGCGTGACATTGCTAACAGATCTTCAATTCCTGCAACATTGAGCGTCCCATCATCTTTGAAAAGAACGGATGTCGATATGCCGGAAAACAACCATTGCGTATACCATCTGGCCAACATTCCTTGTTTATGCAACGTACTAACTCTATAATCATCTTCTAAACGTTGCTGACGATCTAATGCTGCAAGCTCTTTTTTAAGCTGTTTAATTTCATTTTTAATTGCACGCGCTCCGGCACCATAGTAAGTAAAATAACTATTTTCATGCGTGCGGGCAAGTTCTGCAAGACGCGTTTGCGCATGCTCTGTACCATCAGTGTAACTTGATAAATCCTCTACTTGAGCGGCTTTTTCGAGATAATATGCAGCCGTAACCAGACTAGCTACCGCAACTGCTACTAAAGTGCAGTTCTTAACTACCCTTGCATCTGCTGATGTAAGATCTGCCAAAATTGCTTTTTTTACTTTTTCAAAGAGTTCTTTAGTCGTATATTCTCCGCATGACGACCTGCACTCTTCTGCCGATTCATAAAAAAATCGATCCCAATACTTTTTGTTCTTTTGATATTCTCTGAGCGCTGCATAATAACCACGTGCAGACACATACGCCCAAACTCCAGTGCCAACTGTGGTATTCCACGTATTTTTAAGAGCCCCTGATAGCGCTCCCGGCACCGAAATCAATGATCGTTGGGTTTCTTGCTCGCGCGCAGCCGCACCTAATGTGCCGGCTGGTAATATTGCTGTCAACGTTAATGCTGACAATATATAGCGTTTCATATAATAATCCTCTGCATATCAAGGTTATACCTATATCACATTCACGCAGCTATAATAAACAGCTACTTATGGTTAAGCGTACACAAAATACAATAAATATAAAGCGCTTATACTAGGCATCATGAAAAATTATACAAAGTGAATTAATCACAGGGTTGAGTAACCCACCAGGTGACTTCATGCTTATTATGATACAGATGCACCATCTGACTCCCAGGTATTGCAAGAAATGCATCAATCACAGCAAAATCCGCCTCGCCTTGAAACTTAATCGTGCAGACAAAGTTCTTTACCTGTCCTTGAGCCATCCATGTTTTAACCAACGTTAATAACCGTTCTGGATAACAGATAATATCGGAAAAAAACGAATCAACTTTACCAACGCGTGCAGGATCAAGGGCAAAAGCACTTTCTTGCAAAAAGGTAATGTTGCTCATGCGCGCAATGGTGTTATCAAGTGGTGCTTTATCCACTGCAGTTACACGCAAACCTAATGATGCCAACACCCAACTCCAACCACCGGGGCATGCACCCATATCAAGCACATGGCTACCTTTAGCCGGCAACTCACTGTACAGCGTAAAAAATTCCCATAACTTTAAATACGCGCGTGATGGTGGCGTTGTTTTATTTTCTATAAACTCAACTTTACCCAATGGATAGCGCGATGTTGTTTCTGGTGAGCATATAATGGTGTTGGAATCATACAGCGTCCAGCCACCCATAGCATGCTTTGGCGATGCAGCTAAAAATGGCATCGGTGCGTCCGGTATCTTCGGCAACCCCTCTTGAATTAATTGTGCACGACGATGATGCTCGATGGAAAAGAGCGACCAATTTTTACCCAATGCGCGCAACTGTTTAACGCCATCATTAATCGATGTGATAGTAAGTCGCTGACAATTAATCCAGATAACTTGTGCAAATAAGGGCCGATAATCGGCATCAAAGAAAAAGAGTCTATCACGCTGTTCAAACGCAATGTTGCGGTAGCGTAATTCACGTTCAAGTTCCAGTTCTAACGTATATGGTGCAAGTGCAACATTCATCGATAACACCTTATATAGTTTGCCACAGAAGATACAATGAATAGGTACAACAACTCCAAATAAGTAGATGCAACAATACATGAAATGTATTTGGCACGACGTTGTCACCACGTTTTGGCAAAAAATGATGCGTATGTTGATATTCAATAAAATCTGCTTTATGTGCAGCGGAACTGCCAAATATATAGGGAATCCACCATGAAGCTATGGTGCCAAAGGTTAACAATCCGTACATACCTACTAAAACAGTTGCCATCCAAAAGGGAACATGTGCACGATATAACCAGGTCAAAACTAATGGTATCAATACCATAATCGCAAATATCGTCGAATTAATGATGCGACCATGCACCGTACTGTGTTGTTCTAAAGCACGAATATCGGTAAGTGGTGGTACATGCACCCAGTCATGCAATGTTATAACGAATAACAATATAACTTGTAAAAGTAGATATACAAACATCAATGCTGATAAATCCTCATAAAATACGATTATAAGGTATAGGATAACCTGTTATGCTTCATCCGTCTATGGATACCAAAATGGGGTTGACTTCAGGTTTAAATATTGCTATCTTTTTAATAGTACTATTAAAAACCTATAAGCGAAAGGTCCTCATATGGATAATTCACACGTTAAACACCACGAAGCCATGCGCCAGATAGATGAAATCTACGCAGTAATTAAAGGAAACCTGAAAGGGGCTATCTCCAGCACCCAGATGATAGTAGTTGGCGCCATGGTAGCATGTATACCAGTTGTTGAAGCAATTTTTGATAACACTATTGATCCAATAGTCGCGCAGATAGCACCGAGCAACGCCATGTATATACTGTTTGCACTCCGCACCGCCTTTTATTGGGGTATATTCACGTTTGCCGGACGTTTTTTTGCCCCACGGACCAAAGCAGCACCAAATGCATTAGTAAAACAGCTGTTTGAATTAGGAAAACTATTTCCGATGATACCGGTTGCCACTGCGGCAATGTTAGCGTTAGTTGGGCAATCAGATCTTATTGCACCACTTATACTCATCATGATCGGCATGCTGTTTGTTATATTTGGTCAGTTTAGCTCTCCTGTGGTAAGCCGCATTGCCTGGGCAAATATTATTGCAGGTCTTGCAGGTATATACTTGAGCAGCTTGCATATTAATAACCTGTGGGCCTATCTGGTTGTGTACCAAGGTTTAACGTTTATTCTTATGGGCATATTGTTAAACTCAGCACAAAAGCATGATTAATGCATGGAGATAATAGTGGTTATGGAAGAATTAAATCGCGTATTACATCAACCTATCCGCACACGCATAATGGCTTATTTGCTCGCAGCAGGATCTGCTGATTATACAACTATAAAAAATATGTTTGCATTATCAGATGGTCATATGAGCACGCATATGCGTGAATTAATCGAGCACAAATACGTAGAAGTAGAAAAGATGTTTGTGAACAATAAACCTCGTACTACCTATTATTTAACACGGGAAGGCAAAGAGGCTTTTTCAGAATATGTTACGGCGCTGAAAAAAATAATTTCACTATAAAAGCCCACAATCACAAGGAGCTTGGCATCAATTTATCAATGCCAAGCTCGTGCTCTAAATGCACTTAAATTTTATAATCCGATATGCGCTTTAATTTCATCCATATATTTCTGAATACGCCAATGATTATAGGGTAGTGGATTACTTACTGTTTCGCGGCGCTTGTTGAAATATTCTAATCGGTGTGGCACTTTGCTTAAACCTACCAATGCCTCTTGCCAATCTCCCGACCCCATACTTACAAGACCATACCACAGATCATGATGGAACATTGGATCTTTCCAATCGGTCATGCGATGATACAGATCAATAATAAAATCTTTTTCAGCACCTTGGGCGTGCATAATAACTTGTTCATGCATCAACAACTCATCATCGCTCAGATTACGCCCATCATACAGACGACTTTCTGTACATGCTTGAGCCACTGAGGAAATATTGGGGCTAAACTTAGTAGCATCGTACATGAGTAATATGTCACCTAATAATGCACATACAAAGTTAGGGTTAATCTGTTTGCCCATTTCATATACTTCTTGCACTGATGGATAGGCCCAGCAACCTAAGTATTCAACATCATCAACTATGGTTCCAAATCCACGGATATCATCAATTAAGATGGTGCAGTTAGTTAGATTATTATCTTTGATAGCTTTGAGCTCTTTGCGAATAGAGGTAATCGCTTCAGGATCATTCGTGTCATCATTGCTCATAGCAGTGTTTTCTCCACTATAATGTGCATCCAACCAAAACATTACATGCCCTTTAAGTTGTGGCGCTAGCTGCGCTATCAATTCAGGAGAATTTCCCCAATAGATGCTTACGTTAGGAACACCGGCCAACGCAGAACGTGCTTGTTCATATAACTCGCGGCTTAATTCTACCGTGTGAATCTGTTTAAAATAAGGAGCAATTGTTTTGGCATTCATGCCATTAAATGTACCGGTTTCAACAAAAACATCCGGATTAAATGTTGCCACCAATTCTTGTACAAAATCGGTACGTAAAAAACCACCATACTGAGTTTTATTGCTTGTAAAATTTAAGCAGTTGCTCGTAGCAATCGATAATAACACTCCGCACGCAAGTGCTGATCTGTATATACTGCGCTTCATCATATATCTCCTCTTATAGTTTTAAATAGTAACCATGAACTGTAAACTAACAAAATTGCTCGGCTAATTCAACAAACTATATATCGTTTCATTTCATGCAGCATCTTAGCTATGTTGAAATATGACAATACCTGCATGCTCAAAACGTGAGGAGTCAACCATGCAACCATCAATGCGTATCTTTGTGTTATTGCTATTTTTGAGTCATCATGCAACGCATACATGCAGTCTCTTTGCTTATATCGGTTCATTGCTCTGCAAGGGGCATATTTTGCAAGGGCTTGAGCGTCTTGAATTTCGTGGTTACGATGCAGCAGGATTTGCCTGTCTTGATGCAGAAAGTAATTGCATAACAACGGTTAAAACTACAGGTAAAGTTGCAGAACTTAAAAAACTCGCATTATCACTCCCTTGGGATGGGTTTGTTGGTATTGGGCATACGCGCTGGGCAACGCACGGACAACCAACCACGCTCAACGCACATCCGCATACAAGTAATGATCATAGTTTTGTCATGGTACACAATGGAGTTGTCGAAAATTTTCATGCACTCAAACAGGAACTCATCACGCAAGGGTACATATTTGTTTCCGAAACCGATTCTGAAGTGATTGCGCATCTGTTTGTCCGTGCATACAAAAACAGCAATAATCTTAAAACTGCTGCCCTTGCCACCATACAACAGCTGCAAGGCGCTTGCACCTTTATTGGATTGCACAAAGATCACCCCGATGAACTGATTGTCGTGCGTCAACGTGCACCGTTATGCATCGGTATTGCACCTGATGGTATGAGCATCGCATCAGATTTTTTAGCATTTGCTGATGCAACAGATACAGTATATTTTATACCCGATCGCACCATCGCTTTGGTGCGGCGCAATGAAATTACTGCATTTGATTATGCAGGCAACCCACTGGCCATCAACACACAAAAGGTGCCGTTACATCAATCAGCATATGCAAAGCTCGATCATGAACATTTTATGCTCAAAGAAATCTATGAACAAAAAGCAGCAATACAGGCAACCGTAGCATATTGCAAAGAGCTCGGTGATAACATATGGCACACATTAGGATTAACTACAGATGATATACAAACACTAAACGCTATTAAACTATTTGGTTGCGGCGCATCATGGCATTCAGGCTTTATTGGACAACTTTTTTTTGAGCATATTGCCAATATACCTGCATCGGCTCATGTTGCTTCCGAACTCCGCCTCATAAAACTGTTTCCGTCACTAAATACATTGTATATGGCAATCTCACAATCGGGTGAAACTACCGATGTAGTCGAACTACTACGTTCATGTAATCAGCATGATTTGCACACCGTTGCATTAACTAATGTGCAAACGAGTTCCTTGATGCAGGAAGCGCACGGCGGCATCGCGACACAAGCGGGGCCGGAAATGGCGGTCGTTGCAACTAAAACTTTTACCTCACAAGTCGCACTACTCTATTGGTTGGCACATCGTATTGCGTTGCAGCGTGGTTGTATATATGCCGCACAAATGGCCGCTGCTGAACTAAATTTGTTATATGCTGCTGATGTACTTGAACGGATGATCGAAGAACACAAGCCTGCAATCATTGCTCTCGCCCAACAACTCGCGCACGCACGCAATGTAATCTTTTTGGGGCGCCATATAACCTATCCATTGGCATTAGAGGCTGCACTTAAACTTAAAGAAACTTCCTATATATGCGCGGAAGGTTATCCTGCAGGTGAATTAAGACATGGCAATATCGTTTTGATTGATGAACAGACACCAACTATTCTGTTTTCACACCAAGATCCGGTTGTATATCAAAAATTAGTTGGCAATGCACAGGAAGTAAAAACGCGCAAAGGGCAGCTAACGGTGTTTGCATTTGCAGGCCAGGATGAACTTATAACGCTGGCTGATACTGTATTTATTATACCTCCTGTTGCACCCTTGCTGGAACCTATCGCCATGGCCGGATTGATGCAATTTTTTGCCTATCATGTTGGCATTGCATTGGGACGTGATGTTGATCGGCCGCGCAATTTAGCAAAAACTATGCCTAAGCTTGCATCATGAAATGCTTGAAATATAGACTAACTTTTTTAGCCATTCGCTGATTCTTGTAGATCGGTAATAAAGCGCGAACCTTATCAAAATTCAATGGTGCTAAATTATCAAAATAATAATCTTTATTAAGGTATAACACGTCCAAAAATGCACGTTCTTTGCTTGCAATAGAGTAGCTACCTTTGTTTTCGATTCCCGCATTATTGAGAAGAATTGTATCTTTAATTTTTTTGAATGAGTAAGTTTTGCCGTCACATACAATCTCTTTGGTTTGGTATGATGCCACGAAAATGGTCGAATAATATTGAAATATTATCCCTTCTTGCCGTAGTACCGTTTCAAAACTTACATATGATGGCGTAAATATCTTAGTCGCCAGTTCTAACTTATCGTAATTTTTATCTTTGGCATAAAACCCACGCCTGATGTGATAGAGCTCGCCGATCTGAATGTAATAATGCAATCGTCTTTTTAAAAGTTCGGATTTAGCCTCGATTGTCGCAAGCAGTACATCCTTGAATGAAAAAACCGTCGCTTTAGATCGCAATATATTAAGAAGATCACTCTTTTCCATAGTTCACATTTGAGCTAAAGGTTACATCTAGTGTTACTTTTAACTCAAGAATAACTTTTTTTGCTCTAACCTCAATGGATTTAAAAAATGCTATTTTACTTTAGTTAGACTTCAGATGCGGTACAATACGATTCAGACTTGTCACAATACTATGTTCTAGTTTGGTAAAATCAAAATTCTGTATACGCTCTATCATTTGTTGTTCTTCTACAGGTGTCGTTTCAACGCAGGTAAGATGATTGGCAAGAAGTTGAACAGTTTGCAGAAGTTGTAATGCCTTGTTTAAATTATTGCATGCGGCTTCTTTCCATCGCGACTGATATCTATGAACCTCAGATTTTTGCGCGTCTGCAATATGATAAATCTTACTTTGACTTTCTGCCCAGCGTAAATTTCCATATAAATCTTCCGCATTGTCTTTGTGACCATCACGAATAAGATTCTTGGTTACAGGCATAAAGCATGCAGTTCCCCAAGAAGCGAATTTAACCTGATAGAGCGCATCAGATCTTGCCGCACATTTTTTGTAGAGCGCAGTCGTATCAAATACTTCGCGCAATTCAGGGTGATTTTCGATCATAGCAATCAAATCCCAGCATGGATATTCATCATTGGAGTCATATTTATTACTTAGATCATGCACAGTTTGCTTAACCGATACATCATTAACCGCATCTGCAGATAGAATACCACTCACGATGCTCATTGCTATATATAGATATTTAAAACGATCCAACATGATTTTCCCTAGAGTTGGTTGAAAAATATTTTTTTAGCTACTTTGACGTGCCGCCCTACCCTACTACGCGCTAACAGCGCTTCGAAGAGCACGCTACGCTCATTCATTTCAATTTATTTTTTGTTTCTTCCATTAAAAAGGCTGGCGTCAGCCATACGAAGCTCCGTTAGGAGCGGGCGGTCCGTCTTCGACTTCGCCGAGACAGGCTTCGCTCTACATACTCTTCTTTATATCAAAGCCGATCCGTTAAAGAAGCTGGCGTCAGCCATACGAAGCTTTACGCGAAGTATGGTGCGCCCGGTAGGGTTCGAACCTACAACCTACGGATTCGAAGTCCGGCACTCTATCCAATTGAGCTACGGGCGCATATGCAGATTAAATGTATATATAGCGTAACTGAATCGGCCTATTTGTCCAGTGGTTTTGCATCGGATACTGGCATCCCAAGATTACCTCTAATTGTACGTAAATTACCGCGTGCAGCTGGAACTTTTGTCTTACCAACAATATCAATTTCACAGACAACAACGCCAAATGAATGTAATTTACCTATTCGCCATGCATCATGACCAACTTGATATGCAATGTATTGCCCCGGAGCTGTTTTCGTATCAAAATAGGGCATAAGTTTACTCTGTTCAATCAGCGCTCCTAATGTATAGGCCTCCTCTTTATCTGCAGCTGCAGCCCAGATTGAACCCCACATACACACTAGTATCAATGCTCCATATATACACATCTCATCTCTCTTTTTTTATAATTTAGTGAAAGCAGCCAGAAACTCCTTATTGCCTTCGCTGCCCAATATCGGTGATTCGGTAACACCAATTAACGTATAGCCATGTGCCATTATGCCCGCAGTCACCCGCTCAATAACTTCTGCATGCACTGCTGCATCTTTAATAATACCACCTTTGCCGATCTGATGCTTTTCAGCTTCAAATTGCGGTTTGATAAGCGTTACCAGCGTGCCGCCGGATTTGAGTACATTGGCAACTGCATCCATAACTTTTAAGATCGAAATAAATGAAAGATCCAATGTCACCAGATCAACCTGCTCGCCCAATGTTGCAAGCTCTAGATGACGCAAATTAGTGCGTTCAAGCACCACAACGCGGTGGTCTTGGCGAATTTTTTCATGCACCTGTCCATAGCCTACATCTACACCATACACTTTGGTTACGCCACGTTGCAACAAACAGTCGGTAAATCCACCGGTAGAAAGTCCGGCATCCATTGCTACCAACCCCTGTACATCGATATTAAAATGATCCAGCGCTTTTTCTAGTTTGTTACCCGCGCGACTTACATATTTAGGCTCTTGAATATCAAGTTCAACGACTGCGTCAGGCGCTATTGCAGTGCCTGCTTTATCAACGATTACCCCATCAACTTTAACGCGCCGTTGCATAATCCAACCCTGCAACTGGCGGCGACTGTATTCTGGCCAACGCTCATGCAGCCATTGGTCTAAACGTACTTTATGTTTCATACTGCTAACTGCCTCCAAAGACATTACCAAAGCTGCTACCGAAATTGCCGCCAAATTGCTTTGGCGCTATATTACGTGCTTTAAGTATCTCTTGTGCAGTCTTGGTGATAGGGTAATAGTAATCTTGCGCAAGTTGCATCTCTTGATGCGCAACCACATCCATTGGCAATACCGTGAACATGTTATCTGAAATCATCGTTATATTATCTGAATATAATAGCGTTAAATATTCATTGGTAGAACCCTCAAGCAACACTTTGCGCAACTCTTCAAGCGTATGCACCGGCTTGCCATTTACCTCATTCAATGTTGCGCCAACTTTTAACGTACGTGTTTTATACAGCTCTGACGTTGGGAATATATGCGTAATTAATAGCACCGGATGCCCTTGGTTTTTCATTTCTGCATAGCGCGCTAATCCTGGCATACTGCTGTGCATGCCTTGAATGTGGTTACTGCTCAATTGCATGATAACCATACCGGCAAACACTTCATAATCGATATCTTCATAACCAGGATAGATTCTATGAATCGCCGGCTGTTCAATTTGCGTAAATTTAACGGCAAAATCTTTGCGCTGGCCATTGCGATAGATCACTAACCGTACATCCTCACCAATAGCCAATCGTGAAACATAATCAACTAACGAAATACGATCTTCCGACCATGGGACATTCATTTCGCCATATAGATCAAGCCGATGGCCATTAATTTCATAAATCATATCGCCACGCTTAACGCCCGCTTTTGCTAACGTACTATCTTTAATCACTTCAACAACATAGCAACCACCGGCGCCGGGATTGCCTAAATATTTAGTAAGACTTTCGTTAGCGTTGTTCAGCATAACCCCAAGGAACGGTTTGCGTAGTAATTTTACTTTATACAGATCCGGCAATACTATTTTAAGATCATTGATCGGAATAATGTAACCAACATTCTGTGCTTCGGTTACCCCAGCAGTATTGATACCTATAACTTCGCCATTAATATTCAGCAGCGGTCCACCGGAATTGCCGGGGTTAATGGGCGCTGTCATTTGAATAAATTGCCGTTCACGACCACTGATAACACCGGTAGTACTTTTAAGCGATTGCTGTCCCAGTGGATAACCCAATGCAAGTACCTCATCTGATCTAAACACTAAATCAGAATCCCCTAATGGCAAATAGGGAATGCGCCCTAATTCTTGACGCAACATAGCTACATCTTCAGGAAATACGCGCAACAGTGCAATATCACGATCAGGACATACACCAACAACTTCCACATTGATAATGCGTTTGCCTAATGAGGGAATCTGCGCCCACACCGCCCGTGCTTGGTCAACCACATGTGCGTTGGTGATCAAATCACCCTGTTCATTAATAAAAAATGCCGAACCGGATGCTGAATATTGTGCCGGCGTTTTATACGGCTGCAAGAAATCGAATTCTGCAATTTGCGAAAAAACCTGTACAACTGTATCTTTTACCTGTTGTTGAATGGGACGCCATACTTCGCTTTTGGAAACGATTTTTTCTATAATCTGTTTGCCACTGGTCACTGTTTGCGGATGGCCCGGAACATATACCGTTTGCACTGACTGTTTGACTTCATAATATGCATAAAAAAGCCATCCCATGGCAATGCAAAGTAGAAGCAGAAAACATGCGAGTATGCCCATTACTATAGACTGAACTTTGTTCATCAAAATATCCTTTCATATCGACTAATGCGTTCATTTTCAGTTTAAACAATTTAAAAATAAAAACCAGCCAGCGCATATTGCATTTTAAAGCAGGCGCTTGTATGCTAGGCTGCAGTAGTGCGGATATTTAAACAAAAAAAGAGGTCTAAATAACATGTATAGATGGTATCTTCTGCTTCTCATCACACATCTGTCAGTTTATCCTGCAGCAACACCCTGTGTACCTGATGCTCAACTCACTAGACTTAATTTCAACATAAGTACAGCAGAATCTTACATATTAGGAAAAAAGTATGAAAGCGCTATCGAGCGATTACTTAATGGGGAAAAAATTCTCGATGAGAATCCGAAATTAGTAAATACAACAACATTAAAGCTCTATAGATTACTTGGGCAAGCGCACCTTAAGACTAAAAATTGGGAAAAAGCAGATAAGTGTCTAAATAAATACTGCGATGAAATGCCCGATGATCCAATAGGCATAGATTTGCTTATCCGCACATTACTCGCCAATAGCAAAGAAAGTTATAGTGCAGTACGTACCGCTTCTCTTAGGCTTAATCTGGCACTTGAACGGAATCCTGATGATCCAATCCTTAACTATAGAATGGCCAAGATCCATTTACTGTTAGCTCAACAACGCTTACAAATAACCGTTGAGCATTCCAGAGCTGAGTTGAAACAAAAAGCTAATAGACTGTCGATGCATATCAGAAGAAAACCGCAGTAATTTTTACGCGAAAACCAAGCGGCTGCCAGTGCCGTGAAATGCCTCCATTTTTGCCTCAATTTGCAAATTTGGCAATAATCGATTAGGCTTAATACTCAACAAAAGATGAAAAATAATGATACAGGAGCACGCTACATGACTTCCGATACCACAAACGTCTCGCTTGATAATCTCGTTTCCCTTTGCAAGCGACGTGGTTTTATCTTCCAAACTGCCGATATTTACGGCGGCATGAACGGTTTTTATGATTTTAGTCATCTTGGGGTACTGCTTAAAGAAAATTTACGCCAAGCCTGGAAAGATTCATTATATAATGAACAAGGCGAAATCGTCTTTATGGAAGGCGCAGTTGTTGGTCCTGAAGCCATGTGGATAGCATCCGGACACGTACAAAACTTTCATGACCCAATGGTGGATTGCATGGCATGCAAACATCGCTTTCGCGCAGATCATATAGATTTGGCAAAAGGATGCCCACATTGCGGCAAATCTGCATGGACTGAAGTGCGCACCTTTAATATGATGTTTAAAACTGAAGTTGGTGCAGCGCAAGCACATGCATCGGTAGGATATCTACGCCCGGAAACGGCACAATCTATTTTTGTAAATTTTAAAAATATTTATAGCACTGCACGCGTAAAAATCCCTTTTGGTGTTGCGCAGATTGGCAAAGCATTTCGTAACGAAATTACCCCACGCCAATTTCTGTTTCGTATGCGTGAGTTTGAACAGATGGAAATGGAATGGTTTTGTGCGCCGCAAGATTCCGTGCAAGCATTTGAATTCTGGTGCAAAAAGCGTCTTGCGTTTTATGATGCTATCGGTATCGATATGAGCAAAATACGCATGCGCGCTCATGAAAAAGATGAACTTTCTCATTATTCACAACAAACAAATGATGTTGAATATCTCTTTCCCTTTGGCTGGCGTGAGCTAGAAGGTATTGCACATCGCGGTAATTATGATCTTTCGCAACATAGCAAACATTCAGGCAAAGATCTGAGTGTATTTGATGAGGCCACACAAACATCTTATGTTCCTGAAGTTGTTGAATGTTCTGTGGGCAGCGATCGTCTTTTACTAACTGTGTTGTTTGATAACTATCGTGAAGATGTGGTGGAAAATGAACCACGTACCTATTTTGCATTCAAACCGCATATTGCACCTATTAAAGCGGCATTTTTACCCCTGGTTAAAAAACTAGAAGAACCAGCACGTGCACTCTTTAATGAAGTTAAAAAGAGCATTCCACAAATACAGTTTGATGTTCCCGGTTCAATTGGCAAACGGTATCGTCGCCAAGATGAAATCGGTACACCATACTGTTTTACCTATGACTTCGATTCAGAAACTAACGGCACGGTTACGGTACGTAATCGTGATACAACTGCACAAGAGCGTATTGCACTTGATCAAGTTGTGCACTATTTGCACGATAAGCTTAAAAAATAAAGGTTTAATTACGTATCATGTTTAAATCTCTCTATAATTGGATGGGCTCGCGTGTCTATACCAAACATGGAACGCTTATTCTGGCCGTACTGTTTTATCTTGAAGCAATGGTATTTATTTTGCCAACTGATCCTATGCTTATTATTTATTGCATTGAACGCAGAAACCGTGCATTTTGGTATGCAACTGTTGCCACCATCAGCTCGGTACTTGGTGGTATCACCGGCTATATTATTGGCTATTATCTTTGGATGTATGCTGGTGAAGCTATTATTCATAATGCATGGCTTAATCTTATTATAAAACCGGATGATTTTTATTATCTGTGTGGATTGTATAAAGAACATGAATATTTAGCGATTTTTATTGCAGGGTTTACACCGGTACCTTACAAAGCTGCTACGTTTACTGCAGGATTTTGTTCATTAGCGCTTATGCCCTTTATTATCTGTTCACTGTTGGCACGTGGTGCCCGCTTTTATATGTATGCGATTGCAATATCGATTTGGGGCAAGCAAATTAAAGAATATATTGACCGGTACTTTAACCTCATTGTAATCTGTATACCAATACTCATTGCACTTTGTATTTGGTTATGCAAACGTTAATCATGTTCATATAGGTGATATATGCCCAGTCATAGAACGCTCGCACATTTTTCGCCCGGTAAAATTATTCTGCTTTCAGTTGTAATAGCTATTGCATTGGGAGCCGCTGCTCTTTCATTACCTTATGCACGCACACAACCAATTTCGCTTATTGATCTGGTATTTACTGCAACATCTGCTGCATGCGTCACAGGGCATTTTACGGTGCCACTCGATTATTTCACTCGCTTTGGACACACCATTATCATGATTTTAATGCAAATTGGTGGTATCGGACTTATAACGTTGACCATTTTTTTGCTTTCACTTTTTGTTAATTTCGACTTTGCACATCAGGTGATGGCTGGCCAACTTATGGAACTTGAAACGTGGAAAAATACACGCCGCATGCTTATTTTTATTATTCTATCAACCTGCACCATCGAGCTGTTGGGCGCACTCATGATCTTGCCTATTGTGCTACAACATTATCCTTTTGGCCAAGCAGTTTATCTGTCCTTTTTCCATGCAATATCATCATTTTGCAATGCAGGTATTACGCTATTTCCCCCTGAATTACGTTTGTATCAAACAAATGGCATTGTCATGAGTGTCACCGCATTGTTAATGTTTTTGGGTGGTCTTGGTTTTATCACCTGGAAAGAGATCATGTACTGGATTCGTTCACTCAATCAAAAGAAACGGTATACGTTTAGCTTGCACAGCAAAATCGTGCTTGCCAGTTCATGCGCAATAATCGCATTAACCGCTGGACTTATTTGGCTAGTTGAAGGTGCCAATCTTGTTGCATCGATCGGTTTTTTGCCAACTATTACGCACGTACTGTTTGATGCTATATCATTTCGTAGTGGTGGTTTTACTATTATTCCTCTTTCATTATTTAGCATTCCTATTCTGTTTTTTATTACACAAATCATGTTTATCGGTACCAGCCCGGGATCAACCGGTAGCGGTGTAAAAGTAACTACTATCGCAATTCTACTGGCAACCATTCGTGCCGCCATAAGCGATCGTGCCGAGGTGGAAATTAAAGGGCGCAGAATACCGCGCGATCTGCTGTTTCGCTCAATTGCCGTCATTGCACTCGGCGTTAGTTGGATATTAACTATATTTTTCCTCTTGCTTTTAAGCGAGCCGGCTGCCGACTTTTTCACCCTGTTATTTGAAACGGTATCATCGTTTGCAAACGTTGGATTAACGTTAGGCATAACTGCTACCTTGAACACACTGAGCAAAATACTCCTCATTATGACGATGATTATCGGGCGTGTAGGATCGTTTACGCTCATTCTTGCAATACGCCATTTGGCATTGCGCCATCTACCGGAAACCGCAGAATTTTCTTATCCTGAAGAACGGATAATGATTAACTAAACCAAAAGGACAAAAGCGATGAAATTTTGTGTTATTGGCCTTGGACGCTTAGGATACCAAGTTGCCACAACATTGGCAGATAATGGTATGGAAGTCATGGCTGTTGACAGCAATGAAAGTATTGTTGCCTCCATTCGCGATAATGTTACGCAAGCAATCTGTATGCGTGTAATCGATGAAGCATCTATGCGTTCAATCAGCATTGATGAAATGGATACGGTTATTGTTGCTATGGGAGAAAACTTTGCGCAATCGATTTTGATTACTGCATTGCTTAAAAAGAAACTCCATGTAAAACGGGTTATTGCACGTGCAATTAGTGAAATTCATAAAGAGATTCTGCAGCTTGTTGGTGCTGATGATATTATTTTGCCGGAAAAAGAGATCGGTATACGGCTTGCAGAAAAGCTCAGCCTACCGTACACCGAGCTGGTACGCTTGGCAAAAAATTTCTCTATCAATCAACTTAAAGCACCAAGAAGTTTAGTTGGCTTAACGGTTGGCGATGCAAATTTCTTTAAAAATTGGCGCGTGCGTTGCATTGGTGTAAAGCGTGATGATGCCATTGAAACGGTAGGATCTACGTATGTAATTTCAGAAGATGATATATTAATTTGTTCAGGCGAAAGCGAAGCGCTTGCACGTTTGGCAAAAGCTTAAAAAGAGAATGTATGTATATTTTTTTACGCGCATTAGGTATGCACGCCTTTTGTATAGCGTCTTTATATGCTGCCGCATTTTGTAAACTGCCAGACTGGCAAGAACAATTAAAAAAAAAATTGGTTATGCCCTTAACGCATAGCGCAATAACGCCTGGCACTGCTACGAGCATGCTTTATCATCCTTCTTCGCATAACCTCGCAATCTGGAGCAGAACAGATCGCGGCGTGCGTATATACTATGTAGATACATTAGGTCCCAAAGTAGTTACCTCACCGGACCTTTCTTGCTCATCTGACTCAGTCCATGAAGAAACACTTATCCTTGATAGCGATGGCACTGTTGGTATAGTTGGAACGGCTCGTGACCGCGTTTGCATTCTATCGCCTGCAAGAAGCGAACCCTTGAGCGTGCGCGTTAAAAATAAGAACAACATTGTACAATTAGGTGCTGCAGCTCCATTAGCGGGCATTATGGCTATTTATGCGCGCAATTGCTGGACGAACGAAAAGCATATTGGATTTTGTTCTCTCAATGAGCGTAAGGTATCTAAATTTACACCACACTGTGGTGCCGATGAACAGATTACTTCAATGGCATTTTCACATGATGGATCAAGACTTGCGTGGGGCACTGATAAGGGAAACCTTTATACTAAACAGATAGAAAGTATTGGGCCTGAACGCAGGTTATTTTCTGCACTCTTGCCCTGTAAAGCACTTGCTTGGAGTCCGGATAAAAAAACTATTGCATATAGCATCTCAAACGCTCGAGGTGATAACAATTGGCTTATTTTACTCGCTGCAGCTTCAGGAATAGTGTTGCATGAGCAGAAAATGAGTAAACCGGTTACTGCATGTACATTTATAGATACTATCTTTTTAGCTTTCTGCAGCGCCGAAAGAACTTATATGCATAGACTGTATCTGCAATTACCAAATATAGCATTTTTGTATACTACCCTTGATGATCTACCTCCGTCTGCACAAAAGCTCTGTCAAAAGAGCGCTGCAAGTTCGGAGCCGTATGAATTGCTACCATCTGAACATGAAACCTATAAAAAATTGCCTGAGCTATTGCGACACGCATGGTTGTTTAAATCTACCTAGGCAGCACTTGCGCGTTTGGCAAAAGCCTAGTATCCTACATGCTAATATACATTAAAGGGGAGCCACTAAACCTTAAAAGAGAAACTTATGTATATTATTTTACGCTCACTATTTTTCCACATTATGTATACAAGCATACTATATGCTGCCGCTACAGAAATGCCGCGTCCTTGGTATCATTCGCTGCAAATGCACGCACCCAAGGTCAATGCCGCATCAGAAACACCACCCGAATGGGCGATTTCGCTCCTAGACAAGCTGCGCATGCCATGCGAACGCACTATCTTAACAGGAGGTATCCCGCAAGCTATTGTGACTCATATACCGACCAAAAAAATCATTGTCGCTTCTCCTCGCCCTGGCGATACGGGGGAAAGAGCTCATGGGAAATTAGAAACAACCTACCAAATAGAAACGTATATCGATGGTAAACTTGCCGGCACACAAGACATGTGCATAGACTATTACCTAGCTGCGCTTGCTCTTGATGATCATCAGAATCCAATTATTATGCAAGTACTTCCTGATCGCGTCAGCTTACATGGCATGACTACTTATGATGCAATACGCATCAAACACCCGGATTGCAGGCTCGGATCGGCAGCCATGACTCCTACTGCTCAAGTTGTCGCGGTACACGCATATAACAGTAAATCGGATAAACGCTCTATCGGATTGTGCAATACAGCAGATCAATCCATCAACACCATTATATTCGATGCTGCCCCCGGAGATCGTCTTATTCCTGAATTGGCAGTATCAAATGATGGTTTATCAATAGCTTGGGGAACCGTTCGCGGTGAACTAAAAATCTTGCACGCCGCCAAATCTAAAACCGAACGCACGTTAGCAAGCTTGGAAAATACAGAATATCATCATCTTGCATGGAGTCCTGATAAAAAAATAATAGCATGTGGGTTATTCCATCGACCACTCATAAACTCATTAGCATTAATTTCTGCAACTAAAGGAAGGATTTTACACGAATGCATTCTAGAATTTCCCGTAACTGCATGCATTTTTTTAGATAAAAAGACATTAGCCGTGG
>JAGVLK010000013.1 GCA_020049835.1 Candidatus Babeliales bacterium | reverse complement strand
GGGCTTACGCAACGCGTCACCATAAACATGGTAGACAATAGCGATCTGCAAGATGAAAAAGTGGTACGCATGGCTCTGGTTCTTAATCCTTATACGGCACAGTTTAGCGTCTATGATGAATTTAAACAGTAATCACTCAGTTCATGGCTTTACGCTTATCGAAACGCTTTTGGCGATGGCGCTCGTGGCGCTCTGCTTGGGGCCGGTTGTCGATTTGCAAAGTATTACCGCGCGCCATGTGTTGGAAAGCGCACAACGGCTTGATCGCTTGTTTACGGCATATGATTTTTTTCTGCTCCATACCGGTGGTGAAGACGAACTGGTTACTAAAACAAATAACGATCCTGAAGTTACATTGCGCTACGAACGCGAACCGGTATATGCAGATTCTCGTCTTGCCAAAGAGTTTAATCATCTGTTTATAGAAATAGTTTCATGGCAATGGCAGGGTGATCGTGGTACCATACATGATCGTTTTGCATGTATTCAATTTATGCCGCCGGAAAAAGAGCAAAAGCAAGCAGCACCGGCAACCGAGCCGCAAAAAAAACCGGCAGCGCCCGCAGCTCCCGCAAAACCGGGAGCCACTAAACCACCAGCACCGGCAGGAGCAAAAAAATGATCGCACGCAAAGGATTCACCATTGTTGAGGTGCTTGTTGTTATCGGATTGGTATCGTTATTGATATCCGGCATGTTTAGTAGTTTTATGGCCGGTAATCGTCTCACTGATGCCATTGTTGATGATATTACACTCTATGATGCGGTGATTCTTATCGATCGCCAAGTTACGCGTGATGTTGCGGGCGCATTTATTCCAATGCAAGCGCAAACGCCACCAAAAAAGAAACCGGCACAACCGGAGCCGGGCAAACAAGCACCGCCAACGCCGGCTACTCAACCACAAGAGCCTAAGAAGAAAACGCTTAAAGATCCATTCGTTGCAAAAAATCAAGATGAAGGCAACATGAGCATGTTCAGTTTTATAACTAATAACCCTATGCGTGTTTATTGGTCAGAAAGCTCCGGCAAACCTATACCATCAGTTGTACGGGTATATTATTCATTACAAGCGGACAAAACTGCTCCTAAAGATAAACCTCGTTATACTCTGTTTCGCCAAGAGGGTACAAATCTAGATATTGCTGCCTATAGTGCAAAAGACAGCACGATAGAAAGTTATCCATTGGTGGAAGGCATTAAGCGTTGTTCATTGGAATTTTTCGTTGAAAAAAATGAAGAGCAACCTAAAGGGCAGGCAACAAAAAAAGAAAAACCCAAAAAAGAGACAAAAACATTTAATGATTGGGTTATTGCTGATGCAGATGATATGCGTGCTAAAGTTAAGTTGCCAAAACGAGTAACGATGCGCCTTGAGTTGTGGGATAGTGCGCAAGAAAGAACGCGTGAATTTGTATTGGTATATCCGGTGGCTGCGCCGTATAGTGAGCCAAAAGAACCGGCGCCTGAGCAACCAACTGCACCGGCAGCGCCTCCTGCAGGAGCAGCAAAACCGCTAGTTCCGGCAGCACCAGGACGCCCTGCAGCGCCACCACGTACTGTTGCGCAGCGCACAAAAAATGAGCAGCTTATGCAAGGTGCGCAGTCGATTATTGATGGGCTCAAAGAGATGTTTGGTGGTCAGCGTAGCTAGGGGTTTTTGTGCTTTGTGCTGCTAAGGTGTATAGTGATATATGAACAAGATATGAACGTATAAAGGTTACCTATATGCATGATAATACAGTTTTTGAGGCTGTCAAAAAGCGCCTAGTTGATGCCTATGATCCACTAGCTATTTATATATTTGGGTCATATGCATGGGGCAATCCTACGGATGAAAGTGATTTAGATCTTTTAATTGTGGTAGATTCCTATAAAAAAGATAGATTTGCGACTATGTCAGAAGGATACAAAGCATTAATGGATTTGGATCTTTCTAAAGATATTCTGGTTTATAATAAAGATGAGTTTGCTCGCTTTGTCGCTGATAGAACTAGCCTTTGTTATAAAGTCGCTCATGAAGGAAAGCAGATCTATGCAAAAGCATGAAGTGTGGTTATCCTTTGCTAAAGAAGATCTTAACATTGCATTAGTAGCTATGAAGCCTGAATATATGATGGTAAGAAGTGCACTTTATCATGCGCAGCAATGTTTTGAAAAGTCTTTAAAGGCTTATCTTATTTTTAATAATATTATGCCTCCCAGGACGCATGATCTTACATCCCTTTTACGATCATGCATGCAGATTAATAAAGATTTTGAACAATACGTAGCAGATGCTTATGAAATTAACCCCTTTTCTGTTGCAACACGTTACCCGGATGATGCATATGTGTTTCCTGATACTGATTATGTGCATCACATTATAGCAAGGGCACAATCGTTTTTTGAGTTTGTTAACATGTTACAGAGAAATAAAAAGGAAGATCCTTCGACAAGCTCAGGATGATTATCAGTTTTCTGTTGCTTGCTGAAGAATCTTTTTAATAACCTGCGAATGTTGAAATTTGTTATAAAAGATAAAAAATATTAAAATCATCCTGACTATGCCTGCCCGACGTAGCCTTGGCGAAGTCTGGGTCGAAGGATCTTCCTTTTATAATAGGAATATGCGTTGAAGCATAATAAACCCGGTTTTATTCTCATTTTCTGTTTAATGATGATCATGTTTACCAGCTTTATGGCGATCTATCTTGCTGATAAGGGTGCAACATTTTTGCCTTATGCACAGATGGCTATCGAAAGTAAGCAAGCGCAGGTGCTGGCAAAAAGTGGTATTCAATTAGCTTTAAGTCAGTTAGTTGCGCCACAGGTGAGCAAAAAAGAGGGTGCAGGCGAGCAAAAAAAGGAGCCGTCACCACAAAACAAAGCAGTTTTTGATCGATCGACTGCAGTTGATCAACTTACGGTAATATTACCGACGCTCAACCGTTGGCAAACAATTGAACTTGATGAAGAGCGCGATGGTGTAGAAGGTACCATACAATGGTGCATCATGTGTGAGCAGGGCAAAATTGATCTGAATGCTTGGTACGATTTTGAAAAACATCAGTTCGTGCAGCCGAAAGAGGCAGAAGCACTGTTCAAAGAGCTCTTTGAAAAAATACAACAAATTACCGGTGCAAAAGATCTCTTGGCGGCATTTACACGGTTTATGAAAGAGCGTGAATATAAACTTAATGATGCTACAGAGTTGTTGACTATACCCGGCTTTGCAGCATTCAAGAACGCACTGTTTTATGAGCCACCACGCGAAGGATCGGGTAAAAAGCAATTCTATTTAACCGATATCTTTACCGTATGGACCGGTTCACGGACTGTCAACCCTTGGCTGCTCTCTGATTCGCTGCAAGCGATCTTTGGATTTGCTCAAGTTCAGGGTGCAGATATAGCTGATCGTAAAAAGAAGGTTGCAGAATGGCTCAAACCATTTAAACTTAAAGTTCAGTGGCAAACTGAATGGGATAAGATAATCAAGCCGTTATATAAAAAAGAATATGCGGGCATACCAAAAAGTTTACAGTCTTTGTTGGGTAGTACCTATGAAGCACGGGTATTTTCTATTCTTGCCACTGCAACAGTCGGCCGTGTTACCGAGCGCGTTTTAGCCATTGTTGAGCTAAGCGACGATCAAGAGCCGATTATAAAAAAGGTCTATAAGCTGTAAGCTGCATGAGGATCAACATTGGGATTTACACGCGAGATGAAGGTGGGAGTGTTTGTATGTGCAGCGATTGTGCTTTTTATCTATATGGGCGCTGCTATAGGTACATTTAGCTTTGATAGCCAACGTTATCATCCATATACATTTTTGTATGCAGATGTTACCGGATTGGCATGTAAATCGGAAGTTAAAATTGCGGGTGTTAAAGTTGGATGGGTAAAAGATATCCAGCTTGCAAGCAGCGATGGCTCCGGTGTACAAACGCACGTGCTTATTGATAAACAGTATCATCTATATGAAAATGCACGTGCCATGGTACGCCAAGATGGGCTTTTGGGGCCCTATTATCTTGAAGTTATACCGGGTGATCCGGAACTAGCTCAGCTACCACCCGGAGCAGTGATAGATCAATTTCATCATGCTGCAGTATCATTTAATAGCACGTTGTATGCAGTGCAAGGTTTGGCCACCGAAATGCAAACATTTATGGGATCACTCAATCAGGCCGTACAGCAGCCGGAAGGCAATCGCATTACACAGGTGCTTACCGATGTGCATCAAACTGCACAACAACTACGTAATGAGGTGTTACCTACCTGTAACGATAGTATGCGTGCGGTAAAACATGCACTGGATAATGACTTTAAACAGTTTGTTGAGCGCATCGATACAACCGCGGGTAGTATTCAGGCGGTATCAGATAGAATAGGCGACGCATTTAAGCGCTTTGAACAGATCACCTTTGTCTTTGATGGGCATGTTGAGCATATGTTTCGACGTGCTGAAAACTACTGCCATCGCGATACCAAAGGTATCTTTAATACCTGGATATTTATAAATCCAAGCTATTTTTATTTAGTTGGAGTAACCACTTCGCAAAAGGGCTATATCAGACGCGAAACAACCTTTAAAGAATATAGTGACGACTGCCTGAATGAAATCTGCCCACGTTTTGCTGAATTGCCCGAATGGGCACAGTATGCATTTATTTTTAATACCAGTCGCCAAGAGGTCAAACGTGATGCATGGAGAGTTGATCTGCAATTTGGTAAGTTCTTTACCGAACATCTAGCATTGCGCATAGGGCTTATTGAGGGCACAGCAGGAGCTGCCATGGATATTTTCTGTCCCATGGGCAAACACCATCGTATGATGGCGACATTTAAAATATATGATTTTCGTGGGCGCATTCGTCTGAACGACCCGCGGCCGCATTTAAAACTTATTGCACGTCTTTTTCTCTTTGAGCACGTTTACTTAGCCTTTGGCGTTGATGACTTTGTCAGTAAATGCAATGCCAGCTTCTTCTTGGGAGCCGGATTCAGGTTCGGTGATACTGATATGAAGTATTTTGTACCGAACTATGTGGGTACCTTAGGTTAAATAGTTCCTTATGAGTTCTCAGATAGGCATTATAGGCAATCTGAACCTGTAATAGCAAAAAAACCGCTAAACTATTGCTTTTTTTAACAAAAATTAATTACAATTAGTATTGAGAATTTGTGTTATGTAATTAAGCGTAATAAGTATAGTGAGCATAAAAGGAAGTTATGATGAAGAAAAAACTATTACTATCATCTATGATGGCTTTTGCCGTGATGTCAGCAATTCATGCCGGCACAAGTCGTGTGCGTAATCTTACTCCGCAACAGGAGTTGGAGCTGATTCGAGAAACTTCAACTACCTTTACTAAATTTAAAACTGCCATTCAGAACGGTAAACCCAAAGAAGAGGTACAGGGTTTATCGCGCGACTTAGCGCGTCAGGTGACGACGCTGGTTAAAGGATATGCGGGCGGGACCTCAAAAATTATAAATGAACAAACTAAAGCAAGTGATGCTGATAAAGCGCTGAATGCCCAACAGATTAAAAAATTGGAAGATGCCTGGAAAAAGGCAGATACAGCAGCAAAAGAAGCAAAGAAAAATGACAAAGTAAAACCCGAAGAGCTTAAACGCCTGCAACAAGAAGCGGCCGATGCTAAAAAAGCATACGATACGCGCAAAACGCAATACATATTTAAAGGCGAGCTTAAAACTATTGTACGTATTTAAGGAGTAGTACATGAAGAAAAAATATCTATACGCTCTATGTGTAATGAGTTTGGTGATAGCATCTGTTCAAGCTGCCCAACAAGAATTTGCACCTATGCAACAGCAGCAAAAGGCTTCAACTGATATTCAAAGTTTATCGCAAGAAATACGTGAGTTGACTAATAAAGTTAATATTCTTGCATTCGGGCATGCATGTAATGCTGCACCGGCAGAGCAAGCAAATAAAAATGCCAATGAACAAAAGACATATATTCTAGATCGCGCTGCCTTAGACAAGGCCAACGTGACTATTGTTAACAGTAATGTTTTTGTCATTGGGCGTGAATAAAAAGGAGACCGTATGAAGAAAACAACTAAAACTAAAACTGCTGCGCAGAAAAAACGAGCAATCGTGATGAAGGAATTTAAAAAAGGTGAATTACGTTCAGGTTCAGGAGCGCTTGTGAGTAACCCCAAACAGGCAGTTGCTATAGCGTATTCAGAGGGACGTAATGCGAAAAAAAAGAATAAGTAAGATTGATATTTTGGATGGGGGGGTATAGATATGAAGAAAATGAAAAAAATGAGCGCTGAGCAACGAAATGCTCAACATGGCGTGCAGGATAATGCCAAAAAAGGGTTTATCAGTATTGGTACTGGTAATGAAGGCTCAACGCAAAACTTTTCAGCATCGCATCACAAAGAACAGCATGGCGCAAAAAGAGGCCAAGGTGCATATCCTAAACAGGAAAAACCATGGGCAAACAAGCATAAAGAAGCAGCACCAAATGCTCAATATGACTTTGCAATAAATGCAACAGGAGAGCACAAGAACAAGAAGTGGAATAAGAAGTAAATTGATTAATATTTTAAAAAATAAGGAAATGATGATGAAGCTATTATTACTTGTCCTATTGGCAGTGCCAGCAGCATATGCGGAAGTAACTAAGGCGGCAGAGCATGCTGCAGCAAAACCGGCTTTGAACAAAGAGAAGCTACAAGAAATTGAACAAAAAATAAAAGCTGCAGAGAAAAAATATCATGAATCTGTGCAGGCTACTGAAAATGCCAAAAAGAATAACGCAAGCAAAGACGAAGTAACACGTCTTGAAGGCGAGCAAGAAAAAGCAAAAGTTGATTGGCAAAAAGAAAAAAGCGCTAAATAAGATTATTTTTCATTGATGCGATTGAGAGATCTTTTTTATTGTGTTCAATGTTATACGTTGCAACCCAATGTAAAAAGATCTTTTTTATGCGGTGCAGGCGCGCAATGCGATCTTTAAGTGCATCAGGATTGCAGTTTATGCATGGAAACAAGCGGCATAGCCGCAAGCGCGAAATCCATGTATGCCAGGTGAGTAGCTGCGTGCAGGTGGCAAGTTCAGCATGTAACGCGGTTAAAAAATGCACCATTGGTGTAATAAAATCGGTGGGATTTGCCTGTGTAGCATACTCCATTTGAATATCATGTATCAGATTAGGTGCGAGCTTTTCCGGCTCAAACGCACAGAATGTATCTGTGCTGTAGCGGTTTTGCCATGTTGACCAACTTGTGGTTGATGCTAGGTAACGCTGACCGGCATATAATTTATAATAACAAGTTCCATATAATGCAGCTGCTGTAGCTGCAATAATATAATGTCGATAGGCATGTAGTACGTTTGTGCTTTGTTGGTAATATTCATGCGGATGCCACCATTGTTGCTGCCATTGTTGTACCGTCTGTGTAATGTTAGTAGTTACGGTTGTGTATATGTTATGCACTTGTTCGATGATCACATTCAAATTTATTATGCTTTGAAAATTCACTTCATTCGTTTGTACCGGGCTAATGGTTGGATAGACTGCAATACCATTATTGACCGTGTTGTCGTAGATAACCTTTGATGGTGCAGGTGTATCGGCATAAGTTTCTTTATACGTGGCTAAGAATGCAGATAATGCGAAAAAAAAGAGTTGTTTGTATGATGCGATCAACGTTATCCTTATTTAAATTTTTATAGTGCTTTCACGCACTTCTACTATTTTATAGCAAAGTTCTGCCCAGTTAGGTAGACTTATTTTTGTTTATATCGTTATTTTCTTAAAGTTGTAGTTTTTGGGAGTTTGCGATGCGCTCGCACATGATACTTTTAGCACTTGGTTCTATTATCCTCGCATTTCTTTTTTTATATACTCCTGAAGCAGACCGTTCAGATCAGCCCTGTTTGGCTAATCCAATTGCAAAAGGAACCATCGTTATTTTAAATGGTGCACCATCAGTGGGTAAAAGCACTATTCAAGCAGCATTCCAGGAAGTCATGGCAGAGCCTTATTTGGCATTAGGTGTTGACACCTTTTTAATGAGTATGTTGCCCAATAGACTATTTACCGGAGATTTTTTGCAGCGTCATAGACCTGCAGAAGGTGTAGATGGTCTGCATGGTTATTACGAAATTGAAAGTAGCGATCAACCGGTGTATAAATTTGAATTTGGTCCAGCTGCGCGTAATTTAGTGCGCGGTATGCATCATGCATTTGCTGCATTGGCAAGCGAGCGCAACAATCTGGTGATTAATTATATTTTGTATGATCCGGCATGGTTAGTAGATTTAGTTGATGCATTGTATGGTTATCGTGTTTATTTTGTGGGGCTACGTGCGCCATTAGAAGTTATTGAGCAGCGTGAAAAAAATCGTGATACATCACCTTCAGGGCATGCTCGTGCCTATTACAGCACGGTGCATAAACATGGTGAATATGATCTTATTCTTGATACGGCACAACTTACCCCTGAGCAAGCGGCACAAACACTTAAAGAGTACATTGAGCAGCATCCTGAGCCACGGGCGTTTAGGCAACTGTATAAAAAGTTTATAGGTTGAGGTGGTTATTTTTTAAAGGGGAAATGATGACAATAACTCTTGGCATTACATCTATAACTTCATTTATCATAGGGATAGTTATGCTATTCCTGCAGGCTGGCATTATTGCATGGGCATTGCATAAACTTAACCCATCGCATAGTTACCATGGTCAAGAAGGTAAAACTCGTTTGGTGTGGTACGTTTTTGAAGCACAAATATTAGCAGCATTATTTCTAAGTATATCTCTAGCTGCTGTTGCATTTGGTTTGTCCCGTGTGCAATGCATACCATTTGAAGCTGCATTGCCATTGGTTAAGATGAACTATTTTTGGCAACCACTCTATTTTTTGGTTACTACAGCGCTACAAATTATATTTATCAAAATTCCTGCACATGTAAGCAAGCTTAATTTTGTAGGTACTATTGCGGCAATTAATCTCTGCGTTATGCTCGTTACTTGGTTTGTGCTGATGATAGTAGATACAATTGTTGCAGCGCTTTAATACGTTTGAGTTTATTCAAAAATTCAAAAAAAATGGACTCGAATTAATCTCCGAGTCCAATGTGTAATCATAAGAATTTTACTTGTTTTGTTGTTCTTGCGTAACCATCGAAGCACTCATAATATCTGCTAAGCGCTCAGCAACTTTGCGACGTTGAGGATAATTATCAACTACAGCAATGCGGCAATATTTCATTTGGTTTGCCCAGTCTTCAGGTTTAAATGTATATCCGTGTCTAGCAAGTTTCAGTGCGAGTGTTATATCTGTAGGGTGAATAACGAATCCCTGATGATCATTTTGTAGACAATTAAAGAAATACTCAAATATATCTTCATCAGTATTAGTGATAACGCCTTGATGGCCTTTGTAAGAAAACATCTGCTTAAGATACTTGCATGGATCTATCAATGCTTTTAAAAAATCCTTACGATTTATGGAGCGATCTTCACTATAGGTATTGCTGGCTGTGTTAATATTAGCGGTTAATTCTTCCGCTTTCTTGTGTATTTCAGCATCAATATTAGCGGCTAACTCTTCCGCTTCTCTTTGTAGTTCAGCGTCCCTTTGTGAATCCAATTGACGAAAATCTTGCCATTCTTGTGGAGTCATGTCTCCTCGTGGTGTTTTATAAGCATGCGCAACTTGTGTCATAAGACATGTAAGTGTTAACAACAGTATTTTCTTCATAATATCCTTATCTTGTTAGAGATAATTAAAATAACTTAACCTGATATAAATTTTACCATAACAATATAATATATCAAGAGAATTTACATAGCCAGCAGATTGCGCACGTAATCAGCAGCATCGAAGGGTTTAAAATCCTCCGGTTGTTCACCGTAGGAAATATATGCCACCGGAATTTCCAGCTGATGAGCAATAGCAAACACGATGCCCCCTTTTCCCGTGCCATCCATTTTGGTAAGTACTATGCCAGAAAGATCGGTGCTTTCATGAAACAGTTTAGCCTGTTCAAACGAGTTTTGCCCGAGCATGCTATCTATTGTTACCAATGTGGTGATGGCAATATCAGGAAGTTGCTTATGAATACTACGCTTAATCTTTTCAAGTTCATGCATCAGATTAACTTTTGTTTGCAAGCGACCGGCAGTATCGATAATAAGACGATCATAACCACCTTGTTTAAAGGTGGTGCAGCCGGCAAATACTACCGATGCCGGATCTTGGCCCGGTTTACCGGTGATAATATCTGCTCCGGTGCGTTCAGCCCAGCTATTAAGTTGTTCAGGTGCGGCAGCGCGGAATGTGTCAGCAGCAACAAGTAATACTTTGTGCCCCTGTTTAACTGCATGTTGTGCAAGTTTTGCGGCAAAGGTAGTTTTACCACTGCCGTTAATGCCAACCAATAGGGTGATCGGTGTCTCCTGTGGTGCTTTGCGATGAGTTAAAATATCGAGTAAAGAAACTTCCAGTGCATCTTTAAGCGCACTACCATGCTCAATGAGTCCCTGTTTTTGTTGTTCACGTATTTGGTTAATAATGGTGCGCGTTGTGGGTACACCGGTATCTGCTTGTAAAAGAATAAGCTCCAGCTCTTTGAGGGTTTCGGCATCAACGGTTTTTTTGCCAAACAGCCCTGCAAGTTTTCCCGTAACTGCATGGTAAATTTTCTTGAGACTGTTTTTTATAAAATTAAACATGTATAATCCTGTGCCTTAGGGGTTAATAATGGATTGTGCGCGATGCAAAAAAAGCTTTAAACGGCGATACTCATTGCCCGTTAATAATGAATAGGTATCAATGAACGCATGTAATTTTTTTTCAGAGAGCATGTTATGCTCCTGTTGGCGCTTAAGCAGTGCCAGTAAAAGTTCATCTAAATTGGTGATCTCATGTGCAGAGCCAAACAACAGATGGATATAGGTTTGGTTAGCAAAGAAAATTTTTTGTTCTTCAGTAGTTGCTTGGCGAACAAATGCATGAATTTTAGCAGGTTCGGGTGCAATGGTATAGATGATGTTGCCCATCTGCTGGTAACCCAATACCACACAGGAAAAAGTAGTTTTTAAAAATGAAAATATCTGCGGTTGTTCTGCTAGTAGCTCCTGCTCAGTTTTTTGATACGCAAATGGATAGCGATTGGGTTCCATAGAACCGGTAGTTACTTGGTGCACAACTGCATAGGTAACATGTTTATCAGCTTGTAATGCAACCAGTGAGCCAAAAGGGGGAAAGTTGTTCCACTGCCAGCATTGCGCCATAAAGCTATACAGCGAGCTTGCAATAACTTCAGCAAATGCGCTGTTGTTCGTTTGATTCGTCATTATCTATGCCTATAATCTGTTTTTGGAGGTACGTTATGCGATGTATGATGGTTTTATCATACAGTTTAAGTGCATCCATATGCTGTTGGGTGCTATAACCCTTGTTACTATACCAGACAAAATGCGGAAATGCTTTATCCATAGTGAGCATAATTTGATCGCGCGTTACTTTGGCTAAAATGGATGCAGCTGCGATGGAGGTTGATTTGCTCTCTCCAAATGGAAAGTGATGCACGGGGATTTCTTTGTGGGTCACGCTTTTCATCTGTAATGGCATGGCATCAACTAGAATTGCATTCGGACGTAGGTGCGTAGTTGCAAAAAGCTGCATAACCGCCTTATGCATGGCCAAGAGGGTTGCCTGCCATATGTTTTTCTGGTCTACGATGCGGTGGTTAATGATGCCTACACCATAGGCGCAGTTACGGATAATCCATGCGTGAGCGCGTTCTCGTTCTTCAGGAGTCATCAGTTTGGAATCTTTGAGGAGCCGATAGGCGCAATTAATGGGTAATATAACAGCAGCAGCCACCACCGGGCCGGCAAGCGAGCCTCTTCCTACTTCATCTATACCACAAACGACCTGCTGAAGATCCCATGCAGCCGTTTCGTAGTGGTTCTTTTTGAAAAAAGGGCGTTTTTTAACTGTTTTTTTATTCATTGTGTAAATAGTCCTCAAGATAACGGTTTTAGGCTATCATTGATTGATTTTACTGTCAAAAAACAGTTTTTTTGTGCCTATTTTACGCTTTTTCTTATCAAAACCCGATTTTTGCGGTTGACAATGGGTAAATAATGAGTACAATTAGAATTAAGGCAGTTAAGTTTAACCATATTTATTGATCTAAGGAGTGACCCCATGTCATCAACAGCTCTTCGTGTAAAAGAGTTGCTCAGAGAAAAAGGCTGGACTACCAAAATATTGGCAGAAAAGACTGGTATGTCTGAGAGCTACTTAACACACATTAAAAACGGCACACGTCGTTGGAATGAAGACTCTTTGCGCAAATTGGCTAACGCATTTGAACTGAGCCCAATAGAGCTATTTGCAGAGCGTCGTCAACGCACTGACAACATTAATAAGCATGTAAGCATGCCTGAAGCGACTAACGTTGAGCTACGTGTACAAGTTGTGCCAGTTGTAGGTGAAATACCTTCAAATCCATCTCCGTATAATAACCAGCTTATGCAGGTTACTACCGGATATAAAGATGCATTTGTACCAGTATTAAATACTAATGATGCAGCAATGTTTGCATTATGCGTAGAAAACAATCTTATGGCGCCTACCTTTGTAAAAGGTGATTGCTTGATCGTTTCTCCAGAAGTTTGGACGCGCTCAGGTGATATCGCTGCTGTAGAATACGGCAACGAAACACAAGTTAAGGCCATTATGCAAGTTACTTACACTGAAGACTTTATTGTTCTTGAGTCGGTAAACCATAAAACATCGCCACTTGCGCTCATCCGTGGCAAAGATCACTTTAGAATTATTGGTCGCGTTATTCAGCGCCAACAAAAATTCGCTTAAACTGAGCTAATTACGTCCCCCAGGTTTTTAAACGCTGGGGGTTTTTCATGCGTAAAATTTAAGTTTACATGAAAAAAGCTGGTAATTATCGCTTTTTCTGGTATAATTTTTACAAAATATCGATGGAAGGTCACAGTAGACCTGTCGAGCTAAATAAAGCAACGTATCGTTAGCTTTATAGTGTTTTATATACAACACTTCCAGTTAGTAGGAGTCCTATTTATGTTACGCTACGAGATTCTAGCGCTTTCGGTGCCGGAAATTACCCAAGATGAAGCTAAGCAGGTGGAAACCCGCCTTTCTCGCTTAATCGAAGGTTTTAAAGGTACGGTTATCTCATTTGAACGCTGGGGTAAGTTCCGTCTTGCCTATCCAGTAAACAATAACGATTATGGTGTATACTTCTTGCTTCGTTTTGAACTTGAGCGTTCAAACAACGAGCTTATGCAAGAAATTAAGACTATTTTTGCGGTTAAACTTAATGACGTTATTATGCGTTACATGTTGACCAAGCTCGATCCAAAAGCCTCATTGAACTATCAGCGTCCGCACGCATTGGAAGAAGCTCCAGGCCGCGATGTTGAAAGCTTTATCCGCGACAATAAGATGGATGGCATCTTATCTATGGATAAAAAACGTGGCGCAGCTTCATTTGAAGATGCTGAAGAAGAGTTTGCTGAGTAAGTACGTTAGTATAATCTACGTTATAAGGATTTGACCATGACAAAAAAAATTAAATTGAAAATGAGCGCGCGCCTTTCTAAAAAAAGAGTGCGCAAAGGTAGTTCAAATGGCGTTAAACATTGCCGTTTTTGCAACAATCCAGAGATGCAAGCACAAATCGATTACAAGAACGCTTCATTTTTGCGTAGCTTCTTGACTGAGCGCGGCAAAATATTGCCTGCACGTATTTCAGGAAACAGCTGCAAATGGCAACGCCAACTTTCAACTGAGATTAAGCGTGCGCGCAGCATGGCTCTATTGCCATACACATCGCCTCGCTACTAAGATCTGAGCTTAAAGTAATTAGTAAGATCCTTCGACGAGCTCAGGATGATTAATAATTTTATTAGATTAGAAAATGGAAATCGCAATTTATAGTGCCATTTCTAAAAACAAATCAATAGAATCATCCTGAGCTGGTCGAAGGATCTTCCGCTTTTTGAATCAAGGCAATTGTTATAGACGTCTTTTAAGTGATTCAATGAGGTTGGTAAGCTCGGTAATGCGCTTATACTGTTTTCGCTGTTTTTTACGGCGAACATCTTCGCCCAGATGATAGACTGCAATACGCTCCAGATCCTCTATTTTTTGATAAGCGAAATCGATTTGTGCCTTCAATTGATCGATTGCTTTGATAATGCTTTGCCGGTCGGCGGTAGGAGCAAAATGCTGGATTGCCTCGGCATCATCGCGATCAATGGCAATTTCTAACGGGGAAAGCTCTTTGAATGCTGCGTTTCGTGATAAATCTTCATAGATTTTATCGATGGTATAAGCATCGATGAGTAGACTGTAGATAATAAGTGCCATATACGAACGCTTCATATAACCTCCTCAGTTTTATACTCAGGATAGCAGGTCGATATCGCCATAGGCAATACATTTTTAAAAGATTTATGTTATTCCTGGACAAATTTTATAGTTGTGTTACTATTAGAATATCCCAAAAACCCTTTAGTCTGTTGTAAAAATATGAATGAAACACGAAAAAATCTTCGAAATATTGCTATTGTGGCACACGTTGACCATGGCAAAACGACTCTCGTTGACCAATTGCTTAAGCAATCAGGTACGTTAAAAAAACAACAAGATACCGATCGCGTCATGGACTCTAATGACCTTGAACGTGAACGTGGTATTACCATTTTGGCTAAAAACACCGGCGTACATTATGGTGACTATAACATCAACATCGTAGATACCCCAGGTCACTCTGATTTTGGTGGTGAAGTTGAACGTACGTTGCAGATGGTAGAAGGCTTCTTGTTACTCGTTGACTCTGCAGAAGGTGTATTGCCGGGAACACGTTTTGTGTTACAAAAGGCACTTGCTTTGGGACTTAAACCAATTGTTCTTATTAATAAGATTGATAGAAAAGATGCTAATATTGCGCACACTGAAAATCAGATTGCGGACCTCTTTTTAGATTTAGCACATTCAGAAGATCAATTGGTGTATCCGGTTCTGTATGGTTCATCGCGCATGGGTTTTGTAACCAAAGATCCAGCAGTACAAACCGATTCTATGAAACTGCTTTTTGATACGATTATTGATGTGGTGCCGGCACCGGTTCAAAAAGAACCGTACTTGCAGTTTTTAACCACGAGTTTGGATTATTCTGATTTTTTGGGAACTATTGCAATTGGTCGTGTGTTTAACGGTACCATCTCTATGGGTCAACAGGTGGTAATGTGCAAAGATACCTCTGTGAGCAAACCAATGCGTGTTACTAAGCTTATGACCTTTGTGGGTCTAGATCGCGTTGAAACGCAAGAGGCAAAATTTGGTGATATTATTTGTGTCACCGGATTTACTGAGCCGGTCACTATTGGTACAACGTTGTGTCAAACAGATACTCCAAAGCCATATCCGTATGTTGCTATCGATGAACCAACGCTATCGATGTTCCTTTCAGTAAACGACTCGCCATTTTCAGGTAAAGAGGGTACTTTATTGACCTCGCGTCAGATTAAAGATCGTCTTGAAAAAGAGCTTTTAGTTAACGTTGCATTACGTGTAGAGCCGACCGATTCACCTGAAACCTTTAAAATTTCAGGCCGCGGGCAGCTGCATTTGGGTGTATTGATTGAAAACATGCGCCGTGAAGGCTTTGAAGTACAAGTTTCAGCACCTGAAGTTATCTATAAGATGATTGACGGTGTGCGTTCTGAGCCAATCGAATTGCTTATCATTGATGTGCCTGAAGAATATCAAGGCGTGTTGATGGACAAGCTTGGTCAACGCAAAGCAGAACTTAAATATATGCATGCCTATGATGATGGTCGTATTCGTTTAGAATATGAAGTGCCGTCTCGTGGGTTAATCGGCTTCCGCGGTCAATTCATGACCGATACGCGCGGAACCGGTATTGCAAACTACAGCTTTATTGGGTACAAACCGTATAAGGGTGATATTCCTGCGCGCAGCAAAGGTGCACTTATCTCTATGGAAAACGGTACGGTGACCGGATATGCCCTTGATAATCTACAAGATCGTGGTGTACTCTTTGTAAAACCGACCGATAAGGTATACGAAGGTATGATCATTGGCGAACATAGCCGTGATAATGATCTTGAAGTTAATCCAACCAAGCAGAAGAAATTGACCAACATGCGTGCATCAGGTACTGATGATGCTATTAAATTAGCACCACCACGTGTTATGGAACTTGAAACTTGTATGGAATGGATACGTCCGGACGAACTTATCGAAGTAACCCCAACGAGCATCCGTTTGCGTAAAAAATATTTGAACGCAAACATGCGCAAAAAAGCATTATAAGTTTTACGCATTTGATTGATGATGCGTTATAAATTGCTTATAGCCTACGATGGCACAGATTTTAGTGGATGGCAGATCCAGCCGCATGCACCTTCAGTGGCGCAGGCGTTGCAGGATGCGCTCGACCATCTGTTTAATGAATCGGTAGTTGTCGTTGGCGCATCACGTACTGACGCGGGTGTACATGCTTTAGGGCAAGTGGCTGCATTTAGTAGCAAGATCGAACTTCAACCAGAACGCATGAAGAAGGTACTCAATGATGTGCTACCTTCTTCTATACTTATTCGTAGCGTAGAGATCGTTTCTGATGCATTTCACCCCATATACGGGGTGGCGTCCAAGATATATGGCTACCATTTTTTTACGGAGCGACCGCTTCCTTGTTTGAGCAGGTATGGTTGGTATCAACCCTATCCGGTAGATATGCAGTTGCTGCGCGAAGCGCTCAATGTATTTGTTGGTACGCATGATTTCCGTTCATTTTGTACCGGAGATCAGATGGCTATGGGTACCGTGCGCACTATCGATGCAATTGAATTGCAGTATTATAAACGCTATGGTGCATGGCAGATCAAGTTTACCGGACCGGGATTTTTGCGCCATATGATACGCCGTATAGTTGGAGCAGCATTTGATGTTGCCGCGCGTCGTAAGTTTACTGTTGAGGATTTACGTGTAGTTTTGGCCGCAAAAGATCCGCGCCAAACATTATATAATGCACCCGGACAAGGGCTATGTTTGTATCGCATTTCCTATAAAAATGATTTAACATTAACCGATGATAGTAAGTAAATTTATGCGTATGATGCAAGAAAGGTCCGTATGCAATCTATAAAGCCTATTTCGTCGTCTACAAAAGCATTGTTCTTGGCACTGGCCATTGGTGCCGGTAGCTCTCTTGTGTATCTGTTTAAGTCGACTGAACCGACAGAGGTTAAGGACAGTGCGTATAAACGTTATCTATTTAATGATGACGAGCGTGATATCAAAGATGTAGCATCCATATATGCCGATCCGACCGATAATTATTTATTACACACGCGCCCGGTATATGATGTGCGCGCCATGATGAGTAATCGTGCATCACAGTATGATGATCCTTCCACATATGGCGATTTGACGATCATGATTGCTCGGGATAAAAACAGTGGCGAGTTTATTGGATTTACAGCACATCAAAAGCTTTCCTTCTTTAAATCTAAGTTGCTCTTTTTGGCTATTGCCAAAGATGCTCGCGGCAAAGGGTATGGGCGTACGTTAGCACAGCAAGCAATTGCCGATATGAAGCGTGAAGGTGCGCGTAAAGTGGTGCTGGATGTGCGCGAGGAAAATCAACCTGCACGTACGTTATATGAAAGCCTCGGTTTTAAGGCTATGTCTTCATCACGTGGATTTGTCCATTACGGATTAGATTTATTTTAACTGCAAAGTTCATCTTATACATGAACTTTTTTTATAAATATGGCATATAGTACTATCTGTGCATTACGAAAAAAGTTGAAAAAATATCAAAATTTTGTATCATAGAAATAGCAATGTGGTAATATTTACAAACTTTTTTATACTATAGGTACAACATATGATTAAACGTTCATTTTCAGTAATAATGCTTGCATTAATAGCAGCACCGACATACGCGGTTTTTGGCGAACAAGATAATTTGCCCAAAGCACCAAAAGGCATGGTAAATTTTGTTGAAGGTGTTGTTGACGGCGCTAGAGATTTAAAAGATAAAGTAGTTGACGTGGTAACTGGGCAAAAAGTTGAGGCCCCAAAAAATAATGTTATTGATGCTGCAAATAATAGTCTTAATAACCATGTAGAAGAAAAGAAGGACGATTCTCCTTCTCAAGGTTCTGGATTATCTTCATCAAATGAAGAAGATAAAGACAAGACATCCAATGAGAATAAAGATTCTGAAGTAAATAAAATTCCTGCAAACAATAACGAAAACAAAAATTCTGAAGAAGAAGTAAAACCTGGCTTTTTCTCTCGTTGCAAAAACAAGGCAGTGAGTGGAGTTGTTTCAAGCAAAAATGCAGTAGTAGCAGGTGTTTCAGCATTTGGTGCAGGCATTTACGCTGCTGTTTCTAAAGTTGGTAATGCTGGTTTGGCAACTGGTAAATTTGCAGTTGCAACAATGGATCCACGCACTTACTGGAATGCTGGTAAAGCAGTATTTAAAGGCCAAGAAGGCGTAAGTCGCTTTACAATTATCAAAGGTCACAAAGAAGCAGTAACCGGTATCGTAGCTGCTACACTTGCATCAGTTGGCTATGTGTACCGTGAAGAAATTGTTGATTACAGCAAAAAGGCATACAACTGGACAGCAAATCAAGTTCAATCTCTTCGCAATTACATTCAAGGCTAATAGCTGTTGAACGTGAAGAAATATTAAACATTGCAAAAGTGTCCCATCGTTGTGGTGGGACACTTTTTTTAAAAGAACAATTGCTTTGTAGCTATGAGCAGCATATGCTAAAAGCAGTGGGTATATAAAAGCTTAATTAATCGGAGGCTTACATTGATGTATTCATGGAGATTCAAGATGCGAGCGCATATTGTGCTTATGATGTTGATGTCATTACTAACGCAATCATGCATCGTTGCAACTATAACTATTCAAGATACACAAGAAAATCTTACAACTGATGTACGCCAAACAATTGTCGACAGCTGTGATGATGCAGACGGTATCGATCTATTTACACCCGATGAGCTGGTGCATCAAGAAGAAGTAATCAAAGAACAGGAAGCAAAACTTAGTTTCTATGATGTTGTGATTGCTAAATTACAGCAGATTGGCGGTAAAATAAGTTCCCCCTTTTTTTGGTTGTTGTATAAATTCTACAAATGGCGTGCGCAACGCGCGTAGCTAAGTTTTTTAAGGAGTAGTAGCTATGCAACCGGATTCTAAACATGAATTTGCTTTGTATTATAATGCTCTCAACCAGCTTAAACCAATTATTAATCAACAAATATCCATAACTGATGCTGATCTTATGCATCGCATGGCACAAGTATTGCGCTTGCATGCAAATGATGAAATCATACTCTTTGGCGCTGCCATGCATCTGCGCATGCGCATCGATTCAGTGAACAAAAAAGCTATTTCCGGTACCGTGCTCATGCTTGAGCGCAATGTACCACTGCAACCGGAACTTACCGTATGGTTACCGGCCCTGAAGCGTGAAGCACTAGAGATGGCAGTTGATGCGGTTACGCAAATGGGCGCAACAACTATTGCACTTACTTATTGTGCAAAAAGTCGCCACAACTTAGCTGAAAAAGATATGCAACGTTTGCACAAAATTGCTATTGCAGCATGTGAACAGTCTAAGCAGTTTGCAGTGCCCACTCTTGTTGCCCCGATGCAACTTGCTGATCGTATAGGGCAGTTAACTACAGATCAACAACTATTTTTCTTTGATCCTGCCGGTGTGCCGGCATATAGTTTGCACGAGCAATTAAAAGCGCATACAAGTGCATGTATCGTGATGGTTGGCCCCGAAGGGGATCTCACAACGCAAGAAAAAGATATGCTGTGCGCTGCACATGCACAGTTTGTTGCGCTTACACCGACGGTTTTGCGTGCTGAACAGGCAATTGCATTAGCGGTTGGGTTAGTGCGTTGTTACGCGCGATGATATGTATGATCTGTTGATTCTTATAATCATCCTGAGCTTGTCGAAGGATTTTTGTGTAGTTACTGAGGAAAGATGTTTTATCAGTAGCTCCTTCGACAAGCTCAGGATGATTTATAGTCGTTATTTTAGTAACTTAATTTTTGTTTCCATAGCCGCTACTCGTTCAGCCAACGCATCAAGGCGCTGTTGAAATGCAGGATTGCTCACAGCAGGCTTGAGTTCATGCGCATTAAGTTGAACTTTAGGAAGCACTACAGGTTGCGGTGCCGCCACTCGTTTAGTCCATGCATCGAGGAGTTGTCGAAATGCAGGATCGCGTATTGCAGGAATTTGTGGTGCAGGCACGTTGGACCACCGGAACCAATATGGAAGGTAGCCGGTGTAACTCGGAAAGAGGTCTATTCCAAGTCCTGTCCCGAATTCATTTGATCTGCAGCTAATTGCTGCACACGATCGGCAAGTTGCATCTTTGCTTGGATATAAGGTTATACCATATGCCGATGTGCTCATTAAAGCGATTGTATAGAGTAGTAATTTCACGACAGTTCCTAAAGTTGCTTAAATTGTGCTCGAGTTATTTAAGAAACTCAATGTTTGCTTCCATAGCAGCTACGCGTGCAGCCAGCGCATCAAGGCGCTGTTGAAAGGTAGGGTCGCTTACTACAGCCTTGTGTTCAGGTGCCACAGATGAAACTTTAGGAGGTTGAAAGAGTTTTGGTGCAGATCCTACTATTGGGAATATTGTCCAATTGGACATACCAGCGTAAAAAATCATGTCGTCAAGATCGCCGTGGTGATTTTCGCCACGCATACCATATGCTAACATGCTTATTAATGTCATTATGCAGAAGTATAATTTCATGCTATTTCCTTTTAATTTTGTGTGGCATTGTTATCTACTACTAACAACTATACCACAAGGGTGATAAACATTCACATCTTTTATTGCTTGGATACACAAAAAACTATTGCTGCGTGCATCGATTTGCCGCTACAGTAGATAAAGTACAAAACTATAATCGCTTGATAAACAGTATTTTTTAAAAGGGGGAATTAATGAAAATAGTTGTTTTATCGTTTTGTTTTATAAGCTTAAGTATACTTAACGCTGCGGCAACTCCGCCTTCTGATGATGATTCATTCGCAACTAGTGGCTCCGGCTCGGAAATATGTGACCAGAACACTCTTGCAACGGTTATTCATACACCAAGAGATATCGCTACATATCTGGCCACGGCAGCGCATATATTGCCCAAATCAAAGTTTAATACGCAATTTGTTAACAAAATGTATCTTGAAGATGAGCCTTGTAGCATGCTGGCAATAGCTGATGATACTATAGGGCAGTTGAGTCAGCGCATGTACGAAAAAGTAGATGCTATGCAAGCAGGTACTTCTGTTTGGAGTGAGATGCGGCAAATACTAAAAGATCTCGCTATTCCGGCAGCACATGCTGCTATACTGCTTGCTAATAAATCTTCGCTGTATATGTATGTACAAGGAGCTGCATCAAAAATTCTGCTTGTGTGGCCTGATGAAATAATGGAAATCACAGAATCGATCGATAGATCTACAGAAATGGTACTCATTGATGCAACTATGCTCGGTGTGCTCCTGTTGCGCAATAATACGTGCGGCAAAAGGGAACTGCTTAATTTGGTGAAAGCAAGCTTGGCATTAAATGATGTTTGTGCAGCGGATATTGTGCGTGATATTACGCCTTCAGATGAAAAAGATGATCAAGCGGTAGGTTTTTTTGATTGTCAACGTTGGGTTGCGTCATTAGCAAAGGTGCAATGGGCTACAAAAGCACCGGCATCACCAAAAAAATCTAAAAAACCTGGAAAAAATCTTTTGCGCCGTATATTTACAAGACATAAGACATTATAGATCTCTTCTTGGCTACAGAAAATTGTTGCCGCTAGGCTATACTTGCTATAAAGTGGGTAAGCAACAGAGTATCTATGACACAAGGATGTACAATGAAAAAACTCTTCGCGCTACTTATAATGCTGCCAGCTTATATACAAGCATCTGAAGCCTCTACCTCTGCCACTACTGGGGCAATATCAGAATCCGTGTATGACGCTAAAATAGAGCTGCCGGAAATGCTTCTGCGCAGATCATTTTATATCGCACCTGATTTAGTTGGCGAGCAGCGAACTTCACCACGTTCTCTAGGTGAAAGATCATTTGTAGTTAAAGGTAATTGCCATTTTATGCAACCAGACCAATGTATGCTCGCCATCGTTGATGAACGATTGCCTGATTTTGAGAGCAAATTAGCGGCATCATTAGCCAAAGCCCATAGATTGGTGCATGCTGATGAATTTGCAACCATATTTAAAGAGCGGACGATGCATAGTGTGGAAGCATCTTTGCTTATTGCCAATCATGACCGTATTTTTATTGGTGTACATGGCGCTCAGTCAAGAATAGTCGTTCTTGCGCATAATGATATAAGCACGGAATATAGTAATATAACTACAAGCATTAAAACCCCTGTTGCGCGAGCTATATTGCTTTTGCGTGGAGTAACATTATCTAAAGAAGTGATTGCAGGGGCAGCACAAGAACAGATGCAACAAGGAAATGCGACAAAAGAAATTATAAAGTCAATTAGTACACTTGATCCAGCGCATACCGTGGCTATTGGCATGTTGAATTTGGATAGTTGGACGATTAAAAAATCTCCTACCGTTGAACTTCTTTCACTTGCAGTTGAACAACTTGCACCATCTCAGCCATCGGCTGCAAAAGCAGTCAAAACTGGATGTTGCTTTGTAATATAACATTCACAAGGTGTCTAAAATTCTTGCTGCTTAATGTTATTTACGCTAGAGTTGGTAATCGATAATTTAAAACAGTAGGTAGCTGCATGTATAAAGGAATATGATGATTAAAAAATTGATCGTTTTGTGCATGGTTTTAGGTAGTTGTGCGATGTTGCGTGCTGCCGATACTGTTATGGATCGTGTAACATTGTCACGATCGTCAGCTATGCCCTATTTGGCAGCAGTAAAACGTGTGGTTGTGCCAACGTGTGGGATGCCCTTTAATTTGTTCGTTCAGGGTTGTTGTGGACCACAGTTGCTGAGTATTGCTGACAAACATGCTGACAGCGCTTTGAAGCAGTTTTTTGCATATAAACAGCATCTTGGATTTAGTAAGATTGCTCAGGAACTCGAAGCGGCATTACAACCGACATTTAACGCACTCTGTATGTTTCTACGTGGTGATAAAATGTTAATTGCATATAAAGGGCCTGAGACAAAAGCTTTATTATTGTTCCATGATGGCAACATGAAGCAGATAACATCGAATTCAAGCACCGAAGTATCTTTGTTGAAATTACCTTATGCAGCAACCTATAAAGGGATCGTTTTCTTACGTGGTATGTCGCTCACCAATGAACGAGTTGCTGGTATAGTTAACACTTTGCACTCAATAACAATTAATCCGGAACTGATTGCTCAAGATCTTGTGAATGCAGACATGGGTGATGCGGTAGCCGCAGCGTATCTGGATTATGAGTTATTGCGTAAAATAGATGCAGATGCAAAGGGTTAAAAAAGCAGGATCTTAGCTTTTATAAAGGTAAATCATTGCGTTTATATGCAGAGTTGCACTATTCTTAAGCTATAGCTTAATAGATAGTGGAGGCTCATATGAAACGCTCGCTTAAAATTATTGTCGCAGTTGCTTTACTCAGTGGTTTGGCTGTACATACACGGCTTTATCTACAAGATGACACGGCAACGCAGGAACAACGCTTTTTAACAAATAATGAAGTTCTCGCTTTATTAACCTCACAAATAGCATCGGAAAGTGTTGCGCGTACAGCACAATTTCTGTTAACGCAGGAAATTCCTTTACGGCAAAAAATAGAGATTATGCGGGCGCTTGTTGCAGATCCATCCTATGGTTTTACGCATGATGATTTAATTATGCTCATCCTTGCGGTTGCTAACGGTTATCCAGCGCGTACACCTGAACAACAAGCGATATTTAAAATTTTGGCCGATAATTATGATACGCTGCAAGACACGCGTCCATTAGCTATTGCGGCACAGCATAAATATTATAACGTGCTTGAAAGTCTCGCAACCTGGGCGCTTGATAATGTTGAACATTACAAACAGCTCAAGGCGGATCTTACGGCATTAAAAATGGTTGCACTTGCAAATGCCATGGAGAATGAAACAAGCTCGGCATTTCGTGGTTTGGTAGCGCAACTTGGTGGCATTACACCGCAACAAGCAACTGATTTGGCATGGAAACAGCTTGCACGAAAAGGCAGCGTCGAGTTTATGGCTGAGCTTAAACAGTTAGGTGCTAATCTGGAAGATGCACGTAATGGCAAAACGATGCTGGTATATGCAGTAATGGATAATAATCTACCGATGGTGCAAGCATTAACCAAGCTTGGCGTTAATTTAAGCTCGTTTGCAGATCCTGAAATTGGTACACCATTGCAACAGGCATTTTCGCTTGGCTACAAAGATATAGAAAAGTTTTTACGCTCACAGGGCGCGCGGGAAATTTAACCTATTTTCACTGAGTTTTGATAAGCTAATTCTTTAAGATAGCGCGGATGTGCTTGTGCTGTGGTAGTTCCCTGGAGCCATTGTTCATGGCCAGTTTGTACCAAAAGTTCAAGTTGCGGATAGGCAGCAATGGTGGCATCATACTGCGCATAGTCGCCAAGTTGTGCAATGATCGCTTCTTTATGCAATCCGAATCCATTACCGTAAAATAGTATAGGTTCATGTGGATACGTTTGTGCCAATTGCGCAATGAGATGGCCTATTGATGCATAACCACTCATATAATTACCGCGTGCCTCAATGGCATAAAAGAGCTCATTATTAAAGGCATTTAGGAGCGCAACCGTTATCGGCGCAACATTGCCATATTGTTGGTGATATGCGCGTAATGCATCAACTTCTACTAATGGTATACCGGTGGCATAAGCTATTCCGTTCATGGTGGAAAGTACTATGCGCAAGCTAGTATACGGCGCAGGCCCTACATTGACCGCTATATACTTTATCTGTTCTAAAGAGGCATGCTGTTCGTTTAGTAGCTGTACAATTGCGGGCACGAGAGTTTTATTGCCATCATGTTTGTTTGCATGTACTGCATGCAAAAGAGTGCCATCTTGAACAAGAGCTATATGAAGTTGGTCGTAATCGCTGGTGATGCAGAGGCTAAGGAGCATAGATTAGTTTCGATTTTTGCATTTCTGTTGTTGATAAAATGTACTAAAGGTGTCGAATTCGATAGTTTTGTCTTTTCGTAAAATTATTTTACCACAATTTAGGCATTTCCATCCATCAAAATTTAAAAAATGATCAAAGAAAGACTGCAATACCATCAGTCCACCGCATTTTTTGCACTTCATCGGCTATCTCCTTTTTGATGCACTTTGTGCGTAGCATCATACGCGCTCATCCTTTTATTCAAAATCTAAACAATGAATTTTTGTTTTGTCAATAATAGTGGCAACGATCCTTATGATTAGGATGGATTGTACCCGCATTACATCTGCAACAAAATTTCACGCTCGATGATTGCTGGCAAATACCAGGTAGGTAGTAAGAATAAGCGCTGCTGCTATCGAATGTGAAGCAATTTTATCTGCTTTTGTCTTTGCATGCTTTATTCCGGAAGCTTGCTTGCTGGTCATGCGTTCATCAAAGAGCATAAAGTTTATGAGCGGAAATGCTGTTTGTAGTTTGTCTTTCATGGCAAGAACTTTGCGTGTCTGGTCACTTTCGGTACCGCGCATGGTGATTGGAAACCCAATTACTACCGTGGTGATAGATTCTAGGCCAATGAGTTGTGCAATAAATGGCATAAGATCAGTTGTTTGCACTGTTTTATATGGACGTGCAGTCAGGCCGAGTGCATCAGAGATTGCGGTGCCTGTCCAGACATCGCCAATATCAAGCGCCAGAGTTTTCATGGATATATTCATCCTTGAGATGTTGAAAATGGTTGCAACTTTTGTCTTGTTATGTAACGCTCAGTAGCTGAATATCTTATTATACTAAAAGTATAGCTATAACTTAACGTAAAATGAAAGGAAATGTTATGGTATTTGCTGAGGTATGGTCAACCATCTCTACGGTGATTGAACATGTAGTGGATAAAATTGAAAGTTGGCCATTAATTATCTTTGTAGTGGGTGTAAGTATTGCCTGCACGTTCGCACTTGGTTTTGTGCAATTTAGATATTTTAAACGTTCTTGTGTTGTTGCACTTACGCCACAAGGTGGTGCAGGTGCAGGGCAAATAACCCCATTACAAGCATTTTTAAATAGTTTAAGTGCTGGGTTGGGAAACGGTAGCTTGGCGGGTGTCGCAACCGCTATTTATGCAGGCGGCCCGGGTACCGTTTTTTGGATGGTAGTTATTGGGTTGCTGTTGATGGCGCCACGCTTTGCTGAAGTTTATTTGGCGGTGTATAAAAAAACATTGCGTGGGCAACATTTTGGTGGTCCAATTGTCTATATCACTAATATGTTTGGTAATGTTGCTGCATGGATTTATGCATTGAGCGCTTTTCTATTTGCATGTATTGTTAGCTGCGCATTACAAAGTAACTCCATTGCCTTGAGTCTGCATCAAGGTTGGCAAGTACCGCCGATATTTGTAGCAGTTGGTTTTTTACTGTTCACCTTGTATGTTCTTTTTGGTGGTGCAGCACGTATTTTACGCGTTTCGGATATGTTAACGCCGCTTAAAGTAATTCTCTTTTTTATCAGCGCATCGATTGTGCTGGTATATCATATGGCAAATCTTGCAGATGCAATGCGTTTAATTGTGGTCAGTGCATTGACGCCACAAGCAATTGCCGGTGGTGCACTTGGTTTTAGCGTGCAGCAAGCGATGCGTTTTGGAATTTTCCGTTCTATCTTCGCTTCAGAAGCAGGACTTGGTACTTCCAGTATTCTCTTTGGCGCAACTAACGGTGAACGCCCGGTGGAAGATGGCTTTATGGGTATGCTTTCAGTATTTATGAGTACCATTGTTTGTTTTCTGGTGGGATTGTGTATTGTTGCAAGCGGCGCATGGAATAGTGGATTTACGAGCACTGAACTTACGAGCGTTGCATTCCAAACAACGTTTGGGCACTTTGGCAGCTGGATAGTAACGGCACTTTCCATTACCTTTGGTATGGGTGTGTTGGTGACTTATGCATTTATTGCGCGTCAAATCTGGCTCTTTATTTCTGCCGGCAAACATATTTGGTTATTTAACCTGATCTATTGCATCGTTGCATTTGGTGGTGCCTTAGTAAAACCTGATCTACTCTTTCATATCGGTGGTATCATTAACGGTTGCATGTTAGTTCTTAACTTGTCAGCAGTTATGTTGTTGCTTCCGGTAGTTCGCAAAGCGTTGCAGGAATATGCACACAAATAAAACGTCGTTACCCAAAATTTGGCCCGTCACCTGTCATACCGATCATGTAGGTGACGGCACCACCTTTGTTGCCATTAAAGGGTTCAAACAGGACGGTAGCCACTTCATTGCGCAAGCGATTGCGCAAGGGGCTCGCCACATTGTGGTGCAAGAAGATGTACAGTTGGATGCATCACTGGTTGCGCAGTTGGCAGCTGCGCAGATACCAATTACGTATGTACCTGATACACGCCAAGCACTTGCAGAATTGAGCGCGCAAGCGCATGGGCATCCTGCGAATAAACTGTTTATGATTGGCATTACGGGCACCAAAGGCAAAACAACAACCGCATATCTTACTTTTGCTATGCTGCGCGCTGCGGGCATTAAAGCGGCGCTTATTTCCACCGTGGAAAATCATATTGCAGATGAACGCTATCCATCATGTTTAACCACACCGCAACCCGATTATCTGCATATGTTTTTAGCGCGGTGCGTGCAAGAGGGCGTCACGCACGTGGTCATGGAAGTTGCCGCTCAAGCAATCGTCATGCAGCGATTGAACGATATATGGTTTGATGCTGCAGCATGGACAAATTTTGATCATGAACATATGGAATTTTTTGGCACGATGGAAGCCTATTTTACAGCTAAAAATGATATTCGTCTGTTTTTGCGTGATGATATACCGCTGATTATTAATAATGATGATCCAGAGCTTCGTGACCTGCCAAGTACTAAGCTGTTTCCACTAAAACGTTATACATTGCCACCCGATGCTTGCAAGCAAATCTATCCATCATTAGAAGTTGAGCTTGATGGTACATTATTTAAAGCGCCGCATCTTATGGGCACTTTTAATGCATATAATATATTGATTGCGCGTGCATTAGCACATGCAGCAGATGTTGATGATGTTACTATTGCGCAAGCACTCGCTACCTTTAATGGTATTGCCGGCAGATTGCAACGGCATGCTTTGCCCAATGGTGCCATCTGTTATATCGATTACGCGCATACACCAGCATCGTACATGCAGGTGCTTGAGTTGCTGCGCACCTTAACGGACCATCTTATTGTGGTGTTTGGCTGTGCCGGTGGTAAAGATCGTTTAAAGCGCCCTAAAATGGGAGCGATTGCAGCAGAATTTGCCGATCAGGTGATTTTAACTGCAGATAATCCTGCATATGAATGCATTGCAGCAATTTGCGCAGAAATTATGGCCGGCGTTGCTGGCGAGCATACAGCTCGCTGCGTTATTGAGCCAGATCGCGCAGAAGCAATTGCGCGTGCATATCGGCTTTCCCGTGCCGGATCTATTATAGTAGTTTTGGGCAAAGGCCCCGATGCGTACCAGGTAATTGGTAATGTGCGTTTGCCATACAGCGATACGGCGGTAGTGTGTGCATTGGGTAATTAACTAGTTTTTTTGGCAGAGACTTCTTTTGGGTTCATGGCATCCCATTCTGTTTGTGTCATTACTTCTTTGGAGACAGGATGTCTATGCGTGGGCAATTTATGTATCCAATCCGCACCAAAACAGTTAGTGAGCCAATGGTTAATATCAACTATAATAACTGGATGAGAAAACTTGCTTGGATCAGATGCATGTGTTGATTTTAAAGTTTGTATAATTGTCGTTATAGATTTATGTGTGGGTGGTACTAGTAATGGTGAATCTTGTCCAGTCTTAATTATGAGAAATTTTCCACAGAAATAAATATTCCTAAATGCATGGTCTTCAACGGATAAATAAACACTTTTAGTAGCGTATGCAACTTTGCCAATTCCTTTATATTGAAGCAATGCAGCAAGACTTAGTTTTACGTGCTCATTATCCCATCGAAAGCGATGAGGAAGTCTGCCGTCATTTGGATGCACATAGAGTGCATTTGCCCAAAGTTTAACGGTATCAGAAATGGGCTGACCATCTTTGGTAAGTGTTAATGTGAGTTGCTTGTTTTTCTCATCTATACCGCCGCGCAGGTCAAAAATACTTTTACAGCAGGAAGTACATGAGGGATCATATAATGCAAACAGCTCTTGTGATGCGGTAGGTTCTTTTTTTGCCGCGGCATTGAGAGAAGTGAAGCTTATGCTTACAAGCATAATTAACAGTACATGGATATGCATGAAAAGTTCCTTTTTTTTAAAAATTCAATTTTTGTCAATTGTAGTTTACACGCAATATCTGCAGTAAGTAAATCAATAGTTAACGTTGTCTTTTGATGCGTGAGCGCAACATAGGAAACTGTGTATCATATTCTGCTCTAGTGAGCAGTTCGCCATAGTAATTATACATGGGTAATAGCAGTTGCCAGTGCGGTCCAAAAGAGCAGGTAAGCCAAGCAGCAACATCCAATATGAGCACGGGATGAGCATATTGTTGCTTCTTTAATAGATCTATGCATTGATGGATTGATGTTATATGTTCATTAAGGTGCTTATCCAATATGATGGCAGATAATGAAACAAGATGCCCAAAAGAAGGATGGCATGGTAATGCAAGAAATCTTCCATTAATAGTGCTTGCGGGGTATTGTGCATGTGCGATCAGACTGAGCTTCATGTGTGTGCTGCAACCCGGGGTAGGATATAGCCAATTGCCCTTGAGCGTTACGGTATCAGATTGTCTACGTGATTCTAAATCAATTAGGCTACAGCTTAATGTTTGTGCGGCTTTATCATGTTTGCTGCATATTTCCAAACGTGTAACATGCGTTGGCCAGTAGCACATTAAAAGATGTGGCTCTAGTGATGCAGCGTGCAAAATGTTTACAGCTGTGAGGATGACGCCCAAGATAACTTACATGAATACTACTCCTCATAAAATTTAGAACAAATCGGAATGAGTTCCTGTTCGAGCGAATGTTATTTCTGTAACTGTTATTTTGTAGATAAGAAGCCAGTCTGGTTCAACGTGACATTCCCAATATCCTTGATAATTCCCAATAAGTTTATGGTTTCGATATTTGGGTGGTAATGGTTGTTCATGCACAAGCAATGATATAACTTCTTTTAATTTTTTTATATTTTTGCCACGCTTTAGAGCCTTTTCAACATCTTTGTTGAATTTGACTTTATAAACAACCGCTAACATTTTTATATTCCTAATTTTTCGAAAAGATCATCAAGATTTTTGGCTTTTTTTAAGCCTTTGCCTTTTTCAATTTCATCGATGACTTTTTGCGTTTCCGCATTAGGAATGTTATTGCAAAGTGCTGTGTTAATACCTTCAAGTACTATTTCTCTCATGCTTTTGCCTAACATCGCAGCTTTTGCTTTGAGCATTTTGTGCTGTGCCTTTGGTATATCTATAGTTATGCGGGAAGTTTCTATTTTCATAAAAAACCTATTTTTTTGTCGTAAAATAATAAAAGATCTCTTTATTAATGTACTTAAAAATAAACCATAAGTAAATATGTTTTTACGCTTTTACGTATTTATGCATTTAAATTACCTAAAGTTTGCTATGAAACTTTACAAACGCCTTAAGAGAAAGTAATATCTAAATGTTAATATAATTTTATGTTTTTTTTGGAGTATCTCATATGGATAGCGCGATATATGTTGCTCTTATATTGGCAGCATCGCTTGTAGGATTGGTGGTTATCGGAGTTTTATTGGCGAAAATACGTGCAATTAAGGTATCAGACGCTAAAGCTGGTGCAATTGCAGATGCCATTTATGAAGGCGCAATGGCCTTCTTAAAAGAAGAATACCGTATCATATTCATCGTTGTTGCTATTTGTGCAGCATTATTGGCTAAATTTATGTCAGTAATCGCGGCAGGCGTGTTTGTTGTCGGCGCTCTATTTTCTATGACGGCAGGTTTTATCGGTATGCGTGCAGCAACCGATGCCAACGTGCGCACCACTATGGCTGCGCGTGATAGCGGCGAACATGCTGCTTTCTTGATGGCATTCTTTGGCGGCGGCGTTATGGGCTTTGCTGTAGCAAGCTTTGGTCTTTTGGGCCTCGGCATAATTCTACATCTGTATCATGCAGATTCTGCCTTGATAAATTATCTTACCTGCTTTAGCTTGGGTGCAAGCTTGGTAGCCTTTTTTGCTCGCGTTGGCGGCGGTATTTATACCAAATCTGCTGACGTTGGTGCTGACCTTGTGGGTAAACTGGAAGCGGGTATTCCTGAAGATGATCCACGTAACCCGGCAGTTATCGCTGATAACGTAGGTGATTGCGTTGGTGACACAGCAGGTATGGGTGCTGATATTTATGAATCATACGTTGGTGCAATGGTATCTTCTATGATCTTGGCAATCGATGCTTTTGGCATGGAGCTACCTCTGGTTACTTTGCCGGTTATGCTCTGCGCATTAGGTCTTATCTGTTCAGTAGTTGGTCTAATTTCTAACCTTGTATTTAAGGCTGAACCGGCAGCTATGTTGCGCAATGCAACCTACATTGCCATCGGCCTTTTCTTGGGCGGTTCATTTGGCTATATTACCTACATGGGTCTTGGCATAGCGCTCTTTTATTCAATCATTATCGGTTGTGTAAGTGGCGTGGTGATCGGTCTTATTACTGAGTATTATACTTCAGCAAAACCGGTGCGCGATGTTGCACAAAGCTCCACTTCTGGTGCTGCAACTAACATTATTACCGGTCTTGCAATCGGTATGGAATCTACCGTACTTCCAGTTGTAGTGCTTTCTGTTGGTATTTTGCTTGCATTTGCTTTCGGTGGTGGCCTGTTTGGCGTTTCACTTGCAGCAGTTGCTATGCTTGCAACCGTTGGTATTACCATGACTGTTGATGCATACGGCCCAATCGCGGATAACGCGGGCGGTATTGCTGAAATGTCCGGTTTTGGTACATCAGTTCGTGCTATTACCGATAAGCTTGATGCATTAGGTAACACGACTGCAGCGATGGGCAAAGGTTTTGCTATCGGTTCTGCATTGCTTACTGCATTGGCTATGTTCTCTGCATATGCAAAAGAAGCGCATATTTTAGTATTAAACGTGCTTGATCCACAAGTATTGTGCGGTGTGTTTATCGGTGGTACTATGCCATTCCTAATATCTGCACTTACTATGCGTTCAGTCAGTGAAGCTGCGCTGAAGATGGTGATGGAAGTTCGTCGTCAATTTAGAGAAATTCCCGGCATTATGGAAGGTACAGGCAAGCCTGACTACCGTCGTTGTGTACAGATCAGTACCAAAGCAGCATTAAAAGAGATGATGCTTCCTGGTATACTTACGGTGCTTGTACCAATAGTTATCCGTTTTGGATTGGGTCTGGAAGCTCTTGCTGGCTTCTTGGTTGGAGCAACACTCTGCGGCGTTCTCTTGGCACTTATGATGGCCAATGGCGGCGGTGTTTGGGATAATGCTAAGAAATATATCGAAGCTGGTAACTTAGGTGGTAAAGGCTCTGAGGCACATCGTGCAGCAGTTGTTGGCGACACTGTAGGGGACCCTTTCAAAGATACATCAGGACCTGCACTTAATATTCTTATTAAGTTGATGTCTGTTGTGGCATTGCTCTTGGTGTTGATTTAAATAAGTTTAGAAATTAAGAAGAAGGCTCTCATTCGTGGGGGCCTTTTTTGTTGCGTATTTTTTAAAATATCTGGGTCCCAGCTTATAGCTCGATGACCCAGCCGTCGCTCAAGCTCTGGCGGGCAGGCAGAAGAAGTGAGGGCCTTTTTTTATATATTCAAAATCCACACCGATGCATTCAGCAACAATGCATACAATATCCACGCCAAGTAGGGTGTCAATAATGCTGCCACCATAAGTGAGCGTTTGCCGGTCATGATAACAAGCGCCAACACAGTGACAAATAAAAGCACCGCATCAACGAGCGCAAGAAATGGCGCGTGATGATAAAAAAATAGATGTGTCCATGCAAGATTAAGTAGCGCATTGGTACAAAAGAGTGCGATGATTGCCCAGAACTGTTTGTTGCGTTCAAAGTGTTCCCACACAAGGTAAGCCGCGGTTGCAGTGGTGCAATATATAATAAACCACATAGTGGAGATGAACCAGCTGGCCGGTGTATAGCTTGGCAAGCGTAAAGTATGATACCATTGCGTGCCCCAGAGGACACACAACATGCTTAATAACGCGACAACAAAAGTTATACCAAAAATTATTATGGCACTGCGTTTCATATTAACTCCTTTTTTTTCTTGCGAAGGTAAGTGATTTCGATTTGGTTGGTTTTGTGCGATGCTGTTCAATAAATCTGAGTACATCTGGTGCACTGTGCGTGCGTGTAAGGTAAGCAGTTTTAACGGTTTTGGTGACAGGATCATATTCGGGTACGGCAGTCCAAGGTAATATATTCTGCCAATCTGCACCATGAAATTGCGCAAGAAAACGAGATAAATCCACGATAATGATCGGTCGTGAAATACCATCTTTTTTCATTTTTTTTACCACCGCTGCCAAGCTGGATAAGTTGCGCATTGAATGCGCCAATCGTGTATTAAGCGCTGGATCGCCGCCGAAAAATAAAAAAGGCATAGGATGTTTTGCGTAAGTGGATTCTTTAACGACACCGTCGTGCGATGATTTACCCAGAGCAATGGGGTAGTTGCCACTTACCATGAGGCTCAGCAACGTGGGATTGGGTATGCATTGTTGTGTATAATGATCTTCAACAAGCATCTGATTATCTTGTAGAATAAGTGTTTGTGAAATTATATTATCATGATGCGTCATATGAAGTTTTAAACAATTTTCAGTTGCGGTTGCCGCAAGGATAATATCTTTGAGCGGCGTATATATGGTGTATGGTTTGTCAGCGGCCGCATGCGCAGCTGTGCAGATAAAAAAAATAAATATACCCAATGTGTAGGTGATATGTTGCATAGATTTTCCCCCTTGTGCGATAGTTCGAACATAAGTATAGAAATGATGGTGTGCAATCAGCAAGGGTTTTCTACTTCGCAAAAAAACCAGGCTATTAAATGTTTTTAAACTCGGGAATTGTAGGGTAGGTTTTTTTTGCTGCGAAGAATTCCGCGCGATGCATGGTTTTTAAGCGGTGGCGCTTCATTGTGAAAGATGCGTAAGTAATACCTGCATATCTTCAGGCAGTTCTGCGACAAAGGTGTATGGCTTGCCATCAAAGGTGAATGCAAGTTCATATGCATGCAACGCCTGGCGTGCAATTAACGGTGATTTAGTGCCATATAAAACATCGCCAATAATCGGGTGGCCAATGGCGGCCATATGCACTCTAATCTGATGAGTACGACCTGTTTCTAGTGTAACTCGCAATAATGCCGCATCGGCAAAATAACGCTCAACGGCATAATGAGTAACGGCATGGCGTGTCTTCATGCGTATGGGTTCATCTTTTGCCACTGTTGTCATGCGGTTGCGCTCAATGTGATGGCGTGCAATGGCAAGATCTATGGTACCCTCTCGCGGTGGGTGCCCTTGCACAACTGCAAGATAGGTTTTGCTCATCGTGCGATCACGAAACATAGTACCAAATTGTGTGTATGCGTAGTTTGTGCGCGGGATAATCATCAAGCCAGAGGTCAGCTTATCAAGACGATGGATAATGCCCGGGCGCGCCACACAACCAACTTCAGCTATCTGCTCTACATTGCACAGCAGCCAATCCATGAGTGTGATCTCGTTACTGGTTGAGGTCGTTGGGTGCACCAAAAGCCCGGCCGGTTTGTTGATAATCATAAAATGTTCATGTTCAGCAATCACCTGGATAGGAAAGTTTGCACGTTCTACCATTTGAGCAGAAACTTCTCGTTTGGCAGGAAAGGTTATACTCACGACGCTATTGGGAGCAATGGTAAAACCGGTTTTGGTAATAACGGATCCATTTACCTGCACAAGGCCGTCCATAATGGCGCGGTTAAAAAAGCTGCGTGAATAGGCAGGAAACTGCTCGTGTAAAAAAACATCGAGCCGCTCCTTGGGCTGGTCTGGTGCTGCCGTTACGGTTGCCGATTGGCCATACATAATTGGAGTTTGAGGTTTCATAGCTTTTTGTCTCCATTTTTGCGGTGCAAAATATCTGCTCATCATTATTTTACCAAAAATACGGCTAAGATAAAAGAGCCATAATTTCAGATAAATTCGACATGTATATACAATATATGTCATGCTATAAGAAACGGGGCACGCTACAAGGAAAAAATATGGATACGTCATTATTACAAGAAATAAAAGATAACATTGATGCGGTTGTACAACAGAGTTCGCCGCTGGGTATATCGCTGTGGAATCTCTTTTTAGAGGTTCATCCGGCAGATATGTCAGATTTTTTTGCCGATATTTCCCGGGCAAACTTTGCCAAGCTGTTTAATGTATTGCCCAAAGCGCTCAAAATTGAGGTTTTTAAAGAGCTTTCAGATCGGCTCAAGGTCTACATCCTCAGCTCATTGGATGAAAACGATGCATTGGCTATTTTGCATCAGCTGCAGGCTGATGAATTAACTGATCTTTTTGATTTTCTATCAGATGATGAGCTGCGTAAATATCTCAATCTACTCAGTAGTTCAGCGCGCAAGCGGGTACTGACGCTCATGAAGTTTCATCCTGAATCTGCCGGTGGCATTATGGATCTGAATGTATTTACGCTCATGAAGGATTTTACGGTTGAAAAAAGCATTAAGATTCTGCAACGGCTCAAGCCAAACCGTGACATTTACCAGCGTGTATATGTGACCGATCATGATTTTAGATTGCAAGGATACATTGAATTGCAAGATTTGGTGCTACAAGCGCCACAGCAACGCATTGCCGACTTTATGAAAAAGAACGAGCTGATTGTATTTGCTGAACAGGACCAAGAGGAAGTTGCACGCCAGATGGTGCATTATCGTTTAACTAACGCACCGGTGTCTGGTCGTGATGGTACCTTTTTGGGGGTAATTCCTGCAGATACGTTGGCTGATGTACTTGTAGAAGAGGCGGGTGAAGATGTGCAGCGTATATCGGCTATGGCGCCACTCAAACAGGCATATTTTGATACACCAATTATGAGTCTGGTATATCAACGTGGTGGTATATTAGTGGTACTGTTGTTGGTAGGCTCTATTTCGGGTCTTATTTTGGATGCATATCAAGCATCACTGGCACAAGTGCTTTTATTATTTGTGCCCATGATTATTAGTACCGGTGGTAATACCAGTAGCCAGACATCAGCAGTTGCCATTCAAGGTATGGCTGCCGGTGATGTGCGACCATCTAATATGCTTAAATTTTTGCGCCGTGAATTGCTGATCGGGGCAATTATCGGGAGTATTCTTGGTGCAACTGCATTTGTACGTGTATTTTTAACCACGCATTCCTATATGTATGGATTGGCAATTAGTTTGGCATTGAGTATCATCGTGCTTATTTCTGTTACGTTGGGTAGCTGTGTGCCGCTTGCACTCAATCGCTTTAATATCGACCCGGCATATTCGGCAGGGCCGTTTTTAGCAACAATTATGGATATTCTTGGTGTGCTTATTTATTGCTCTACGTGTGGATTGATTTTGAGTATGTAATGCAAACTCGAGTTAAATATATGCAAAGTTGTTATCAAAAATTCACTGCCCATGAAATAAACAGCGATACACCATATTTGCGTCCGAGCAAGCGTGGACGCGCATCAGCTCCATAGGTTAGAGTAAACAGCAAAGAGCTCTGCTTGCCAACTGAATGTATATTGCGAATATAGGAAACAAAATAGGTATTGCGAACGAATGGTAACCCGGTACCGAAATTGTCAATATATGGGTAAATTTTTGTGCCCAATGAAAAAGTGCAATCGTATCCAAATTCTATGCGATGGAATGTACCCCAGTTGCTTTGATGTGCAATATAGATATCCATAACATTACCTGGTGAAAGTTTATAGCGTTCTGGTCTGCTCGAATCGGCAAAACCTATAGTACGTGGAAAGAAATAAAGTGAACGTATTGCCCATAATACAAAATGTGGTTTATGGATATTATATGTTTGTGAACCGTCTATTTGTGTACCGATTGAATAATGACCGGTACCGAACTCCGCGCCATCAAGGGCGGTGTCGCGGTGTGTTGGAATACCAAAGTACCCAGAGAAAGTCATGCGCGAACCCTTGCGTGGCTGTATACCATAACCACCGGACAGTAGAAAATCATCACTTTGATTGCCCTTAAATTCGGTACAATCAGGAGATATACTATGTACATGTGCACCTGCAGCGTCGAGCTTTATATACCACGATGGTTGGCTGTAAATGTAACTCAACAACAATCCGGTGAGATTTACTTTTGAGGTATCACGAAATGCATACCATTGCTGAAAGATATTACTTGTAATTAATGAAGGTATGCCGGCAGACGCTTGCCGACGTGTAAGCTGGGAAATGCGCAAGTTATAAACAGCGTAAAAGGAATAAGCTGATGGTATAAATAGAAAAGCTAATAAAATAGGTGCTAAGGTTGAGCGATTCATAGTACTCACATTATGCTAGAAAGTTCTTGTTAAAATATAATTGCCCAGGAGAAAAATAATGCAACACCATATTGTTCTCCGTTTATGCGCGGTATTGCATCTGAACTATACGATAGAACAAAAATCAATGCACCCGGTCGGTTAAATTGTTTTATTCTGCGCGCATATGCAACAAAATAACTGTTGCGTACAAAATGTGTTGGCACATTTACATTTGTAAGTGACGGGCAAAATCTGGTATTAAAGTCGAATATTCCATCATAACCAAACTCTATGCGGTGCCGTTTATCCCAATTACTTTGATGTGATATATACACATCTACTAAATTGCCGAGTGCAAAGTCATAACGTTGTGGCCGCGTTGGATCATCAAATTGGACCGTGCGCGGAAAGAAATGGATATAACGCAATGCCCATAAAAGAAAATGTGGGCGACCAACGGTATACGCTTGCGATCCATCTAGTTGACCGCCTAATGCATAGTGCCCCGTACCAAATTGAATTCCATCAAGAATGGTATCTTTATGCGTTGGTATACCTACAATTCCGGTAAAACTTATACGCGTGTTTTCACGCGGAATTATGCCATAACCAACTGATATTAAAATATCATCAGTTTGATTGCGCTTGAGTTCTGTACATGGAAACAGATTGTGCACATGTGCAAGAGCACCATCTAGTTTGATGTACCAGGATTGCTTTGTTTGAATATAACTCACCAGTGTGCCGGTTATGGTTTGTTTAATGCCGCAGCGAAACTTGAACCATTGCTGGAATAGGTTAGTAAAAAGTATAACATTATCTCCCTGTTTGCCGGTTATTTGTTGTACTTGTTGGCGCGTAATTTGGGATATACGTAAGTTGTACACAACAGTATTGGCCTGTGTGGCAAGCATGGTGCAGAGCATAAATTGCGCAATGAGTATCTTAGAGCGATGCATGGTTTTTGTACTTTGTTTTAATCGTTTATAGTTTTTTTAAGCATACGCATGAAACTTAACAAAGCACAATCCTACAATATCAAAATTGGTCTATTTTATAGAGCAACTATAACAGTGGGAATCATATTACGTGTACAAAAAGAAATGCATGCACAGCCAAACAAGTAATCCACACGAAATTATAACATCAGAGCTTAATTAATTCATTGAGAATCGTAGTCGTTCATGCTATCTCCGGAAGATGATGAAGACAAATGCTGGGATTCTTCTTCAGTCGTGTAGCTTAATGGGGAATCGGATGAGCTGTGTTCGCAATAATCTTGCAGATGTTCATCATCTGGCTTTATGCTGCTTGAACAAGATGGTTTAGATATATGCATAAGAGAACGTTTATTTTTCATCGACCGTTTACTTTTTTTAGTAGATTTGTCTTTTGTTGGTTGTTCAGCTGATTTTTTTGTATCAAATATTCCTGCAAGAAATTCCTGAAAGGTTGGCTTGTAGCCATTGCGATCTTCATCAGGAAACAAATAATCTTTACCCGATTCGATTTCCTGTTGAGCAGTAAAATAATCTTCGATACAGGATAGTCTTGATATCAACACACGCATGTTCATGGTTGGGTCAAAAAGTACGTATTCTCGGGTAATTTCTTCTAAATCTACCGACGGTATCATATTTTTTAACAGCTGGTTATGTTCAAAACAGTTTTTAACCATAGGTAATAACCGCATTATTTTCTGATTTGCAATCCATTCAGTATGCTCAATGATAAAAAAACGACTACCGAGTGCAACATCATTTTTTAAAAAAGTTGCATCATTGCAAGAAAGTATCATGAAGCGCTTTGTAGGCAAATGCACTTGTAATGCAGAAAGAAATAGGTTTTTGTTTTGGCAAAGCTCACGTTTTAGTGTTGATTGGCTAATACCTTCATTGTCAGCTTCATCGACATATAGTATAACTAGTAAAGATGATGCATCTTCGGGTAAAGCTGCTAATTTTTGCTCGAATGGTGAAAGCTCACCATTGTCTAATAATCGGCTCACTGATTGACTGCAGGATTGTATAACTTCATTTAATGTCATCGGTATTATAGTCAAACCGAGTAAGCGGCACAATTCACTACTTGTGTGGGATTTTCCAACGCCTGTTGGTCCAACCAAAAGTAAATTGATACCTACGTTTTTAGGATCGTATGCGAAGTCTGGATTATTGGCATTTTTTATTAACGAACGCATCCAAGCATAAAACTTGCGCTTTTCTTCTATAGGATATCCCTCAAGAAGCTTATCGATTTCGGGTTTGTTTGCACGCATTGCGGCTTCTATATTATAAAAATCTGTTGGTAGCGACGCCAGAGTTTCAACGACAGTACGTGTATTTTTCAAATTTTTGTCATCACATGTATCTTTAGCTAAGGCTGCTTTAATGTTTGTTTCATAAACATCAGCGATGGCACCGGTTAGTATGGAAAGTATGCGATGGACATCCGCATCATGCATGAAGAATGGTCGTTGTTTGTCTTGTTCAGACTTTTTTATTTTTTCGGTAAATTTTTTTAGAGCGGTAAATATGCCTTTACTTTGAGTTCCTAATAACGGACAGCGCTCAATTCCGTGCGGACATTCTTTCTCTTCGTTCCACTGGTCGAAAACAGTAGTGCATTTGCCACTCTTTATATCAAGCATTGTTTGTTCAGATGAAGATCCAGCCCGATATTTATCGGGCGTATGCTGCGGATATAGATGCGCTGCCTTTTCAAGAACTTTATACGTGCAGGCTGCAACCGGCGCACTGCATTGAACGGCTGTTACCATGGATATGCACCCAACCAACGAAGTAAGCAGAATTTTTGAACTGCCGGTATCATCGAGCGCGTGTTTTAAAGTAAAATAAGCATCATCTAATTTCATACTTGCTGCTTGTGTTACAAACTGTCTCACTGCATCAAAAATTTTAGTGCAATAGTTTTTAGGAATTGGCTCTCCGTGTCCATGAAATAGAGGATGCAAAAAGTATGCCAAGCTATTATGAAGTGTATTTGTTTCTCGTAAAAATAATGAGTTGTATAACGGTGGTTTTGATGCATCTATTTTTGTTTTTTTAACATGACTTGCTGTTCGTGATACGAGATTATTCACACGAATCAGATATTCGTTGAGCTCTTTTAATGTTTTGTCAATATCTCCCGTCATCAACCACCTTTTGTAACGCTCATGGTTTTGATCTTCGATCTCATTGTGTATTCTGAGCCGCAATTTAATAGTGGCCAAGAGTTTAATGGCAAGTTGCTGATGGTATTCAGGAGTTCCGGGAATGTGAGATGCATCAAATATCGATTGGAAAGTTGAAGAGCTTCCTGTTGCATTTGATGGTTGTGGTAGTGTATTTAAATGTTTTAGAGCTTCCTCCTGCGCCATACGTTTTTTTTCAACAGCTTCCGCTGCTCGAGCATAGTCAGCTTTTATTTGTTGCGCCATCATATGCGCATGTTCTAACGACCTTCCTCTCAAATGCTCTATGCTCACGAACGTGATACTTTCTTCCATGCGATCACTATGTATTTTTAGTTCAGCCAAAGCTTGAGCAGCTTCTGCATACTCGTGTTGCATTTCAGCAGAGTAAGCGGCAGGGGAAAAAGCTTTTTTAGCATTATTATAATCTGATGTAATTAATTCGATATACTTTTGCGGCCAACAGGGCAAGTTATTTGATAAATTAAGAGATTCAATTAAATTACGCGATTGGTAGGATAAATCCAAGAGGTCAAAGGGTCTGGTTGTGGCAGCTGGATGTGCTTTTGAAGCAATGTCTTGTTTATATTCTAAGGCAATTTCTTGTGCACTTAAAAGTTCCCCATGCAAAAGATCACAATACTCTCTACTTTGTACCGGAAATTCCTGTTCAATTTTGAGGGCAGTCATTGCATCTTGCATAGTTGATTTTGCAGTTAGCTTCTTTGCTCTACGTTGATTAACAGCATTTTGTGCATCTTCAATTAAGCGCTTAGTTTGAGCGTTTACCGGTCCGGCCGATTTTCGCGATTCGGCTTGTAAGAGCGCAAGATATTCTGATGCACACTTATATTTCTTCTTTTTTGATTGATATCTATTGGTTCTGTATCCAATAATTTTTATTAAAGGACTTGGAGCAATCACTTGCAAAGAAGTTGCCGTATGACTGCTTACCGGTAAAGGTATGTGCGTTGATGATGCTGCAACAGGAGAAGAGACAACAATATCGAGGCCCGGCGACTCTTGTGATGCTGCAGGTTTGCGTGCATATCTATGTCTTAACGTGCTGCTACGAGTAGCATTGCCAGCATGAGTGCTGTCATTTTTAGATGTTAGAACCGATTGGGCAGCATAGGTACATTGGGCAACCACGATTGCCGTAAAAAGTAACTGTTTCATACAATAGTTTATAGAATGTGGGGATTATGTTTTTTAAAATCTTCCCATTTTTTACCACGTAAACCACGCACTACGTACTTCATGCTATGGTTAGAAGCGATGCTTGCATCATTGTTGCCGCATGGAATGGGTATATACCGGCCCTTAGAGCTGCACAATGTTACAGCGTGTTCATCTTCAGTTGCAAAATGAAACTGATAAGGCGCTTTTTTAGGCTTGTATGCGTTAAACGTAATTACTGTTGCTCTTCCGGAGCGTTTTGAACGATCGATTTTTCCCGATTTTGTTTTGGCCGGTTCGGTATAATGTCGCTTATATAGTCTTACTAATTGAGATGCGTACATACCGCCTTGGGAATGCCCGACAATTGATACCAACGTGCAGCCCGGTTGCCATTTTTCCCAATCAGTTATGACGTTATGCATTCCTCTTAAAACGTCCTTTTCAACATTTTTATAAAGACTTTTTAAGTTGCGTGCCCAATTGCCAAGGTCGGTGCTTCCTTCAAATCCTACATGCAAACGATTTCTGTCGTCTTTGACTAAAATCATATTAGTGTTGCCGTAAAGCGATTGACGATAGGTTACAGTTTGCAAGACTTCGGCTCTACCAGTGCCGAGTTTTTTATCAAGAACCTTCTGCACGCTTTTTCGACTATGTTTATAAGCGGCTTTTGCTACAACAGCATAAAAGTAGGGATCTTGATCTCGGAATTTTTGGCTATAAGTGATTGCGGCGCCTTGTATGTGTAGTGATACTGCGCAGAAGGAAAGTAATGAGACGCGACGTAAAATATGATTCAAGGGGAACTCCTTAAGGTTAGGTTTGCAATAAAATTATTGTTTTTTGCATCATTTTTTTACGTACCCATTCTTAATTTATTTAACTATATAGCAAAAGATATCCGCTTGCAAACGGTGGCAAAATAGCTTAAAAATTAGATTATGAAAAAAAAGTCAGAAGGTCAGCGTGCTGAAAGAGAGCAAATCGAGCATTTTTTGATGGCACATGCTAAAAAGGATTAAACTGAATTTTGTTCATGAGTTCTGAAGTTGAGCAAAAAAGCTTCCGACTACGCCTAATGCCCCACCTTACTTTAGTTTGATTTTTGACCAAAAACATATATAATTATGTTTGATTTTTGACCAAAAATGCCACAAATTAGGTTTGTTTTTTAACCAAAAAAGGTGCTTTATGAAGCGTTTAATAGACTATCATTTGCTTGAGTGGAAGGGCGATAAGGACAGAAAACCACTCCTTTTGCGAGGAGCTCGCCAAGTAGGCAAAACCTATGCAGTACGTGTTTTGGGTAAAACCTTTACCGATTTTATAGAAATAAATCTAGAAACGCTGCCTCATTTTATACAGATTTTTGAAAAAGATTTACTCCCGGAAAGAATCGTCTTAGAAATATCGGTGTTATTAAAAAAACCTATTATTCCCGGTAAAACACTTCTTTTTATTGATGAAATTCAAGTTGCTCCAAAAGCGATTTTAGCATTGCGTTATTTTTATGAATTAATGCCGGAGCTGCATGTTATTGCTGCCGGTTCATTATTAGATTTTGCTATAGCAGAGGTTGGTATTCCTGTGGGGCGCATTCAATCGCTCTATATGTACCCAGTTTCATTTATAGAGTTTTTGGCGGCGCAGCAAGCAACACTTTTAATTGAAGAGATTCTGGCACATAAGATTGAGCAACCATTATCTGATGTTATTCATGAACAATCACTTGCTTTAGTCGGAGAATATCTTGCAATTGGTGGCATGCCACAAGTTGTTAATTGCTGGGCAACTGCAAAAGATCCTTTGCGATGTGGTAAGTTTCATTTTTCATTGCTTGACGCTTATCGCCAAGACTTTAGTAAATACGCAAGCAAATTCCAAATTAAATATGTAGAGCAGATATTCAGCAGTATACCACGCCAACTTGGCAACAAATTTAAATATAGTGTTATAGAGGGCGAGTATCGCAAAAGAGAACTTGCGCCAGCACTGGATCTGCTGGTTACTGCTGGTATTGCACACAAAGTTTTCCATTCAGCAGGACAGGGAATACCGCTTGGTGCGCAAGTTGATCCAACTGATTATAAGGTAATTTTTCTTGATATAGGCCTTAGTCAAGCAGTGCTTGATCTTGATTTGGCAGGTTGGTTTGTGGATCCAATTTCCGAATTTGTTAACAAAGGTTCGCTTGTGGAAGCATTTGTTGGCCAAGAGCTTCTTGCTTATAGTGATCCTCATATGAAAAGAAATTTATACTATTGGAACCGAAAAGATCGCTCGAGCATAGCGGAAGTTGATTACCTCATGCAAAAAAAGCAGATCGTTCCAATTGAAGTTAAAAGTGGAAAAGGATCAACGTTAAGAAGCATAAATCTGTTTCTTGAAACACATCCGCAATCATCATATGGTATACGATTTTCAACGCAAAATTATTCTCGCCATAACAATATTGATTCTTATCCGTTGTATGCCATTGTAGCTGCAGCAAGCTCTGAGCAGGGCAATATTAAAAAAGCATTAGAGTCTTTGCTATAGGGATTAACAAATGAAACTAGGCAACGTTCAAGATCTTCTTGATAAAAAATTTACAAAAGAAGAGCTTGCAGAAATTGATCGTGAAGTAGAGCGTGAGTTTGCTACGCTTAAAGCATCGCAGCAGAACCTTTTCGATGGCTTAAAATCCGGACTTGAAGAAGCAATTGCTCATGAAATGGGAATGATTCATCTCCCCACTGAGTCAATTGAAATTTCTGAATCAAAAAAAATTCGCAAGTCTTACTTGCGCTCTTAAAAATGGGATCTAATATGTTAAAGAAATTAGCATTGATAATATTGATAGGTATAAATAATATACAAGCATCTGATGCCCCTAAAACAGGCTTTATACAAAAGATCAAAAACAGTTCCATAACAGCTAAAGTGGTTGGGGGAATTTTACCATGCATAGCAACATTTATATCTATGGAAGCTGTAATAAGAACAAATAAGGACAATCCGGAACTGCCCAATATAGTTAGTATAGCTTATTATATTAAATGGATATCGCTTATTATAGCTACATTTTTTTGTGATTGGTTATTTAAGATCGATTTTAAAAAATGGCTATTATCTTGTCCTAAAAAAGATACAAGCGTTGTAATAGGCGAGTCCCATTCCTCTCAGGAAATGTGCTCTGGTCGAAATATGTTGTCAGCGGCGGAAAATTAGAAAGTATTTCTCGGCTTGATTCGAATTATAGGGGAGTAATTCACTAAATAAAATCTTCGATGTGAGCTTGCTCACGCCCTTGAATAGTAAGTTTTAAGCCTATTGCTTTTAGTGCAACTTTGACCGCTTTAAAGATAGGGTCATTTTCAAATTGATGCCTGCATAACAGCTTGAATATCATTTACCTTCAAAAGGCTGAAGCCATGCTTCTGATAAAATGGAATGAGTCTTACTAGAGCTGCTTTATAATCAGTTGCTAAAAGAGGCATGACTTTTAATCGAACTTGATTGTATCCCTCATTTTTTAAAGTGAGCATCGTTTGCCGTAACATGTAGCATCCAATTCCTTGGGAGCGAAATTCAGTTTCTACGAGCATTGAATCGATCTGCGCATATTTTTCTTGTTTGCTGGACGCGCCATAATAGATAAAACCGACTTGAGTATCTTTATAAAAATACGTTACTTTTGTTTTGCATGAAACTTTATAATGATTACTCCGGGCGTCACCAAGATCGATCTGCTCAACTTTATTTGTTAAACTATCAAGGAGATTTTTTTCAGCTCCGTCTGCTGCGTGTACATTACAAAGAACTGTTACGGCTAAAATCGCTTGTTTAAGCATTTTGCAGGACACTTTTTTACTTTGTAGCACAAAAGATTGCAACTGCTCCCTTAAGTGTCGCAGTGCTCAGATCATTCACCATAACTAATGCCAAGATCGCAAGGACCAAAAGGACAGGGTAAGAGTTCTCCAATGGTAGTAACGTAAATTTTTTTGTTGTTAACGTTCACCAGGTATATAATTACACTTGGATCATTGAAAGAATTTTCCCAGATAATTTGACGACAGTGGCCGCAGGGGGCAACGCCAAGTGGTTCTCCAAAGATAATTTCAGCATCAATAAAATCAAGGAATTCTTGTTTTTGTGTTGAAGGTGCGGCGACAACAGCAATAGCAAGAATTTTTGCAGGACCTTCTTGAGCGATCATGTTATCAATAGCATTTTGTTCAGCATGTGTGCTTTGCGTGTAGCTACAACGCTCAACGTTACAACCCTTATGGATGTTTCCTTGCTGACTTCTGATGGCAGAACCTACATGAAAATTTGAATATGGCGCCTGCGCATTATTACGAACTAAAAATGCTTGTTGGATAAGTTCATAGTCAACATTAACTGCATTACTTACAGAGTAGATAAAAAGTAAACATACATATGCTACATACTGCATTCAAAACCCTTCCTGCTGAATTTGATATATAATTACTTATCAATAAAGCAAGTTTAGCCACTGAGCATATTTTCTGCAAGTCACATTTAAACGGTTTGCCTCTGGATTTTAAAATAGGGCATTTTTTGCGGGCAAAGATGATATGGCAACTTGTCGATCTGCTTCGGTATTCGGTATATTTATCTCAAACCCATAGCTACTAGCTCATTTGCATTTGCAGGATTTTGAATAAAATCCAAAAAAACTGCGACATTATGCTTAAACTTTTCGCGTACAATCACAGGCAAATTCTTAAAAACACGTTCTGCAAAATGAATGAACTCGACAGCAGATTGGTAATTTGTAATGTTAGAAAAGTTTCCGGATTGACCGTTTATAATTTCATTATATCGAGAAAGAAAATCAGCATTTTGTTTTTTCTTAAACGTCTTCATAATTTGATTAATGCTGGGTTCCTTTCTTATTGGCGGCTGCTGTGTTCGCGAAGGCTCGCTACAATATGTCTCATATTGGCCAATTTTTACCGTTGCGCCAAGCTCTATAAGGGCTTTATGTGCTTGGTGCTTGCGATATTTTTGTGCAATATGAAGAGGTGTTGCTTGTGTGGCGCTTATATTGTAATTTTTGTATATAAAATTAATATTAGCGCCTGCAGCTGCCAATGCTCTAATATCATTGGGATTGTCACGAAAAATTGCTTTAAATAATTCGTCCTGCAATTCTTGCTGAGACCATTTCTTTAATTCTTCGAGCGGTTGGAGGTGGATTCTAGCAGCTGTCATCGCAGGAATCTGCAGACTCATATCGATCGATTGATTTGATGAATTAACAACCGTAATATTATTCGCTGTGCTGATTAATGTAACCGAAAATATAGAAAATAAGAAAGCGGCTTTCTTCGAGTAAGGCATTCCAACTCCTCTGGAAAAAATAAATGTTAATATTCTTGATACTATTTAAATTTATATTAACCAATTTGCCTGGTAAAAGGCTTTTTGGAATATAAATGCTGGGGGTTGCGATCCATTAGCTATTAAGAGCAATTCATAGCTTTCGCACTTCGTGAAAAATATCGATTTTAGGGGTAATCAATCCATTAAAAAAATGGCGACAGCCAGACGAAGCTCCATAGGAGCGAAGACTGGCGTCCCCGAAGGGATTCGAACCCTTGTTTTCGCCGTGAAAGGGCGACGTCCTAGACCGGGCTAGACGACGGGGACATAATTTCAAGAAATTGTATTGAAAAGGCTTTTTAGGTTGTTTGGTATGGCTTGCCAGACGAAGCTCCTTTTAGGAGCGAAGACTGGTGAGCCGTGATGGACTCGAACCATCGACCCACAGCTTAAAAGGCTGTTGCTCTACCGACTGAGCTAACGGCTCAACCAAAAGCTTATTTCAAAATAAAATATCTTATTTGATCCAAGATATAGCAAAATATTACCTATTTAGCCCTCTTTTGTCAAGAGAAATGGCCCCTTAAGCATAAAATTTTGTTCCTACCCGCAAAAAATGCCCTATTTTAAAATTAGACCTCTTCTGAAACTTTAAAATTTGAAGTATACTCATGACCAGTTTCCTTATAAAAAAGAGAAAGATCATGAAGTACAAAACACTACAATTGTTAT
>JAGVLK010000014.1 GCA_020049835.1 Candidatus Babeliales bacterium | reverse complement strand
TATAGAGCGAAGGCTGTCACGCCATAGCTTTAGCGACGGCGGACCATTATATAATTTTCATGGATTTCGCTCTTAACAGAGCTTCGGCTTGGCAGGCCATGCGTCTACGCCTTAGCTTCGACGGCACAGGGCTTTTCTAATTGATTGATATAAAAAAATAAGTTGTAGATTATTAAGCGCATGTCACGCCATAGCACGGAGTGCGGCAGCGGACTATGTTATATTCAAATCATGGTATAGCTGTTACTTTACGTATTCTTAAATATAAAAAATATCAAGATTGCGCCTATGTTTCATGTATATATATTAAATTCTCTTGTAAACAGAGATCGCATGTATGTTGGGCGAACTCAAAATATCGAACATAGATTAGCTGAGCATAATGCAGGAGAATGTGTGCATACAAACAAGTATAAGCCTTGGGTATTATGCACATATATAACGTTCGATAGCCAGGAAAAGGCAGTTGCATTCGAGCGTTATCTTAAGTCAGGTTCTGGCAGAGCTTTTGCAAGAAAGCGTTTGTAGGTTTTCTATTGCATTGTGCTTGCGTATTATCGTTATTCCTGATACCATATCTGCTGCTGAAAAGCAGCTAGTTTTCTATAATTTTCTTTTACAACGATTGGGAGAGCTTCAATGATTTCACCTAAATTTTTTGCATTGAGCGTTTTGCTTGTTTGCCCTTTTGCGCTTGCACGAGTTCAATTCCATACGCAGGCGGAGCTTAAGAATGCTGCAAAGCAATTCAATCACAGTATTGATATTGTATTTCAGCTTGATGCACATGAATCTCTGGAAGTATATAATCGTGATAATCTAAAAGTTGTAGCGGAACTGTTGGCTGAAGAAGAAGTTACTGCCACGGTAAGCTTTACCATATCTGCCAAAAATGCTGTAGGCGAATATGAAAAGATTTCAGCGCCTGTATTAGTCCCTAATTATACTGATTCGGCTACGATTTCTATGGGTTCAAGCGATGGTGAGCTCTTTACCATGCGTGTAAAGGCGCAAAAAGTTTAATAAACAGATGTTTGCGAAGCTTTTTTATCTGATGCGTCGCTGGCCCACGGTGCTTCGTTTAATCATGGCCCGGCGATCATCATGTTGATTAATTAAAAGTTTGCGTCGTATGGTGGTTGGCAAAGTGTTGTTAACAATTTGATCTGCATAGAGTTTCAGCGCATCTATATTTTCTAAACGATCTAACGCATCATCCGGGTATACATTGCCGGTGTGGGCACCAACAAGTGCACCTGCAAGTGACGCTAAGCTATCGCTATCACCGGGGCTATTTACACCTTCAACAATTGCTTGACGTACATTATCACGATTGCGCGCTAAAAGGTACACCGCGCCTGCAACAGCTTCATCAGCTGCCCAACCGAGTAGGAAACCGTTGGGTGAGCGGTAATTAGGTTGTTGTATATTATCTGTACCAAGTACTTCTTCCGGGAGTTTGCCTTCTTGCGCTGCTTGATACGCATAGCGAATCATATCGCTGGTGAGTAATTGGTTACGTGCAATCATAGCAGCAGTAAGCTGTGCATCGGCCGGCCGTTTGCGTGCGTCTGTTTTGTAACGCAGCTCTTGTGCATCAAACTGTTCTGCTGCGCGGATCATTGCCTGCATAATTTCATCCACCGATTTACCTTGATATGCATATGCGGTGCCTAAAGCCATCGCTGCAGATGCGGCCATTGCTAAAGGATGTGCGTGCGTAATTGCTGATTGTGCAGCTGCAAAATCGATAATTAATTGATCGTCGCCGGTAAAAACTAAACCGATTGGCCATGCGCGCATAACCGATCCACAGCCACCTTCGGCTGCAGGGTTAATGCCTTTGCGCGATAACCACCAATCGTTCTGTAAATCTTTCTTTTGCGCTATAAGCGCATTTAATGCTTCTGCTGAGCCGGTATTACGCAAGCCGTGGGCACGAAGCTCAAATAGTGGATCAATGCTATAGCGCTCTGGGCCGAATAACCGTGCAAATGCGTGAGCGAGATTGTTAGTCATCGTTTGTATGGATGCATGCGCTGTGCGCCCTTGCAATGCGATATCGAGCACGATGCGCGCCATTACGGTGTCATCAGTGTACGGTGCAATCGTTTTGCCGTGGTGATAGATAGTTGCCTGTGCAAGGGAGGTTACACCGCTATCTCCTAGTTGGGCACATATTTTTTTGGTTGTATCAACAAATTCGGTAATACGCCCTAAAGCATCTCCAATTGCTGCATTTAAAATAGCCGCGTTGGCGCGATCTCGTAAGATATCACGCGGTTCTTGTGCGGTTTCAGCTGCGTTTGATGCTTTGACTGCTATGAGCAGGAGTAATATATAACGTATACTACGGTTCATGGGGATCCCCTTTATAGGTTTAAGAGCCTCTATTTACCTTTATTATAGCACTTTGCAATTGATTATGTAAATGGTTTGGGGCGCGTACAATTGGCATACGGGTATTACTTGTATTATACTATGTATTAGTAATATTCGTGAATATAAGGCGGGATGAAGCAATGCGACTTAAAAGGGTTCGCAAAAAACCCGGCACAAAGGTTGTTAATTGTCAAAATAACGCAATTAAATTGAAAAAAGATAAATGTTTGGATGTAGCTTATGTTGAAGTTTTAAACCATATGTTATTTGAATGGAATTCAAAGGAAGACGATGACGCGTTTGAAGATCTGCAGAACTTTAATCCCGTATGATCCGGTACAAGAGCTTACAAATGAAAATTTTGTGAGCAAAGCTATTCTTGAATGCCTACGAAATAATGATCCTGAAGGGGTCATGGAAGTGATTGAGATGTACTTGAGTGTTTTGGAAAAGAGTAAAAATCTTACCGTCATGGAATCAATAAAATCTTAAAAATATTCATACAAAGTTGTGAACTGCGCAGAGTTTATTATCTTGTTTCAAATTAGCTGCAATAGTTTCATTTTCTTCAACTGTCAAATATTTCTTTTTGGTCTCAAGCCAATTTTTTGCTAGAGTCAAAGCTTTTGTGCATAATTCATCCTGAGCCGAACTAAGATCTGTTCTCGATTCGATTTCCTCGATTTCCTCGATTAAATTGATTAAAGATTCTCTTACATTTTTAATATTTTGGGCCTTTTCGGTAACACATCGATAGCATTGCGTTGCATAATGTCCTTCAATATCTGCACGACGTTCACAATAAGTTTTGTGCATTGTTTGGATCCAGCGACCTACATGATGGCCTGCAATCAGCGTAAGAAGATACAGGAGTTTAAACATTCCTTTGGGGTTTAACAAAAGCTTAGTTGCAGCTAGTGCCGTAAGCCATGAGCCAAACAAACTTATACTAGGAAATAAGTAATCATGGTATTTTGCATGTATAGCTTCATGAAACATATCACAACGTTTAACGCCATAGCTATCATGATCGGTATAAGAATTGATGCCAATTTCAATGGCATTTATGGTAGTTCGAGCTGCGGCATCTAGGTTTTGGACATAGCGAATGGGGATATGTCGTTCTTCCAGAATACCAACTGCTGTCTGTGCTTCTGCGCCCAATATTTGCATCTGATCGGAAGCGGGAACTCCAGAAAGATCGAACGCGTTAGCTATAAATTTATTATATTGATGTACGACTTGAGACTGTGCAATTGCATCAAGTATGCGAGAAAAAATTTTTTTTGTGCTCAATGTCTCTTGGTTTGTATATGTAATGTTAGAGGTAACAAGTTGTAGCAAAACTACCAAAGCATAGGCAGCTTTAGTGCGATTTTTGAAAGTTATATAGGTGCGCAAGTTCATAGTAATTCCTTCTAGATCTTAATGGTCAAAATCTCATGCCAATCGGTAGTAAAATGAGCAGAGCGACGCTGTGCTTTTGCTGCCCACTCATGTTTGTTGTGTGTAGCTGCAAACGAAACTTTTTTATCAAATTTTGCGTTTATAGTATCAATCGTTTTCATGACGCTTGTCTGTTTTTCTAACGTCTGCTCTGGTAGTTGGCTGATCGTTGAGAGCTGGATGCTCTGTTCCGGATGCAGATCACTCAAAACTACCCCTATTTTTTTATATATGTATCCCGGTTTAAATATCTGTTGTAAGCAATCAAGTGCTGCGGTAATTAAGGTAGGTGTGTATGCGGTAGGCATATGCAACTGTTTGCTTGCGTAGGCATATAAACGTTCAGGATCAGCATAAGACTGGTAGCAAAAAAAGATCGTTAGATGATAGCAGATTGTTTTTTGCGTTCGTAATTTTTCTGCAGCGCGCGTTACATGATGCGCTAATGCAGTTTTGAGTTCCTGTAGTTGCGATAAATTTTTACCAAATGATCTGCTGACACAGATGCTATCGCGCGGTGTTTCTTGCGTTAGCCCAATGCATGAGATACCATTGAGTTCCTGCACGGTGCGCAATCCGGCAACCGTTAAATTTTTGCGTATCCATTGTTGATCCGCATTCTTGAGTTGCAATGCATTAAAAATCAATTTACGCGCGAGTTTCTTTTTATACCGATATCCAATGCCCCAAACATCTTCTACGGGCACCGAGGCTAAAAGTTGATCCACTTCTGGATGCTGTGTGATATCAAATACCCCGTCAGTGCGTTTTTTTGCAAATCCATTTGCAATCTTTGCTAATGTTTTGGTCTCCCCAATACCGATACTTATGGGAATGCCAATGTTTTTCATAACCTTATAGCGGACATGTTTTGCATATTCAGTATAAAACTGTTCTTGCTGCGCATGAACGTCAGGATGCGCATCGGGTAAAAACATAAAGGCTTCATCAACTGAATATATTTCTATATCGGTTGCAAATGAACTTAATGTGGTCATTACGCGAGATGATATATCACCATAGAGCGCAAAATTTGCAGAAAATACCTGTACATTATGCTTTTTTGCCAGATCTTTAACTTTAAAGAAAGGTTCACCCATACGTATGCCGAGCGCTTTAGCTTCGTTAGAGCGGGCGATAACGCATGCATCATTACTGGAAAGCACAATAACCGGCTTGCCGATTAAATCTGGATTAAAAATACGCTCACAGGAGGCAAAAAAATTGTTGCAATCACTTAATGCGAATCGTTTCATATTATACTTTATGAATTACAAAGGTGACCATTCCCCAAACTTCAAAATCCATTTCCGCGGTAATTTCAATAGGGGCATAATTGTCATTTTCTGCGAGTAACTGGATTTTATCTTGGCTAAAATGTATGCGCTTTACGGTAAATTCATTATTAATACGCACTACAGCAATTTTATTATTGCTAAAGGTTAATGATCGATCAACGACAAGAATATCTCCTGAATTGATACCGGCATTGATCATCGAGTCACCAATAACGCGAATATAAAAGGTTGATACCGGATGTTTAATTAACAGGTTATTAATATCTAACGTGCGTTCTATAAAGTTTTCTGCACTGGATGGAAATCCTGCTGAAATTAATGCTTCAGAAAAAGGTATAGGTTGTGATGTACCGGTATCAACGTTAAAGATAGTTACCTGTACATTTTTAGGTGGAGCGTCATGCATAGTATCACCGGCTTTTTGCTAATATTCTAACTCCATTAGTATACCAATGAATTATCTTTATGACAATCACTTTGCCTGCCTCATTGCATACCAGAGTGTTGCAGCAAATGGAATGCCAACAAACGCCCCCAATATTGCAAGTGATTGATTGCGTTTAAACCGCGCTTCAGTCGCTTCATCATAGTGTGGTAGTAAAGCATCGAAGTTTCTTGGTTTCCCTGTTTCAGTTTTTATACTACATAAACTACAGCAGTATCCTTGTTCTGTATCGTTATACATGATTCTCTTACTAAAATCTGAATCCCAATAGGGAATTTTATCATGATGGTAATCATGAAAATGATTTTGCACATGGATACGAGAAGGTTGATATGGCCGATACCCGAGGAAATATTTTGTACCTACATCTGCAACGTAGGTGCCAAACATGATGCCGGTTATTTTACCGATACTGTTTTTTATGGCCGCTATGAGTGAATGGAGCATTGTCCATGAATCGGGCATTAAGTCTTGCAAGCGATATATCTCTTTCGTAACTGTTGCGATATCTATATGAGCGCTAAGTATTGTGCGCATTTCATCGGCGGTCATTTGTACGACAGTTTGCGTATTGTTAGCGGTATCAATAAGTTTCTTTAATGCCTGATATGCTGTGCGCTGCAGTGCTAATTGTTCTGCTATTGGAGCAATTTCGCGAGCGCGTTTTAAAACAAGATCATGATGGTTATTATAGATATATGCAGCTGCAACAGCTGTCGCTACACCTGCGGCAAGATGATAACGATAACTATAGAACGTATCAAGGTATCTGCGTCGCAGCGGATGTTGTTGAGCCAAATGATTATTAATTTCTGTTACCTCGTTTTGAGAGATCTGCACTTTAACCGATGGATTGGGATCACGCCAGTCATCACGTGTGCTTAAAATAAGTAGATGCCCCTCTCCCGGGATGCTTTTTAATTCATCAATCGCAATGGTATGATTGCGTAGATCGATTATTCTGCCATCTAGCTTTGCAGGCAGTGTGGGATTCAGGCAAGCACGTAATGTTAACGATTCTTTTGAACGTATACATTGAGCTGGCCATGGTGGTATGTCACCGATTTTCAGTGTGGGTAGTTTGCTCTGTACATCGTTTGGTTCTTCTAAAGTAAGAGGAGTATTATGTTGCGCAGCCTGTTGCATATGTGAAAAAATAGCTGCGGGATTAAGAATTGGACAGTAGTCAAAGTAATAATGATATATAAGACGTTTAAGAGAAAGGTAACTAAGTGCCTTAAAGCAGCCGAAATAATCGGCAACAGTAGGTAATAATGGACCATCGAATCTGTTGAGCTCAAGATATATTTCAATGTCTTGAGGTAAGGGGGTTCCTAGACAATCAACAGAGCTATCGGGGAAATTTTTTTGAGGAGCGCCTTGTTTTATTGCATTTTTGATCTCTTTTTTTGTGCAAACATGTTTGGTTATTTGTGATTCTTTATCATTACTTTCTTGTAGTATTTCATCACAATTGTAATACGTAAAACTATTTGGCATCGCGTAATGATTACTACAATACCAAGTTCCATCCTGCCGGCAATATCGGAGCGTAAACTCTGTTGGAAATCCTTGCCTGCGACGATCGTTGTGGAGTGCTTGTTCAGATATAATGCTATTTGTTACCGAAAAAAGACCGCCACGTCCCACTTGGAAATGTAGGCCTTGCTTGGCTGGATTATCTATCAAACAAATTGTTGGTTGTGCAGAACTGCTTGCTGCGCCGTAGCAAGAAATTATAAGGTTGCATAGAGCAAATAAAAACAGATATATATGCATACAATACTTGCGCTTAAATGGAGTTTAAAATAGCTATCTAACAGTATACGAGCTAATCATCTTTATGACAATCACTTTGCTTGCCTCATTGCGTACCAGAGTGTTGCAGCAAACGGAATACCTACAAATGCTCCCAATGTTGCAAATGATTGATTGCGTTTAAACCGCGCTTCTGTTGCTTCATCATAATGCAGGAGTAAAGCATCGAAGTTTCTTGGCTTGTGCTCGTAAAAAGTTGCGATATCACATGAATGGCAACAATGTCCTCGCTGCGTATATCTGCCGCCGTCATATGGTTGAATATCTACTTCTTGATAGGGAATTCTATCACGAAAATAATCATGAAAATCATTTTGCACATGAATGCGGGAAGGTTGATATGGCCGATATCCGAGGAAATATTTTGTAGCTACATCCGCGACATATGTGCCAAACATGATGCCGGTTATTTTACCAACGCTATTTTTTATGGCTGCTATAAGTGAATGGAGCAATGTCCAGGGATAGGGCATTATATCTTGCAAGTGGAGCAATTCTTGTTTAACCGTTTTGATAGCTAGCTGCGCATTAAGTATTGAGCGCATCGCATCAGCTGTCATCTGTGCTAGAGTTTGTTCATCGTTGGCAGTATCTATAATATTTTTTAATGTTTGATATGCATTGCGTTGTAAATCTAATTTTTCGACTATTGGGGCTATTTCACGGTTATGTTTTAGAACCAGATCATGATGATTATTATAGATATATGCAGCGGTAACGGTTGCCGCCGCTCCTGCCGCAAGATAATAACGATATCTGTAGAGCCTATCGAGGCATCTGCGTTGCCACGAATATTGTTGAGCAAGATGATTATTGATTTCTGTTACTTGTTCATTTGAAAGCTGTCTTTTGCACGAAGGCTTTGCGTCATTAAAAGTTAGGTGGCCAAATGGAATTCCTGCACTTTCTCCTGCACTTAAAACAAAAATGTTTCCTTCTCCGATAACGTTCTTTAATTCATCAATAGCAATGGTATGATTACGCAGATCGATTATTCTGCCACGTAGCTCTGCTGGTTGATAAGGATTTAAGCATGAACGTAATGTTAACGATTCTTTTGAACGTATACATTGAGCTGGCCATGGAGGTATAGTGCCGAGTGGTAGATTAGGCATTGTATCCCATGTGATGCCTAATAAATTTGCTTGAGAGTTAAGATACTGTTGGGTTACTGCATAATAATTATACCGGGGTTCATTTGTATTGAATCGTTCTGCCGGATCTTTACGTTCTTGTAAGCGTGCAAAAGTAATGCCGGGATCAAAGACGTTCGCATTAAATTGTTCCTGGCTGTTTGAGCGATACATAAAACGTTTAAGAGAAAGATAGCGCAGTTTAGGAAAACATTCAAAATAATGACCGACAGTAGGCAGTAGTGGACCATCAAATCTGTTCAGCTCAAGATATATTTCGATGTCTTGTGGTAATGCAGCGGTAGTTGGTTGGCAATTATCCTCAGGAAACTTTTTTAACGGGGCGTCGTGTATCGCTCTATTTATATCTTCCATCCGATTATTGGCTTGAGTTAGTTGTTCGTTCACCTGATTATAAGAAAGATCGCGATAACAAAAATGAGCCGGCATCACATAATGGTCACCACAATACCAAGTTCCATCTTGTTGGCGATATCTGAGGGTAAATTCTGTTGGAAATCCTTGTTTGCGGCGATCATTTTGTAGTGATTGCTCACAAATAATTCCATTTGTTACATGTAGCCCGTAACCATTTACATGATCATTGTTAAAAGGGTCTTTGATTTTACTTTTGGAAAAGAAATTAGTTATATAAAGTCCATTCCAATGATAACTTTCATAAAAATGTAAACCGTTGGGAAAAGGATTATTCATTAAGCGAATTTCAGGCTGTGCAGAACTGCTTGCTGCACCATAGCAGGAAACTATGAAGTTACATAGAGCAAATAAAAACAGATATATATGCATACAATACTTGTGTTTTAAATGGAGTATAAAATATCTGTCCAACAGTATACTCGCTAATAAGCTTTATGACAATTGACATGTGCATGCATAGTGAATAAATCTCGCGAGGCTTTTGACTTATCAATTTGCATACTATATGGTGTGTAATAAATAATAATGTATCAATCGTCATTAGGAAATTTCATGCACAGCTTTTTAATTTTTTTAAAATTATTTTTGGGTGCAACTGCCGGATTCTTTACGCATCTTGATGTTGCTATTAACCTGGTGCCTATGCAGCAACCAGATCCAGCCATTATCAAGCAGTTACAAGAGTTTGAGTCGGCATTTATCTATCCGTTTAGTCATGATGAAGAATTCACGATTAAGCATGGCGTTGATGGCGATTATTTTCAGTTTTTTAAACAGCTTGGCACACCATATTACTATGTTGCCACCTCAACAAAAAACAAAATAGTTAAAAAAATAATTGAAGGTCAAGAGGTTATGGTGCAACAGCAGGCGGGTGAAATTGCAGCTGCCGGATGTGCTGTTTTACGATCATTAACAACTACGAGTGGTAAAGCGATTAAGGCTTGGTATATCTGTGATTTAAAAGTTAATGAGAAGTACCGCTATGAGCATTTACCCACAGCGATTGTTAAAAAAGTAGCGCTTGCACGTTTTATACAATGTCCGCGCGGGTTTGCAATTTGTATGAACCCGGCAACCGGTGATCCAAAAGCAGCATCTATTTTTAAAAAGCATGGGCCTATTAAAGGCATAGACACACAGATTTTGAATCTGTATACGTTGTCCGCGCAGCAAGTTCGCCAGTATCATGACCATATACAAGCATCTTTTGCTCGTCATGGTTATATGAAAGAAGATCAAAAGTTGGCATACAGATCAACTAACGGCGCAAAAGATTATGAAATTATTAACCATGCAACTGATTGTAGATATCCGTGGAAGCTGGTGCACTTAACGCCATCTGCAGATGATGATCTTGATCTACAAGATGATGTTGTTTATATGGTGTGCGCAGTCGACGGCACGCCGCTTAATAATGATTTTGAACTATTATTCGGTACACCTTCATCAACGGCGCAGATAGTAAGTTATGGCATGCACGATGTAGATTTCAATTTATTAACCTCAAATCAAATTTAATAAAGGTTATTTATATGAAATTAATGCTCTTATCTTTGTGTTTAACTGTACTTATACATGCTGATGCATCAACCTATGCACAACAAGCTTGTACGTTACCCATTGCGTTTTCTGTAGTTCGGGAAGATGCGCTGCAGGATCTTGCAATTATTAAGCGCTATATTCCAGAAGAAGAAATCTCTATGCTTATGGTAGCCTCAGGCGGCTGTACGGCTGCACTTTTGGCTGCACAGGCACCACTTGCAGATCTTACGCTCGTAGATCCCAATCCTGCTCAGCTTGCATTAACCAAGCTCAAACTACAATTACTTGCATTGCCGCCACAAAAACGGTTAGAGATTTTAGGGTATTGCCCGATGGATGCTGCCACGCGCACAACAATTATGCAAGGCTATATGCAGGCGCTGGATATTGATCAAGCATTGTTTGGTGATCTTAATGAACTGGCAGTTTGCGGGGTGGATTTTTATGGACGCTATGAACAAGTGTTTGAGCAATTACGCCAAGAGTTGTCTGCATATAAAGAGGAGTTTGAAGCGCTTTTTGCGTGTACCGATTGCACAGCACAAGCGGAACGTATTGCATCCGAGACTGCATTAGGGCGTGCATTAGATGCAGCGCTTGATAACGTAATGTCGCAAGAAAATTTAGTAACCATTTTTGGTCAAAAAGCTACTGCAAATAGAGTGCAGGATTTTTCACGCCATTTTGCTCAACGGATTCGCTTATATGTGGCGCACCATCTTGCAGCTGCATCACCATGGTTGGCAAATATGTTATTGGGCCATTTTCATGCGACAGCGATGTTTCCATGGCTCTCGGCGGTAAGTTCGCGCCCATTGCCGGCAATACAGTATTGTAATAACTATATGCATGAGCTGCTTGAGCGCAGCGAACCTGAACGTTACCATGTAATTCATCTTTCTAATATTATTGATTGGTTGTCACCAGAAGAAGTTGAATACATGTTGCAGTTGGCATATCGTGCATTAAAACCGGGTGGTGTTGTAGTTATACGACAGCTGAATTCTAACGTTGATGTGATGCAGCATGGCACCGATTTTGCATGGGATGTAGCACGAGCACAAGAGTTTTTAGCTACTGATCGCAGCTTTTTCTATAGGAATTTTTTTATTGGTGTTAAGCAAAGAACATCATTGGCGCCGCAGGTAACTTCTTGTGCTGATGAGATTTTACAAGAGATTCCGGTGATGGAAGGGTCTTTTTTCCGTGATTTGCCTACAATGGATAAAGATTTATTTAAACATGTGCAGGCGCAATTCTTTTTTGCGGTCGATTACTTTTCTCGGCCGATGGCAGCACTTGTTGCACGATTGCCCTTGCATAAAGATAGAATAGATATTATTCATAATATTGTGGAAGAGCATGGTGATTTTTCAATTGAATCTTATCATTCAACCACTTTTAAGCGATTCTTATCTACTATAGATATTTCTGCAGAGCATATGCTCAATCTGGCGCCATCGCCCGCAGTTACGATGTTCAATTATGCACTCATGGGTGCATCCGTGCATGAAGATCTGCTGATTGCCATTGCCTGTAACGGTATTATTGAATATGCATTTGCCGATATTTCAGCATGTATTGCACATCATGTTGTTGAATGCGGATGGGTAGACGCAGAAAATTTAGTTCATTATAATCTGCATGCCGACATTGATAAGCAGCATGCAGAAGAGTTTTTTACTATAATAGAGCCATATATGAGCAATCTTGAGCAACGGGAAAAAGTGATCTTTGGATTACGTCTGGGTGCTTATATCTTTCATCGCCTGTATGAAGATCTGTATGAGAATGCCAAGGTTGATGCAAAACCGCTCTGTACTGTTTAAAGAATCATAACTTCGCTGGTATACTAGAAGTTGTCACATTGCATTGAGAATGTATCAATCGTATGCCACTGCATACATAGGAGTAGATCATGCACAAACAACTAAAGCACACCTTATATCTTGGTTCAACGTCCTCTTCGCGCCAAATGCTCTTGCGAGAAGCAGGCATTCCTTTTACTGTCGTTGAACAATCAGCAGATGAAACTAAATGTGACTGGAACTTACCGCTCAAAGATGCAGTCGAGCATATTGCATTGTATAAGATGCAACATGTGCAGTTGCCCGCAGGTACACCGGGCGAACGTTGCTTTGTGTTAACTGCCGATACATTAAGCGAAAACAAAAGCGGCAAACTTGAGGGTAAACCGGTTGATCGTGCTGATGCAGTTGCTAAACTTATCGCTGCGCGAGCAGGGGTGCGTACGGGCACCGCATTTGTACTGGAGCAGCGCATGTACGATGGTGCTGCATGGGTAGTTGAAGAGCATATGGTCTGCTACGCAGAGGCTCGTTATAGTTTTGTTATTTCTGATGCTTGGATTGATTTTTATCTTGATAATGTACAGGTTGTAGGTGCAGGTGCCATTGCCATTGAAGGGTTTGGTAATCAATTTTTGCGTACACTTGACGGATCACTTTCTGCAGTTATTGGGTTACCTATGTATGAATTGCGTGAGGCGCTTGAGGGGTTTGGTTTTTTTGCGTAGGGTATTTGGAGCATCTTTTGCAGTGTTGTGGATAAAATCTTGAAAAAAGCAAATTTACATGAAGCAAAAACAAATCTTTCCAAGTTAGTAGAGCTTGCAGCTAAAGGGCAAGATGTCATAATTTGCAAGGCTGGCGTTCCGATTGCAAAGCTTGTTGCAATTACCACTTCTGGAAAAAAACGAAAACCGGGAGCTTGGGCCGGAAAAGTAACTATTAAAAAAGATTTTGATCTCTTGCCGTTTGAATTTTAATGTCGTGCTTGACGGTAATATCAAGCACGACTTGAGTATCTAATTTAATAACTGATTTTTTGCTGGTTTCCAGCAGCGCAACAGCTCTTTGCACAACAGCTCTTTTGCCTGTTCTTGCGTGCGAGCGCCGGGTGCATATGCAGCTTTTTCAATACTTTTGCGCATCGTCATCATATCACATGCAGTCACATCGATTTGATCTATGGCCGGTAACAAGTTTTTCACCATCGCTTGTTGCACCGTATCTTCATGCATAGCTTCAAGAACGTGCGACTCGAGGATGTTAAAAAAATTAACAATCGTTTGCTGTGCATCATCTACAAGTTGTGCTTCACTTGCGCGTGGTAATGCATCGATATCATGCCTTAATCCTGCGCTGAATGCGCGTTTGACAAGACGTGAAATCGCCTTATCTTCATGTTCTATAATCCACATGAGGAGCGCGAGCAATTCATATGAGATCACAAACTGATTCTGTTCAAGTTCATCGTGATTAAACATATCGATACTCCTTTATTTGGTTATACGCTGTTGATGCAATATTCTTAAACGTGCTATGCGCTGTTCCATGGGCGGATGTGTTGCAAAAAGAGCAAGTAATGTACCGCGTGTAAAAGGTTTTACAATCCCCAATGCAGATGTTGGTTCATACCGTTCATCGGTTGCAGCCTGTCCGCGCAAGCTTGCCTGTTGTAATTTTTCTAATGCACCTGCAAGAGCAAGTGGATCGTGGGTAATAAATGCTCCCGATTCATCAGCTTGAAATTCGCGTGAGCGAGAAATAGCAAGTTGAATCAATGTTGCTGCTATCGGTAACAACATACCAGCGATGAGTAGTACCAGTGGGTTGCGTCGCTGTTGTTCATTATCACGGGTGTAACTGGTTCCCCACATAGCGGCACTGCGCAACATATAGGCAAGGTAACTGATGCCGGTTGCCAAGGTAGCAGCGACTGAACCGATAAGGATGTCACGATTTTTAACATGAGAAAGTTCATGTGCCAATACGCCGGTGAGTTCATCGTTGTCTAAAATATCCAGAATGCCGGTAGTCACGGCAACAGCTGCGTGGCTCGGGTTACGGCCGGTGGCAAATGCATTGGCAATGGGTGAAGTGACTAAATATAAACGTGGCATGGGTATCTGCATACGCTGCGTAAGTTCTTGTACAATGGTATAAATGTAGCCATACTGCTGTTGGTCGAGCTGTTTGGCACGATACATGCTTAAGATCATGCGATCAGAGAAAAAATAGGCAAAGCCATTCATGGCTAATGCCATAATGCCTGCAGTAACCATACCATTATAGCCACCAAGCAGGTTACCAACAGCCACAAAAAGTGCGGTCATGCCGGTAATAAGCATGATCGTTTTTGCCGTATTAAAAAACATACAACCTCCTAATCTTGATCATATTCGATTTCCCAATTCTCCAGATCCATAGTATCGAGCGGATTGCTTCGGCGGGGTTTATCGGTTGCAACATGGGGTACCGGCGTCTGCTGTTTGAGTGTTATAAGCTGTTTTGCGCTTTCTTTAACGCTTTGTTTGCTGATTTCAGTTTCTTGATCCAGCTGTTCTTGCGTTTGCTCAAACATTTTATTCATGTCCTTTTGCATGCGGGTAAGCTGCTTTTTAAGTTTAAGAATCATCTGTACTCCTGCCAGGTTGATACCAAGCTGATGGGTCAGGTGAATCACCTCTTCAAGCCGTTGTATATCTTCTTCAGAAAAGAGCCGTGTATTACCTTCAGAGCGCTTAGGATTTATTAAGCCCTCTTTTTCGTACAGGCGGATCGTTTGCTGATGAATAGAAAACATCTCAGCAACGGCTGAAATGGAAAAAAAGCCTTTTCTCTTCTTTACTCTCATGTGCTTCGTAACACCTTACTGCAAAATATTCAAAACGTATGTTCATCGGTAACAATTGTAACTTAATCATATTCTACCACATAAATCAAAACAAATCATGCATATCTGATGTAATGTGCGAGCAAAGCGTTCACCCAGATGAAAATCGGTGCACTGCATGAAGTTTGCCAACTATGCTATTAACTCTATCTAAAGATGTACAAAAGAAGCAAAATGATGCTATGGTAAGAGCAATCGTAGGTGATGCGCAGCAGAGGTTAAATTATGGTAAAAATTAATATATGGTTTATCTTTTTGTCTACGGCGAGCATACCGTTAATGCAGGCAAGTTCACGGTTTTCCCAGATTACGGACACCGTTCAACCCATAGTACTGACTATGGCAAAAGTAGCGTTTCCGATTGCAACGACAGTGGCAGGCGTACATGCATATACAAAAATTAAGGAAGTTGGTGTTGAGCTTGAAGAGCTGGGGCAGCGACACAATGAGGTTGCAGCTGGTCGAGCGCTGTTTCCTCATGAAGGTCAACGGCCGTTTGATGATGATGTGTTTGTTACGCGTATGCAAGATTTTTTAAATAGTCGTACTCCCTACATCTCTGAGCTGGTATACGCTTGGACATACCATTGTATGGTGCATACATGCCAATTATCATTTAATGCAGCCGCGCAGCGCGAAGCATTATGGTTACTACCGGGTGAATGTTGCATGGAAAATAAAAAAGTTATATATGCCGATAAAGTTCTGGGTGTGCATAAAGAAGCTTGTCATGCTGCTTGGCTATCCAATTGTAATAAGGCAGTTCTTTATTTTGAGCAACCACAAATCATCGAGAATGAGCGTATACGCGTACAGCGGCACGAGTCCTATTATAATGCACAATTGTATGCGGCAATAGCTCTTTCGAGTTTATATGCCGGGTTCATGCTTAAATCTTGGCTCTGGAAAAAGGCATAGGGTTTGCCGATGGAACAAAATTATTGCATACCCCATAAAAAGAGCTAGACTGTAGACGTGCGTATCTACCATTAAAAAAGGAGACGATCATGAAACGCTCGCTACATCTATATATTATTTTACTATGCACTACTCTAGGTCAAAATCACGCCTTTTTCGGGCGCACCACTATTATTCCTCGTTCAGATACGGTGAATGCCGCGCGAGAAATCGCAGGTTGGCAGGAGCATATTAATGATTATGATGTAGGTAGAACCTATTGGTCATTTTATTTTGCACCGGAATACAAACGTTCTTGGCATAACAAACAGCTTTCGGAATTTCTGTTAGGTTGCTCGGATAGTTTTGCAGTACAGGGTAGTCGTGTACCTAATCGTTTTAGTGGAGCACTGTTTGCCGATTATTTTGGTTTACCTGCTGATTTTTCCAGCGTTATTTCATTTGAACCGCATATTACTTCATTGGTTCTTGATAGTAATTTTTATCTTGGCCTTGACGGTTGTGTGCCGGGATTATATCTACGTATACATGCACCTATTGTACACACCGTTTGGTCGCTTGATTTGTGTGAATGCGTACAAACTAAAGGTACGCAAGCGCAACCTGCCGGTTATTTGGCTACAACGTCTGTGCCGCGCGACAAATTAGCCGAGAATTTTTCTGAAGCGATTAATGCTTGTCTGTGTGATAAATTTGGTCAACACAAACCGCTGGTGTTTGGTGATATGCAATCGCCACTTGCCTACGGACGTATGGTGCGCAGACGTAATCTTTCTCGTTTAAGTGATGTTCATTTTATTCTTGGCTATAATTTTTGTAATGCTGATGATTATCATGTTGGGCTTAATCTGCGCTTGAGCGCTCCCGCAGGTAACCGCCCTGATCCGGACTTCTTTTTTGATCCGATTATTGGTAATGGACATCATTATGAAGTTGGCGTTGGATTTACCTCGCATGTACTCTTTTGGTCTGATCGTGCAGATATGGATTATGCAGGCTTTTGGCTTGATGTTAATGCAACGCATCTGTTCGCCGATACGCAGTTGCGCTCGTACGACCTTATTAATAATCCCGGCAGCCGCTATATATTAGTGAGCAAAATTGTTCCGGTGACGCTCACCGATTTAGAGCTCAATGGCGTGCCTGTTACGCAACAGTATATTGGTAAATTATTTCCAGCCATCAATAAAACTACCTTGCCATCAACAATTAGTATGAAGGCGCAAGTTGATATGGTTGCTAAAATAAGCTTTCAGCGCAGGGGGGTTCAAGTTGATCTTGGGTATAACCTATGGTACCGCAGTGCTGAACAGTTGCATTGTTTAGGTTGTGTTGAAAAAGAGTTGGCACTTAAAGGTGATGCGCAGGTATATGGCTTTGTTTCGCAAGCTTCACCTGGACGCGCGGTTGATGATCCAATTGCATTGAACGCAACTGAATCGCGTGCAACGTTGTATGCCGGACAGGGAGTAGGAAATTTTGTTCCCGGGCAGCAGTTTGCCAACAAAAATATCGATACACCGGCACTGGCGTCCGATGGCGCAGGTAACCCATTGTTTCAGCTTAACCAGGCCGATAGTGCCGCTTTAGGTATTCCGCAACAGCAGGTTTCCGGGTCGCTTATGCCGGTGACTATCACTAACGATATGATTGATGTTTGGTCATCACTCAATCCCCAGGCGCTTTCGCACAAGCTGTTTGGTAACCTTGCTTATGCATGGGAAGCTGAAGATATGATTTTTGTGCCATTTTTATGTGTTGGTTCGGAGCTAGAATGGCGCTGTGGATGCGTTGCGAGCAACAGTGCTATTTCGCAATGGGGCATATGGGTTAAAGGTGGTATTTCATATTAATCAAGAACGTAGCCATCATCATCTAATGCTGACCAGCTGACTTTGGATGCTGCTCGCAGTTGAGCCTCGATCTGTTTGTGCTGTTCTATATCACGTACAATTGGATTGTTAAACAATGTCAGTTGTCCTAAGCGTGGCGTTGCCAACAAAAGTTTTGCAGGCAGTGCACTGATGTTATTATTATCCAAGCGAAGCCAACGCAGAGATGCCATGCCATCTAAAGCGCCGTGGTCAATTGTACGGATAAGGTTGTCATGCAAAGAGAGTTCTTGCAGTTGCGTGAGCCGAGTTTCAAAACGTGGTAGCTGAGTAATTCTATTATTGCTCAAGTTTATGTAGGTAACTTTTTTAATGCCCGCTACTACTGTATCAAGATCGGTAATATCGGAGATATACATGTTATCTAGGCAAAGCATGCCGGCAGATATATGTATCAAATTGTGCCGCTGTAGATCTTTAATGGACACACCAGTAAAATGTTTGCGGAGCTCAGCGGGCAGCAGACCAGGTTTGCGCTCCTCTTTTTTGGCCGAAAGTTTAAGAAAATAGTCTATTGCGCGAGTAGATGCATGCAGATCTGTTGTATCTATTACTTGTTGATCGGCCGCATTCAATATGCATGTTGTCACCAAAGTTATATAAAAAAGAGTATTATGCATGGAATTCTTACCTTTCAAAGGTGAAAAGGGCATTATTTTGAGCACATCATACCCTAAATTTGCCCGTCGGGCAACATTGTGCTATAAATAGCGTAAGGGGTCATTTATAGGCGCGTTTAAGGAATTATTGACAAAAATTGATTTTATGGTAAATTAATAGAGATAATTAAGTATACCTATGCATACAGGAGATTAAGCATATGTTCTCTAAAAAAGCCCTTTTATTGGCGCTTGCCATGACCCAAGGCTGTACGGTTGTACAGGCTAATGTGGTATTTGATCATTTTAAAAATAACGCTGGAAAGTATGCCGCAGGAGCAGCTGCGACGATGGCAACCGCGGCCGCAGGTGGTTTCTACGGTTACAAAAGAGTTCAAGAATATATTGCAACCGAAGATAATGCTGCAACGTTAGAAACGAGCAAACATCATGAAAATTGGGATAAAATTGAAGCTGAAAACCAAGAGTTTTTACAAAATCCCCATGATGCCTTTCCTGCAGATTTTACCTGGGGTGCAGGAACTTCTTATTATCAAGTGGAAGGTGCAGCAGAAAATACAGACCAATATAACTGGCAGATTGATGAACAAGGTAACCAGCGCGTACAGCATCTCATTGGTAATGCATGTGATAGTTGGAATCGCTGGCGAGAAGATATTGATGCAGCACATGAAATTGGTTTAAATCAATATCGTTTTTCTATCGATTGGTCAAAAGTAGAACCAACTCCTGGTGTATTTGATCAAACAGCAATTGACCGTTATAAAGAAATGGTTACCTATATCAGATCAAAAGGGATGACAGAGCTTATTGGATTCCATCATTATGCTGATCCGCAATGGTTTGCTGAAAAAGAAGCATTTACTAAAAAAGAAAATATAAAAGATTTTGTACGTTTTTGTACACGAATGGTACAAGAAATTGGGCATGCTCCAGGACGGTTGTGGGCTACGTTTAACTCGCCAACAGGATATGCATTTCCTAAATATCATCAAGGAATAAGAGTGCCGGGCATAAAGGGCAATACTCAGCTTACGATGGAAGTACTTAAGAACATGGCGAAGGCGCATTGGGAAGTGTCTAAAGCATGTAAGGCAGTAAATCCTAATTTTCAAATAGGTATTCTTCTAAATATTATGCATTTAGATCCGTGGCGTGAAGGCCATCTAGCTGATGAGAACGTGTGCAAAATTGGTGACAAGATGCAAAATGAGTGTATATTTAATTTCTTTACAACTGGAAAGTTTGCTATTGAAACACCAGTTGAATTAGATAGCATAAAAATGTTGCCAGAGTGGATGAAAACATTCATACGTAGTAAGATGCAAGGCAACGGTTGGTATGCACGCATAGTAGCAGAAGATACGAATGAGAACGTCTCAGAGAGTCTCGATTTTATTGGTATAAATCATTATTCGCATATGTATATGAAAAATGCCGAGAAAGTGAATGTACCATTTGAAACTAAGACGCAAAATGAAAACTATACGATCTATCCAGAAGGTATGTATCGTGCAATTAAATTAATTCACGAAAAGATGGTGCAACCAATTAAAGCAAAAACAGGCAAAGAGATTCCTGTGTATGTAACGGAAAATGGTGTTTCGCATGATGATCCTCAAGTACGTCTTAAGTTCTTCCAACGCACGATGTACATGATCAAAAAAGCAATGGATGATGGTTATCCGGTACATGGTTATACCTATTGGTCGTTACTTGATAACTACGAATGGGGTAGTTACGATAAGAAGTATGGCTTAGTGCATGTTGATTTCCCTATCGGTGGCAACGGCACATTAAACCGTACCATTAAAACTGATATCGGTACTAACTGGTTCAGAAACTTAGTAACGAACTATAAACAGCGCTTTACTGCTGGCGCACCAGCGGCGTAACTCGTAATGAAAATAAAAAGGCCCGGCAATATTCCGCCGGGCCTTTTCTCATACAAAATAAAAGGTTTATACGAAGAAACTACTGTATCTGGTAACTGGATTGTTTATATCAGCTCAAACTTGCAACGTAATTGCATCTGAAAGCATAGATTGCTCGCAAGCATCTATTATGTGGATGCAACGCGTAATCCGTGCGGCTGCCATGGATGCAGGTGTTGGACAATCTTTTGATAAAGAAAATCCTGCAGCGCCATTCTTTAAAGAGCTCGTACTTATCGGTTTGACCGACACAATACGTTATAATATAAGCAATTTGGAACTGATACTTGAAGCTGTGCATAATTCACCGGTTGCAGAAAATATATGCGCTGCACAAGCACGTAGCGAGATACTTGCATTTGTACAAGCATTACTAAAAGAGCAACGCGGAGCTTATGCATATATGGCTATTGATAACGCTGATATTCGTAATAAAGCGGCTGACGCCTGGATGCGAAAAGTAATTACGTCGTTAAGTTCTTTTCAATACTTTCATCCAGTACGATTATTTAAAAAGCTTGTCATGACGGGACTTTTAGCCGAGCATCAACTAGACATGTCGTTATCACGTACAGAGGCTCATGCGTATAATGCGCAAAATCTTGCGTTGATACAAAACATATTAAACAGTCACCAGATGCTCATTGCAATGGCCAGAGATGCAGAATGGATAAGAATTGCAACGGAAAAAGGTATATACTCAACCAGAATGAAGATGTTTAAGTTTGTGAGCAAACTACAAAAACAATAAAAAAAGCCCGGCGGAATAATGCCGGGCCTTTTTTATTGTTTACACATTAAAGCGAATATCAACAATATCACCATCCTGCATGATATAATCTTGCCCTTCACGGCGAATCTTACCTGTATCTTTGAGCTTCTGCTCGGTACCTGCAGTGAATAGATCTTCACAATTAAACACCTCAGCACAGATAAAACCACGTTCCAAATCGGAATGAATCTCTCCCGCTGCTTTGCGCACACTAATGCCTTTTTTAATTGGCCAGGCGTGAATCTCTTTGGGGCCACAGGTAAAGAAGGTGATGAGCCCTAAATTTTTGTAGCTGCTGGCGATAATATGATGCAGGCTTGGCTCTTGCATGCCATACATATCCATCAGTTCGCGAGCGTCCGCATCGCTCATGGTAGAAAGTTCATATTCAACGCGTGCAGATACGGGAATGACGCGGTCGGCGCCAAAGCGTTTAACTAATTGTTGATAGTGTTGATTTTGTTCATATGCATTGCCATCAAGTTCGCTTTCGGCAATATTGGCAATAATAAGGAAATTTTTAGCGCTCAGTAGTTCGTTGGCAACAACGTCGCCAGCTTGTTGAATGAGGGTGCGTACTTGGTTGGCATCCCCCGATTCAAGCGCTTGTTGTACTTTGACCAAGATCTCTTGTTCTGCGATTAAATCTTTTAGTTCTGATTTGCCTTGAGCAATCTTAATTAAACGTGGTAGCTTTTCCATACGCTTTTGCACCGATTCGATGTCTTTGAGCATGAGTTCGGCAAGAATAGTTTCGTAATCAGATAGCGGGTCAACTGCACCACTCGTGTGCACAATATCACTATTTTCAAAGCAACGGACCACATGGAGAATAAGATCAACTTCACGAATATGGCTTAAAAACTGGTTGCCCAGTCCTTCACCGGCGGCAGCACCTTTTACCAATCCTGCGATATCAACAAAGGTAACGGTGGCAGGGATAATTTTGCCGGAATTATAGATAGTTTTGAGCCGCGCAGTACGCTTATCGGGCACTTCAGTAATCGCCACATGGGGGTCGATAGTACAGAAAGGGTAATTTTCAGCAGGTATATTTGATTTGGTCAAGGCATTAAAAAGGGTTGATTTGCCTACGTTGGGAAGGCCTACTAAGCCGGCTTTGATACTCATGGATCTCTTTGTTATATGAGGGTTAAATGTATGCTGTATTAAAACTAAGAATAACACAATTTAAGCTTCTTGAAAAATCGTGGACAAAATACTTGCGCTCTGCAATGATATCTGTATATGTTGGATCTTGATCTACTGTAGATCGAGTGTACATGTTTTATATTTTTTAACTAAAAGGATCAGTTTATGATGAAAATACTTGCTAAAGCTGTTTGGATTATCACGGCAATAGCTTCACTTAACCTTGGATTGGGTGCTCTAGGTTTTGATCTATTTAATATGATTGGCTTGAGCGGGTTAATAAGACCTTTACATTTACTTTTCGGTCTTGCCGGTGCTGCAAGCTTGGCTATGTTATTTATGCCTTGCGGATCAAACTGTTGCGAATAATCGCACGTTAATTTGTATTATAGAGAGCGCTTAACCATCAATTGATGTTAAGCGCTTTTATTTTTAAAGGACAAGTATGATGAAAAAAATTATACATATTGGCCTATTGCTCAGTTGTCTTGCGTTGCAGGCAATAGAAATTAGCGTATTGCAGCATCTTAGTCCCTATGAGCTATTCGGTCTTATTGAGCGGGTAAAAATCGCAGCATTTAGTACCGATAGTTTTGTGCATTCCGGTTCAGATCAACAGGGTGTTGCTCAGTGGAATGAGCTTACCGATTTATTAAGTATTATTGTATTACAAGAAGCGGTAGCAGAAAGTGATACTTATTATAAGCTTACCAAAGAGTTAGAAAAAGTGCGCAACTATATCGAAACAAGCATAGATGCGCTGCACAATGGCAGGGCGGTGCATTCGGCCTTTGCGCAAAAATATTGGTTCAATATGCATACGTTGCAAGAGCGTATGTTTAAAGAGATTAAACAAGTTACCAAGCCCGGCGATGATTGGATCGATGCAATACCAAGTTCGCCAATTTTAAGCGTCAAACATGCAGCACTATTAAAAGATTTTAAATATATGGCACAGCAGGCTGCCAAAGATGCATCTCCCTTGCGTGATACAGAAATAGAAGGATTGCTCAAGTTGCATGGCATAAGCTCCATGCGGCAGATTAACGATTTGGTTAATAATTTAGAGCAGTATTGTTATCGCAAACAAAAAGATGCAAAATATGCACGGCAGTTTATTAATGAGCTGTCGCAGCTATACCCGGCTATTTTAAGTAATTATGATATGAGCATACTTGCCAATACTGAAGACAAATTGCATACGATTATTTTTGCGCAGGCCGGTGCCTATGAAAATATTTTGCATCAGTTATTGCGTGAGATTAATGGAAGGTAAAACCGTGCGTGCACCGGTGTGCGCATCAATTACAACAGAAAGCAATCCAGCATCCGGGTAGGCATTAATTGTTGTTTGATCATGTGAAATAATAACCAAGGTGATGCCGGTTGTTGCAACTAACTCATGCAAAAATTTAAGCACCATAGCGGTATTGACCGGATCGAGTGCTGCCGTAGGCTCATCCAACAAAAGGATATTAGGTTGCAATTGTAACGCCATTAATATTGCAAGTATTTGTCGCTGGCCACCAGATAGCAGATGTACACTTTTGTGTATATCGATATTAAAGCGTTGTATTAATTCAGGAATTGGTCTGTATGCAGGTAATGCTGCCAATGCGGGATGGCGCTGCATATGCACAAAACGCAAATTTTCTTCAAAGCTAAAATTATCAGCGATCATGCTATTATAATCTTGTTGTACTGTATGTACTAAATGATGCAACAGATCAGTGCTTTGTGCGGTACTCATATCATGGGCGATACCATCAATGAGTATAGTTCCTTGCAATATTTCTGCTCCATGTACATTACCTTGTAGAATTCTAAAAAGGGTTGATTTGCCTGATCCATTAGCGCCTTGCAAGAAATATATTTTTCTGGGCGCTATAGTTATATTGACGTTATTAAAAAACGTTGGTGATTGTGCAGAAAATTTAAACGAAAGATTTTTAATAGTTATGTTCTTGTGCATGTTATATTCCTAAATGGTCTACACGTGCGACGTTTGATGATCTGCGTTTGTACATGAGTAATAAAATGCAAATGACTATACATGCTTGAATCGCCGTGAAATATTTTAAATTAAAACCAACTTTCAAAAGCAGTTGCTGCAGCACAAAATATGCGCAAACTCCCAGCAGTGGCACTGCAAGCGAGAATGTTTTGTGCGCGAATCCACATGCTTTGCCTAAAATAATTACGGTGATTGCAAGTAACAATTTACCTGATCCCATACTGATTTCAGCAAACCCCGACGATTGTGCAAACAGGTAGCCAGAAAGCCCCGCCAGCGCATTACCGCATATGATGCCGGTCATAAATACATACATGCTGCTGATGCCATAATGTGCAAAGAAGCCTGCGTTGTTGCCGTAAATGGCCCATGCATAACCAAGTTGTGCACGAAAGAGATAACATGTCAGCGCAATTAATACCATGCTAATAAGTGCAAGCATCGGCAGTTCAGGGTGACGTGCAAGCAATGGCAACATCATTAAGGGATTGCTGCTCGCGCCCAACGATACATAGGTGGAGGATATGGCCTGTACAATGCCATGAAATAATCCAAATGTTAAAATGCCCGAAAGCAGATGTGGCAAGCCACCTTTTTGGGTGAGCAAACTTGAAGTGAGCCCTACAACTGCACCACCAAATATGCTCGTGACAATTACCAATGGCAACGCGAATGCAAGCGGTAACGTTGTGGTTAAGTTGAGCATATGACTTGCTAAAAAAGCCCCAAATACATATGCGCTTTCGATGCTGAAATCGGGCGCTTTTAATAATGACAGGGTGATATAACTTCCCAGTACAAATGGTATGTGTATGCACACCTGCTCAAGTATTACCAATAATAGTTCCATTATAACTCCCTTGCAAGTTCTTGGATACATGCGTACATGATATGTTTTCCCTTAATTAATTGTTCGATGCTAATTGCTTCATCTGTTCCATGTAGATTATCAATGCACGCAAAGGGTGTAAATCCTACACCTTGTATACCTGTTTTTTGATAATGACGCAGATCGGTTGCTCCTTCAAAATCAAGTGATAATGCAGTGAGCCCATGCGTTTGTATAACATGGCGCAATCGTTCAAAAAGCTCCTGATTAGCAGGGGTATCTATGCGTTCATCGGCTGCTGCACTAATAGTATAACTTATGCCCGGATGCTGGTCACGTAGAAGATTTATAGATGTTATAACTTCCTGCATGCTCATTGCAGGAGGAATACGTAGATCGATAGTTGCGTATGCAGTTTCAGGAATAATATTTACGACACCCGAATCTATATCAAATCCGGAAGAAAGTGATGTGATGTGTGCAGAAAGCAATTGCCCTGCAGGCAGTGCTTGCGCACATTTTTGTTGTTCTGTATGCATATGTACTATGTGCTGCAAAAATTGTATTAATTGATGATTTGGATTATCAGCTAAAAGTTTTGAAGCATGTGCGCTTTGTGCCTTTGACAAGATGCGCAATTGTAACGGCTTGCGCTCATTTACCTTGATATACAACATATCTTTAATGCCTGATGGTACTCCTTCATCAAGCACATAGCCGATATTCAATTTACCGAATGTTGCATCTTCGACTAAAAGTCGCGCTCCCTTAAAACCCCCTTTTTCCTCATCCGGAACGCATATGATATAGATTGAGCGATCAGGCAAAATACCTGATCGCTGCATAGTTCTGAGTGCGTGGTAATGTATGATCCCCACGCCTTTCATATCCTGTGTTCCTCTGCCGATGATACGATCGTCGTGTGTAATTTCGCCTGCAAATGGTGGCAACTCCCATATACTCTCATCAGCAACAGGCACCACGTCCATATGATGATTAAGTGCTAATGCAGGCAGGTTAGGATTACTGCCCGGATATGAAATAATTAATACCGGAAGTCCTGAAGATAGGGTGATTGTAGTATGCGAAAAGCCATCGCGATCAGCAAAGCTTTGCAATAATGTAATTGCTTGTGCATATGCGGGTGCCGGTTGCGCAGTATTAATGCGCAGATAGCGTTGAAAATCTTCTATCATCAGGCGATCATCCAGAGTTAGTTTCATCTTAATACCTCACCTACGGCCATCAAATCGATCTGTACCGATGGAACGTTAAGCCCTTGTTGCTGCATCACGCGTGTATTAAGTTTGATTTTCATCGGTTCGACCGGCTTAATCGGAATATCGGTTGGTGCACGTTGCAACAATACTTGCTGCGCTGCATGTGCTGCAGTAATACCGGTATCGGCTTCATGAATACCGTATGCCAACGCTGCACCTTTGTCGCCGGAGTTAAGATCGGAAGCATACAACGTAACACCAGCTTGGTTGCACAGTTTAATAAGATTATCCAATGCGCCCACGGTTGTATGATCTTTTAATATAAGCAATGTATCTGCGCTATCAATAAGTGCGGGCACTTTTTGGCTTATTTCATTGGGGTTATACACTTGCAATGCTTGGAACTGCAAACCTAATGTAGCACATTCACGCACTATTTCTTCTTTATCTTCTTCAAAATGTTGAATTGAAGACGGATCAAACACGAGCAGTACGCTCTGCGCATTTGGTTTGAGTTCTTTTAAAAACTGTAACTGTTGTTTGTAATTGCGCCCTTCATACACACCGGTAATGTGATTACCGGAAGATTCCAGCGATGCTACAATATGCGTACCAACCGGATCACCAACTGCACCAAAGACAATCGGTAACGCAATCTGTTTTTTAGTGGTGAGCTCTTTCATGGTTTGTGTGCATGCAGTACCAATAGTAAACACCAGATCATATGAACCATTAATGATTTCTTCACTTTGTGCGCGCAGGAGGGTTTTGTTACCGTTGGCATTAAAGACGGTAAAGTTAATATTGCCATCTACATTCTGTTGCAAGGTGCGCGTAAAACCGTCACTGATTTCATCGAGTGCGGCGTGGCTTGCGGGTAAAAACAGTGCAACATTGTATGTTGGTTTTTCATGGTCATTATGGTTGCATTGACGACTTACATAGAGTTTATAGTAACCTATAAAGAAAAGAAGCAGTACATTGGTAATTATACTGCCATATATGATCTGTTGCTTATTCATTGTGCGGCCTTTCTAAGTAATGCACATTCTATAATAGATCCAAATCCTGCAATTGCTTGATCATCAGGCAGTGGTTTGCATTCCATTGCGAGCGGATCAAACGTTGGCATAAATGCTGCATGGCGAGACAGTGCGATGGTATCTGCAAATTGTAATCCGGTATCGGTGCTTAGCTCATTAATAAAAGTGTTAAAAGCACGTAATATGCCAGATGTACGCCCATCCAATATATGCTTGCCCGCATTGGCCTGCGTTAGTCCAAAAACCATGACTAGCCCTTTTATATGAGGTTGAGCTAGTTCATCTAGAACGGCTGGCTTTATATGTTTTAATGCTGCCCGCATAAGATTAACATTAATTCCTTGTTGCCGATATAAAGGATCGGTAAAATCACCACCGTTATAGAGAATAACTTTATTGGCAGCATCAAGCGCCTGACATTCGGTAGCAGATGCTTCCTGTAAATTTGCTCGTGCAACAATACTTGCACATATGCTGGGGACAAAACAACGAATCTCATCAGCAAGTACTTCATGACGTTCTAGGGGATTGGTAAGCAAGAAAAGTTTCTTGAAGCCTACAATGGTTCCATCCTTTTGTGCAACATACATTCTTTGTGAAATTAATGACGTTTTGAGTGCCGGTTCACGAAATGCTTGAGGTAGAATTACTATTTTCTTGGCATCATCATGTTCTGATGCTTTTTCATATTGCGCCAATATACCCGGTACATCATCTTCTTGTGCTATGCGATAAATACAGTCTTGTGCAGCCGGTTGTATAGAAGCAATATATACTACAGCAATTAATAGAGAGGGTATGATATTCATCATAGTTCCTTAATAAAATATATAACAAAAATGAATAGAGCTTATTATTGCATATATTTTAGCGCATTAAAAAACGCGCTGACAAGAGCAATAAAGCTTATGCTTAAACAAAAATGATTGTGAAAAAAAAGATATTAGGCCCAAGGCCAGAAAACGGGAGTTCCCCAAGTGATCGTAAGGGGAAGATTGGTTGCAAATAGATTAAAAGTAGCGCAAAGATTCCTAATAATAGGCTGTTGCGCATGTGATAAATTCAAGAATGAGTTCTGCATAATAAAACTCCGCCTTAATGCTTTTAAACTATCGATTTCATAGTAAGCATTGCATAGGCTATGCAGATTGTCAACTATTTGCCCGATTTCACAGGTTTTACAAGTCTTATAGATGGCTTCTTATCTGCTGGGATTCTGATCATATAAAGTGTTTGTCCAGCTAAATGTACTGCGACATTAGTAAAACCTTGGGGTGCTATGGATGCCTCTTCTTTGAGTTTTAGGCTACCTGCTCCTTTATAAATGAACTCCAGAGGCAGTGTACGCAACGTTTTATTGAGCACAGCTATTTTAGGATTTACTGATGCAGGAAGCATAGGAGCACCTGGTATAACAGCTTGACTTTTTCCTATAGAACCTGCGGGCTGAGCAGGTGTTGATAGAGCTTTGGTACGTGTGCCACGAGTTCTTTGATTAAATACTATTGTCGATAAGGGTTGATCATTATCTTCGCTCGGGATACCTATTGTGGAAAATGGATTTACCGGAACAGTTTCATCCATAAAAACTCCACTATATGCAGCAGTTAATATAAGGTCTTTTGAACTGTTATTTTCTATCAGGAGATGTGTAACTTCTGGTTCTGCTGCACCATTAATGTGCATGTTGAGTGTAAGTAAGGAAGCGCATAGTATTAATGATTTCTTCATAAAATTACCTTTTATTAGGGTCGGTTGAATCGGTTTCGTCGCGTGGATTATATGCTTCTGTTTCAAGCGAAAGTGTGTCAAGAGTTAGTCCTGCAAAATATACATCAATAGGAACAGAGCCTTCGGGTGGTATCTGTTTTACATCTTTTAATGTTACGCTGCCGGTCGTTTTAAATAAATTATAATAATATATCACAGATATTGGATTGAGGGTTTTATTTTCTACGATTACCTTAGGAGTTGTAGATTCAGGAGCTGTAGACGCACCGAGTTCGCCTGGCTGGCTTTTGCCAATATCGCTTAGTTGTGTGGGGGATATTGCCGTTATTCTGCGTTTGCCGCGTGATTTACCTGCCAATATGATCTTGGAAAGAATATTGCCGTCTCTTTGCAAAGAAATCATGGTGTTTCTGAAGCGATCCAAAGGAATTGTGGTGGGAGCTGACATGCCGTCATACATAGCAGTTACTATGACAGTTCCAGGAGTGCGGTTTTTTATATCAAGTCCTACAACAGGGGCAGCTGCGCCGTGGAGTTGCATGCCGAGCGTGTACAAAGTGATGCATATAATTGATAGTTTCTTCATAAAATAATCCTTTTATTACGGCCATTTCGATTCATTTTCTGTTTTAAGAACTCATGACCAATTCTGTGTTTATTTTATAATAGCATTTAATTGAATTGAAATGCAAGAAAAACGTTGAATGTATGCTGTTTTTGAGGTGCGATTATATCTTATCTCGCCATTGGAACATTAATCGCTCAAAAAGTGAGCTGCGACTGTCAGTTGGGTGTTGGATGTATGCGGCGAGTTCAAGCAGTTTTTCTTGAACTCGTGGATCGCTAGATTCGTCTGCATGAGTGATAACAATTTCAGAGGGAGTTTTTCCGGTATATGCACCTTGTAGAGCATAAACGTCAGTTTTTGCACCTAAGTTAAGTAGCGTATATGCAACCGGAAGATAACGTTCGCAAATCTCGGGGTATGCCCAAAAAAAATGATCTAAAATTTGGAGCAAAGGGGTCTTGCCGGCGGTATTCATTTGATGTATGAGTTGCGGATGTATACTGCAATACAAATGTATTAAATGTGTAGCTTTACTATTCCCGTATGCTTGCGAGCACAGATGATGCACTATATTTTCCTTATATATTCCTTTTTTTGCTATATCAGCACCATGCAAAAGAAGTAAATTTGCCATATCGGTGCTCGTGCATTGCCATAGAGGCGATAAACCCGATAGTATATGGCAATGATTAGGATCTATAAATTTTTGCTCAAGTGCATACTGTACAAGTGGAATATCATCATTTTGAACAGTTATACTGACAAATTTATCAATATTGCCTTTTTGTATGCTGTATGAAAAGCGGGCACCAGCTTCCATAAGGGCAACGAGTTTAGGGCGTGAGCATCTTATGCGCTTATCTGATTTGCTTAGCAGTTGCTGTAAACAAGAATCTAATTCTCGTTGCGACTTTCCTTTGAGCTCATCTTCATACTGTTTATAACAATCAAACGCTTTAACTGCAGTTATTGGTTCGCGGCGATCTAATACTGACATGGGCTCAGCAAGTGCCGGAAAGGTCATCTGAACGCAAGTGAGCAAACTCATCAGAAGCAACATTATAACTATATGCATAACTAATATTCCGGTAATGGTATGGTGTCGGTTGCTGCATGGTCAGCAGGTTTATCATGCAACTGGACCATTAATCGCTCAAATAGTGAGCTACGAGTATCGGTTGGATGCAGAATGTATTCAGCAAGTTCAAAAAGTTTTTCTTTCAGTTGTTCATCTTCTGTTTGTTCTGCTTGCATGGTAACAATTTCATAGGGGTTTTTTCCGTAATAAGCATGTTTTACTGCATATATATCAGTTCGTGCACCGAGGTTGAGCAGGGTGTACACAAGAGGAATATCGCGTATAAGTGCTTTACAGCTTGTGACGGGTTCGAGTTCTTTTAGCCCAAAATCATCCATTACCAGTGCTAAAGGCGTTTGTCCAAGGGCATCTGTTTCGTGTATGAGTTGTGGATGTATACCGCAATATAACTGTATAAAGTTGATAGTTTCGCTATTTCTAAACATTTTATCGCAGATGTGATGTAAAATGCTTTCTCGCATTAATCCTCGATTGGTGATATCTGCACCGTTGCGGATAAGTAACTTTGCCATCTCTATGTGTTTACATCTTCGTATAATCGGCAGGCTTACATAACGTTCTCTATAATTTAGATATAAAGCGTTCCGTTCAAGTGCATACTGAACAAGAGAAAGATCATTCTTTGCAACGGTACTACTGACAAAGCGGACAACACAGGAATTATCAGCTGAAAACTGGGCACCAGCAAATAGAAGTGCGACGAGTTTAGGACGATATGAATGAATTATCTCGTCTGCGGATTTGTGCCTCAAAATGTTCTTGATACAGCTATCGAGTTCTTCTTGTGATTTGCCTCGTAATTCTGCTTCATACTGTTTATAACAATCAAACGCTTTAACTGCAGTTATTGGTTCGCGGGGATCTAATAATAGTAGGGGCTCAGCAAGTGCAGCACACAAAGCTTGGGAATAACAACATAGCATGAAAACTAATAGGGTGATATGCATCAAAAAAAGCCTTTATATATAATGATATATGTATATTATACCTTTTATGACATGGCAATGCAAAGCATGAAAAAGGTCCGGGATTAACCCGGACCTGTGAGAGTTTCGTCTATGCGCTATTAGGCTTCAAATCTTCCATTCTTAAATTGTACTTAAAGTTTCTAGGTTTTCTCCCCAAACATAATTAGTATTATCGATTCCTGCTTCTGTGCAGCAGAACCAATCGGTATCAATGCGATAATTATATTCAAGTAGGCGAGCTATAACCACTAAAGCGGCTACAAATCTTGGTTTTTGAAAGGGTGGGGTTTCTAATAAACTGATCGAACAACTTTGTTTAGCATTAGCGATCATAGTTTCTGCATCGGTTTGCTTGAGTGATACCGCTTCTTCCAGCTCTTGTGCCAAAAATGAACGTGCTTGAGTATGAAATTGCATCCAATATGCTGCCTTTTCTGTAAAGTCACACGGAATGGCTTCGTTTAGGTTCATTTTCTCTTGGACTTTTTCTTGTAATATGTTTGCTAAAAGTGCAATACTCGGTTCCTTATTGAGCCTTTGAGCGCCAATATTTTCCAAAAGTAAATAGTCCTGAACAACTGCGCGACTCAAATGGGGGTTTCTACACTTACACTGCGCTGGTTCAATGTCGCATATACACATAAGGCCATAATAACTATTGAATACATTACTTGCTTGAATGTATGCGCGGTGAATGCTTCTGCGTTGTGCTAAATCTACAAAGAGTGAGATCTCAGAAGGGATTGTTGTTTTTGGTTTTTCGCTTGAGCTTGCACAATGTGATGACAATATCACCATGCATGCCACCCATATACCGATTGTTTTCATTTTGTTCCATCTCGAATGTTATTACTTTTTTAACGGCTTCGTTGACCACCTAAAACCTTTCTCTTGCTGGTTTTCGTAAACCAAGGTCGATGAGTTTTATGCCATTCGGGAATGGCAGCAATTACGTTGCCCGCCGCCATTGCTGTAGGAACTGCAGTTGGCACAGTAATCGGAGTGATTTCTTGCGAAGTCTCCGCAATCGGTATGGAAACCTCAGGCTCTGCTGAATCTTGTGCAGCGGGTACTTTCGAAGGCACTTGAGTAGGTAATGGACCTAAAGGGCCCGTCATTATTGGTAAATAGCAAGTCATAATAAACAAACCTACCAAAACTCTTGCATATGTTAGATGTTGCATAGAAAGTCACTCCTTATAAGTTCTTATTAGTATTGTTAACTTCGGTATGGGGGCTTTATTTTTGGCGATGGATCTGTAGCATCTTGTGGCTTATCTGCTCCCGGATGCTTGACTATTGCTTGAGTATCGCTGCTTTCTTTTGGCTGTGCTTGAACCACATCTGTTTTAGCATCCACTACTACGGCGGAAGTTTTTGCTGCCAAAGCACGCAGCAGAAAACGATTGTTTTGCATTGCCAATGTCGGCATAGCCGGACAGAGTGCTGTCAAAACTACATACATATATTTAAAAGTCTTCACATGGTTCTCCACATCAAAAAGATTAATAAAAAATTCTATTTACGCATTGCATTACGGATTGCTACGATTCTTGCGTGCAGGATTGCTTCGTTAATAGCCGCTTGTTTGCGAATAGTATAGATCGTTGTTGCTGCTGAGATTGCAAAGCCCATGCCAATTTTTGATGAATCATATATATCAGCATCTAGAGGATGCTCTGAGTACTCGTGTGAATCGTTACCTTCTTGATTGTTCAATTGTTTTCTCGTATGCATGCTTTTTGCAGCATGACAAACAACAGCGGCTCCAGCAATCGCCGCTCCCGGTGGTCCGCTTATACAGAATGCTGCGCTACACCACAATGCTGCGTTGCCTCCGCCCTTTAATGCAGAATCAACTCCGCATGGTGAACTCGGCGCTGCTAATCCTTGCAAAAAGAAAAGATTGGGTCGAATTGCTTGAACTGGTACAAATGAACAGATAGCCATTAATGTTATGTATACATATTTAAAAGTTTTCATGTGGACCTTAATTATAAAAAATTAACAATCTATTTACATACACGAATATGAATATGGTTTCACAATATATTCATGATATCCATTTGTTCTGATGGTAACTTCTTTGATTTGCTTTGTCAATAAAAATTGAATATAATTTCAATATATATAAATATGCATTCATTTAGAGGAGGCTGGGAATGGCAGAAACTAAAGCTTTAGACGGGCAGATAGTAAATATAATACAAAGACATGAAATAGCTGAACAGAGCGAATTGCAAGAAATGCTTAAAGAAATAGGGCATGACATTCCACAGGCTACGCTCTCGCGGAAGTTAAAGAAACTCAATATAGCTAAAGTTGCAGGGGTTTATAAAATAGTAGACTATAATATGCCTAATCTACCGGTTATACTCAATGTACAAATTTCGGATTTTGGACTCATTATTCTTCATACGCAACCGGGTGATGCCAATAGTTTGGCCTATTACTTTGATCAAAAATATGTAAGCTATAATCCAAAAAAACCAAAGGAATCCGGCATCTTAGGCACTATTGCGGGGGATGACACGATACTTTTAGTTGTAAAAAGCAAGGCTGATATTTCTCGTGTCATGTTCGTGCTTCAAGAAAACTTTCCGTATCTCGTTTTGCCAAAGATATAAGGATTTTTCACCTTATTAGAGGTTGCGCCCATGTCGGGCGTACTAAAAAGGCCCGGGGATTAATCCAGGCCTTTGTAGTTCTATGCGCTTATAAGTAGCGTTATTATTCTTGAATATCAACGTCGATTGGACCTTGCTCAGAAGATTTCTCCTCTTGAGGTGCCTGCTCAGTTGTTTCTTGTGCTGCAGCATAAAGCTTTTCAGCAACTTTTTGTGATGCTTGCATCAACTCATCGGTCGCTTTTTGTAGCTCTTCTGCATTGTGCTCATGCGTTACCATTGCTTCTTTTGCTTTGGTGATTGCAGCTTGCACTTCAGTTATTTCATCTTCAGAAAGCTTATCTTTGCCTTCGCTGATGCTGCGCTCGAGCGACATGATAAGGCCATCAAGGTGGTTGCGTTTTTCAACCGCCTCTTTTGCTTTTCTGTCTGACTCTTCATGCTCTTTTGCATCATTGACCATTTTTTCAATCTCTTGTTCTGACAAACCGCCACTGCTGGTGATAGAGATTTTTTGCTCTTTACCGGTTGCTTTATCTTTTGCAGATACATGCACAATGCCGTTGGCATCGATATCAAAAGTAACTTCGATTTGCGGTGTGCCACGTTGTGCAGGTGGAATGCCATCGAGTCTGAATTGACCTAATGTCTTGTTATCTTTAGCAAATTGACGCTCACCTTGTACCACTTTAATATCCACTGCTGTTTGATTGTCTTCAGCAGTTGAGAATATTTGTGATTTCTTGGTAGGGATAGTTGTGTTACGTTCAATAAGACGTGTTGCAACACCACCCATAGTTTCGATACCAAGTGAAAGTGGAGTAACGTCAAGCAAGAGTACATCGGTTACTTCACCGGCAAGTACACCACCTTGAATTGCTGCACCAAGTGCAACTACTTCATCCGGGTTTACTGAGCGGTTAGGCTCTTTGCCAAAGAAATCTTTTACCAGTTGTTGTACTTTTGGAATACGTGTTGATCCACCGACCAAAATCACTTCATCGATAGCATCTTTGCTGATGCCGGCATCTTGCATTGCGCGTTTGCATGGTTCAAGCAAGCGGTCAAAAATATCGGCACACAGTGACTCAAGTTTTGCACGTGAGAGTTTTTGCGTTAGATGTTTAGGGCCGGATGCGTCTGCAGTGATGTATGGCAAGTTGATTTCAGTTTCATGTAAGGTAGAAAGTTCAATTTTAGCTTTTTCTGCAGCTTCTTTTAGGCGTTGTAGGGCGATTTTATCTTGTGCAAGATCGATGCCAGTATCACGCTTAAATTCAGCGATTAAGAAGTCAACAATGCGTTGGTCAACGTCGTCACCACCTAGGTGTGTGTCACCATTGGTTGATTTTACTTCGATAACGCCATCATTAATTTCTAGGATAGATACGTCGAAGGTACCACCACCGAAGTCAAATACAACGACAGTGCCATTTTTCTTTTTATCTAGACCGTAGGCAAGGGCGGCAGCGGTAGGCTCGTTGATGATACGTTTTACATCAAGTCCTGCGATGCGGCCTGCGTCTTTGGTTGCTTGGCGTTGTGCGTCGTTAAAGTATGCAGGGACGGTAATAACCGCTTCGGTTACCGTTGTACCCAAATACTCTTCAGCGTAGCTTTTCAGGTAAGAAAGTACCGCAGCAGAGATTTCTTGCGGTGTGTACTCTTTACCTTGTGCAGTGATTGCTAGGTCGCCATTTGCACGTTTTACGATATGATATGGCATCTTTTTGATTTCATCAGCCATCTCGTTATAGGTGTGGCCAATAAAACGCTTTGCTGAAAATATGGTATTTTCAGGGTTGGTTACCGCTTGGCGTTTTGCTACGGTACCTACAACGCGTTTGCCGTCCTTGGTAAACCCAACGATTGAAGGGGTAGTATTTGCACCTTCTTTGTTAGGGATAACTTTAGGTACGCCACCTTCCATGAATGCTACTACAGAGTTTGTAGTACCAAGGTCGATACCTATGATTTTTTTGCTCATGGGTTTCCTCTTCTTTATACTTGTTTTAATATCAATAAAATTTCTTTTATTATGATACATCTTTTTACCTATGGATGTCAACTCCAAACTCATATTTTCTTAGTGCAAGTGACTAAGATTTTGTTATATCTGTGGTGTAGGGCGCAGCTTAAAAAGCTCTTTAATATAATATCTGTCCGTGCCTCGGCGTAGCTGCAAGCGGAGACGGGCCATAATGAGAGCTATGTCGCATAACACATTAATTATGCATATTCTATTATACGGTTGTGTCCGGCGTCCGTCTCCGCCGTTGGCTTCGCCGAGACACGTCGCTTTGCGCTTCTGCCATCGCCTGCCCGTCCCCGCTCGCAGATTACTCCGTTGCACTCCGCCGGCCTTTTCCCGTGGGAGGGAAAAGAAGGCCGCCGTCGTTCCACTCCGTAAATAATCGGCAGTAGGGTGTCATCTTATGGGGGGTAGAATATTGTAGGTACAAGAGATAGAAGGTAATAGGAAGAATAAGTAAGTTTAATACTGGATCCCCGCGAGCGAGGATGACAATAGGAAGGGGACAATATAATTATATAATAACATATTGAGAGTTAAATTGGATTGACTCTTTTTTGTCATCCTCGCTTGCGGGGATCCAGTATTCTATTCTTTATCTGTCTGGCAAAAGAAAAACAAATATAGATAGGTTGATAACAAGTTAAAAGGAAAACAAATAAGTACATACGTACGTAATACAAGTAAGTTAATAGGAATAACATGATAACCCTAAACAGGGCTTACCTTATCCTCCCCATAGTACATGGACATACGCAATAGAAATACACACGTACGAAAGTATAAGAATAGTATAGGTAAGTCTATCATCAAGATTGTACTTTATACGCGCAATGAAAACCATAAGGGTAGAACTGACCAATCGAACGACATGTATGAGAAAAATTGAACTCAATAAACCAATCGACGTCATGACAGGTGTAGTGCTGAACAAAATTAACATACAAAAGTAAGGCGCGTACGCGATAAAAAGATCTTTATAGTTAGCTTTTACTTCCAAAATCCGCTCTGAAGGCGAGCAGACAACTTCGGTCAAAAGTGCAATGCAGATGATGAAAAAAATGTGAAAAACAAACCTATCACCTTTAATTAATGATATGGCATCATACTGGCACATAAGCCATATAATCCCAAAAAGTGGGATGCAGAGCGCGGCAATCTTCGCTGTAACCTTTTTGAACGCAATTTGCCATGTGCCCTTTGTGCTATCCATAGTTACGATATGTGCAAACACCGCGGTATCTGTAGTGCCAATTGTTTTCACCACTATGCGATAAAAAAGTAACGCCCCTTCATTTGCTACCTTAAACATATTTGCCACCGCAGGCCCAAATATGTAGGTGAACCACGGTACCAAGAAATTACGCTCAGTTAAACTTTTGCAGCCATTATTAAACCACATAATAGCACTATGTTTTATAAATCGTCGGTGTATATCGGTATAATCAAGATTGCTTGAACCATCAGCCCCGGCAGCTTGTGGTGCATAGAGTGTTGGCAAACGGTAGCCACTCATTATGAGTAAGGCTAAGTTAGATGCTACCTTTGCCCCAAATATCCCCACAAGAAGTAGATAGTGTTGTGTCGTGGCGATCATACATAGTGAAACTACAAGCTCGAGCATTAATGTCGCGGCGTACATTAAGTTATACTCTTTTTGAAAAAATGGGCATGATAAAGCAAGCGAATGACTGCGTTGATGCCTTCAGAAAGAAAGAGTGCAAGGCCTACATAAAAGAATAGATAGTGGTGCTCGAGTGCGAGTGGCGTTGTATAAGAATGCATAACCATGATATAGATGGGAATTGCGGCAAGTAAGGCAATGCATTTATAACGTAGGAGTTGGTGGATGAAGAATTTAAAAGCGGATGAAGTAACCTCATACAAGGGGCAAAATGCTGCAATAGATTTAGAAAAACCCAGATCCAACCACAGCAACATGAGGAATATGAGGCTGTTGAAGTTGCAGTAAAGTGAAAAGGTGTCTTGATCGAGCGTAGCGTACAGGAAAAAGGTTATGCTGGTGGTGGTGCATTTATATATAATGTAGGCGAATGCATTCCAGTTGGTGGCCCAGGAGAAGGTATCAAGAAGTTGTTTGAGTGTCATGCGCGCAGGTTTTTCCGGTATATTCTTTCTTTAAATTAACAAGCAATGATTGTGTTTCAGGAGCGGTAAGCCCAGGAAATGGCTTGCTATCAATATATGCAATTAAGGCATAATGTGCGATAAAGCCTTCACTTGGTGTATGTAGATAATATGCACCTCCAATAAGGCGATAGTAGTCTGCAAGTAATGCGGTAACCTCTGTCTTTTGTTGCGCTAATTCTTGTGACGATTGGGTTGAAAATGCGGGCATTTGTGCAACCATAGATGTGGCTATAACGTTGGGGCGCTCTGCATCAACATAGTGCGACCAAGCTTCATCGGTGGGCATATACTGTTTGGTTATAGCCCCAATAGCTAGATCTTGCAGTGACCGAATCGGATGCGTGAGTATGCGTTGTTGGGCGCTATGCATGGTGAATATTGTTGTGCAATATATAAGTGCTATGCGTATGTTCATGGTATGCCATCGTAGATAATATGATCAAAGTCTGCAATATGCTGCCGGCAGCAGGTAATGTAGGCGCCCGTTGCCATCACAAGATTGTAAACTTGTGCTATGTATTCTGGGCTAAATGGATTGTCGTATGCATGTGTTTGTAGACCGTTCTCGTACGAGGAACGTCTTTTACCCAGTCGTACTAATGCATCAAGCGGTAATGTGGTAAGTTGATTGCCATATGTATATAAGCATTTTAATTTCGTGAGTTGAGCAACGGCTTCTGGCAGTTCTTTAAGCTTACGATTGTTGCTCAGGCTTAAATGACGCAACTCTAGTAGATCAAATAGTTCCGGAGGCAAGGTTTCAAGCTCATTGCCGTTCAAACAAAGATGGCCAAGCTGCGTAAGCATGCTTATAGCTGCAGGGATTACGGATATCTTGTTGTCATCGAATCCTAAAAAGGTGAGGTTACGTAATGGGAATATTTCATCAGGTATTTTGGTGAAACGGTTATTTTTCGCGGAAAAGGTTCTTAAGCTTATAAGCATGCTCATGGAAGATGGTAGTTCACTAAGCCGGTTGTCATCAATATTCAATACTTCTAAGTTACTTAAGCGGCAAATATCCTCTGGGAGAGTGGTTAATTTATTATCCTCCAGATTTAATCGTTCCAGATTAATGAGTTCACATATTTCCGCAGGACATGTAGTTAAGTTAAGGTTTTGCAAATACAGGTTACTTAAGTTGTAAGCATGAGGCTTTAGTCTTAATGCAAGCGTCAATGCATTTTGGTGCGCATTGTGCTTTTGCTGCTCGGTCAGATCCTGTTCATAACGATTAAAGGTCTCTTTAGTTACGTGTATTCTTTGTACAATAAAGGTGCGTAAAGCATCTGGCTGCACTGACGTTGCTTCTCCCATTGCATCAACTTGATCATCGAGAACAAGGGATGCCAACTGATGTGCAATAGGATGCTCGCGATCACGATCATATTTTGCCGGGCGTGTGTACCTATCAATAGCCTCAATCAAGCTGGCAGAAAACATGGGCGACGGGGCTGCGCCGTACAAGATTGATGTACAAAAAACAGCAATAGTGAGGAGTGAAAGGTGCAAAGTTGGTTTGTTCATAATGAATTTCCACGTCAAGATGGTTAAATACAGTGCAATTACTCTGCACTAATATGCCATCATTTACGCTGAATGTATAGCAATCTACTCTGCAAACCCGTTATGCATCTCTATATTACGCGTTATCGCATCGATAATTTGCTGTTTGCTGCCAACCATATTTGCTTCCGTAACACCGGAAAGATTATTAAATGCTTGCGCATCATACTGAAACTGTAAAGTAGGTAATATAGTACTAAATTTTTGTGGAATAAAGCCTGGATAGGTAATATTTTTGCGATCTATAATACGCGGCATATACAGAACCGTTGGTACAGTGCGATTTTCCGGATCGCTAAATACTGAAAGTGCCTGTTTGGCTACTGTGTCATAACTTATTTTAGGAAATGCCAATCCATGATGTTGTGCATATTTTTCCGTTAGCCCCAAGGTATCTGATGCATTTGTGATCTCAATATCGCCGCTCATATCAAAAATAAATATAATGTCCGCTTTACGCTTTTCATGCAATACAATAGGCACCGGAATGTTAAAAGCCATGGCAGCATCTACCAAGCGCAAATCTTTTTTGTGGCGTATAGTAGAATCAGCAATATGCTGCGTAAAGTTAGGTACTTTACCAACACTTATACGTTTGGTGGCTCCAAAATCTTCGCCAATAGTTGCTTTAAGTACATAATGCAATGGCACTGAAATGATTGGTATTTGTGTAAATGCACGGCCCAAAGTTCCGGCAAAGGCTGATCCACAAATGCCCATGAGTTGACCCATATCATATTCAGGGCTCATATCTATGGATTCGTTATTTTCAAAATGTCTGCCAAATGCCCAGGTGGCAATGGATGCATTACCCAACCATGGCCCCACGCCGCTAGCCTCAACCGGACTTATTTCAAACCAACCCATGATGTGACTTGTCGTGCCGATATCTGCTGCATGACCATCCACGCAGGTAATAATTGGGAATGGACGTTTAAGCATATCTGCACGTCCATAAAGTGATGAGAATAATACCGCTTGCGTTCGTGGTTTATAGGGTGATAAATAATGGTTGGCAAGCATGGCGCCATACAGGGTAACAAAAGAAGTTGGCTGTTGAGATGCCTTACGCACGGCAACTGCTCGTGTTATCTGTTTTGTATCATCAAACGTAATAGTGTGTGCACGTGTCGGATCGATTCCTTTTGCTACAATCGGTTGCAACGAACGTTTAAACGCCGCGACGTTACTGTTGCTTTGATGCCATAAACTTACAAACCAAGAGCCGCCTGAAAGTCCAACATCATACATAACCGCATCAAGCAACCCCATCTGTTCAAGACCTACGTGGAACCCAAGAGCACCGATTAATGCGCGTGCACCACCGCCACTATTTATGCATGCAATGGTAGGAATATAAGATCCATTGAGTTTACGCCCCAGGAACTTTTCCAGCGCCGATTTAACCATTATTTTGCGTTGTTGCACAAAGGTAGCTTCTTCTTCGGGTAACGATTCGCTTATGCGGACCTGTGCTAGTTCATCTACATGTGGATTATCTTTAAGGAGTAACGATTTTTCTACGCTGCTCTTAAGCATTGCCGCCAAAGTGGCTTTAAGCATTGCGGTTATTTTTAACAAAATATCTTTGCCTTTGAGAGCGAGCGCACTATAACCATGCAGAACTCCTTTAAGCGGAATAATATAAAAGCTGTTGGACAAGCGGCCACCAGTTGTAGTACCAATACCAACAGAGCCTACGGTACTCTTTTTATCGAGTTTTTCGAGTAAGTCAGTTTCATGGTAGGAAAACCGTAGATTACGCGTGCAGGTAAGTGTACGTGCTGCGCGTGGTACGCGAACCATGCCATCAGAAGGTAGTGTGTAAATTTCGGAGGTGCGTGAACTTGAACCGGTTATGGGGGTGGAGCAATAAGTTGCTACATAGACAGTAGAATTTGACATATTGTATACGTTAATAAGCCCATCATCTTTTGTTGCAGATTGTAACGTTGTATAACAGAAAAAGTGCAGTAAGAATATAAGAAATTGATAGCTATTTATGTTATAAAACTGCTTGCGAAATGTCATGATTTTACCTCCCCATGGCATATATCCTACATGAAATTATACCAGCAAGTTTTATGCGTCCACAATCATACGTGTAAAAAAGGCAAACTGTGCGCATCTTGTAATATTTATTCGGCTGCGTTATTAAAATATTGCAGTTATTAATCTGTGCATGATAATATAGAATTGTATTAAAAAAGGAATGCGGTTATGAAATCTTGTATGTATGAGTATTGCAAGGCAAAATATTTGATTGCAGTTTTTATTTTGTTGCCACTGAGTATAAATTACTGGTTGCAATGTGACCCAAATGTTATGCCATCATGGTTGCGAGCGGACACAAATAATGCGCAAGTTGCGCAAGATTTGGCTGCAAACAATGGTGCAACTGTTGAAGCACGCAATTGGCTTGGCCAAACAGGGCTCATGTATGCTATAGGGCTCTTTGATTTGGAGCGCTTTCGTCTGTTGCTCAAATGGGGTGCAGATGTAAATGCCCGTTCTGCCACAACACCGCGTGGAGAAGAAGCAGAATCAACATCATTTAATAATGTTCCGCTTCATTACGCAGTTAAACATACAAATGCTACAGTGCGTACGCAAAACACCACAATGATCGATGAACTGGTAGATGAAGGTGCTGATATTAACGCACAGAACAACCTTGGTGAGACACCGCTTATGTGGGCGTTGCATATGCCCAACATGGAAGATCGTAGTGCAGTTACCAAGACACTTATTAGCGATATGGCAGATGTTAACTTACAAAACAAAGTGGGCGACACCTATCTTATGATTGCAATCAAAGCTACCGATCGCGGCTGGCTGCAATATGTTATGGATACCTATGGATCTATGTTTGATTTTAATATACGTAATCATGAAGGTAATGATGCACTCGCTGCTGCAAAAGCATATGTGCATGAACGGTACATTGAAATTGTACAAAACAGAAAACTGGTAGGTTTTGGAGACCGCGTTAAAGATCGTGATATTGTTGGCCGTACGGGATTAATGCTTGCTATTATTCGTAATGATTATCCTTTTGCCGAGCGGCAAATTCAATATAATGCAGATGTAGAGGCTGCTGATACTACCCGTTTTGAAAATCATCCATTGCATTTCGCGCTCATGCGTCGCACTAATATAGCGCCATATATAAAACTGCTGCTTGATCACGGAGCACAGGTTAATATTCAAAATAGATACGGCGATACCCCATTGCATTATTTAGTGCGCTATAATTCCGGAAGTCTTGAACGTGACGCAGCGGCAGAGCAGATGATTGCAGCCGGTGCAGACCCTACAATAAAAAATCGTCGTGGCAAATCGGTTATCGATGAGGCTAAGCGTATCGATCCTGGTTTTGCACAAAAACTTGCAAGCTTGTTTAATGCACAAAAGAAGAAAAAATAATAATATTCATATTGTGTATAAATTGAGTGATGCGATCAAAATTCAGGCAGGTGCATTTATTTGCGACTAGCATGCAAATGTTTGCGTTCGATATAAAAAGTTTGTTGGCGCTGCGCTCGTGATAGCAATAATTTAAGTAAAGATTCCATTTTGTTGTTTGCCCGCCATAGCCCTAAGGCGACGGCTGGGTCATCCTGGCTTCCGGGATCCAGGCCGTTGTAATTTTGATCAGTGAGCCACTTGCAAAGAATTAAGATATTAATAATATAGAATTGTATGCTGACAATGTCATTCCAGTGCTTGAAAGCAAACTTGACCTGGATCCCGGAAGCCAGGATGACAAAACGGATTGATGTAATCATTTATCCAATCATCCTGAGCTTGTCGAAGGACAAATCCTTTTTTGTCTTCCTCTTATTCCCTTCTTTATTAGGTTTATTAGAATGCAATCTTCGAGCACATTCTACGCAAACCGAAAAAGTGAACGGCACACGGCTTAAAAGCCGTGGCTTCCGCGGAGAAATGCTCTGAAGCTTATACGGAAAATTTATTGATTTTGTATATATTCGCGAATTTT
>JAGVLK010000008.1 GCA_020049835.1 Candidatus Babeliales bacterium | reverse complement strand
GCGTCAGGCTTTCGCCCATTGCGCAATATTCCTCACTGCTGCCTCCCGTAGGAGTCTGGACCGTGTCTAAGTTCCAGTGTGGCCGTACACCCTCTCAGGTCGGCTAGCCATCATCGCCTTGGTGAGCCTTTACCTCACCAACTAGCTAATAGCCCGCAAGCTTATCCTTTAGCGGCAGCAAAGAGGCCACCTTTCTCCCCGTAGGGACTTATGCAGTATTAAGCCTGATTTCTCAGGAGTATTCTTCACTAAAGGGTAAATTCTCACGTGTTACTCACCCGTCCGCCGCTGTACTAGTTTCCGAAGAAACGTTCTCGCTCGACTTGCATGTGTTAAGCACGCCGCCAGCGTTTATTCTGAGCCAGGATCAAACTCTCCATCACAAAAATTGTGATAAAGGAATGTTTTCAAGGACAATAAGCGCTTGACTTTTATTTACTTTCTTATGAATGTCAAAGACATTTTGCGAATCGTTTGAGGCCGGTTGCTTCGTTGTTTTTGAAGCTCGTTTCATCAACTATTCGTAAAGTATTATACCTGGACTACCGTACAAGTCAACACTTTTTTTAAAAAAACTAAGAAAAAAAAACTTTTTTTTAAAACTGCTTTAAAATATGCATCCACAAAATCCATCAATCGCATGATCCAATCAGTAAATCCAATTAATCGGAAATTATTTCATTTTTTAGCATTTTTTTTAAAAAAATAGTGCTTAAAAGATCTAAAGCTTCAAAAAAGTTTTGATTTAACACATGAAATTCATATAACGGAGTCTGTTTTTCCTGATCAATTTCTGCTTTTGCCAGGTTCAATCTATAGCTCATCTGCTCAAGGCTCTCCTGGCCGCGCTTTTCGAGCCTTTCTTGCAAAATTTGGAGGTTTTGCGTATATAACCATATAAGGACAGCTTCGGGGATCACCTCTTTTAGTGCACGGGCTCCAACCCTATCGGTAATGATAACGCGGTGCTCTCCTGAGGTTAAATCCTGCAAAATCGTGCGTGGTGAACCATAATAATGACCATAGGCGTTGCTCCACTCTAAAAAATACCCTTCCGCTATGCGCCGTTCAAACTCCGCAACGCTTATAAAATGATAATCTTGGCCCGGGATATCGGTGGTCCGCGGATGCTTAGTTGTATAGGTTATTACCTTAGCTAACGGGTATTCTCTGCAAAAACGCCCTAATATATGATTAACCAATGTCGTTTTACCGGCACCCGAAGGGGCTGATACCACAAATAGTCTTCCCAGCATATGTTATTTCCCATGATTTCATTCTGCATACAATATATATATCTATATATACCATAACCATGCATGCCGGTTGCGTCAAAACCCTGCGTACTTTTATGCATATGCGTTCAACATTATTTATTGATATACTATCTATATATACAAGCGATAATTTTAGCAGTTTTTAGGAACCATATGTTGATTGATGATTTAAAAGAGCAATTAAAGCAACTTGATCCTGATATCGAAACTATTACCACCTTTTGGAAAAATAATAATCTTGAACAATCATATCAGGATATGTACAACACCAGCATTCAAGAAAACTTTTGGCAGAACCCGCGGCAAACTGAAATACTCAAAGAGCTGCAACATATTAAGAACCAACGTGAACAGTATCTCTATATTATAGATAACAGAGCAGAAATTCCTGAGCTTATAGATCTGTTTGCACATGATGAAGCGGAATTAAGCAAACTGCACATTGAAATCGCACGTCTTAAAAAAGCGGTGTATACCTTTAAAGTGAATCTGTTACTTTCTGAACCTGATGATGCAAGCAACTGTTTTTTGAGTATTAACTCCGGCGCAGGCGGTACTGAATCACAAGATTGGGCAAACATGCTCTTGCGTATGTATATGCGTTTTTGTGAACGCCATGGATTTTCTGCAATTGCTGTCGATTATCAAGATGGTGAAGAAGCAGGCATAAAATCTGCCACTCTCTTTATAAAGGGTAAAAATGCGCATGGTCTTTTAAAAGGAGAAAATGGCATTCACCGCCTTGTGCGCATTTCACCCTACGATGCAAACAAGCGACGCCATACATCATTTGCAGCAGTCACCGTTGTTCCTGAAGCACAAGAAGTTGAAGTCACTATTGATCCTAATGATTTACGCATCGACACGTATCGCGCTGGCGGCGCCGGTGGACAGCACGTTAACAAAACTGATTCTGCTGTACGCATTACGCACATTCCTACTAATATAGTTGTACAATGCCAAAATGAGCGCTCACAAACACAAAACAAAGTGAATGCTATGAAAATGCTCATGGCAAAATTGCGCCAACGCCAAAGGGATGAAGAAAACGCAAAGCTCGCCGCAGTGGAAAAAAAGAAAATAGAATGGGGATCACAAATTCGTTCCTATGTTCTTCATCCGTATAAGATGGTAAAGGATCATCGCACCGATGTTGAATCTCCACAACCTGATTTGGTGCTTGATGGTGACTTAATGCAGTTTATTGAACAGTATCTAATATGGTCAGGTTCATAACTTAAGAGCAAAGGTACAAAACCACCAATAATGCGATCTAATCAATGATCACAAGAATAACGGTGTGGTGTTTTTTTTGACAAACTGCCTTGTGCACGGTATACTTAATTAATTAAGAATTACCCGCGCAGTGCGCATGCAACGTGCGCACTGCACTATCTTTTACGCTTAAAGGCTCAGCATGCATCTTATTATACTTTTATACGCCGTTTTTGGTAGCTCGTTTGTTCTTGGCAAAATGTTGCTCAAGTTCACTACCCCTATGTTTTTAACCGGTATTCGCATGACCATTGGTGGCGCCATCTTATTGGCCTACCTGTTATGCTATGCTCATGAACATGTAAAGTTCAAGCGCAAACATCTCATATGGTATGCACAAATGATTTTCTTTGGCATTTACGCTACCTACGGATTACGCTTCTGGGCGCTCAGTTATATGCCTGCAGCAAAAACAAACTTCATATATAATATCTCTCCATTTGTGTCAGCATTATTTTCTTACTTTCTTTTTAACGAACGCCTGACGTGCAAAAAATGGGCAGGTCTTGCTATTGGATGCTTAGGTTTAATGCCGGTTTTACTCACCAGCTCAACCGGTGAAAAAGCTGTTGGTGAAATTGCATTTTTATCCTGGCCGGAAATCGCGGTAATTGTTTCGGTAATTACACATACCTATAGTTGGCTTGTAATGCGCAAAATGATTAAAGAGAAAAGTTATTCACCACTTATGATTAATGGCATCATCATGGTCGGTGGCGGATTACTTGCACTCGTAACTGCATGGATATTTGAAGGTTTCTTTCCGGTGGATACCGATCATCTGGGCGAATTCTTTGGCATTCTCGGCCTCATTATTTTATTGAGTAATATTATCTGTTATAACCTGTATGGATGGTTGTTGCGTCATTATACCGGTACATTTTTATCCTTTTCAGGTTTTTTAAGCCCACTCTTTACCGCATTCTATGGCTGGCTGTTTCTCAGTGAAACCGTTGGTTGGCCATTTTTTCTTTCTTGTATCATCGTATTTATTGGCCTCTATCTCTTTTATCAAGAAGAATTGGTACAAAATCGCATCTCCGAAAATGAGCCTGCAATGGAACAATTCGATCAAGAGTAACTACATATTGACGAAATTATCAATTCTAGTAATCTAATTGTACAACATATATATGCCGGGATGGCGAAATTGGTAGACGCACGGGACTCAAAATCCCGCGGTGGCAACACTGTGTCGGTTCGAGTCCGACTCCCGGCACCAGCCTACGCCAAGGCTACGGCTGGCAGGCCAGTCCGGATAACGGATTGACCGAAAAATACGTTGTACATTGATAGCACCGGCGTAGGCTGTCCGTCGTAGTTTAACGCATCTTTGAGCATTTGCTTCGTAGTAAAAACGTAGACTGGACCTTACATTGTTCCCTAACGGAGCTACGCCTGGCACGGCCAGTTTTTTAACGGATTAACTATCAATTGTTAGAAAAATATGTAGAGCGTAGACTGTCTCGGCGTAGTCGTAGACGAAGGCAGACTACTTCGCTTCTAAAATCTGGTTACACCCAAAAAAGAGTTTAGTATGAACCAATCATGTATTTTCTGTCGCATTATCAACAAAGAAATCCCATCCAAGTTCATCGCTGAAAATGAATATTGTATTGTTATTAATGATATTGCACCACGTGCGCCAATACATTATCTGATTATTCCCAAAAAACATATTGCTAATTTACATGCAGCAGAACCGAGCGATGCACAATTGCTTGGGCAAGTTTTGCTCATGGCGCAAGAAGTTGCACAAACGTTACCCGAGCCAAAAGCATTTCAATTGGTATTCAACAATGGCCAGCAAGCTGGTCAAAGCGTGTTCCATTTGCATGCGCATCTTATTTCCGGAAAATTCTTTAGCGGTCTATAACTTAAGGTAGATCCTTCGACCCAGCCTTCGCATAAAGCTACGGCGGGCAGGCTAAGCTCAGGATGATTATATTAATGTTTTAGTATGTTTAAACTCAAATTTTACTTACTACAATAATACCAAAACATCACTCTATAAAAAAAAATCCAATCAATCATCCTGAGCTTAGCCTGCCCGCCGTAGCTTTATGCGAAGGCTGGGTCGAAGGACCTCCTTTAAATACTAGCACTCATCGCAAGCACGCTTGCAAAAATCAAATTCCCAACGAATACCCGCCCACACCGGGAACTGTATAAACGAGCCGGTAGAAGCAAGGATGAAATTTGTTGCTTGCTCAAAGTTGTGGCCAAATCCTGTTGCGGTACCGGTAGGATCATTTCGCACGGTTATCAAATTACGATTAGATTTAAATGGTGAAGTTGCTACAACCTCTACACCAACCAATACTGACCAACAATCATTAATGCAAAAATCTGTACCAAGTTGTAAACCACCACTTACTGCATTCGATGCACAAAACAATGTATAGCTATTACTTGTTGCCGGGAAATTATATACCGTCATATCACCCGCTAATGTTGCTGAGTGGGCTGCAACGGAAGAGGTAAAGCAAACTTGTCTGCGATGTAACATACCAATTTTAAACCCACCAAAGAACGTGAAACGATTACACCAAACACGATTACAATAGTAACGTGCGCCTATATAACCACCATATGCTTGATAATTGGCGAAACTTGCCGTTGTCGGCAATTCGACAGTTAAGGGCGTACCTATAATATCACAGGTGAGAATACCACCGGAATTAGAACAATCAGTTGAGCTCGAGCAATTATTAATATTGGCACCATTACAGAATGTTGGCGCACGGAAATTTTTTGCAACAAGTGTTATACAGTTTCCTCGTGCACGCTCGTATACACCTTCTAAAAAGTATTGTGTATTGTTGCATACATTATATGAAATCTGTCCCGTTACATGTACCACGCCATTGCTAAATAGCTGATTAAATTTTGGAAATTTACATGCATTTTGTTGAAACATATCTTCTGGAGTTGTCAATACCCGAAACAGTTGATCGCAGGTCAATGTATTATTCGGAACTGTAACATCACATGCAAGACCAGAGCGCGGCCACACCGTTTGATTATTTCCACGATTTTTAAAAAAGCCGGGAGCTGCGCCAACACCTGCCAATAAGCCCCAGCGACCTGCCTCCAACGGACCACTTCCATTATCACGTGCAAATAACGAAACGACATATATGCATGTAAGCATACTCACAGACCATAGTTGTATTCTATTCACGACTTCTCCTTTACAATGTATCAGTTTTTAACTACTTTTGAGCGTAATCAAGAATGATAACAAAATACAAGTTCTTTTTTTCTAACTACAGCACGAAAAAAGGGGGAGAGATACTACTATCTCTCCCCCTTTTTATATGTATCACTTATGCGTATGAATTAGCATTCGTTGCAAGCACGTTTGCACCAGTCAAACTCCCAACGAATACCTGCCCAAACCGGAATTTGGAATAGGCAACCTGTAGGAGCAATCAGATCGTTGGTAGCTTGATTGAAGTTTCTGCCAAAACCTGGAACCGGTGAACCTGTCGGATCAACTAACGTAATTGCAAAATTACGATTTGATTTAAGTGGTGATGTCGTTACGAATTCTACGCCAACCAACACCGACCAGCAATCATTAATGCAATAATCCAGACCGATTTGAATACCACCACTTACCGCATTAGATTTGCAATAAGCTATACCAGTAATATCGCGTGCAGGGAAGAACAGTTGCCCCGCAACTATATCAATTTGTGGCACATGAGAAACTAAGCATACTTGTTTACGGTGCAACATACCAACTTTAAAACCGGTAAAGAATGAGAATCTATCACACCATACACGGTTCCAATAGTAACGAGCACCTAAATATCCACCGTATGCTTGGTAGTTAGTCCCATCAACCTTAACATCATATGAATCTATTGGTGTTCCTACAAAACTGCAGCTGTCCGAGCTTGAACAACTATTGGAGCTTATTTGGCAGCTGCTTACATCACATGTTGGTCCACAAAAATCCGGTGCCCTAAAATTTCTACCTTGAATAGCTAAACATTTATTGCCAGTTGCGCGGTTGTATACAGCTTCTAAGAAATACTGCGTATTACTGCATACATTATAAGAAATTTGTCCCGTTACATGAAGCACGCCATTGCTAAATTGTTTACCAAAATTAGGCACTCTGCATGCATTTTGCAACAACACATTTTGTGGTGTTGTCAGCACCCTGTATACATTATCACAGCTTAATGTTGTTATATCGTCACCCAAGTCAAACGGACAGCCTGTGATACCAGCTCCCGGCAGAACGCGCTGTACATAACCACGATTTTTGAAAAATCCAGGTGCTGCACCAACTCCTGCCAATAGGCCCCAACGACCTGCCTCTAAAGGTCCACATCCATTATCACGGGCAAAAATCGATACGGCACATACACTTGCTAACACAGCAACGCGTAAAAATCTTGTTCCACTCATCATCTCTCTCCTTTAAAAAAGTTTTACTTCCTTCAACTACTTTTTTATACTACTCAACAATTACGACATATTGCAAGTTTTTTTAATAAGCACATCAGAATTAACAAAAAAAAGAGGAAGACAATAAAGTCTCCCTCTTTTTGTTTCATATCTTCTATGCGTGAGTATTAGCACTCATTGCAAGAATTTCTGCAGAGGTCAAATTCCCAGCGAACACCCGCCCAAATTGGGAACTGTAGTAATGCGCCTGTAGGAGCAACTACAAGGTTTGTAAGTTGGCTGAAGTTTCTACCAAAACCAGTAGCTGTGCCTGTTGGATCAACTATAGGCAATTGTAAGTTGCGGTTAGCTTTAAACGGTGATGTTGCTACGAACTCAACACCTACTAATACTGACCAGCAATCATTAATACAATAATCTACACCAATCTGTACGCCGCCGCTGACAGCATTTGATTTGCAGTACAGAGGTTGAACTGTATTACGTGCTGCAAATGAATAAGTTACACTATTGATAATTGCTGAACTAGCAGGGATTGTTGCATTTTGGCAAACTTGTTTGCGATGTAACATACCAACTTTAAAGCCGGTAAAGAATGAGAATCTGTCACACCATACACGGTTCCAATAGTAACGAGCACCTATGTATCCGCCATATGCTTGATAGGTAGATAACTTAGCAGTGTAACCGAATGATGCCAATGGAGTCCCGCTTACCGTGCAGCTGGTATTACAGCTATTTGAGCTACTGCATGATGACTCGCAGCTTCCGCCTTCACAGAAAGCCGGTGCTTTTGATAAGTTTGGCGCATACGTTACACAGCTACCTGTTGCACGCTCATATACACCTTCTAAGAAGTATTGTGTATTATTGCATACGTTATATGAAATTTGACCCGTTACATGCACTACACCGTTAGTAAACAATTTGTTGAACTTCGGCAAACTGCAATCACGTTGAATAAACACATTTTCCGGTGTTGTTAAGACATTGTATACTTGATCGCAAGCTAACGTTGTTACACCAGTTCCCGGTATGGTTATTGGACATGATGCCAAACCCAAATACGGATCAACCGCTTGTGTAAAGCCACGATTTTTGAAAAATCCTGGAGCTGCGCCGGCACCTACCAATAAGCCCCAACGGCGAGCTTCCAATGGTCCACATCCGTTGTCACGTGCAAGCACTGAAGCTGCACATACAGATACAAGCGTTATCACGCGTAATGTTTTCATTCCACTCATCATACTTATCCTTTAATGATTTAATTATGGGTATGTATAAAAAATCTACCTCTAAATTTTTCATACCTTCTATGAAAAAGAGGAGACGTTTCATCTCCTCTTTTTATTTCAATCTATCGTGTGACTATTAGCACTCGTTGCAAGAACTCATGCACCAGTCAAATTCCCAACGAATACCAGCCCAAATTGGGAACTGGATCAAGCTGCCTGTAGGAGCTACAAGAAGGTTCGTTGCTTGATTGAAGTTTCTACCAAAACCAGCCTGTGTTCCCGTTGGATCAACAACTGTTAATGGTACGTTGCGGTTAGATTTGAATGGAGATGTTGCAACAACTTCAAAGCCTACCAACAATGACCAGCAATGGTTAATGCAATAGTCTAGACCCAATTGAAGACCGCCACTTACAGCATTTGATTTGCAATATGCTACATAAGTGTTAGTTGCAGCTGGGAAGTTATAATTCGTTGTAACTTCGCCCACCGTTAATGTTTGTACAAAAGCTGCATTTGTAGCTGCTACACAAACTTGTTTGCGGTGTAACATACCGAACTTAAAGCCACCGAAGAATGAGAAGCGATCACACCATACACGGTTCCAATAGTAGCGTGTACCGATATATCCGCCATATGCTTGGTAGTTGCTGTAGCTCAATGAAGTTGGTTGTCCAGTTGTTAATGGAGTTCCCGTTACTGAGCAGCTATTTGAGCTTGAGCAGCTTGAGCTTGAATCACAGCTTGAGCTGCAATCGCTGGTGCCGCAATATTCCGGAGCACGGAAGTTTTGTGATGTTACGTTCAGGCAATGACCTTTAGCACGCTCATACACACCTTCTAAGAAGAACTGTGTGTTGCAGCATACGTTGTATGAAATTTGACCAGTTACATGCACCACACCATTAGTAAACATCTTGTTGAACTTAGGTGATTTGCATGCACTTTGTTGAAACACATTTTCTGGAGTTGTTAATACTGTGTAGATTTGGTTACATGCTATTGTATTATTAGTAAAGCCGGTTACCGGGCAAGTAACGCCTGATCTTGGCCAAACTGTTTGATCAAATCCACGATTTTTGAAAAATCCTGGAGCAGCACCAACGCCTGCTAACAAGCCCCAACGACCCGCTTCAAGTGGTCCTTGGCCATTTTCTCTGTGGTAACGTGCTGATGCTGTTGCAGCACATATGCTTACGAGCATTAACACTCGTAATGTTCTTGTACACTTCATCATTTTTTCTCCTTTAATGAGTGTGTTTTTAAAAATACCTCTACACTAACTCTAAATTCTTTAGACAATATTGTGCGTTTAAGTTTGTCCTCCTTTTTTAGTGAGTGAACATCCTTTACCTATAGTGATACACATCCGTTCATAATTTTGCAACAATTTTGTTATATTATTTTTTTGTTATCAACATAAGGATCGGAGAACGGAAGGGTACATCTACTACAAAATGCATAAAAAATATCATAGTTATAGGATTTTTTAGAACATCAACAAAAAAGTATTTTTTTATCCTGGTTGTATATATGCTAACAAAATGTTCAAGAAATGTTGGAACAAACAAAAGCCACCGCTATCATATACTATGAAAACGGTGGCTTATATATTTATGTATTAGATACACTTATGCACATGGTGCACAATCTCTTTTGCACCAATCAAATTCCCAACGAATGCCAAGCCATACCGGGAATTGTAATAAGCAGCCAACATTTCCGATCACAATACTCGTAGGGATAGGAAAGTTTCTACCAAAACCGGCAGGTGTTGGTTGTCCATTCACCGTTGGATCACCAAATGATGGTATTTTGAGACATGGATTAACTTTTAGTGGAGACGTCGCCACCACTTCAGCGCCTACCAATATTGACCAGCAATCATTTATGCAATAATCAAAACCAATCTGGCCACCACCACTTATGGCATTAGATACACAATATTCACTATCTGGAAATTGACGTGCAGCGAATAAATATGGCCCACCAGGAATTGGTATTGTAATATCCGGAACAGAAACCGTAGAGGTAACTGCTTTACGATGCAACATACCTACCTTTAGGCCAACAAAGAATGCAACACGGTCACACCACACACGGTTGAAATAGTAACGACTACCTGCATAGAAACCATACGCCTGATAGTTACTCACATTATGAGACAAGTGCGTTTCACCTAAGACAGTTCCTTTGCTCAGAGTACAGCAGTCATTTGCGCAGCTATCACAACCATCCGGAGCTCTGTAATTCTTATCATCAATAGTAAAACATTTGCCGCGTGCTCGGTTGAATATAACATCAACAAAATACTGTGTATTGCTACATGCATTATAGGAGATTTCTCCACCCACATGCACTACACCATTACTAAATTGTGTACTAAACTGTGGATCTTTAGGGCAAGAAACTTGCGATGCGTCATCCGGTGAAGTTAAGATTTGATATATATTTAAACAGAAAGGATCATTCGGCCCGCCGATTGTCACTGCTTCAGTCGGGCAAGAAAGAGCTGCTCTTGGTATATTACGGTGCACCAACCCACGATGCGAAAATAAGCCCGGCGCAGCACCCCCAAATACCATGAAGCCCCAACGCTTGGCCTCCAGCGGACCACAACCATCGTTAGTACGGTGTCTCATGTTACCTTGAGCAGATCCTGCAGCTAACATTGTTAGCACCGCAAGCATTTTAATAGAATGCGAATTCTTCATTACTTTTTACTCCTTTAAAAAACAGTTTTTCGACTTCTGCCGAAATATTACTCACATTTGTTAATAGAAGTCAAGAGAGAGAGAGAGAGAGAGAGAGAGAGAGAGAGAAATTATTAGTTTATAAGTTTTTTTTGTAGAAAAACAGCAGACAGTTTTAAAAAAATGATGATGCTACTTCACAAGCAACCAATCGATAAAATTAATACGCTGCGTAAGATCATTAAACCACCACCATGCCGGACCATCTATGATTTTATAGGTACAATTAAAGGCCTGGTCACTTTTTTGTTCGATAACTACCTGCTTATTGCACCATCTACCTGTATGTGCTTCAAGCAATATCGGTTCTTGTAAATGGCACGCCATGATCGTCATAGCATTAGGATTATCGGTAATTGTACGGCAAAATTGATACGCACGCTTTTCAGCTTCAGCTTCGATAGTACCACGATATGGTTCATCAATTAATAACAATGTATAGGTTTGCCCTGTAGCTCTATAAGCGCTAGCTTTCAGTTTTTCAAGACGCCGTTGCTGCGCCATAAACGTAGAAATACCTTTACTGATATCCTCATGTGGATCAAAACTGGTGCACGCGCGCGCGAAGGGTGTTAGTTGCATGCGCTGCGCCGGAGCAATGGTCCAAGCTTGTGCACAGGAGACTGCACCACCCACCATCTTTAAATAACTTGATTTACCTGCACCGCTTGGCCCGGTAATGAGCATATGCCCTGTCGCTAGACTGCTGCCTAATTGACAATCATTTGCAACTGAATGTGGACGCAACAAAGGCAAGCTACCTTGTTCTATACTCAGTACCGGTTGTGGCGCATCAATAAAAGATACTAAACACCACCGGTCATCTACAGTATCTTTATGTGTGCTATATAGATGCACAATACTCATAAAGCCGTCAGTTAAAGCAACCGCTTGGAGCAATGGTACCAACATGTCTTTAACTTCAACCATCTGCTTGTGCGCTAGCAATACATCTCCGCGTGAATACCAGAACCCTTTTTCTGCAGCAAACGTATTTTTTTGCAATAACATTAACAGCTGACGCATAGGATTTTCAGCGTCTTGCAACTGCGCAGTTATCTTTTGGCACAATGGCTGCGCAGCAAAATAGGGCAGCTGCTGCCAATAATTAATAAGTTGTGCCATGTTCTTCATGCAGCGAGCAACGCGGACCATACGTTTTTGCACATCACAATGAATGCGATGAATTTCGCACAAACGTCGATAATGCTGCTTTATATTGGTTGCATATTCATAATCAAAATAACCACGTTCTGCTACTGCAAGCAATCCTCCACAAACTGTACCAATGCCAGCAAACCAATGTGCAGGAATAAAATAATCAAAGCGACACGCGCGTAATCCTGCAATAGTTATATCCCGCGCGTAACGCCATTTATCACCAAAGCTGCCGCCAAAAAAGAGACGCGTGCCAACTTTAAATGTATCAGTTTCAACCTCATGTTGTAATTGGTCATATAATGCATGATCCAAACTATGCTCATGTATAATGCGTGTAAAAATTTTTTTCCATTCAAAGGCGCGTCCTTGATGTATGGAATCCATAAATTCCCCGGCAAATCCATGCATACAAATTACCCCCGCAAGGCTTTTAACCGCACCTGCAATGGTATGTATATAAGAAACATCGAGTGCTAATTTACTTGTATTTAAAAAAGAGATTTTTGATGCAAGCCATGATGGATAATAGAGCTGTTGCACTATACCATTGCATTTGTCTTGCGCATTAAAGTAAGCGAGCATTGCTTCTTGATCTTCACTAATTTCGCGCAACAGCATACGTATAGTTGTCTGCAGTAACGGATCAGCGTCCAACTGCACCAGCGTACATTGGCGCTCCATAATCTGCTGCATGTTCGTAATAGGTTCGGTGAGCTTGGTAAGACCCCACGTACCAAAAGCGGTAATTGTTGTATCATACATGGCAACATACCTGCTCAAAGCAAGTTCTTGCCATTCGGTATGCTCAATTAAAAAATCACTATTATGGGAGAATGGTTCTTGAGAAAGCACCGTTTGCGCAATTTTTTTGTAAGCAGAATCATTATGTGTCGTACTACCGGCATAACATGCAAGCGGTAGCCATAGCAGTAACAAATGAAAATAATGACTGTATATTGATCGCAATGACATTAATTAATATCCATATAATGCTCAAAATAATATATGGATAGAGTACCATACTAAAGTATGACTGTATAATGCCTTAAACCAAATCAGCCAGATCAAACAACGGCATGTAGACCGCAACTATGAGCAATGCCACCAACACCCCAAGGACTATCATACAGATCGGCTGCACCAGCAAGGTATAATGGCGCAGCTTTTTAAGCACACGCTCATCATATAATGCAGCGATTTTTTTGACCATAAGTGGCAAGGTGCCCGATTCTTCCCCAATAGTGATGAGCAGAATCGCCTCTCGGCGCTCGGAAAGTACTCCCTGCAATGCTGTACTTAATGGATGTCCAGCCCGCACCTCTACAATTACCTGCATAAGATCGGCACGCAGCACCGTGTTATCAATAGCGCATACGGCAATTTCCATCGCAGGAACCACTGACATACCCCCTTGTTGCAGCAATGCCAGCGATCTAAATAACTGCAACATTGCAATGTCCTGCACCAAAGGACCAATCCATGGCACGCGCAAAATGACACCGTCAAACCACCGTTTTGTAGCTGGCGTACGCGATGCATACATAGCACCCAAAAGCATGAGCGCCGCTAAAGAAAGCAATGTTACCGCATACCCACCAGAAAGCACTTGATAGGTAGAAAATAAGATCTGGGTGAGCCATGGCAAGGGCTTGCCCATCGACGTAAACAGCTCTGCATAGCGCGGCACGAGTGCAAATAAGGTCACCACAAAAATAATAAGAAAAAAGAGCGCTGTCACCGCAGGGACAATCAGCGCGGTGCGTAATCGCTTTTTAAACTGCTGCTGCGCCCGCACATGTTCTGAAAGGGCCGCCAAGGCAAGCGGTAAATTACCCGCTTGCGCACCAACTTGCATCATATGTATCATCTCATCGCTAAATATTCGGGGATACTGCGCCATCGCCACATGCAATTGATGCCCTTGGCGCACCAAATTAGCAAGATGTTCCACAATGGTAGCCATGCGCACGTCGCTTAATTGCTGGCAAACCAAGAGCAATGCCTGCACGAGATGGATGCCCGCAGCAAGCAACAACCCCAATTGCTCGAACAGTTCAACCTTTTGCTCATCGGAAATAGGCAATACGTAGATGTTGCGTTGCTGTTTGCAGCGGATAAGCGCTATATTGCGCGTAAAAAGGCGTTCTTGCAATGCCTCTTGAGAAACTGCAAAGGCTGAGCCCCGTATCATCGATCCCTGCAAAGTAATCCCGGACCAGCTATAATATGGCATATTTTTCCCCTTTTTTGGTATTTGATCAAACCCTAGCATAGAAAGCATCAATGAGACAACAGCTTCCCAAAAAACGGCATTTTTTACGAAAAAACCATTGCTTTTATTTGCAGAATCACTTACTATTAGTAATAGATACATGCATCGAAAGAAAAACAACTTTTTTAATTAATAGTAATCTAATAAGGAGAACTATGTCATTACGCAATCTTTATATTATTTTAAGCTGTATTTTAAGCTTGAACTGTTTTGGCGCAGCGCATGATGTATATCCATTTGCTACCGGCAACGCCGGTCAGGTACCGGAGTATAATTCTGACGAAGCTACCGGCATTATTTCGCTTACAAATACCTATTATGTAGATCCAGTTGAATACACATCTGATGAAGATAGTTCATATGACAATGGCAATGCCGGGGAAATGCCGGTACAAGATGAAAATATTCAGCCTGTGCATCCATTCTTTATTGATAAATCCGCACAACCGGCAAACTATGCACTTGTTGATTATCAACCTGAGCAACCTATTCAACAGGAGATGGATATTGATGAAGAAATGGATGAAGATGAAGATGCCGATACAGAAGATTGGTGGATAACACCATTACCAACAAAAAAACAATAAAGGAAATCGTATGAAACATATGCTCTTTATATTTATAACTTTGTTTGTTGCTGGAATGGCGCACGCTGCAGCCCAAAATCCTTGGATGCTTGAGGATGACCGTTTTGAGCAAGAGATACTGGCAGATGACATCAGAGAAGAAGAACCAGCACCGTTACCCCCATCTGCTGCATATTCTACAAGCAATGCGGCATACGATATACCCCCGTATACACGATCTTTTGGACTTTCTTTAGTTCCAGAGGCGGCAATCCATAAAGTAAAAATTTATGCAGCTGAATTAACAACGGAAGAAGAACTGGATGCATTAGCAAAATTAGTTCAAGAACATAACTATGTTGCCACTCCTGAGCAACCGGCAAAATCTACGCAAAAAAGATGGGTTAATTCGGAAACTGCTCATGCTAATGTTAGAGCGCTTGAAAATCTTGGAAGAAAGAAACTGCAACCAACTACAGAGCCTCGAATAGAAGTCCGACGAAAACTTACATATCAGCTAAGTGACGATTAAAATAACGACAATTGATCATGAATACCAAGCAAGGCAAGTAACTCTGCCTTGCTTATTTCTTTTGCAATTTTTAGACGTTTTTTACGGCTGGTAAGGCCACCTATAATAGTGACTTCCGCTTGCGTTACCTTGCATGCAGCCGCTACAAGGCGAATTAATTCCGCATTGGCAGCGCCGCGTTCAGGGGCACTTTTAAGATTACATACAATCATGCCCGATTTATCTCGCTTAAAGCCCTGTTTGCCTGAACTGGGAATAACCTTTATATCACATATCGTGGCAACAGCCATTATTATTTTCTCCATTGCATTGGTTATATTGATACATTCTTTAGCATAACATTGAATTTACTCATTAAAACACTTGCATTAAATTCTAAATATTTTATCCTTTTTCTATGAGATTTTTTGAAATTATTGTATATTGAGGAGAGATGGCTGAGTGGCTTAAAGCGCTTGCCTGCTAAGCAAGAGTCTGAGAAATCGGACACGAGGGTTCGAATCCCTCTCTCTCCACCAGAAATAATTGAAATTTTTATTGCGCCTGTAGCTCAATTGGATAGAGCATCAGACTACGGATCTGAAGGTTAAAGGTTCGACTCCTTTCAGGCGCACCATACTTCGCTAAAGCTTCGTATGGCTGACGCCAGTCATTTTAAAGCGAAGTATGCCCTTCGACTTGTCTCGCCATAGCACTTTGTGCGACGGCGGAAGCTGTTCTTCGTAGCCGTAGGCATAGAAGAATGAGCGTAGTAGGGTTGATATACATGAATTTTTACTTACCACATAAGGTATGTAAACGTAACGGAGAGATGGCAGAGCGGTCGAATGCGGCGGTCTTGAAAACCGTTAGGCCGGGGGACCGGTCTCTGGGGTTCGAATCCCCCTCTCTCCTCCAGACATTTTTATCATGAAAGTATATGATGACCAATACACGACTTACCGTTCCTGTATATGTGTGCATCATACTACGCAAAGAAAACTCCATACTTTTATTACATCGCTTTAACACCGGTAGACATGACAATCTTTGGGCATTTCCCGGTGGCAGCATAGAACGTCATGAAACAATTGTTGATGCGGCACTACGCGAAGCACAAGAAGAAATTGGCATTGCGCTATCGGCACCATCACTTGAATTAATCCACATTCTGCACACCTATCGCACTTCCGGCGATACGCTTGGATTTTATTTCGTGACGCACACTTGGGAAGGTGAGCCGGCAAATAAAGAACCGGATAAGCATAGTGCTGTCACATGGTTTGATCTTAATAACTTACCACACAATCTTTCACCATCTGCACGTCAGATAATTAATATTATACAACATACGCTCATTTTGGGATCGTCCGCTTATTCGCCTGATGACGAATAGTACAAGCACTTATTTAGATAATATTATAAAACTAGATTAGTTCATTATCTTGTCTTCCTCCCAGCCTTCTCCTTCAGCTTCCGACTTCGCCAAGGCTTCGATCGGACAGGATGGCGGGCAGGCGCAATTTGTCCGTCGAGATCTTGACAGAGATGGAACGTGGTAAAGGTATAAAAAAAAAATGAGTGTACACAACTTACTTCCTTGCAACTCAACAGTTAAAGAAAAAGGGTAAAAAGATCCTTTTAAACGATACTATTGTAAAAATCACATTACTATGTTATCATTGTACTATACATATATACGGGTCATACCCCATATTCCCTCTCATTTACCCCATTAACTCCTGTTTATACCTTATATACCCATTTTAATTGGAAAATACCTATGTCAAGAAAAGATCAATCAGCAACGCACAGTAATAAAAAAAAGACAAAAGATAGCTGGCAACAACGCCCAAAACGCTCAGCCGGCAGTGGTCCATTTAGTTCCCGTCGCGGTGGCGGCCCACAACGGCCAGGTTCAGCGCGCAAAAGCAGCAGCATGGCCTCACGCAAATTTAATCCATCTGATTTTATTAAAAAAGTAGAAGAGACCACACCTACTCCTGCATATACCCCAAAACATACATTTGCCGATTTTGCAATCGACCAACGCATTAAAGATAATATCGCCGCTAAAGGCTATATTGCACCGACGATGATCCAAGATCAGGTGATTCCGATTGCATTAGAAGGTAAAGATATCGTTGCCACCGCCAACACCGGCACCGGTAAAACTGCCGCATTTTTGATCCCTTTGGTGCATGGCGTGATTATTAATAAAGTTAAGCGCGTACTTATTATGGCTCCAACGCGCGAGCTTGCTGCACAAATTGTAACCGAACTGAACTCATTTATGGTAGGCACAGGGCAATCGGCAGCATTATGTATTGGCGGCGTAAATATCACCCCCCAGATTTTGAAGTTACGCAAAAACCCTGCATTTATTGTTGGCACGCCAGGAAGATTAAAGGATTTAATGCAACAGGGCGCACTCAACTTGGCTACCTGCAATGCAGTTGTACTGGATGAAGTTGACACAATGCTTGATATGGGATTTCTTAATGATATCACCTTCTTGCTTTCCAAAATACCGCAAAAACGGCAATCATTATTTTTCTCCGCTACCGTTTCTCCATCGATTCGCACATTAAGCCAAAGCTTTTTAACACAACCGGTGTCCATTAGCGTTGAAACGCGTAAATCGGCAGAAAAAGTTAACCAAGATATTATAAAAGTTAACGGTCGCGATAAAGTCGATTTACTCCATGATCTACTAATCAAACCCGGTTTTGATAAAGTGATTATCTTTGTACGCACCAAACGTGCTGCAGATAAATTAGCAAAAAAATTAATCGAGCATGGATTTGAGGTTGCTGCTATTCATGGTGACAAATCACAAGCACAACGCACCAAAGCATTAGCCGCATTCAAGAGTGAAAAAGTAAAAATTCTTTTAGCAACTGATGTAGTTGCACGTGGTATCGATATCGATGAAGTCACGCATGTTATCAACTTCGATCTACCGGCTACGCATGAAGATTATATTCATCGTATCGGCAGAACCGGACGCGCAGATAAAGTTGGACAAGCGATTACGTTTGTTGATTAACTTTCCCTTATGAACAATATTTGTCCACAATTGCTTCGGCTATGCATGACTGCACGCGTAGATCATCATCAGCACGCGTTTGCTCTTCGCGTGTTGAACTTTCCTGCGTTGGCTCATAGATAGTATCATATGAAACTTCAATGTTCATATCATCACATTCTTGTGTTCGCGATTCATACAGATGTGGTTCCATGTATTCTGCATGAATATTGGGAACCACTGCTCCGGCAAAACCGGTCATGAGTAATAAAAAAACTGTTTTATTTTGCATTAATATATCCTGTAATTAAAATCCTACACCAACTTTTACCCATGCATTGACTAAATTAAGTGCTGCGTTACCATGCCCAAACTCATAGGAAGCACCAACACCTATGAGCAGCGGATGCTCACACACATACGCATCATACCCTAAAGCAAGATACAATGTATTGCTCAGGCGCGTTGGCATAGAGCCGGAATTAAGATTAAGATCGCATGGTGAAATTGGTACAAAGGTAGCGTCCGATGCCGGCTGGTTATGTAGTATGCTTTGGCAAATCATAGCGTTGCTTGCTGAAGTTGGGTTACTACCGCATTGACCGGCAAGATCAAAAATGCCAAACCCGTCTGGGAATGAACAGAGTTTTAATGCTTCGCGTTGATGCCACCACAGATCATAGCCAAGCTCAACATGACACTGCCGATGTTTATAATGGAGCGCCGTCCACCAATCAATAACATTAGTTGCTTGTAATTTAACATCACGCGTTAAAAAATTAATTCCCGGTAATGTGTTAGATGTTTCATCAGCAGTAACTATTAACAGATAGCGTGACCAATCACCATTTTTGCACAGATCAAAGGTGCGGCGTACCGTGCCGCCAAATTCGCGACGATATTTAAAATCCATGAGCAAGCTCAACGAACTATAACAATCCCAAAAAGCAACTTGTACATCGCCTATAATACCAAACCCAAAACTATTGTGTCCGCTAGCAATGCTTGGTGCAAACAGAAATTCATCACATTTTGTGGTACGTGTTGAAACGCCTACCACAAAATATGGGCTTATATGATTGGTATCACAATAGAACCAATCGAAACCCAATTTAATCTGCACATCATCAATGCCCAGTACTGTTTTGTCACCTGACCATAACCTGCCAAACTGCCAATCGGGTTGATTAAACGCTTGGCACAATGTTGCAACATCACATGCTACACCCGGATTTTGTCCATCATTGGTACAAAAATTAAGTGTATGCCGTACACGTTCAAGCGCAAATGCAACATCCATCCATGTGTGGCATATAATACGCGAAAGCGAAATACGAATATCAAAATAGTTTCCCACAGCCTGCCGTTCCGGGCATAATGAGAAGAAGCCCTCATACTGCTTGTCATCTGCAGCAATCAGGCTTAACCACAAGGACCCCATATCCCCTAACCCATCCTCTTGAACTTTGACCGTACCTGTTGAACAACAAGGCAAAAAAAAGCGCGCCAGCTTTTTGGGATGTCGCGTTTTTTGGTAATATGGCGTTACCATTACCGCCGCCCATGCTTGAGCCACTTCACTCAAGATTTCATGATACCACCAAAAGAGACCTAAATTATGATGATACACATTATTATATACTATCTGCCGCGCAACAAATTCGGTACGCGAGCAGGATTCGCCCCGCACGCCTTTATTGGTAACCGGCAAACAACAGACATCATCATCTGTGCAACCGTCTGATGTACCTGCATACAGTGATGTTACACAAAAACTACTCAATCCAATATATAACCATGCTGCAACTAGTTGCTGTCTCACGCTCAATCCTCAAACTTTAAAACGTATGTTCTTAGCGGTAGTAGCTTGAGCCGATAACGTATGACCGCCCATCCTTTTCTACCGCCTCTATATATGCAATTTTCGGCGCATTATTCAATTTAAAACTTACCTGTCCCGGACCGCTTTTTACCGTATTGATAAACAACCGAATAAATGGCTTGCCATCATCATCTTTGATATCAAACAGATTTTTCCAGATTAAGTTATTATCGTCATTATACGCAAGGCAAAGCCCATTAAAATCTATCACGAAAATACCTAAATCACCACGAATAAAACTACCCTCATGCTCTACAAATTTACGCAACGCCTCTTCACGCGCATGATCTTTAAAATAATCAACAGCGGTTTTCACGAGCAAAATAGTTGATTCGCGTTTTGACGATGGGTACAATCCTGAAGTAATAATATATGACTCGCTGCTCAATTGCACCTTTTCCACGTAGACCGATTTAAATACATTGCGCTCTTTATAATCAACCCACCCTGGGCCTTCATTCGCTTTGTTTATAATGGCTTGCATATACAATTTGCCATCATCATCTTTTTCATTATAAAAATCATTACCAACCAAACGTGGATGTTCGCCATTGGCCAAACATACCCCTTGCATAGTATAAAGCTGCAATGAAAGATTACCATACCGGAACAATCTATCGGTATTAAATGCTTTTACCGCCTCGCTTAACCCTTGCGACTTGAGGTAACGAAAACCCTGGCGCACAAGATCTACTGCACTTTTACGATCAACATCAGGATAATTGCCACACGCAATAAAATATTGCTTACCTTTTTTATCTACCACTTTTTCTGCATACGCACGTTTAAGCGCACGTTTCGATTTGTAATCTAACCACACCCCTTCATGCTCTTGTTTTTGTTTAAGTTCTTTTATAATGAGCTGATTAATTTTTTTACCCTCTTCATCAGCAGCATCCCATGCAGATTTGCCAACTAAATCGGGTAGATCTCCTTGCACCACAATTTTGCCATCAAAATCGAGCGCGAAGAAATAAAGATCGCCAAAAATATATGGCCCTGCTTGATACCCAAGCAATGAAAATACCGAGCTTGCAGTTTCACCTTTTTTAATAGAATCATTAAACAATGCAACTGCGCTTTTTACCATACTTTCCACCGATGCACGCTTTGAATGAGGATAAAAACCGGTACCAATAACATAGGTTTTGCCATCTTTTTCTACTCTACGTACATAGGTGTTTTTAGTCGCATTACGCCAACGGTACGATGTCCAGCCACCACCGGTTTCTGCCATCGTAAGCACATTCTGCATAATGGAAGAATCATAACGATCTTTAAGTTCACCGATATTACGCCAAATAAGATACTCATCATGACCATGCATTAAACAGGTGCCTTTGAGATCAAATAAATAAAGATACATCTCACCTACGACATAATCGGGTGAGTTTGACATGATGCTGCATGCTTGATCCAAAGTTGTTTTTTTAAGCAGTTCAATACCTTTTTCAACCAGATCTTCGCACTGTTTGCGTCTTTTTTGCATGTCTATATCGGTGTCATCACCTTGATTTGCTTGCGAACGATAATCAACCAGTACTGCAGTATCGGTTGAGCGTTGATCCAGAAGTGCGCCGGAACTGTCTTTCATCATGCCGGTAGGCGTAACTAGTTCAGCCACCAAAGCAGAGCTGCAGAGCAACAATGCTATATATAGTTTTTTATTCATCTACGTTCCCTTATTGATTTTTACGATTACCCATGAATCGCAAGAGGTATAAAAATAGATTGATAAAATCAAGATACAAGGTAAGTGCACCAATAATAGCAACTTTACGTTTGCCTTCTTGATCAAATTGCATAACCTGCTCAAGACGTTTTAATTTTTGCGTGTCTGCTGCAGTAAGCAAAGCAAAGAGCAATACACCAATACCGGAAATTATGGTGTCAAACACGGAATTTTTAAGCCATAAATTTACTAACGATGCAATAATAAGCCCCAAAAGAATCATGATGAGAATGCTGTGCAACTGCGTTAAATCGGTACGGGTAAAGTAGCCATAGAGTGCCATACCGCCAAACATGCCTGCCGCAACAATAAAGGTCGCTGCAATTGAGCTTTCTGTATACACCTGAAAGATAACCGACAATGTAACGCCCAACGATGCTGCATAGGTAATAAAAAGTGCAATTGCGGTCGGATAGTTTATCTTGTTTACCAACCCGCTTAATATAACAACGAGTGCAAGCTGTGCAATGAAAATACCAAAAAGCACAAACGGATGTTGTAGAATATACGCTGCAAATGCTCCTGATTGCGCTGTGTACCAGGCAACTGCTGCCGTCAAAAAGAGAGCTCCTGACATCCAAGCGTAGACCCTATGCATAAAACTTACGTTCGTAGTTTGTACTGCATATCCTTGATCTTGAAACATTATAACTCCTTCTTGCACTTATGATTTATATATCTTAATATCCTGCTATTACCCTATAACCTCTAAGGCTCTATCTGCAAGATTTTTCATTTCAATTACGCACAAGCTCTTGCATACCAGGACATCAATGTTCAAAACTAAAGGGGCAGCACTATCATATCCAAAAAGGAAAACGATGCGCAACAACATGGCTCTTAAGAGATTTTTTTTGGTTCCCGCTTGCCTTTACCTTTCTTTATATGCAACATCTGCCGAGCAACGTAATCGTCATGCACGTACCGACAAAATACCGCGTGCAACAGTGACCACCCTACGTGGCCGCACCTTTACTATGCGTGCGCTCAGCTCTGCACATGCAAGCGATGCATTAACCGTTTTCACCGCGCCCAGTAACACCAAAAAAATCGTCTCGCTGCTTGATTATAATCCACGCCCCACTGCACGCAACCTAGCACTTGCTGATATTGCGCAGATCAATATTCCCTACCCGTATGCCGTATGGTATTACAATCGCAACACAGGCTTGCGCAAACATGATAAATATTTATTGATTGAAGTCACCTTGCGTTCAGATCCTCAAGCAGCGCCTGTGAACTATCTCGTGCGGCATAAAGTGCGCATACATGGTATACGTGGCACATCCGGAACAGAAAATGCAGGCAGTATCGCTCTGCGCGCCATTAAAAAAATTGTGTTTGAGCATAACATAGACATGACAGAAACCAATTTGTGAGCTATGTTTAAGACAGTCATATAGTATATTTATTTTTCTAAAGGAGAATCTCCCATGGCACTTGAAATTACCCCGCAAAACTTTGCTCAAGAAATTGAACAAGAGACCGGTCCCATTGTATTGGATATTTTTGCAAGCTGGTGCGGCCCCTGCCAACAGATGACACCTATTGTTGAAACACTTGAAAAAGAGTTGGGCGACAGCTACAAATTTGCAAAATTAAATGTAGATGAAGCGCGCGATATATCTATTAAATATGGTGTCACGTCAGTGCCTACGTTTATATTTATTAAAGGTGGCGCAATCAAAGGCAAAGAGACGGGCTACATGAGTAAAGAAGATCTGAAAGCTAAAATTGAGCATTACTTGGGTTAGTGCGGATATAAGTTATTAAAAGGAAGATCCTTCGACCCAGACGTCGCCAAGGCTATGTCGGGCAGGCATGCTCAGATTGATTTAATTCTTTTTTATAATTAGACCGTGATCGTGGTTCACACTACACAGTGGCTTCATAGATTCTATTCAAATATATCAAAAAATTATCAGTGTAATCATCCTGAGCATGCCTGCCCGACATAGCCTTGGCGACGTCTGGGTCGAAGGATCTTCAAAGACTGCTTATGGCAGTCTTTTTTTATAATTTCTTGTCCTGCGCCGTATACCCCAACTCCAACAACTGATCACGCAATAAATCCGCACGCGCCCAATCTTTAGCAGCACGCGCCTGTTCACGCTCATCAATAAGTTTTTGCATTTCAGGAGTAATTTGTACTTCAACTTCCGGCAATGGTGCAAAGGTTAATCCCAGCACCTGCTGCAAGAACCCTTTAACCGCCGCCAGCTCAGCATGATCTTTTTGTAATGTATCAAGTGATTCAAACAATAAACCCATAAGACCAACGGTGTTTAAATCATCGTATAAGAATGGCAACATCTTTTGTACAATACTGCTTGAACGTATCATTTTTTCATCTGCATGGGGCAGAACTTGATCGAATATACGTATTAAACGCTTATAGGTTTTTTCTAACGATGCCAAATCTTGTGTAGAAAAATCTAATGGTGCACGATATTGATGATTTAATAGATAGAATCTAATAACCATCGGATCCGCTTCTTTAAACAGATCATGCAGCGAGAAAAAATTGCCCAATGATTTAGACATCTTTTCTTCATTAACGCGCACAAAACCATTATGCAACCAATAACGCGCCATTGGCACTCCGTGCAGTGCTTCCGATTGTGCAATCTCATTTTCATGATGTGGGAATATAAGATCGCGCCCGCCACCATGAATATCAAACTCTTTACCCAAATATTCTTCTGACATAGCTGAGCATTCTATATGCCAACCCGGTCTGCCATTGCCCCATGGACTTTGGTAAAATACATGATCATCAGAACCTTTCCAGAGCGCAAAATCTAATGGTGAACGTTTCTTTTCTGACGGCTCAATACGCGCTCCGGCAATAAGATCTTCCACTTTGTGTTTGGATAGTTTGCCATACTCTGCAAATGTTTCCACCGCAAAATAAACGTCACCGTCAACTGCGTATGCATGTCCCTTGTCGATGAGCCCTTCAATAAACTTGATAATATGATCGATCATCAAGGTAACACGCGGCTCAAAATTCGGGTGCAAGCAGTTAAGTGCATCCACATCTTGGTGAAATGCGGTAATATATTTTTTGGTAATCTCCGGATAGAGCGCGATATCACCTAATTCTTTTTGCGCGCGGGCCAAAATTTTATCATCAATGTCAGTAAAGTTGCGGCAATATACTACATTATAACCAATATATTTAAACAGACGTACCAACAGGTCAAAACTCACATATGCACGTGCGTGGCCTAAATGGGCATAATCATACGGGGTAATACCGCATACATACATGGAAACTTCGTTGGCTTTTAATGGTTCAAACACCTCTTTTTTACCCGTGAGGGTATTGGTTAATTTTAGCATTGCATTTCTCCGCATAGCGTAAGTAACAGACTCAACTGACAATAGATTATAAGCTTAGCACAATACCGTTACATGTAAAAAAGATTGTAGCTGGTTAATTTTAAAAAAATCGGTAATATATGCTGTATACCTAACGCAGTTTCTACATCACGTTACGCAGCATGCAGCGAACTCCGGAACAATGAATACAGGCACAGAATAAAAAAGGATGTAATTCATCAATGTTTACTATCATAGCGCTCATCGTTGTATCATGCATGATACACGCACAAGAAACCACCATTTACGATGATATTTCACCTGCAGTCTATGCAGATGCATCACCTGCTGCAGAAGTAGTTGATACAGTTCCAGATATTCAAGATACTCTCTATCAAGTAGAACATGATACGCCATCTGACATCTGCATCGATGAGCAAGCAGTCAAAAATGAAGAAACAATGGATATGCACGAAGATATTCATGATGAAGAAACTTCTACAAACGGCATCGAAGATGCCGCCGAAGAATCAGTGCCCGGGCTGCCTATCGAAGAGCGCACGATACGTGACATTATAGTGCAAGGTGCACATCACATTCCGGTGGAAGCGATTCTTGATCGTATTCCGTATCGCATTGGGGAACAGTTTAATCCGGATAAATCCCGCATATTGTTGCGCACACTTTATTATGAATTACAACGGTTTCAGCGTATTGATCTGGAAGTAGAAACAATCGGCGATAACGAATTGGATATCTATATTATTGTAGAAGAAAAGAAACCGCTTCTTGGGGTAACGTTTACCGGCCTGCATAAAGTGACTACCAAAGAGATTAATGAAAAAATAAATTTTGCAGAGATACCTGCACTTGATGAACAGGAAGTGGATAAATATGCCCGCATGATTAATAAAATATATACGGAAAAAGGGTATCTGCACACTGAAATAAAACCTGAAGTTACCGAAACCGATGGCAAACTTACCGTTGTGTTTCATATCACTGAACATCCCAAATCCACCATCAAGCGCATCGAATTTGAGGGCAATGAATATGTAAGCGGCAAAACATTACGCAGCATCATGTTCACGCGCGAAGATTGGATTATGAGCTTTATGGATAAATCGGGTACGTATAATCCTGAGTGGCTTGAGCGCGACAAACATATGATCGAGCAGTACTATCAAAACAACGGCTTCATGAATGCCAAAATATATGATACGCAGATAATTGCTGAAGATGACAGCAATTACATCACCATTCTGTTGCAAGTAGATGAAGGGCACAAATATCAATTTGGTACCGTTACCGTTGATGGTGCAAATCTGCTGTCTGAAGAGTTTTTGCTTGAACATATGCCCGTACAACCAGGCACCGATTATTCACGCGAAGCAATTGTTGATAGCCTTAAATTTTTAGAATTTATGTTTGGCGATTTGGGGTATTTATACACGCATATTGAACCATCCATTCAACCGAATGATGAAACACGTACCGTTGATGTGCATTTTTCTGTAGATCCGGGCAAACGTGTATACCTGAATAAACTTACCATTCGCGGCAACAAAAAAACACGCGATAAAATTATTCGCCGCAACATCCATCTGCAAGAAGGTGGCATTATCACCAACAACCTCATGGAAGTCAGTAAAACCAAAGTGGAATCACTCGGTTATTTTGATACACGTGATGGCGTAAACTGGAAAACAACGCGCATCTCTGAAGAGGAAGCGGATCTTGATCTTGTAGTAAAAGAGGTTAAGACCGGCAACGCAAACTTTAAAATCGGGTTTGGTGGTCCGGAAATTATCGGTGAAAATACTTTTAGAGATTACGTTAACCAGCTGATGACGGGTGTTTCGGTGGAAGGTAATATTGCCGATACCAACGTAGCCGGTACCGGTATTCGCTTTAATGTCACCGGTAAATTGTCCACCAAAGAGCAGGATGTACTCGTTAATTTAACGCAGCCGTGGTTATTCGATAAGCCCATTTATGGCTCTATTGACGGCTTCCATCGCCGTGCTGCATACGATCAACTTCGCTTTGCATTCGCCATGAACGAGCAGCGTAGCAGCGGATCGTTCACTTTAGGTGTAGTGACCGGATGGCGCACCGTGCCATTCTTTAACGATACCTATATACGTGCTAATTTTGGCTTTGATCGTTTGGTGTATGATCGCAATCCACAAGCAATACGTCCGGCAATCCCGGAACCACGTGCAACGGAAGCGCGCGATGAGTATCAAGTTGTGCTTAATAAACTGTTCTATCCTGGCGCATGCGCTGTGCACTTTCCATGGTTGAATATCCAAATTGGTCAAGACAAAAAGAACCACCCTATGCATCCAAGCCGTGGCTACACCTGGATGATGCGCGGTATGTTTGCATTCCCAAGCTTTGATAGTAATATCGGGTATGCAAAATGGGATCTTGATGTTAACTGGTTCACGCCGCTTATTAATGAACATGATTTAGTATTGCGCTTGCATGGTTATGCCGGTATTGCAAAACCATTTAATAATCGCTTTATACCTTACCGCGAACTATTTCATATTGGTGGTCCGGCAAGTATTCGTGGGTATCTGTTTGGTCAAATTGGTCCGCAATTTACGGTGTTTGAAGATGGCTTTAATTTAGGTGACAGTATCGGTGCAGAAAATACGGTGTTCTTTAATGCTGAACTTATATTCCCTATATTGCCCGATATGACGCTCAAAGCATTAGCATTCTATGATGGTGGTGCAGGTTGGCAAAATCCGTATGCGTGTGATATTTCACCACAATTCTTGCGCAATAACAATTTTGACTATCGTCATGCAGTTGGTTTTGGTTTGCGGTTGCTTAACCCGATGCCGATGAAAATCGATTGGGGCTTTAAACTAGATCCACGCCGTGGCGAACCGGGTTATGAAGTTCACTTTGCCATGGGCTATGATTGGTAGACAACTAACCCTGTAGTGATTAATAGCTGCAGAACTCCTGCATGCCCAAACGCTGAAAGCCAAGAATGATTTTCTCTTGTTTCTGCATTTAATCGTTCATCTGCAATTAAGCGTATAACACCGCGCTGAGCGTTACTTAGTTGCTGCATCGTAAAATCATTGTTAATTCTATCTATACAAATGGCAGCACTCATTTGATTGTAATGAACTTGCCGCTGCGTGAGTTGTTTCGTGGCACATAGAGCATCTCTCGCTTGCTCAATGGCAATACTATAATTACTTTTAATGCCGTTAAATACATTATCCATTTCATTATACACAACACGCTCCGATGGGCGAGGTATATCCATTTGCATAAAATTCCATACCATGTACCCGAAACCGCAGACACCATATAATGCAGTAATCATACGCGGATCTATTGTTGAACATAAGCGGGCACTCACAGCGCCGATTATTGGAATGCCCAACAAGATAGCCAATCGCTGCCAATAGAATTTTTGCATGGTTGGCTCTACAACTGGTGTAACGGCTAGATTGAGTCGTAGCATAGTAACGTCAAATGATGGTACGAAAAAAGTTTTCCCCTTTTTTTTTCTGACCGAACGCCAATCATCTACAGGTTGCGGAAAAAAAAGCCTATGTGTGTGCTCATTGGCATCATCTACGACCAATATCTCATCAATTCTTTTATAAAAGCACTGACAACGATTACTTGGACCATCGGAACAAGTAGCAATCGATGCTCCATATTCCGCTCTAAGCTCTTGATCTTCTTTTTCACGCTGCTCTTTGGCAGCATTAAATTTTTGCCATTCCCAATCAATCAACGGCCTGCATCGTTTGCACAAACGTTCTTCAAGGCATATATTTGTATGTCGCGAAAGTTCTGATCCTGCATCATGAGGTGAGCATATACATGTCGTTGTCTTCTGTTTTGGATTATGAGCATCTGCTTCACTTAATAGGTTATAATCACCTTCAAATCGATAGTTCTTGAACTGCTGAATAGCTACTGATTTATCCGGTATTAATTGTGCTGATGTTGCGGCACCACGTAGATTTGCAGGCATACTCAACAAAAGTAGCGCTGATATATGCAGACAAAAATATATCAACATGCATCAGCCCCTACAGAAAAATAATTAAATTGTGTAACTATTGATTGGAACAGATTATCACGCGGTAATCTGCTCCGGAAATTATATCATATCGTAAATGAACTTCATTTTTTTAAAGTGATATCAACTTTGCCTGCTAAATAACCAGTCAATAGACTCGCCGCTCCCCCTATAATTAAACCGAAGCCTTCCATACCTTTTCGATAGCCGATATTTCTACGTATATGTTCATTCCTTAGACTTTCATTTCGCTGACCAGTGTCTTTCTGCATAAATGATATCGCTGCTGATAAAATAGAATGATTTTTACGCATTGCGTCAATGTTCGTTTGGTCATCTGGAACGATTTCAGACACTGTCAACGTGCTGTAGTTTTTAAGAAACTCGGTTTGTTGAGCATAATTAGCCAAACGGAACTCATCAGGAAACTCTTTGTTTATTTCTTCTTCAGTCACATGTGAATTCGAAGTGAACAATCTATGATATCCTATAGCAACACTACAACCACCTAATAACATAGCTACCAGTTGCGCCTTCTTTTGTTCATTTAAAAACACCCCACCTATTATGCAAGCTATTGATGGCCCAAATATATACGAAAAACATCTCCAAAATCCACTTTCTTTCTGTGAATATAAATCTGCATATGGTATATGCACTTTTCCTCTCAGAATATTCAAATCAACAGTACCAGCGCGACCACCATTTTCTGTATTTGCGTACTCCGAGCCTGCAGCAAATGTAAAAACTATTCTTGATGAGTCATGTCGATCTTCAATGTGGCGACCTTCCGATCCCCAGAGGGCTACAGGTTGTGCCTCCTGATTACTACATTCTGCAACCGTTCCAGTTTTGCTCTCGCTTGTGCTGGCACCATTAATACCAGCCACTATCACTAACATCAAAAGTGATAACCGCATACGTTGTGACCTATTCAACATAATCAACCCCTACAGAAAAATAATTAAATTGTGTAACTATTGATATGTAGGATAACCGATGGCCACAATCTGTCAATTTTAGTTTTTTTCTTCGCCTGCCCGACGACCTGTTCGATCGAAGCCTTGGCGAAGTCTGGGCGTGCCTCGGCGAAGCTGAAAGCGAAGCCTGGGTCAATTTTACGTGTTCCACATCCTTGATGGTTGCCCGACGACCTGTCCGATCGAAGCCTTGGCGAAGTCGGAAGCCTCGCGCGAAGCCTGGGTCAATTCTACATGTGCCATATTCTTGTTAATTAGTTTTTGCGGACAGCAACTTCTTATACGCATAATGTCCAGCGAGCAAAAGAATCGGCGCTCCCACCAACCCTGCAGCAATTTTACGGTTGTGCGCAACCATAGGTGCTGCATCATCAGGATGCATTACAATTCGTTTGCAGTAGTTTATACCGCCGCCGTCGAAGAAATCATAACATGGGCAAAGTTTGCTAAAACTTCCTGCACAAGCTATTAAATGCTCAGAATCGTATTTTCTGAGTTCCGATTCCACATATGGCCTATATCCGGCAAAATTACAATATACATGCATATACCACGTAACAGCCCATGCTTTCAGTATTGATGTAGATGATGTAAATATCGCATCTAATGCTATACCTAACAACCTGCAACGCTTATACAAAAAAACTGAAAGAAACTCAAATATCCCTGCTTGACCAAATGGTGCTGCCAAAGGTCTACACCCCAGATCAGTTAACTGGTTTTTCGCTGAATCAATATTAGTACATGCAGCATATATCTGTTCTTTGGTGAATGCACCTTCTGCCTTACCTTGTGCGTAATCAATAATTCCTTGCAAATATGCAATATGCGCCTCTTGCCTAGTTATAGCATCTTGCCAACGGGCGATGGCACTCTCCCGTTGTGCCATCAACTCCGGATGCCAACGTTGCAGATTCCAGAGCGCCGCACCTACAACTCCTGCAGCCGCCAGTGCGTAGCGATATTTATAACAGGTATCAACAATCGCTCGCCATGTAGGGCAATGCGAACCCATTTTTTGATGGAAAACTTTTTCTCCATCTTGAGGAGAAACCACCAGTCGCACTCCTTGCCCTAATCCTTGCCGCTTTACCGTAAGTAGCCAGGCACTCAAATCGCTATCACGCAGATCAAATGTTCGTGGTATCACAGAGACTGACCACGGCAAGAGCAAATTCTTCCAATTTAATGAATTTTCAGAATAGAGAAATGGAGCATCAAATGATAATACGTTGGGATCATTCAATGTCATAGTAGCAACTTTCCAATTTTGGACACATGGATGGTTTTCAAGAAAGTCCGCATATTGTAGACGTGGAAAATGCTGCACGTAGGTATCCAAATTTGAAAATGGCAAACTATAAGCACAATTTACTAAGCGTATTTCAGGATGCACACCCAACTCTACCTCTTCTTGCGCAGGATCCCTTAGTCGAATCGCCGCTGTATGACCATAAGTCGTACGCTCAAAGCTAAAATTTGCTAACTTTTTTTTTATTGCAAGAGTACCAACAATTTCTTGATCGTTCTTTTGAGCGACAATATCAAGACCATATTGACCTTTTAAAAATCTATATTCCGCAGATGGTTGCGATGTAGCTGCAGATGATTGCTCAATCACCGCACCAAATATACATACATGCATGCTCAATAAAAATAACGCTGGTATGCGTAGACAAAAATATATTGTTGTTTTCAACTGCAAATCAACCCCTTATATATAAAATGGAGCAGATTATCATATAATAACCTGCTCCATACATTATACTACATACTATGTTGAGAATCTAAGCCTGCGGCATAAAAGTATCAAAGTACTTGAAAGCAAGTGCGATGCCTGCGACGCCACCCAAGCCCCATCCCAAAGCCTTGTTATTTTTTTCGTAACGATATCTATTTTCCTGATCACATTGGAATTTCATCCAATTGAGCCTTAAAGTTTGCAAAAATCGTGAGGAATAATCGCGGTATCTATCCGGATTAACCGGATCAACTACATGTTCATCAAGCTCAGACATCTGCAGTCGAGTGTAACGCCCTTCGTAAGGTCGTGGAACGTCAGTATGTACGCTATCAATAACTCTGCGCAGATTATATGCTAAACGTCCATTATGAGCTCTAACCTCATCAATCTTAGTTTCATCTTTTGTTTCCATGAATAGATCATGAACCTCAGTTGCAAACGTAGGATCAGTGAGCGCACTCAATCGCTTGCCTGCTGGAATAGATTCATTATTAATTAAACAGGATCTTTGACTATCGATGGTTATACATTGCTCCAACTTTGCATTGAGTTTGTTATGCACACTCTTCTTTTTTTTATTGAAATTGTCCCATGGAATAGTAACTTTCTGCGCACCGCCATACACACCAAAACAAATTGGCAGACAACTCAAAAGAACCGCAACATGACTAACTTTCTTTATATCGTATTCAAAATAGCTGCCCGCCGCAATTGCCAGCATCGATGGCATCATGCCCGCAATAAAGCGTCCCCAACTAATATAAAAAATCGATCCCGCATACGGCATTGATTCATTCAAAATAGCATCGGGAGAAAGCAATACTTCTTTACTGCCATACATAGTTTTTAATATTAATGAGCCAGAATCAGTTTCTGCATTTTTTATTGTTTGCATACAATCTGAAAGTGGAACAGGGTTTGCCGGATCAGGATAAAAAAATGGTAACCGTAATGCAGCTGCATGTTGAATCTTATCCTTGCTTGCGATCGTACCTGCAATATCTGACATGGAACGGCTTCGTGTCATTGAGCCATGCGATGATTCGCCAAGCACTACTATACTTGGTTTCGTACTTGCACCATTAATTCCTGCAACTATCAGTGCCATCATGAATGATACACGCATATTTTGTAATCTATTCAGCATAATCAACCCCTACAGAAAAATAATTAAATTGTGTAACTATTGATATGTAGGATAACCTATGGCCACAACTTGTCAATTTTCGTTTTTTTCTTCGCCTGCCCGCCATAGCTGAAAGCGACGGCTGGGTCAATTAATGCATCCTTGTTGCCTGCCCGACGAAGTGATTGTGTTAAAAGTCAATAAATTTTAAATTTTTTGATAATTTCAAACTTTACACAGTTCACCCTTTTTCAAAAGCGAATTAGCAAGAATAACTAACTTATGCATAACCGCTACAATTGCTACTTTAAATGCCTTTCCTTTAGCTCTCAGACCCTCATAAAATGCTTTAAAAACAAGGTTATATTTAATTGTTGTTAACGCGCACATATAAAGGACATTCCGCGGAACCGTTCTACCGCCTTTAATGAATTTTTTCCCTTTATATGTGCCACTTTCATTATCATAAGGGCAAACACCTATAAGCGCTGAAGCTTCTTTTTTATTAATCTTACCGAGCTCTGGGGCAAATGATAAGAGCACTGCTGCCGAGAATTCGCCGATCCCAGGAATCGATTCTAATATTTTTGAGCTTTTCGCTAGGTTTTCATCTGTTTTGATTATTGCTTGAATTTGTTTATCAATCATCTTAATTTCTTCGTTTAAAATCTTGATAAACTTTTCTATGCTTTTTATAGATAATGCGTGTGAAGGATGTTTTAGACGAGTCTTCTCAGCTCCCAAAATTTTTGTTAAATCTTGCTTTCGATTTACAAGAGCCTGAATTTTGCATTCATTTTGGGTTTTATTAATTATCTCATGCTCAGGTGTATTCTGAGTAAGAAATTCAGCAATTTTTTTAGCATCAATTTTATCAGTTTTGCTCCTGCACCCGCTTGCAATAATAAAACCTTTTATACGCCTGGGATCAATAATCCACAACTTCAGAGATTCTTCTTGTAGAACCTCTGCCAGCAATTTTTCATAGCCACCCGAAGCTTCACACCCGATTATTATTTCATCGTAGTTCTTCTTCAAATTCTTAACAAACGCTTTTATCTCAGCTTTTTTATTAGAGATCCTAAGGTGTTGTCCCGATGAACCAGAGTGTGTGTCCAAGTTATCTTTTCCAATATCGACACCTACACATATTTTTGTTATAGTCTTCATAAAATTCCTCCGGCTTGTAGCCATGCGAGATTGTGCTCAACACATCTCAAGTGATTGTTCGAGGTATTTTTATGTGGCTGATAGTCTCAATCTTCGTCACGGTTCTCGCAACCTAGCTTTGCACGAGATCTATCAGCTACCTTAACAATCGATATTAAAAAATAACCAATCTTAGACTACCTAAATAATCTAAAAACTAGCTACTCTTTAACATACAAGCTGGAAGCGAAGACGGGCCTGCCTCGGCGTAGCTCAACGAGCGAAGACGGGTCAATTAAGTACTAATCACACCGATCTTTATCTAACCGATCGCGCATCACCGCATGTTTAATAATTGTTGCCCAATCAAATGCACCGACAGTACCATCATCATGCACGGCATACAGTGCGCCTTCTGCAAATGGTCCAAATGATGTGTGGGTAAGTGCAATGCCGTCAGTATTGCGCACAACTGCACCGGTAAACGATCCTTTTTCTGCCAACGTTGCACGATCGAACAACCAGAAAATATTATTAACACGATCTTGATCAGTAGCGACAATATAACCATCAATATCCGTAGATGGATACAGTGCGATACCTTCCGGTTCTGTTTTAAAAAGATCGGTTCCTAAAATGATGCCGGTAAAGTTGCCATCAAGCGTGTAGATTTTTATATCTTTATGCGCCGCATGTTCATCTGCAATAAATAAGCGGTTATATGCCGGATCTGCAGCAATTGATTCCACTTTCCACAATGCACCCGGGCCGCTTTCATCACCAAAGATACGCACAAGATTAATAGAGCAACCACCTGCTGCACGCACAACGCGATACTGATATATTTTTTTTGCAGTCTCTGCATTTTTGGGGCCGGGATTATCGGTAATATATACATCATAGGTACGTAATGCATGCTGCACAACTGCGATGCCATACGGATGTTGCAGATCACCCTGCGTCATGCCACATAGTTGCATCGTGGGCAGATGGAGTATCTGCATACGTTTATTATCTCGTTCAACTATAAATGCCAGATCATCCACCACCGCAATACCATTAGGACGTTTAAAATGCCCCGGGCCGGTGCCGCTGCTGCCAAATGTTTTAATTACATCACCGGTTGCTGCATCGTAGATAAAAAGTTTATCGGCAGATTTTGATGTGGCGATAAGCCAATGTTGCCCCTGTGGACCATGCCACACTGCAGGTGAATCTATATCGTCCGTTTTATTGCCCTGCGTCATAAATGTTTCTTGAATAACAACATGCTCGGATGCTGGTTGCCAACATGCAGGCAAACAGACAAGCATTAACCCAATAAAGGATAAACGTAGATACATGTATCATCCAACTTTTTAGCCGTTAATCATTTTTAAACGGAACTTATGCGGAAAATCTGTTTTTCCAACTACCTGTGCAACATCACCAGGCTCTAAGGTGATGCGATCACCTGCAACTGCTTTATAAAAACCTTTGCGCAAACCACTGACTGCTTCCAGCATAAAATAAACATGCTTCTTTACGTGTGCTGCCAGAACAGTGCCCAGACGTTGCACTTTTGGTTCAGTAGTGTGCAAAACTTTTTCCACCATGTCCGGGTGATTTGCATACAAAATCAGATCATTAGGGCGCACAAACATGAGCTCCGGCCCCGTTTTGTGTATATCTTGCGTAAATGTTAATTGTATATGTGCATCTTTTTTAAGCAGAGAAGCCTTTACGGTAAAATCTCCATACACAATAAAATCTTCGTTCGTTTTGTTTTCGATAGATATGGTCGGTTGTCCGCCGGCTTTGATATTGGGTGATGCATTTTCCTGCTCAAGTGCATATAAAGTTAGCGCCGCCAACATTAACCCAATAGAAAGATATAACCTCTTCATATATAACCTCTTTTTATTATGTGCATGCTCGACAACTATAGATTAACAAGCTGAAGCATTAAAGGGCAATCATTTAAAGTAAATTACAATATTCTTGTCGCACACTCGCAATAACCGGAGCAGCTGACTGCCTTCTTACGCGAGGATGAACCGGTTGTGTTTCTTGATCATTCGCTTCTCCATCTCCAGCCTCATGCGTTACTTCTGCCTGTACAACTGATGGTACCTACTGCGAGCGAAATCTTGTTGAGGGTAGATGGCCGAGCGCTGTTTCTACATTCCGTTTATTTTGGCATGCAGCTATAAGCAAAGCTGCCAAAATTTCTGCATCAACTTTAAATGTCGCTGATGAACTGCTTGGTTCATTACGTTGATCAAGTACAAACGCAGCTATACCATCACCATCAACACACATTTTAAGCCATGTTCTATCGAATTCGTCATTTTGGCGTGCATTCAAGAGTTGACCAATCCTTACCATTTTGAGCGGCGATGGTTGTATAGGAGCTTGAGCCTCTAGAAAATAATGACGTCCTCCAAAATAAATCAGCCCCGTAGACTGACCCGGGACGACTCTCAATCTATCCAACGGTGAATTAGGCAAATAGGCAATTTGCAAATCTTGAACATTATCAGGCAATATATCAACTTGTGTAGGAAATGAATCGACGCTTCTGCCTTTGATGGCTGGTCTTTCAGCTGTTATTATAATTTTATCATCGCTTGATGCTGCCCCAAACAGTTGTCCTGCTGATATTATTAACATCATGAATGTTGCACATACCATATATGTATTCATCTGCATAAACTTTCGAGAATAAGATGTAAAGATTATATGTCATATATGTTGATGTAATTTACATAATTTGTCAAGGGGCAAAAGTCCGCTACAATGCACAAAAAAGGCCCGGAATACATATTGTTGTATTCCGGGCCTTTAAATAATATCTAAAGAGTAATTATTGGATTCTACACACAGCAATCATGTCTGGATTAGTGCCTAATCTGTTAGCTGTTATTTGATCCATACGACGCGGTTCTATCTCACCAAAAAGTACGCCTAACTCTATACGTTCATCTTCCGTTGAAAAACCCGGTAGATATTCTTCCGCTGCTTGCATACTTCGCGAATTTTGACATGCCGCTTGAAGCAATTCCGTCGCAGCATCTGTAAAACCATGCTGTTTTACATCGCTAATACCATTACCACCAGCACATAGATGTAGCCATTTTCTATTAGTTGGCAGATGCTCTCCTTTAAATGGATTCGCATTCAAGATTTGACCAATAGTTGCAACTTTTAATGGCGATGGTACAACCGGCGCAGTTTGCGCAACATACTTATATCCCTCTCTTGCTACCATAGGTGCTATAGACGCATCAGCTGGAGTACCCAATGCGCGTAACGTAACCCGTAGTCTATCTAACTTTGAGTTAGGCAAGTAATAAATTGGTAAATTTTGAACAGCTGTAGGCAACCAATGCACTACTGAATCAAATGTATCAACACGTTTTGCAAAACGTTCATCCGTAGCGTGGTCTTCGCTAACGGCTGCACCAAATAGTTGACCTGCTGTTATTGTTAACATCACGAATAATATTTGTAACATGTATAATTTACGTATCTGCATATAGTCTCCGCAAATAAGATTTAAAGATAGCCTTTAGCCTACCTTAAGGCAATTGCTAACATCTTTTCATTATGTCATATACTAATTTCGCACAATTTACATAATTTGTCAACAGGTCAAAACCGCCTAAAATACACACAAAAAAGGCCCGAAATACATAGTACTGTATTTCGAGCCTTTTTAAATAATTATCTAAAGACTATTGGATGTCGCATAAGAAAGTCCAGCCTAGACCAGAATCTATTTTATTATTTATGGCTTGATTAAGCGCAGCCGTATGGCCATCCATACGACTCGGTTGTACATCACCAAAAAGTATACCCAGTTGTAGATTCTGTGCATATTCTGTCGGCGCTGGCAGATGTGCACTAGTTTGTTCTAAATTGCGTTTGTTAAGGCATGAAGCTGCAAGCAAGGCTTTAGCTGTTTTTTTATCTACTACTTTAAATGCTGCTTGTGAGCGTGATAGCACCGGATCTGTACTTGAACGTGGAGCTGATGGATCATAGGATTCATTACTTTGATCAAGAACAAGATCATCAATACCATCACCACTTACACATAGTTGCAACCATCTTTTATCTGTCGGTATATTGCTTCCTTTAAATGGATTTGCATTTAATATTTGCCCAATAGTTGCAATTTTTAATGGAGATGCAGCAATTGGAGCAGCTTGTGCTTCATACTTAAATGATCCCTTTTTCAACAAAGGTGCTGCAGATGTACCAACCGGTGCACCATAGGTAGGCAACGTTACACGTAGTCGATCTAATTTTGAGTTAGGCAAATAGGCAATGACTGAATAGCGATTAATAGATGCAGGTAAATCATCAACTTCTGAACTGAATGAATCGATACCTCTGCTTGTTGGACGAGAGGCACCGCTCGTACTCGCTTGCAACATTTGTTCGTGTACTGCTGCTAGTGCTACAGTCTCAACACAACCCTTTTCATCGTCGCTTCCATCCAGTTGCCGGCCTTCGCTATCGCTTGCACCAAGCAATTGACTTGAAGCTACCGTTAACATCAACATTGATGCTTGTAACATATATTTATTCATCTGATTAACTCCGTAAAATAAGATGTAAAGATTTGTTTCATATATTTTTATTCGTTGTACATAATTTGTCAAACTTTAAAAAAGTGGCTAACAATAGAAGTAAATTTAGTTGTTAAACCATTTTGCATACCAGCGTACCCAAAATGGAGTAAATCCAATACCTTCTGGCACCATTTGTCGTGGTTGCGATGCACGCTCTTCAAGATCAACAGAAATAGTTGGAATATCTATCACTGCACTGTCGCCAGTTACTTGGCGTGCAATCATTTTTTTAAATGCTTCTATATTAATTACTACGCAGGTAGTACTATGCCCTTTTAATTTTTTTGCTGCGTCCTGAGCGCTTACGTTAAACGCATTTCCCGCATTTATAGTCAGATATGCATGAGCTTCGGGAGTCGTTGCTGCCGATAATAATAGCCAACGCGCAGTAATGTTTTGCAGATGATCTGATCTAATTGCCACAGATACGTGCTGGTGATAGTACACTTTACCATTATCATAGAAAAAAAATGGCTCGGATCGTTTACAGATATCAGAAAGGCTTGTATCTATAGATATATCTGATCCGCTCTCATCGTTTATTACACAATCGAATGTAGATAATTTAGCAGCACCATCGAGTGAACTCATATCTACCAGTTTAATCTTTTTATCATCCTGGCCTTTTATGCGATACGCATACTTATAAAGTTTTGTCTCGTTTGGATTTGCTGCTGCAAACATGCTGCCCGTGCATATAATGATTACTGTTATAGAGTTAAAGAGTGATCGTGAAAACATATTTCTGTTCTTTCTTTAAAATGTTGTAAATCTAAATCTGTTATTGAGCTCTATACGCAAGAAAAAGCGCTCCGACTGCTGCAATGCTACTGCCCAAAATGCGTCCGTAATTCTGTTTGCGATATACTTGCGCGTAAAATCCTTGTGCTTCTGGTAAATAATCCCTTGATGGTAATGCATCTAATCTATTATAAGCTATCTGAAAACTACATGCGTTCTGATATACTATCTCGCGTAGCTTTTGATCGCTAACAGTATCCACAGAATTCCCGGACGATCCTGATGATGATTGCGCATCTTGGGACGTTTTAGCAGATGGCCTTCGCGCAGGCAATAACTCTACAATACCTGTTTCCTGCGAGCGATCAAGTAACCATTTTTTTGGATCGGATTGGTCGCGTACTCGTAAGTCTAATCTCTTACGGGCAATTTCTTTATCACATGCTACATTGCTATCGCCAAAACAGAGATTATACATACCCCACAATGCAGTTCCTCCTGCCCATGCTGTTGCAGCAAGAGCAGCCCATTTTCGCATATCAATGTTGTTAATATTAATAGTATATGTTGCACACACTGCTCCTCCACCTAAAATTAGAAAAGGAAGATGTAATCCGCATATAAAACGTTGAAAGAAATACCAGTTTGAAGGTTTTCCAGCGCTCGGTGCGCTAAATGGATTAGCATTTAATATTTGACCAATATTGCAACTTTGTAAACTTATATCATTGGACTTTACTACACGAGAATCATATCCAAAATCTTCACTTACTTTATATGCTATACCCTTATGTGCGGTAAATGCCGCCATTTTAGAATTACCAACATAAGTTACACGTAAGTCGTTTACATCCCGAGCAATCCCTTGATAGTTTTCATCACACCTTGCAATTGTCCAATGCTCCCCGCCTAATATATAAGAACTACTCATGAGAAACAGCAGGCATGATAGCTGCATAAACTGTAATTTCATCAAAAATCCTTTGAAAAAAGTTATATATTTAACGATCACATTCCCGTTTGTCTGGCAAGTAATAGTGCAAGCGCAGCGACACTGCCGCCACCCAGCATAAACGCTAAATCTTCCTTTTTTTTAACTTCAGCCCAATGTTTTTTTGCCACAAAATTAAAATTTCTCTCCGGTAAAGCTTGTATAGCACGTTGTATATTCTCTTCATTGTTTCTTAATGACTCATATACCGGCTTATAAAATTCTAGTTCTTCACTCGAAGAAGCCGATGCTTGCTCGGGTGGAAGATTCAAAATACCTGTCTCCCGCGAACGATCAAGTAACCATATTTCAGAATCGAATTTTTTGACCCCATTCTCTAATCGATTACTCATTTCATGAATAGCATTGCCATATTTATCCCTGCTATCAATAAAACAACTATCAAATAGACCCCACGCTGCCCATAATCCACCTAATACTGCCGTGACATATGCACATTTTTGTAATGGCACATCTTTGGCAAGATAGGCTGAAAGAATCGCAACCCCACCAAGAAACATAAAAGGAGTACCAAACGCATACCCAAAGTTTTCCCAGAAAAACATTTTGCGAATAACGGGTAACCGCGGCGCGCATTGTGGATTAGCATTTAATAGTTGACCAATGCTACATTGTTTATAGGTTAATTTGCCATCAACAAATCGTTTATGCCGATCTTTTTCTGCATCCCATATGTCACTGGAATAACTGCAACGCGTCGGGCCCCGCCACACAGCATGCTGGTCTAAAGCCGAGTCCACCATATATCTAATGGGTAATTGGCAAATTTCATGGGATAATCCTGGATATTCAACCGGTGCATCGTTAACATGCAAACCGGTACGCTCAAACGCATTAATTCTATCCTCTTCACTGTTCCAGCCACCACATAACTGCCCATTAAACAGCATAAGTATTATCAACACTGCTTGCACATAAGGTAATGTGTATACCATATATTATCCTTTACACATAGCTCTCAAATTATTGCTCTCTCTAAGGTACAAAGTTTACCTACTATGTAAAGCATAAGCAAGCAATGCAAACCATTTATTCTTATCGAGCCAACCTGTTAGACTACATAAACGGACAAAGAAAAAAGGAGGGGTTATGTATCAACGCAAATTTATTGTTACCGTTATTTTAGTTAATGTAGCTTTTGTGCTTTTGCAGATCGACAAACGCATGCGCTCAACCAAACTTATTTATCGCAAGCAAGCATTAGAGCTTGAACTCGCCAACGTAAGCAAAAAGTGTGACCAACTCAACCAGGAACTGTGCAGCTTGCAGCAGCATGACACGGTAAAACGTTATGCAGCTCGTTACTTGCATATGCGCCCAATTACGCTCCGGCAGCTTAAAAAAATAAGCGATCATGCATAATCCGCTACCATCTGCTCGCATAACGCATCTATTTTTATGCTTTTGTATTGGGTACGCCATTATTATGGGCAATCTGTTTTATATACAGACGCACAATGGCCCATTTTTGCAGCAGCTTGGGCAGCAACAGTATAAAAAAACAATAACGCGTTCTGCCGAGCGTGCCTGTATTATTGATCGTAATGGTACGCTGCTTGCCGGCAACTGCATGGCATTATCAGCCTATATTGTGCCAACTGCGCTAAAAGATCCAGATGCAGTGCAAGAATTTTTAAGCATCATGTACCCTGCTGCATACGAACGACTCAACAACAGTTTGCACAAAAAATTTATGTATGTGCAACGCAACCTGAGCAAAGAACAGATTGCAGAACTTGCACATGCACCACGCGATATCCACATTATAAAAGAGCCACATCGTCATTATCCGTGCCCATTTTTAGCATCCGTTATTGGCATTACCGACATTGATAATCATGGCATTATGGGAATTGAATATAGCTGCGATGCCTATCTGCGCGGCACTAAACAGAAATATCATATTCTCAAAGATGCGCATGCAGAACATTTTTTTTGCCAACCGGTACAACAGGATGATCTTGTACCGTCAGCAACCGAACCGATACAACTTACGCTGGATGCACATCTGCAATACTTAGTTGATGAGCAGTTGCGCGCAACGGTTGCACAATTTGATGCACGTCAAGGTTCGGTACTTATTCTTGATCCGCACACAGGTGATATTCTTGCTATGGCAAACTACCCCACCTTTGATCCTGAGCATCTGCAAGGGCTTGATCTTAACCGCACCAAAAATTACACCATTAATGAACAGTATGAACTTGGTTCGGTGATGAAAGTATTTACTGCTCTGGCAGCGCTGCAAGAACAGGTGATAACATTAGAGGAACGCATCGATTGCATGAACGATCTGCATGCATGTATTGATGGGCGGCGCATTAACACTACCCATGCACATGGCCTGCTTACCTTGTCACAGATAATAGAAAAATCTAACAACATCGGTATTGCGCAAGTAGCAAAGCGATTACAAGCTACGTTATATACTCATTTGCAACGGGTGGGCTTTGGCAAAAAAACCGGTATTGAACTCCCGGGCGAACAGAGTGGTTTTATTAATCCACCTGAACGCTGGTCAAAGCAGTCACTCTTTTCTCTTTCGTATGGATACGAAATCAGTGCTACGTTGCTGCAACTCGCACAGGCGTTTGCATTGATTGCCAACAATGGCATCATAGTGCCGCCACATATACGTACCACAACGGTGCCGATTGCATCAGAACAACTGTATAGTGATGAAGCAATTGCACAGATAGAAGAGATTTTAGAACGCACCACATTACATGGTACTGCATATCGTGCACGCATGCGCGGCTATAATATTAAATGTAAAACCGGTACAGGAAACTTACTTGTTGATGGTGTGTATCGTGAAGATAAAAACTGTTTTACCTGTGCCGGCATTGCACAAAAAGATAATTACAAGCGCGTCATTGTAACCTATATACAAGAGGCGAGTACGCCGGGATTATTTGCAGCGCAAGTTGCCGTACCGCTGTTTGAAAAGGTTGCACAGAAGATGCTGATACATGAACGCGTTATATAGTGCAAACTCTTGAAATAGAGAAGTTAAATATATTAACTTCTCTATAATCACTAACCACCATAAAAGGAGTGTACGATGAACATTGATAATCAAACAGTTGCCGCGCAGCTACACAGAAACTGGCGCTGGTACTTATTACTCGGCATCGGCCTTATTGCGCTTGGCACCATTGCGATGCTCTTTTCTTACACTGCAACTATCTTTTCCGTTATTACGCTTGCAGGTTTGTTAATCGGTATTGGTATTTTTGAATTAGTACAAGCATTTAAAATGCGCTTCTGGGACAAGTTCTTGCTGCATCTTATTTTAGCAGCATTATATCTGCTTGCCGGCGGCTATATGTTTATGAACCCGGAATTGAATGCAATTACGCTCACTTTACTTTTAGCATTCTTTTTTGCAGTATCGGGTATCATTAAAATTATTTTTGCCCTTGCCTATAATTTGCCACATCGCGGTTGGATTATATTGAGCGGTGCACTATCATTGTTGTTAGGTTTCTTGATTTGGCAACAATGGCCGGTTTCGGGATTGTGGACCATTGGTCTGTTCTTGGGTATTGATGCAATCTTTGTCGGCTGGAGTTGGATTATCATTGCACTGCGTGCAAAGAATCTGAAATAATTACAAAAAAAAGACCTACTTAAACAGTAGGTCTTTTCATCTTTTCTACGAAGTAAAATATAAAGCTGGGCTTGTACTTAGTACATACCACCCATGCCGCCCATGCCACCCATACCTGGTGCCGGAGCTGCTTCTTTTTTGTCTTCAGGAATTTCATAAATGGTAGCTTCGGTGGTCAACAACAGACCGGAAATTGACGCTGCATTTTGTATTGCTGAACGGGTAACTTTAGCAGGGTCAATAATACCCGCTGCAACCATATCAACAAATTCGCCTGTCTTTGCATCAAAGCCCATGTTGCCAGTTTCTGAACGTACACGATTAACAATTACTGAAGCATCGTAGCCGGCATTTTGTGCAATAATGCGCAATGGTTCTTCAATTGCTTTGCTGATAATCTGTACACCAAGTGCTTCGTCACCTTCGAGCTTAAGCTCTTGTACTGCTTTTTGTGCACGAAGCAAGGCAACGCCACCACCGGCAACAATACCCTCTTCCACTGCAGCACGTGTAGCGCTTAATGCATCGTCGATACGATCTTTCTTTTCTTTCATTTCAGTTTCAGTTGCTGCACCAACACGAATTACTGCAACACCGCCTGCAAGTTTTGCAAGACGCTCTTGGAGTTTTTCTTTATCATAATCTGATGTGCAGTTTTCAATCTGCATACGAATCTGTGCAACACGACCGTTAATCGCATCTTTGTTGCCAGCACCACCAATAACAGTAGTAGCATCTTTAGTTGCGATAACGCGCTTTGCATTACCAAGGCTATGCAAGGTAACATTTTCAAGCTTTAATCCTTTGTCTTCTGATACCACTTCGCCACCGGTTAATATTGCGATATCTTCCAACATCTCTTTGCGACGATCACCAAATCCTGGAGCTTTAATTGCAATGACATTAATCGTACCGCGCAATTTGTTTACTACCAACGTAGCAAGCGCTTCACCTTCGATATCTTCTGCTATAATTACTAAGCCACGGCCGGATTTTGCAACTTGTTCTAAAATTGGCAACAAGCTTTTCATGCTTGTAATTTTTTTATCATGAATAAGCAACATTGCATTATCCATAACCGCTTCCATCTTTTCAGGACTGGTTATGAAGTATGGTGAAAGGTAACCACGATCGAACTGTAGACCTTCTACAACATCAAGTTCATCGTACATACCTTTTGCTTCTTCAACGGTGATAACACCATCTTGACCAACACGTTCCATTGCTTCTGCAATTTGGCGGCCAATGTTCATATCTGAGTTTGCAGAAATAGTTGCAACTTGTTCGATCTCTTTTTTATTGCTGACCGATTTTGCACTTTGTTTAATAGTTTCAACAACTACTGCTACCGCTTTTTCTATGCCGCGCTTAAGTTCCATAGGATTTGCACCGGCAGTAACATATTTGTTACCTTCACGGAAAACCGCTTGTGCCAATACAGTTGCAGTTGTTGTGCCATCACCTGCTAGATCAGCAGTTTTGCTTGCAACTTCTTTAACCATTTGTGCACCCATGTTTTCCATCGGGTCTTTAAGTTCTATCTGTTTTGCAACGGTAACACCATCTTTGGTAACCGCTGGTGAACCGAATGAACGTTCGTAAATTACATTGCGTCCTTTGGGTCCAAGCGTAACTTTAACCGCATCGGCCAATGCATCAACACCTTTGCGGATAGCGTCGCGCGCTTGCCCGCCAAATACTATTTTTTTAGCCATAATCTTAATCTCCCTAAATTATTTTTGAACAATACCCAAAACTTCATCTTCACGGATGATCAGGTGGTCTACACCGGCTTCTGTGCCCGCATATTTACCAAAGTAGATCACATCACCTACGCGTACATCCATAGGAATAAATGCACCTGAGGTATCTCTACGTCCAGGACCTACTGCAAGTACAGAACCTGTTTGTGCTTTTTCTTTTGCCGCATCGGGGATAATAATACCGCCGGCAGTTTTTTCTTCCTGCTCAATGCGTTTGACCAACAGACGATCACCGAGTGGTTTTAGTCTTTCAAACATGTCGTTACTCCGTATTTTTAAAACTATTAAAAAACTATCTTTACTACATAATTATAAAACAAAAGTTTAAAAAATCAACGCATCTTTTTTGATAGCAACTGACTCATATTATCTTTATACAGTTCTGCATATACACCTTAGTTTGCTGCCTTTTAACTATGCAAAAAAGGTTGCAATGACGCCATTTGTCTTAGCAATCGCCGCCGCCGCAACAGCCGGCTTTTTGAGCACAAGATTCTTCTTCTTGCGCGCGCTGTTTTGCCAATTCTACGACTTTTTCAGGTGTCGGCTGATAAAAATCAAGGATATTACCGCTTGGATCAGCGAAAGTAATCATTTTACCATGCACCGCCTCTTTGGGCTCGGTTAAGAACTGTACTGAATCTTTAAGTTGTTCGTACGTGCCGACCAGATCTTCCACTTCCAGCACTAACCCGCTTCTACGCCCTTCTTGTGAATGCGTTGTCGGGCATAGACCTAATTTAACGCTCCCAATGCGAAATTCCGCCCAGGTATCTTTGAGCCGAAAGACAAGTTTGAACCCCAAATCTTGATAAAACGCTATGGAAGCGTCAAGATCGGTAACCATGAGAATAACCATATTGAGGGCTTTTACCGGATGGTGCTGCTGCATCAGAAGATCCTTTTGTACTGGTGTGTTAATGCGTTTGTGTAGGCTTTCCTACCGTATTTAGTGTACCAGATACTATAATATTGTCATGAGGGGGCTGATTTCTTGTGCTTAAGCGCATAAAGATAGTAGGCTGAATCCAAAAAGGGATTCTTATGCCAAGCATCTATCCATCACTCATTTCAGCAGATTTACTGAATTTACAAGCCACCATGGAACGCCTGCAAGCGGTTAGCGCGGGCTGGCATATTGATATCATGGACAACCATTTTGTGCCAAATTTAACGTGGGGAGCACAATTTGCCAATGCAATTGCACAAGCTACGTTAAAGCCGATCTGGGCGCATCTTATGATCGATCACCCTACCTTATTTTTAGAAAAACTTAAGCTCGCTCCTGAAAGCACGGTGACCTTTCATATAGAAACAAATGACGACGTACAAGTTGTTATTCGTGCCATTCGGGCAAAAAATTGGCGGCCGAGCATTGCAATCAATCCAAAAACGCCCTTAAATGAAATTTACCCCTACCTTGCATTGGTAGATCAAGTTCTCGTGATGTCGGTTAATCCTGGCCATTCTGGTCAGCAATTTATACCCGAAACGACTACTCGTGTGGCAACTTTAGCCCAATTTATTGAGCGAAATGGCTACAACGTAACCATTGCATGTGACGGCGGTATCAACCGCTCAACTATTGCCGGCCCGCTGCATGCAGGCGCTACTGAATTTGGTGTTGCACAAGGGATCTTTGGCGCCGCTGATCCGGTTGCGGAGATTAGATATCTTTCAGATATGGAATAAGGTGGTGCGCACCTTTTCGGATACGCACCACATTGAAGTTCAACTTCGTAGCACAATTAGCGCTTCTTAGTTAACTGTTGCATGATCTCAGTTACTCGAGTGTTCAAATCACGAGTTCGCCCAAGTTCATCCCACGACGATTCACCCATAGTCAACGCCTTGTTTTCACTTTGGCGTTGTTCTTCGGCTATCTCGCGAAGTTCGTCATATAACTTCTTGTCAAATACCATGCGCTATTCCTTCGCCTTGCATAAAGTGCATGCACCCTAACGTTAATTACGCTAAAAACTGGTCAAAAAGATGATCTATCATTTCGATAGGTGCATCTACTAACTGTTTTTCGATAATACCTAAAAACCGCTCTGCCGCCTCTCTTTCCGTAGAGACTTCGATGTGTAAGCGTGGAAAGTTCTTATGCTTCACGACGATCTTATTGCCAATTCTCTGTGCTGGAATAGGCCAATTTTGCAGCCGGTCTTGTAAATAGATATCACGCAAGTTATCACGCATTTCCATTCTCCTTTTATCGTGGGGGTCTTGTATGTTTTTGATCATATACATTCTCCTGTGGTTAAAGGTTTATACATTCCCCATGAATACTTCTTGTAGATTGCACGAGAACGAAAATGAATGCAAGAAGAAAATTTTAGCAAAATAGTTATTTTTTTCTTGCATTTATGCTCCTATTATATAAGGCATATAATAGGAGCATAAATGCAGTTATCTGAAAATACATACTATCTTGCACTGATAATTTTAAATATACAATAGCGCCTTCTCAATCTATATTTATTCAATTATAGCTTTTAACGAAGGCCCGAGCAGTTTAAATATGTTGCAAAGAGCGCATATAGAAATACAAAAACAGCCTAATATGCAAAACGGCTGATTTTGAACGGACAATCACAAAGTCCCTTCTTGGAAAAATATCTATAGCCAAATACAAAATCTTACAATATTCAAAATTTTATTTTCCAAAGAAAACCAATTCCATTGAGCCTATCAATACGATCCTGTGTCAATTTTTTTTGCTTATAAAGCATCCGTTGATTGTGAACCCATCTCCCAAGTATTGGATTTTCAGGACACTTCGATGATACATTGCAATCACCATGAATTTCACGATATTTGCATAATTTATAAAACATCTCATCCCATGAGGAAGTAAGTGGAGCCCAATCAAATTCAATTGATTCCAAACGATTAATATATTCTTTCAATAACTTATTTTTTTTATACGCTCGTCGCTGAACACCTACCCACAATCCGAGGGTTGGATTCATTGAATATCTATGTGGCACATCACAATTACCATATTCACCATAATATTTAAACAATTCAACAAACATTCTTTCCCATTGTTCAGCTAACGGATCCCAGCAAAATCCAATCGACGTAAGTTTATTAATGCGATCCGGCGATAGTTTTTTGTTTTTATAGGCATTTCGTTGTCCCTGACACCACGTGCCTAATCCATGACTTTCATTATAGCGCTTGGGTACATTTGGGTGACCAAAAATTGTGTAGTGTTTATTAAGTTCATTAAACATGTTTTCCCATTGCTGATCTAATGATTCCCAAACAAAACCAATCGATTCAAGAAGGATTATTCGTTCATTTGAAAGTTTTTTTTGCTTATAATAGGTTCGTTGATTACAAACCCAAGATCGCAGCAAAGGACTCTCAAAATATTTTGAAGGAACATCACAATTACCATGAACTTCTTTGTATTTTCGTAGTTCAGCAAATCTAGTGTGCCATGTATTGTTTAGTGGATCCCAATCAAAACGAATCGATTCAAGTTTTGTTATTCTCTCGATAGATAATCGGCCTTTCTTATAGTAATTTCGTTGATGCTGCATCCATATTGCAAGTTTATGATGTTTTGAAAATTTAGCAGGTATATCATTTCCATACATCTGTTGGTATTTGCATAATTCAGCAAATTTAGCATCCCACACTTGATCCAATGGATCCCAATGAAAATCAATAGATTCAAGCTTAGTAATTCGGTGTTGAGACAATTTTCCTTTGTTATACATTTTTCGCTGATCACTTACCCAAGTCGCGAGTATAATATTTTCAGAAAAATCTCTCGGCACAAAACAATCACCATTTTTTTCGCGATATTCACTTAGTTGAATAAACATCTTTTCCCATTGCTCTGAAAATTGGTCCCATTCAAAACCGATAGATTCAAGCTTTTCAATTCGATCTTGTAATATTTTTCCGGCTTTATAAGCACATCGTTGCATACTTACCCATACGCCAAGATCAAGATCTTCTGAATAATTTTGAGGCACATTACAAGTACCATATTTCTTGCGATATTCAGACAAAGCAGTAAACATCGATGCCCATTTATTTGACAGAGGATCCCACTCAAACCCAATAGCTTCAAGCTTTTTAATACGTTCACTAGACATCTTCTTTGCGTTATAAACACGCCGCTGCGTAGTCACCCAAGAACCTAGATCGCGATATTGCTGGGACAATTGCGAAACATTGCAATGCCCGAACAATCCTTTAAATTTTATGAGCTCTCCTAATCTTTCATCCCAACCAGATCCTAACTGATCAATAATTTGCGTTGCTATTGCATCACGCAAATCATCTAAAAGTAATTCCGGCCCCAAAATTTCAACGCGCTCTCGTAAACGATTATCATTTATACCAAGTGCTTTACCTCGAGCCTCACGCAATTGAGCAATGATTTCTACTAAACTTTCATCCTGTTCTTGCATTGCTTGCAGAACATCCCAAACCGTCTCAAATTTTGTTTTTGAAAGTGCCTGTTCAAAACTTTCATCATCTGCCATTTGCATGAAAAGAGGAATTAAAATGTAACCGCATTTCTTATCGCCATGCTTACGCATTGCCCTACCAGCAGCTTGTACAATATCAACCTTACTTTTTTTAGGAGAAACAAATGCAACCATATCAACAGCTGGAACATTCACACCTTCCGTCAGGCAACGCGCATTAGAAATAATGGCTTTTTCAGATTCCTTGAACTCTTTTAAAAGCGCATCGCGCTTATTGGTAGACATTTCTCCATTAACATGCAGAGTAACAAAATCTTTAAGATGTATACCAATTCCTTCATTGGTTTTTGCAGTAAATGATTTTGCTGCTTGAACTGAACTATGGAATGAAAAAATTCGTTTCATTCCATATTCCTTTACAGCACGCTCTATCGCCAAAATATTAGCAATACGCAATGCCTTAACCGCATCACCTTCAACAATAACTTCACCGCGCTTTAACAATTCACGATTAATCATTTCAGAGGTTACTACTGAAATGATCACCTTATAATCACATATTATATTTTGTTTAACAGCGGCTCTGAATGATAGTTGATGCGCTATACGACCATACGTAGCTTGATCATCCATAGAAAATACAAGTTGTTGCTCACCCTCTTTATCTTTTTTATTTAGATTGTAATGACGCGGCGTCGCGGTTAAAAACAATCTTTTTTTTATAGATAAATTGCTGTCTCGTAATGCAAATGCATAATTGGTCCCTTGACGGGATGCTGTTTTATGAGCTTCATCAAATATTGCTAAATCAAAAGAAAAAGTCTGCGGCATTGCCTGCGCAACTATCTGACACGATTGATATGTAGAAAAAATAATTTTACGTGGAGTGTCTTTATTTAATAGAAATGCTTCGACAACCTCTTGTTGCGTAGTAACAGGAAAATCTAAATCATACTGCTGTAAAACAATTTCATCACTACCTTGGATTACAGTAATATCAGAACAAACACACAAGAAATTAAAGCTATCCCAATTATTATCATCTGCCCAATCACGCAACGTCTGCTTAATTAATGCGAGTGACGGAAGCAAAACAAGAATTGTTTTGGCTTCTATTTTTTCAGCGACAGAAAGAGCAACCAATGTTTTACCACTACCACATGCCATAACTGCCGTGGTGCGATCGTTGGTATTTAACTCACGTAAAATATCATTAACTGCTTCCCGCTGATATGAGTACAATGTTTTTTTATTTTTTATAATTACGCCGGTTTTAAGCCAATTATCGATTGCTTGAAAATCTGATCGGTTAAGATTATCTAACTCAGTTCCTTTTACAGAATAAAAGTCAGCGCGAGTGTTTGTAACATGTGACAAATCAACAGAATTAGTAAAAAGTACACGTTTATCAACTCGATCGGTTTGTCCAAAAAATTTACCCAGTCCGTCATTATCCCAGGTTAATGCAACTCTATTAGTTCTGAATTTGACCTGATACGCGGTATAAAGGCCCGAATGAGTTTTAAAAACCCCATCAACCCCCGCATCTGTCTGTACCCCAAGAACATCACGCAAACTTTGTGGTAATACTTTCTCTGGCCATATTTCTTGTATTTGATGAAGATCTTGAGTCTTAAAGTAGGCTTCGGCAAATACCTCAAAGGCATCCCCACGCTCAACCTCTGGTAAACTAGAAATTCTATTTTCTAACTCGTTAAAGCTAGATAGGCCTTCAAAAAGGCCTTTTACTGAAAAATATTGCGTTTTTTTATGCTTGGGATTCATTTACGGGACCCTTTAAATTATTTATTTTAAGCATATTTCAGCATATCATTAATTATCAAATATGTCTCGATTTTCACTTTATTGATTTATTAAAAATTCAAATTGTAAATTTGAATTACTTTTATAGACATAGTGCTGACTTTGCACCTATAGTAAAATGATGTAAGCCGCATCTTAGACCACAAAAAGGATATTATGCATAAAAAAACAACCGTATACACCATCGGCCATTCCACCCACAGCATCGACGAATTCATTAACATCTTACAACAGTACAACATTAATGAACTTGTGGACATTCGCACGATACCAAAGTCACGTCACAACCCACAGTTTAATGGACCTGAATTGGCGCATGTTTTGCGCAACCATCATATTGGTTATCGTCATCAGAAAAATCTCGGCGGCTTGCGCCATGCTCATGCAGATTCAGTTAATACCGGATGGCATAACAGCTCATTTAGGGGCTTTGCAGATTATATGCAGACAGCAGAATTTACTGAAGGGCTGAGCACACTGATAGATATTGCGCACAACAAAACAGTTGCTATCATGTGCGCGGAAGCGGTGCCATGGCGATGCCATCGCTCATTAATTGGTGATGCATTATTGGTACACAATGTAAATGTAGAAAATATTTTTAATGCAACTTCCAGCAAGCCACACAGCATGACGCCGTTTGCAAAAGTACATGGTACTCAGATTACGTATCCGCAAGAAGAATAACTTATCATAAATAAAAGGGCATGGATGCCTTTAATACATCAATGCCCCCTTATAGTCATTTGATTAATTATTTTTCGTTGGTTTTGCTAAAAACCGTCTCTACTATTTCATACACTTGCTTCTTGCGTTGGTTGACATCTTCGATATCTATACCAGCTTCCTTTAATTCCGATAACACTTCTTCTGCTTTTTCATTTCCAAGCATGCATTTATACAATGTATCTTCTCCCGTAGTCCAAAGCGCCATCTTTGAAACTATGTTAAATCGACTCATTATATCATGGCTATACATATAAACACCGTTTAGATATCTGACAAAATCATACATCGATTGGATAAATCGATCGTGCAGATCAAATGCATCTAGCTCTTGATTGGCATTTTTTCTAGAATAACCCGTTTCTCGATCAAAAGATTCAAGGCATACCTCTTTCATACATTTAGAAATTACCTGTTCATCGGGCAAAATGTAAGTTCTGTAACTCGGATTGCGCGAATAACTTGCATGAGTAAGCAATAATCCTGCTAATGACAACACTAATGATATTCTCATCATAGATGATTTTCTTAAATAAAAGATTAATAATATAACTTATTATTAATGATAACATAATTTCAGAAAGTGTCGATCGGCATCTAAGATATTTTAATTCCTATTAATTTGAAGCGTCGACAATTTGTCGACAGTTCAATTGCATCAGTTTCAACTTGTGACATTTTGTCACGAGTTAATTTTATAGCACACCAGAATGCAGCAATATAGTTTGATATTCCTGTTCCAATTGTGCAAGCGGAAGCTCGGTATCAATTCGTATTACTTTGCAAAGCGCAGGCAATGTAGCAACAACCGGCTCAATATTTGCATGATATTTACTGAGCCGCTGCACAATTATTTTTTGATCATCGCGAGCCACCAATGGGCCGCCACAAATATCGCATGATCTATCTTGTTGCGTAAAATTCTTGTGACACGTTGTGCACACTACACGTGACATCACACGATCAATTATACTCTCATCTGATGCATCCAACTGAATGATATAAACTGTATCGAGAATATTCTGCTGTTTAAAATAATCAAGTAATGCATCTCGGTGTTCTACACTCAAAATAAAACCATCGACAATAAATGGTTTGTTCATGGATAAAGCAGATTCTACTTCCGGCTTAATTAATGCATCTAATGCAATCTGAGCGGGTACCGGATCACCTTGCGATATATATGTTTTCACCAAGTTGCCAAATTCTGTACCATTTTTGACATGCTCACGCAATATGTCTCCACAAGCGATATTATAATATCCATAACGCTCTTGCAAAAAACTGGCAAGCGTACCTTTACCTGCTCCTGGAGGACCAACCAAAACAATATGTTGTTGCACACCAAATAATACAGAACAGAAAAATATCACCGATAAAAATATATATCTCATATAACCTTTGATTGGCAAAAATTGTATACCATGATTTTAAGGCTGTTGAGCGCTCAACAGTTTCTTAAATTCTATTTCCAAGACCGGCGCAGGCTTATCACGTAATGTAGTATCAGCAATTTTTGTGCATCCCTTTTTTATATAGAGTGCTTCAAGTTCAGCATCATCAGGCACTACATATGCTCGATCAAACCCAAACTTAGTTTGCGCATAGCGCATAGTTTCTCGTAATAATAGCTTACCAACTCCCTGCTTTTGGCAAGCTGCTGCAACAAAAATTGCAAACCATGGTTTTTTCTCCGGATGTTCATCTGACCAAGGAACAGCTCCCACTTTTGGTATGCACGTAGGGCGTAATGCACACAAACCGATCGGCTCTCCGTGCAAAAAAGCAATCAAGGCCAATGGCAGCTCATCACTGTGCATCTGTGGCTTTAATACATCGTTAGTATAAGTATCTTTAATAGCTGAAAAATCAGGAAATGCTTTTTTTCCTGACACATCATGCCACATCTTGCATAACGTATCAATAAGTTCTGGATGATCATTCTGAAGCTCTATAGTTACTTGCGAAAGATCAACATTACGTGGAGTTGCAGTATCTATATCTGCTGCATACAGCGATGTCATGCACATAGTTATAAGAAAGGCACACATATATTTCATAGTAATTCCTTTTTTTGAGAGTACTAATTAATAACTATGATATAAGCTTTTTGACCAATGCATGCATATTTTGGTAGTAGTATATTACGTGCGAAGCTATCTGTTGAGCAACTTCTTCATGATACGAGTGCGAAGTCAAATTTCTGTCATTAATTGCTGACACAAAGAGCTTGTGCTGATCATCTGTAATAATATAAAGATCAACGGCAACTTTAATGACTGCTTTCGGACTAGCAGGAACATCAATTCCGTGCTCTTCTATAATATATTCGCGCAACATTTTCCAGAACATATCGATACAATATTCAAATCGTTTAATAAGTGAATCACGTAGTGGCTCATACAACTCATCATCCGGAGATACTTTCTGAAAGCGCACTAGTGCCGCATGTAAAGATGCAAGTGCTTTTTGAAAGTTTGCAATTTTAGCAATTACTTTCTCTTTGCCCATAGAACTCTTTCAGCAATTATATTATTTTTAAAATCAACACCAATATTTTGAAGATCCACAATATCAAACGAATATGGCATATTCGAGGCATTTAGCATATCACGCACTTCACCAACATCTAATCGATCGAGTGGATGCCCCGCGTCCAATGCAATATCAATATCGGAATATGGACGATTCTGACCTGTTGCACGTGAACCAAAAAGATAAATATCCGCTTGTGGAATCAGTGCTTGAATAACATTAATGATTTTTAATTTGGTTTGTTCTTGTAGTTCCATGTTATTCAGCATAGTGTAAAGCAGCACAAAAGAAAAACAATTAATTTAGGTTGTCGACAATTTGTCGACAACTCGTTTGTAAGGGTCACTTGCAACATGTGACATTTTGTCACGAGTTCATTATTGATAAATATTAAATATATTGATCTCACCTTAAGCATTTCACTATGGTATGCATTGAGATATCATTGCACTACCATCGTAAAAAAAGAGATTACCATGAGCTACATCACCATAAGCCAAGAACATGGCACCGATTTACACCTATATTACAAAGATTGGGGCAAAGGCCAACCGGTTGTATTTTGCCACGGGTGGCCGTTAACCGCTGATGCCTGGGAAGATCAAATGTTCTTTTTGGCACATCACGGATATCGTTGCATTGCGCACGATCGCCGTGGCCATGGGCGTTCCAGCCAACCATGGTTTGGTAATGATATGGATACGTATGCAGATGATCTTGCAAACCTTATTGAGGCGCTCGATCTGAACGATATAATTTTAGTTGGTCATTCAACCGGCGGTGGTGAAGTCACGCGCTATATTGGCCGCCACGGCACCAAGCGCGTTGCTCAAGTTGTACTTATTTCAGCAGTGCCACCCTGCATGCTAAAATCTGCTGCACATCCACAAGGGCTGCCACTGCAAGTTTTTGATGATATTCGTGCACAACTTTTAGCAGATCGAGCACATTATTTTAAAGAGCTGTCTGCACCATTTTATGGCGCCAATCGACCAAACGCAAAAGTATCACAAGGATTGCGCGATAGTTTTTGGTTGCAAGGTATGCAAGGTGGATTTAATGCAATCTACGATTGCGTCAAAGCATTTTCCGAAACAGATTTTACGCAAGATCTTAAAAAATTTGATGTACCAACATTAATTATACAAGGTGATGATGATCAGATCGTGCCATTGCAACTCTCTGGCGCACTTTCATCTAAACTTATTAAAGATGCAACATTAAAAGTGTATCCCGGCGCACCGCATGGATTGTGCTCAACATTAAAAGATCAAGTGAATGCAGATTTATTGGCATTCATAAAAAAATAAGAGCTGCTCAAAACAGCAACTCTTATTTTTTTGTCATCCTCGCGCAGGCGGGGATCCAGCAATTTAATCATTCATTGTTAGAGTATATTACGGAGTTGGTGTTATACTCGGCAATAATGTAGTAAGCGCTCCAAAAGTAACCGATAGGCCACCCCACATCAATCCGTTGGCAGCATTATCACGTTTTGCCTCACCTTCATGTTTTTCGTAATTATACCACCGTTGCCAAAATTTATAGAATTCATGCACAAACATTGAATTAGTTTTGGGATAACGAGGAACTCCAACGAATTCTGCCAATTGCGTTCGATCGTAAGCATCTTCATCATCAGCAGCACGAACAGTAGCATGTTGTTCAATCTCCGGCATAACTAATCGTGAAAACCGATATTCATCATCAACCAATACAGGTCTATCTGTAGTAATACTGTCAATAAGCGAATCCAAATTCTTCGCTACATGCTGATTATATTGGTGTGCTTCCTGTAATTTTCCAAGATCCAGTGTATCTGCATGCATTCGAAATAGTCTGTCTCGTTCATGCTCTTTGTACACGGATTCCCTTGCATCAATAACAGTACCACGCGCGGTCTGTACACCTTGATACATAGGATATTTAGTGCCTGCATCTGCAGGTCTTGATGTAGAATCCCAACGCAACGTAGAATGTTGCGAATCAAGCGATGTCGCTTCACGTAACATATAATCAAGCTCTCTTTTTACAGCTACCTTTTTGTAAAAAAACTTTTTCTGTGAAACAGTAACCGGTTGTCGCTTTGCATAGAGTCCATAAGCTGCAGTACACATACCTAAAAATGCTGTAGTGCATAAAATCCTTTCCTTACTCCATTTGAAATGTCCGCCAGCTAGAGCTGCTAGCATGAACGGTAACGCACTTGCAGCCACACTATGCAAAAAACTCACATTCGGAATTCGGTAGACAAAACCACGCTCACATGGCTCTTTACACCCCAAAGGTTGAAAAAGGTAACTTATATCCATGTGGGATTCACCACTACCATATATTATTTTAAATGGAATCGCTACAGGCGTGTCACAACCAAACATGGCTCCTGGTTCTTCAATTGATTTTATAAACTCTATAGCATCCGGTACAGCAATAGTTGAGCTGTACATTTCATTATGCGAGCCAACAGTGTCGATAAAGGTAGTTATTATAGGAACTGGTCGACTTGCAGGCTGCGCATTAGAACTTGTAGATGCAACGAGTTGTGGATTCGCCTCCCCCTCTTGGCCCTGATCAGAAGCATGTATACATGGTATAAGCAACAACATGGACACAAAAAAGGTGGTAGAAAAATTTTGCATAGCTGCCCCTAAAGATAAAAATGTTTTAACTATTGTTACTTATAGTATCAAAGATACATATGAAGTCAAAAAAGTAACAACTTACAACAGCATCATGCATTAGTTGGCGAGCAGCTCTGCATCCGTCTTGCAACCATACTGATCTATCAACGCTTGAATGCTTTCAGGATTACATGCGGCGGTAAATTTGCGTGCAAAAAATTTACCTCTAATTATCGCTTCAACGATCTGTCCACGCTGAAATGGATCATGCATATCACTAAAAACATAGGGCGAATCTTTTCCTGATTGCCAGAATACAAACATGATTTCCTGCTTTATAACTTCACTTAAACGCCCTTGGGTAGCCAGAAATGTAGAAGGATAATGTTCGTTATCTAAAACCGTCTGCAGCACTAGTGGCAGTATTGTAGTATCATCAACCATCGCTTGCGCATGCTCACGATTCAAAATCACCCATTGTGGATTTATATATTGTTGATGCGCCGGAATACCAATCAACGTGCGTGCTTTTAAATAAAATTGCGATGTAGGGTCCTGATGATGATTCCACCAATAGGGGAATATACTATAATCATGCTTCATAACTTCTTGATATATGTATGCAAAAGATTGCAATGGAATAGCATCACCGGAAATAAAAATAAACTTTTGATTATCCGGATCTTTGAGTGCCTCGGCCAGCAGGGCTAATTGCGCCCGCATAGTATAATGCCATGAACTTTCCACTTTTATGGGCATCTCATACGATTTAAAAAGTGAATTGTGATCGAAATCGAATTTTGCATGCAACGTGATGGAATACTGCGTTTTATCGGCTTGATCAAAAAAATGTTGCCACAACGATTCATAATAAATTTGCGCACCAACTAAAAACATAAATGCTATTTTGCCTACCATACGTACTTCCCGTTATATGCATATCGAATATATATTTCTTTCTCGATTCAAATCTTAGCATGCTTAACGTTAAAGAAACAATATCTGCAGACATACTCACCTTTCATTTCTTGGTAACAATCATATCCGATGATTGCTTATTCAGGAGTGCCAAGTGTTCATTTTTTAAATAGTGATCAAAAAAGTCTACAAGCAACGCGCGTGTAGTTGCAATGCACGCATAAGGATCTTGTTCTTTTTTAGACAACGGACTTTTGATGAGCTTTGAATCAACAAACGCTGCATGATCTGCGTTTTTTACCGTCACATAATATGCATCATCTTTTAATTGATCAAAAACTTTTTTGCAGTCTCTTGCAAGCAAGCTCTCAAACTGCTCTATGGTGAGTCCTGCCTTGAGAACTTCTGCATGAGTTAAATTTTTTTCCGCGACTAGAAATAAACTTGGCGTTTGCAAAGGTTTATCCCAATTTGCTCCAAATAACAGACCATCAAGATTTGCCATAGCTTTAAAATGCGTATTGTGGCGCACAGCTTCAGTTGCCGTACTACCACCAAATGAATGGCCAAATATCCCCATGCGCGTAAGATCAAGCGATGTTGATAACGGTTGATTGCGCAACCACGAAAGAACAGATTCAATATCTTTAATCCATATCTCTTGCACCATATCAAACATCTGCACGCATGATCGCTCTTTATTAGAAAAAAGATTTGCAAGTTCTGGTAAAATTATTGGGCTGGAACCATCAGGAAACATCACCGGCCAACAGGCATCAGTATGGTTAATTGCGACTACAACATATCCATGACTCGCCATTTCTTCAATCAATGATGAATACAGTTGCGCCGCCATAAAAAACCCATGCGAGAAAAAGAGAACCGGAAAAGAGAGGTTATCAGATGCAATTAGAGCATCCGGTATTGCCCAGTCGGTGATCGCATCCAAATATGCAAGTTCTTCTGGCAAATAGCTATGAGCAAGTTTTGCTTTATACGGACGCATAGCATCGCCTAGATAGGGAGGATATTCTTTTGGTATCTGCATTGTTGGATAATAAATATGCACCAAAAGTAGACGCGGTTTTTCGTCGTTATTACAACGAGATGTATCTTGTATAAAGTGAGTACTCATGCCGACAGTGTAAGTCCCAGTTGGCGGCGGTAATTGAATCGCCATTGTATGCATTCCAAATAATAATGTTAATACTAGAAGGTTTGGTATATAGATTGATCATCCCTTGATTCTATAAAGAAATAGTCACCCACTACGGCTTTTACGAAAAAAAAATGACGATTTCTTTGAAATTAAACCGTTTAAATTTTTGTTTTCTCTAATGTGCCAACCGCATGTTCCGATGGTGCATATAGCGTAAATAATTTAAGCTCATCAGGCCCTGTATTTTTGAAATTATGTTGAACACCAGCAGGAACAAATACTAAGTACCCAGCTTGCACATCAGATTTTTCACCATTCACTATAGCTTGTCCTTGCCCAGCAACGAAAACCAAGGTTTGGTCAACTGTATGTTTTTCCATACCAATTTCTCCACCAACCGGTATGCTCATAAGCACAACTTGACTAAATTTGCCAGTCACAAGCTCTTTTCTAAAAAAAGTATTTTGTTTGGCTAATTCAAAAATATTTTTATGAAATGTCATAGTTCCATTCTCCTTATTTTGATGAACTGTTCTGCATTCACTTTTTTGGACTTGCGTAAGAACAAATGCATTGTGCATTGCTAATAAACCACATACGACTGCAAACACTTTTTTCTTAATCATAGACACGTATTCTCCTTACACTATTGCAATATGCCTACCATTGATAATATTTCAAATTGAATTCAAATATCAAGGGTTATATATAAAAATACAATAACTAGTTCTATGATTTGTTCTTTGCTAGATTTTATCAAAGATAGCAGCATACTCAAAGCTTCCCCTTATTCGGAAAAATAAAGGATATATATGAAACTATCATCTTTTTTGCTATTGACCATTCTCACCTGTAGTTGTTTTTGCCAATATGAAAAGAAAGCATGGACTATTATGATCTATCTTGCTGCAGATAATGACCTCAATCGATTTGCAGAACCCAACATCCAACAGATGATGCAAGCTGGGTCGAATGAAGATAGAAACATTGTGATCTATCTTGCCGAAACAAAACAGGGAAAAAAATATGGTAAGTTAGTACGTGTGGAAAAAGAGTCACTTGTTGAACTTGCAACTGATGATAACGTCGATAGCGGATCCCGTGATGTTTGTCTTTCTGCTTGCCAACGTGCATTCACCGCTCATCCAGCTGATCACAATGCACTTATTGTCTGGAATCATGGCTCAGGTTCTTTAAATATGCCATTTGCCGATCTGTTTAAAGGCATAGCGTATGATGAAGGATTAGACACCTACTTGACGGATCTTGATGTTATATCGATTTTGCATGAGCTTTCGCACACAGTTTTTAACGGCAAAAAATTGGATATACTTGCTTTTGATGCATGTTTAATGGCAGGAATTGAGCTGCAGGCAGTGTGCGCACCATATGTTCATTATTATGTTGCAGCAGAAGAAGTAGAAGAAGGTCCAGGATGGGATTATGCGGGAGCATTAAGTTCTATTACCAAAGAAAGTACAACGTTAGATGTCGTTCAGCAATGGACACATGCCTTTGCAACATTATATGAACCAGTTACTGAACGTTATACACTTTCTGGTGTTGATCTTACTTCAATAGAGCATCTTGCCCGCAACGTTGATGAAGTAGCAAAAACTCTCATTAAACTTCTTGAACTGCAAAATAATCAAGAAATTATATCACTTTTGCAATTAGCCACGCATCCTACTGCAGTAACCGGTTTTGATAAACCCGATAAACCTGACTATATCGATCTTGATCATCTCTATGCAAACATGCTTGAACAGATAAAATACATAACCGTACAAGACAACATGCGCCATGCACTTGAGCAGCTGCAATCTCTTTTACATGAAGGCCGCACCTTGATTCAACGTTGTGTACGATCTAATGTTGTTGGTAAGCAACATGCACGTGCACGCGGAATATCAATCTATTGGGCACAAGAACGATTGCATGCATCTTATGCGGCATTAGCTTGGACTGATAAATATCCTTATTGGGAACAACTTATGCATGCATATTTAAATGCAAGAGTTAACACGGCTTAAAGCGCTAGCGAACTCAAATATTGCACTCGTTCATCTTCAGTATATGCACGTACAGGATAAAACAAGAAATTATAAATAGATTTCAATTGAAGTGCATTGGCAATTCTGCTAAATATATTTTCTTTGCTATACATGTCTTTAAGTTTAACGCGACCTTTAATGCCATCTATTACTTGTTGCGTACCGATGAACTCTGTCGCTTTAATATCAATCGATTTTTGTAAATTATTTGCTGCTACGTTAACAGCTAATAATGCTGGCAAAATTAAAAGGAAGAAAAGTCCTTCAAGCGCATCTTGTTTTGCAGAATAACAAGAATACCGATCATAAAATATAGATGATAAAAGCGAGCCTAGCTTAAGATCATACATCTTGTTTAAACCATAAACCCCAGCAACAGTCGCCGCGAAAGTACCAACCCCTACTGCCGCTAATTTTGCAGGTTTATTACTCACTTTTTCTGCAATGGCAACCGCAACAATACCTTCCACTACATCATATGGTAAATCGGTTAAGATTTCCTGGCAAATATGCAAGTCACCGGCTACATCAACCCAAGCATTAATATCTTTTGTTACTTTATAGATCATGCCGCTTCTTGTCACGACCATCCCCTCTGCATCATAAACTGAGATATAGCGTGGCATATTAATCCCTGCAGCTGCCGCTAAATTCTCCACCATAGCATACACAACCGGATGCGTATCACGCGTAAGAATTGGATTCTTTTTGCTTTTTACTTCTTCATGTAAAGCTTCCGTTCTGTAATCTGAACAGACAAGATATGTAGATGAACTCAACATCACTAATGTACACAACAGAAATTTATGCATAATTCTTCCTTAACTTTGTAAAATGTTCCGTTGGGAACTGTTTTAGAACTTCCGTATAGAGGATATCAGTTTATTTGTGATCAAACAAATATTATTTGATTGGCATACCGAGCAGATTCAGACTATTTTAGAACTTTTTTGCCTGAAGCCTTTTTTTTGGCGGCAAGAGAAAGTTTTTTAAGCTTGGCGTAAAATCGATCAAAATCTTTTATTGAAAGTCGAACAAGAATTGGTTGCTTTTCATCATTATAATAAAATGTTGGATTTATGATTTTTTTCTTAGTCATCGTTTAATCCCTATAAATCTCTCTTCTGTGCCCAATTTCTATTACATAGACAATTACTTCATGATTAGATACTTCGTATATTATTCTAAAATCGCCTACGCGCATTCTAAATTGCGAATCTAAAGAACCACTCAATTTTTTTATATCTAAGTTCTCATCCCCTTTAACAAGCCGTTCTAATTTGATTACGATAAGCTCTGCTGTTTTTTTATCAAGTTTTTTAATAAATTTCGTTGCCTGAGTAGAGTAGCGAAGCTGATAGCCCTTTAAACGATTAACAAAGGTCATTGCTTTTTACTCGCAATTAATTCTTTGATCTCTCCATGAGTGTAAAATTGAGCTTTTTTCTCTTTCTTTGACTGCTCAACTGCTAAATTATCCAGCAGATCTTCCATTTTTTCGATAAGTTTTTCAAAGTCTTTCATATCCATTTGAATAGCTATGGGTTCATCATTCTTGTGGATGTATTCAACTTTAAATTGGGGTATATCATACCATGCCATGCTTAATCCATATTTAAATAAATTTTTAGCGTGTGTTTTTTATTGCATCTAATTTTAACTTAGTATACAGAAATTCACAGACGAAAGAGTTTTGAGAATTTAACAATTACTGCTATTTAAAATATGTGCTTCTAAGTAGTTTATTTTATTGAAAGTTCTGAATACCTTCAATAATGCCCGCGATTCCTGCAAGGGACAATATGAGGCCTCCTAGTCCAGCCGTAAAAGCTAAGAAATGATCATCATCTTGTTTTTGGTTGGCTAGTAATACGCTCCAAAGCTCTCTTGCTTCTTCCTTTTGCTGTTGAGAAAAATGTGAGGGAATCTTGATTGTAGAGTAACGCTCTCTAAATACAGAAGTCGGTATAAAACCAAATACAAACTCTCTTTGGAACTTTTTATATACAGTAACGCCAATGTTATTAAGCATGTAGAGTTGGCGCGTTATTTCTTCGCTCGCTTTATTCACTTTTTTAAACTCTTTGTGTGCCAGGCAAGCACAAATGATTCCTGATACTAATGCTGCACTACCGAATCCAAGATTCTGTTTAGGGCTATAAGAGGTAGGAGCAGGTAATATATATGAGGTGTTTAGGATTATGGTGAGCATTAAGATTTTTTTTAACATGTTAAAAACTTTCATGAAAAATGGAGTAGGAAACCTTTATAACAATCGACGTTTTTTAAATTCACGCCCTGAACCAGACTTAAGAAAGGCCTCAAAATCATATGCTTTAATTTTATCTTCAAACGCAATATATACAACCAATTTCCACGGCTTAAATTTAGCAGTATGCGGAGTTGTTCCACTATTATGATTTGATAACCGTTTCGTAATATCTTCTGTACACCCAACGTACGTTTGGTCCTGGTTATTTATGGATTGGATTATATAAACATAGTACATAGTAATCTGATTATTAAATTAATGGCCTGCCAGTCCTCCTGCGTGTCTCGCTTCGCTCGCTCACTTCCGCCTTCGCTAAAGCTCCGGTCGGACAAGCTCGGCGGACCCGACCTACACTTGTTCCGGCGGCCGCGCAGCCTGCGCTCTGGCTTTCAATATCAATCTTATTATTATATCCATCCATTAAAAAACTGGCGTGCCATACGACTACGCATAAAGCTTCGTCGCACAAGGCCGGCTTGTCCGACATAGCCTTCGGCGACGTCGGGAGCTTTACGCGCATAATTTCAATTAATGGCCTGCCAGTCCTCCTGCGTGTCTCGCTTCGCTCGCTTACTCCGGCGGACAGCCTGCGCTCTGGCTTTCAATATCAATCTTATTATTATATCCATCCCTTAAAAAACTGGCGTGCCAGCCGGAGCTTTACGCGCAGGCTGGTGTGCCCGGTAGGATTCGAACCTACGACCTACGGATTAGAAGTCCGTCGCTCTATCCAACTGAGCTACGGGCACATATATAGAAAAGATGTAATAATGGAAGTATAACGCAGTTTATGCGTAATTACAATATCAGCCGCTCAAGATTGATAACATAAAATACATCAAGCATTTCACATTATAGATTTCCCCCTTCCCATACCTGTCAAAATATGCAAAAACCGCGCTCTGTCACCAGTTGCTTTAATCCTGATTTATGGTAAAATTTAATAAGAATCAGAACTAAACACATTTATATATAAAAGGAAACCACATGCAATTACCATTATCATGCAAAGCATTATTGATTGTAGGATTATTCTGTTCAAGTGTGCCCAACTTTATACAAGCGCAGGAGCTTGAGCCTACTGATACTGTTCACCTTAATAGCGAGCAAACAACGGTAGAAACTGCAGAAAATAAAGCCTCATTTAATATGAAAGCTTTCTTTGCTGCATTAGCATGCAGTGCAGCAGTTGTAACCGTAGCCTCATTACCTGCAATGTTATTACATGCAATAAGGCATTCAAGCAAATATAACAGATTTGCAAGAGAACTTGTAGACGCGGGCGCAAACCCTTTCAGCGAAGAATGTCGCGATATATTTAAAGCATCATTTCCGCGCTATTATGGTTTATTAGAGTCAATTGATTATGTAGGAAACTTCGCATATATCGGCCTTGCTGTAAAAATGGGTATGGAAACAGAACCTACAACAAGCATAAAAGAAATCTGCATACGTTCATTAAAGAATGCTACCCCGTATGCACTCTGCGCTGCCGCAATCACATGCATTGGAGCGCTTTTTTAATTAAGTAAAATACAGTAATTATAGATTAAAGGACGCTGCAAGGCGTCCTTTTTTTATGCAATTAATAGCTCAACTATCGATGTTGCCAGATAGTTTTATGGTCCAATTGCTTTTGGTACTTCTTTAACCACATCTTTTGCTGCTTTATCGTCCCGCAAACCTTTGTAACGCCCAACACGTAACTTACCGGAATTAGTCCATTGTGCAAACTGAAACTCCGCAACTAATTCAGGTTTAACCCAATGCACACCTTGAGTTGATTCATCATAATCTACAAATGGACAAGATACGCGTTTCAGGCGCGTTAATTTTTTTGCAAGCATTGTAAGTACTTCTTCAGTGTAACCCGTACCAACTTTGCCGGCATAACGCAACTTGCCTTTATCATAATAACCCACCAATAATGCTCCAAAATGTTGGCGCGATTGTCTAGGATCGGTATAGCCACCAATTACCAACTCTTGCTGCATAATGCATTTGAACTTAAGCCAATCACGTGAGCGCTTGCCGACATACAGGCTATCAGCCCGTTTGGCAATCACCCCTTCCCATTTTAGTTTGCAGGCCTTTTTAAACAGCGGTATTCCCTTACCCACAACATCAGTAGTATAGACGACCGTTTTGGAATATTTTAATAGTTTTTTAAGCAGTTTCTTGCGTAGATACAATGGCAATGCACGCGTATCATAACCATCTACATACATGAGATCAAACACACAATACACTATGGGCACTTTTTTTTGCTTGAATCCTTCTTCTGTATAAGCGCGCACATTAATACGCCCTTGCAGTGCCTGAAAATCTGATACACCTTTATCGTTGCGTGTAATAATTTCACCATCAATAATAAAATTATCCGTCTCTTGCTGCATAAGCGCTTTTACCAGTTCCGGATAGGTGTCATTCATGCTGTGCCGATTGCGCGATAACAACGTAACTACACCTTTTTTTTTGAATGCTAGGCAGCGCTCACCATCAAATTTGTGCTCGTAAATCCATTCCTTATTAGAAAAATAGGTTTGCGTTAAGGTGGCAAGCATAGGATCTACAAATGACGGCTGCGCCATCTTTTTGAGTTTCTTTACATATTCCGCTGGGATTACTGCAAAGAGAGCATTCTGTTTCATATGGGTTCCATTATTAAGAGAACTATTTTTTATGAGCATACGCGTTGTCAGTTATATATTGCAATCATATTCCTTGAATATACCCCTATAATGGGCTGCTTCATGCAGCAGAAAATCCGCAAGCAAGCGCTTGTTTTTTTTGCATGTATGTATACGCTGATACATAGTTTAAAATTCATTATTTACAAAAGGAACAACTCATGTGTACATCCCACTTTTCAAAAACAATGCTTATTGCTGGGTTAATGTTTGCCAATCTGGCACCAAGCAACATCTATGCAGCATCTGCAGAAGAGTTTGATGAAGAATCTACCATCGTCGCAGAACAACAAGAACAACCTGAAGTTGATAGCTCAACAGATGAATCTGCATCAACGCAAGAGCAATCGCAAGAACAACCAGAATATACCGACTATTCTGCACAAGTAGAACAACCGGAAGATGCAACTCAAGCGGAATCTGAACCAGTAAATATCGAAGAAATAGTTGCGCAAGCAATTGCACAGCCACAACCACAGCCGCGTGCACTATTTAACCGCTATGCACTTTGTTCGACTTCAACTATCCGAACCATACAGCAATTTGTAGCTGAGCAAGCAGGAAGTTTTATGGCCTCACTTATTTGTACACCTATAGCAGCAAATAACGGTCACATACATATGAAGGAAGCTGCACGTGTAACTATGCTCTGGACATACTACGGACTTCGCTATGCACAACGCATGATTAATTTTGCAAGCCTAGTGGATGCAATAGAAGCAGGTCTGGACACTGAAACTACCACAAGTCACGATGAAATCCATACCAAAGCATTCAAAGATGGTCTGCCACTTGCTGCAGCATCTGCAATCGCAGCATTTTTATCTACTGCAGTTAACCATCTATTTAGTATCTAAAAAGTATAAAAAAAGGGCCATCAATTGATGGCCCTTTTTTTATGCCGCAACAAACAGCTTATCAAAATCGCGCGCACAGAGCTTAAGCAGTTCAAGCTGCTCATCAGAAACTTTTTTGCTGGCAACAATATCATCATACAACCCTTTATGTACCGATGCCACAAAGCTGACAAACTGCGTTGCATATGCCTGCACTTGCGCCAATGGAATACGGTCAAGGAAATGCTCGCGCAGTAAGAACAGCATAAGCGTTTGCTCAACAAAGGTATAAGTTGTGTATTGTGGCTGCTTTAACAATGCAACTGCAATGGAACCACGGCGTAATTTATATTGTGATACTTCATCAAGTTCGGTACCAAACTGTGCAAAACTCAACAACTCCTGATATTGCGCTAATTCAAGACGCAATGCTTTGGTCATTTTTTTAATTGCATCAGTTTGTGCCGCACCGCCAACACGCGAGACTGAAAGCTCAATGTTAACTGCCGGGCGAATGCCTTGATTAAAGAGTTTGGTATCTAAAAATATCTGCCCATCGGTAATGGAAATTAAATTCGTTGGAATATATGCGGTGATATCATCACTTTGAATTTGTACCATAGGCAATGCCGTTAATGAGCCGCCATTAAGCAGTTTACCCGCACGTTCTAATAACCGCGCATGCAAATAAAACACATCTCCAGGATATGCTTCACGACCCGGTGCTTGCCGCATTAACAATGACATTTGACGATATGCAATTGCATGATTACTCAGATCATCGTACACAATCATCACATCACGCCCTTGTGCGCGGAAATATTCCCCAATGGTACAACCGACATACGGCGCAAGCCATTGGTTAAGTACCGCATCACTGGCATCTGCACTCACCACACAGGTGTATGACATAGCATCATTATCTTGCAATAAACGTATCATGCGTGCAACATTAGCTTGCCGTTGGCCGATAGCAACATAAATGCAGATAACATTTTGGTCATGCTGATGCAATATGGCATCAAGCGCAATGGCAGTTTTACCCGTTGAGCGATTACCAATAATCAACTCTCGTTGCCCTTTGCCAATCGGTACCAATGCATCAATTGCCATGATGCCCGTTTCAAACGATTCATTAACCGGGCTGCGTTCAATAATGGAGGCAACATCAGCGTTAATGCCACGATATTCAGATGCTGCAATGGCACCAAGACCATCAATCGGTTCACCGATCGCGTTAATGACACGTCCTAATAATCCATCACCAACTGCTGTTTTAAATTCATGCCCTGTGCGTTTAACCACTTCAAGCTCTTTGACCGGAATTGCGTTAAAGAGCAAAAAGACAATAACTGCATCCTCTTCAAGATTAAATACGATACCTTTATTGCCACCTTCAAAGGTAACCAGCTCGCCATACACTACACGTTGCAAACCATACACGCGACAAACGTTATCACCAACGCTCACCACAATACCAATTTCATCCAGCTCCGGTTGCGCGATATCTTTGAGTGCATCTTCAAATAGTGAAACGAGATCTGTGCTTTTAATTTTCATGATTACCTTTTATGCCGTTAACGCTTGCCGAACTGCACGCAATTTGGCTGCAATTGAGCGCTCATACAGGTATGATGCACTTTGCGCACGTATGCCGGCAATTAATGTTGGATTTGTTCGATATCGATACAATATAGTACGTTTGGTCATTGCATGCAGCTCACGCTCAACCGCCTGTAGCTGCTCATGATCAAGCGCCGGAAAACTTTCAATAGTAAAAAATTCTACGCCGCGCGCTTTATACAGCTGCTCAGTAATTGCGTATAACACCGATGCCAATAACCAAGAGCGTTTGTGTTTAAGCAATAAGGCGATTAGTTTATAACTGGCGGGGTTAACATTCAGGTGTTTGCATACACGATCGAGCATGGCACGTTTATGGGTATCATCCACACAAGGCAATGCCAAAAATATAGTAATTTTTTTATGCGCCACTAAATAATCTGCAGCCTCACGAAACCGCTCAATTAAATGTATGTCTATGGTGTCACCAAATGCTTGTACAAAAGCTTGTGCATAACGGCGCGCTAAAACTTGATTACGTGGTATCATGAGCGCTCCTTCATTACTGCAAGAGCATGCTCAAGATATGCTTGCGCATCTGCTTGGTTAGCAAACTGTGCGGTTATCTGTTTGCGTGCTTGATTATATGCATGCGGCACAATCTGCGCAACCAACTGTTTATGCTCAAGTGCTTGCTGCTGCGTAGCAACACGCTCACGTTGCAGCTCTTGCAAATGCTCAAAACGCTTTTTAAGTTCCTGTTCACGCAGCTCAACTGCCTTAGCCCACGCGGCTAATTTTTGCTTTAATACCTGTGCATGCATCTCTTGCGCATTAAGTTCATCAGTTCGCATGATTGCCTGTGTTTCGCGCGCGGCTTTCTGTTCTTCAAGCTTTTCGTGTGCAAAGGCATCTTGCCGCATGCGAGAACGTATTGCGGGTATAAGTTGATGCACCATAAGATACCAGCCTATAGCGACTATGACCCCCAGATCTATAAGGCGGAATATGAACCATACAATGGTATCGAAGCTTATCATGCGCGCACCTTGTGTATAATCTGTTGGGTTAAATGTTGTTCAATCTGCTCAGATGCCGGCGAAGTAACAATAGATGGGGTAACCATCACATGCTCACTGGATAAAATAATAGAGGGGGTCTGCTGCAATGCAACCGTGTGCTCTTTGCAGTATTGGATAAACTGCTGTTTGCGTTCTTGTTCCTGCGTGCGCAAGCTGGCAAGCGTACGATCGATCTGCTCTATCTGTTTGTGCAATGCATGCGTTTGACGCGCTTGCTCATTAAGCCACGTCAATGCAGGCCTAAAAAACAGACGATCGAGTATGTACCAGCCGACAAGAAAATGTAGTATCTGGAGCAGACACGTGATATTGATCTCCATGATCCACTACCTGTTAGATGAATATGAGAAATCCGGCAATCAATAGACAATAAATAGCAGAACTTTCCACAATTGCCATAGAGATAATCATCGTTGTACGGATTTTTCCCGCACTGTCAGGATATTTACCTATATTTTCACAAGCTTTTGCGCCAATCATGCCTTGCCCAAATGCCGGCCCGAAGCTTCCTACGCCCATTGCAATCGCTGCACCAATGTATGCGGCAGCCTTTGCGTAATATATGCCTTCCATAGCGCACCCTTTCGTAGATTGTGTACATATAGTAATTATTATAGAGTTTAGCGCATATTTAGATTTTTTTACAACTCTTTAAAAAATTTTTACCATTTACGATTAGTACCATTTTTGCCGCGCACGTCATCATAGCTAGAGTGTTAGCCGCAAGATAGAAGCTACTCAGCAAAAGGTTGGCGAACAACTAAAGGGAAATCACTTAAAAGCGTAGAAGGGTAGCCTTCCGTCCAAGAGGATTGAGAAGGTAACAACACTGATCCATAATATTGCCGTTTTTCATCTTGTGTAATTAATATGTCCGCATTAGTTAGAGTCGGTGCAATGACCTTATCATAATCTTCTTCAAAATCCCATGTAGTAATAGGATCTTGCTCGCAGTTTTCAACCTTCTTACTTTTTCTTGCACAATACCAACTCAATAAGCGCGATCTCTCAACATCTAGAAATATTTTAAGCGCACTGTTTTGACTGAAGTTATAAGTATTCTTTGCTGTTAATGCATAGATTCCTTCAACAATAACAAGATCGATTCCAGAAAAATCATGCTCAACAACGTCATTTGTTTTGCCAAAATCACAAACAGGAATGACAATGGCATGTTCACCCTGAGCAATAGCGTCAAGTACACGATGGGTGCGACGATGATCAAACTGCCCAACCGGTTGACCAACTCGATTGTTAAATTCAGATGGATCCGGTGTATAGGGTAATACCCCTGCTACAAAAAAACTATCAAGCTGAACTATTTGAGCACTCACATCTCGCACAGCAAGCTTACTTAATAGTAGCTTAGAAAAACGTGTCTTACCCGCTGCAGAACCACCTGCTACAGAAATAATTGGTTTTAGTGCTCGCTGCCCTTGGCTATACTCTTTAGCCAAAGATATGCCCAGCTCTGTAACAGAATCCATTGCATCCTTAGAACTTGATGCGTATATAGAATTTGATAATCCCAGCAACAAAGATAATAATACGCAATACATGCTTCAATCTCTAGTTTAATAGTAAAATATTTAAACTAGCGTAGCACTTTAAAGCATGGCTGCCAAGAGACAAAGCTATACGTTAGTCGGCGTATCTTTTTTGGTTGCTTCATCTAAAATGCCATTAACAAATTTATAGGCATCCTTTTCGGAAAAGCATTTGGCCAGTTCGACCGCTTCGTTAATGACGATACTTGCAGGAGTAGTTTCGGTGCCCAATTCCCAAAGTGCATAGCGCAAAATCAGTTTGGTACACAAGCCCACACGCTCAAAGCGCCAGTTGTGCAAGAATGGTTTTATTTTTGCATCAAGCTCATCGCGATGCGTGATGATATACTGAGCAGTCTTAAATGCAAAGCTATCAAAGGGGATCTCAATAGCGTATCCCCGTGAAAGATTTTCGGTAATTGATTCTAACGAATCTTGATATTCATGCCCTTCAGCTGCATACAAAAGATGGAATACCAGCGAGCGCACTTGACGTTGGCTCAAACTAGCATACAGAATTGGCTGATCATCATTAAATAGATGCTCTTCGTCCCTAAACACAGAACACATCGTGTAACCCCTACGAACAGATTATTTTTTAACTCGCTCAATATATTTGCCGTCGCGTGTATCAACTTTTATTACATCGCCTTCGTCAACAAACAGAGGCACTTGTAATACCAAGCCAGATTCCAGCGTTGCCGGTTTAGTTGCTCCGCCTTGGGCTGTATCACCACGTACACCAGGAGGAGTTTCTTTAACTTCCAACTCCATAAAGAGTGGTGGCGTTACACCGATCGGCTTATCATTAAAGTAAAGAATCGTGTAGATTTCTTGCTCTTTAAGGTAGTCGATAACTTCTTCTAGGCTATCTTTGTTAAATGCAACCTGCTCATATGATTCTTGATCCATAAAATTATACAGACCTGAATCTTCATAGAGGTATTGCATTTGCTTGTATTCTAAATCAGGTGGTGAGAACTTTTCACCAGAACGAAAGGTCTCTTCATGCATAAGACCGGTAATCATATTCTTCATCTTTGTGCGTACAAATGCACCACCTTTTCCTGGCTTTACATGCTGATAATCAAGCACCATGTACGGCTCATTGCGGAAAAGAATCTTACAACCTTTACGGAAATCTGACGTTGCAATCACGGCAAAACACCTTGGATTTTGAGAGGGAAATTAACAATAATCTGTCTACATCTCTAGTATAGAAGCATCATGCAAAAAAGCAATTGGACTATTTTATATGTTATGCACGCTGTTGCGCTGCAGACACCTGTATTTTAGTCCCACCAAGTTTTTTAGATGCTAATGCCTTCATAATAGGGTCAGCACGGTGCGCCGGCACTACAAAGAATGTCTGGCGATCGATAACGCGTACTTTACCTAATTCATGCTTTGGCAGCTGATTAGACTCGATAATAAAGCGTAATACATCATATTTGCTAATGCCATTTTGCTTACCCACGTTGAGCATCAACTCACGTGTATTACCATCTCGTGCACCTGATGAACGGCGGTCTGAGCGTTCATATCTATCTGATCTGTCGCGAGACGAACGGCCTTCACCGCGTGGTTCACGCGCTTCATAAGCTGTTTGTACTTGAATAGTTTCACGTTCTGCAATATCGGCAAAAAAACGATCATTCAGCATATTGCTTAATGCATTGCACAGATCATCTTTTGAATACGCTTGTAATTGTTCAACAAGGCGCGTAACCGCTTTGTGCTTGGTTTGTACCGGAGTAACTTGTTGTTTAAGATTAGTCAGCGCTTGGTTAACACGAATATCAACTAAATCATCCAATGATGGAATTGGCATACGAGTAATGGCAGTTTTTAAACGCTGCTCAAGGCGACGTAATTTACCCATTTCCTGACCGGAAACAAAAGTGATTGCGATACCTTCTTTACCTGCACGACCGGTTCTACCAATACGATGCACATAGCTTTCATGATCTTTTGGTAATGAATAGTTAACCACATGGCTTAAGCCAACAACGTCAATACCGCGTGAGGCAACGTCGGTTGCGATTAATATTTTAACTTGGCGATCTTTAAAGAGCTTAATCATATCGTTACGTGCATGCTGGTTCATATCACCATGAAGTGCACCGACTGAATAACCTTTTTTAGCCAAAATATGGGATACTTCTGATGCAGCTACTTTGGTTGGTACAAAGACGATACCATAGAAGTCTTCTGCACAGTCAACAACGCGCAATAAACCGTCAAGACGATCACGTTGGCCCAATTGAATGTAGTACTGCTTAGTATTTTTTGTGGTAACATCGCTTGATACCGTTTGCGTGCGAATAGACAATGGATTGCGCATATGCCCTTCTTTAAGCTGCTGAATCCCCGGCTTAATAGTCGCAGAAAAGAGCCAGATTGAGCAAGTTTCAGGCACAACAGCTAAAATTTCATCTATATCCTCTTTAAAGCCCATATCAAGCATAAGATCGGCTTCATCGAGCACTAAAGTTTTAAGCGCACCAAGTTTAAGCGTTCTACGACGCATATGATCAAGTAAACGTCCGGTGGTACCTACAACGATATGAGCACCACGACGGAGCGCGCGCTCTTGGTCCATAATAGAAACGCCACCATATACAGGGACGATATTTAATTTTTGATGTACAGCGACAGCAGACAAACTCTTTACGATCTGCGTAACCAGCTCGCGCGTAGGCGCGACAATTAATGCCTGTAGATCCTGTACAGTTGGATCAATTTTTTGCAATAATGGAATACCGAACGCAAGCGTTTTACCGGTACCTGTTTGGGCTTGACCGTGAAAGTCCACACGTCCCTCTTGCATAAGCATAGGTATCGCTTGGGCTTGAATTTGGGTTGGCTGTGTAAAGCCGAGCTCCTGTAGAGCCTTTGCTATCTCCGGACATAAGTTTAAATCTGAGAATGAGTTCATCAAATCACCATTTATAAAGAAGGGTAAACATAATGGATTGCCTCTACAATCCTAACAATCATATATAGGTTACCCCAATTATTTCATTTTGTCAAAAATGAGTTATGGGCTGATTTAATCATATGATATGTTACGTAGTTTTCCTATTTTACCCATCTTTTTAAAAAAATAATAATGTTTTCTATTTGAAATTGCCATAGTTGCTTTTTTGTTACAACCATCTATCCTAAAAGAGTAGGAATGGCCCTTTAACCAACGAGTAGCATAATGACCAATTTTTTACGCGACACCGCCATGGAAAAGCTTTTACAGGCTGAAACCACACGCCAAGAGCGTACCTTAAACCTCATTGCTTCAGAAAATTATACTTGGCCGGAGGTTTTGCAAGCCAATGCCTCAACCGCCACCAATAAATATGCTGAAGGCTACCCCGGGCAACGTTATTATGCCGGATGTGCCGTTGTAGACAGTATGGAACAGCTGGCACGTGATCGCGCTTGTGCCCTTTTGGCGCAGAGCATGCCAACGTACAACCCCATGCCGGATCTCAGGCAAATTTAGCCGTGTACCATGCATTATTAAAACCGGGCGATACCTTGCTGGGCATGAGCCTTGCCGAAGGGGGTCATTTAACCCATGGACATAAGGTAAATATCACCGGATCGCTCTATAATTGTGTTCAATACAGCGTAGACCCGCTCACCGGACTCCTTGATTATGATGCTATTGAAGCTCTTGCGCTGCAGCACAAGCCAAAATTGATCGTTTGCGGAGCATCTGCCTACGCCAGAACCATAGATTTTGAACGTTTTGGGTCTATTGCACGCTCAGTAGGCGCCTATCTTATGGCTGATATTGCTCATATTGCAGGCCTGGTGGCGGCAAAATTACATCCCAGCCCATTTCCGCATGCTGATGTGGTTACCAGTACTACCCATAAAACCTTACGCGGACCACGCGGGGGACTTATTTTGTGCAAAAAAGAGCTTGCGCAGCTGATTGACCGCGCCATTATGCCCGGCACCCAAGGTGGCCCCTTTATGCATACCATTGCTGCCAAAGCGGTAGCATTTCATTATGCATTGCAACCGGCATTTGTAGATTACCAGCGCGCAATACTTACCAATGCACAGACATTAGCTGCAGAATTAACTGCACGCGGCTATACCATTGTTACTAAAACTACCGACACCCATCTGTTTATTGTAGATTTACGCAACAAAGGCATTACCGGTCTTGAAGCTGAACAGCGCCTTGCCGCAGTTGGCATTACGGTCAGCCGTAGTTGCATTCCATTTGATCCGCAAAAACCATGGATCACCAGCGGCATACGTTTGGGTACCCCGGCGATCACGTCGCGTGGCATGCGTGCAGATGAAATGGTGCGTATTGCAGAGCTGATTGATCGCACCTTAAGTTGCGATGCACCGACTGCACTTGCTGCAGTGAGCGAGCAGATTGCACACCTATGCATGGCATTTGGTATATATGCGCAGAGCGCCTACCCGGAAACATTAATGAGCCCGCTGTCGACACCGAATATGCCAATATCTTAAAAAAATGCATTACGTGCATTTTCAACTTTGCATAGCAATAACGCGCTTATAAAAATCAAACAGACGTTTAACCGCCCGCTCAGGATGATATGCGTGCGCGGTAATTTGTGCACCGCGCTTTAATGCCGCAAGACGATCGCGCTTGGTATCAAGCTGTGCAATAGCTGTAGCCATAGCATCAACATCTGCAACGATAAAACCATTGTACCCTTGTTTGACAATATCACGTTGTCCGGCGCCATCAAAGGCAATTACCGCCGTTGCTGCAGCCATAGATTCAGCAAGCACCAACCCTTGTGTATCGGTGTGCGAGGTAAACAGAAATAGATCTGCATCCTTATACGCCTGCATAATAACCGCACGTGCCGGTTTGTGCAAAAAAAATACCTGCTCATGTGACAAATTTAATTTTTGGTATGCATAGGCATGCAACGCATCATATTCATCACCGTATCCAATAATAGTTAATTGATAGGCAACACCCTGCTGTGTAAGTTTGTGCGCAACATCAAGTATTGCATAGATATTTTTTTCTTTTACCAAGCGACTAACTACCAAAAGCCTGAGTGGCCCGTGATGATGCAATGGTATGTTTGCATCGGGCAAAAAGTCACGTTGCACGCCGGTTGCAATAACTTCTACATAGGTTGCACGTTCACGCAAAAGTTCTGCAATTGCTTTACTTGGTGCGATAATGCCATGCACACGTTTGCAAAACAGCCGAACCAGACATGCTGTTGCCCAACGCACTAATGGCTCAGGTAATGGTACGTAATAGGCAAATTCTTCATACAACGTATGGTAAGTAAATACCACAGGAATACCACGCTTGCGTGCAAGCGTCGCCGCAACAGAACCTAATAAAAATGGATGATGCACATGCACAATATCGGGTTTAAAGTGAGCAAAAAAGCTCTGCATTTGCGTATACGGCCGCCATGCAATCGCCATATGATTAGATTTGTACATGAACTGAATTGGCGACCATACCCGATGTACCCATGCCGGATCATCTGTATGCATTGAAGTAAAATCAAAACTCACCACTGCAACATCATGCCCCATGCGTTGCAGCTGATCAACTGAAACATTAATTGAACTTACCACACCACCACTATAGGGAGTATAATTATTGGTAACCATTGCAATGCGCATAACAGAATAACCTCACGGGAATTTACTGATACCTAACTTCTGCCAATCGGCATTAAACGTTGCAATACCTTGATCGGTAAGCTGATGTTCTGCTGCCAATTCTAATACTTTAACGGGCATGGTTATTGCATCAACGCCTGCAAGCAATGCTTCATGCACATGCAGCACGCTGCGTATTGAAGCCGCCAAAATTTGTGTTTTGTAGTTGTAGGCATCAATAGTGCCACGCAACTGGAACAGTAGTTCACTGCCATCAATATCGTGATCATCTAATCTACCGATAAATGGTGATATATATACTACACCGAGCTTGCACATACTTAATGCTTGAAACAGACTAAATACTAACGTGATATTAAGCTTTATGCCATCGTTTACCAGGCGCGCAATAACCGGATAATAATCTTTATGGCATGGTATTTTAACCAGTACATTAGATCCTAGTTTTGCAATTTTATGCGCTTGTGCATACATGGCATCCGGCTCAAGTTCCGTGACTTCAACACTGACATCTTTGCCGGGCAGTAGTGCCAGAATCTCTTTGATACGTGTTAATGGATCGGAGCCATTTTTTGCCAGCAATGTGGGATTAGTGGTTACGCCATCGATAAAATAGGCCCACTTTTGTATCTGTACAATATCTACCGAATCAAGAATAATTTTCATGTACATCCTTTAAATCTGCGACTTAGTGTAATCTTCTTTTAGCATTACCACAAATATCAAAGGAATGTCATCGTAAATGTTGAGCGCTTTTATTTATCGACCAAAATGATAACTCTTGACAATAGTGTCGCATATATGATACAGTTAAGATATGAATACCATAAAAGTCGTCACTTTCATCTCTGACTCAGGAAAAGAGCCATTTATGACCTGGCTCAACCGATTAGATAGCTCTATACAGGGTATTATTCTAGCAAGAATAGCAAGAGTTCGGCTTGGAAACTTTGGCGATTGCAAACAGATAAAAGGCAGCAAAGGTGTTTGGGAGTTGCGTATTGATTTTGGATCGGGTTATCGCGTATATTTTGGAAAAATTAAGGAGAAGAACTTGTTAGTTGTTCTTTTGCTTGGCGGCGATAAAAAAACCCAAACGCGTGACATTGAAAAAGCGCAGAGTTATTGGCTAAGCTATAAGGAATAAAGGGAATAATATGACTATAAAAAAACACAGAAATTTCGAAGAAACTCTAGATGAGACACTAAAAAATCCTGAAAAAGCACTTGCATACCTTAATGCTGCACTCATGGATAAAGACGACAGTGTCTTTCTACTTGCACTCAAAGATGTGCTACGAGCTCAAGGAATAGACATTAAATCCTTTGCTGAAATATCTAATCTCAACCGTACAAATATATATCGCATACTTTCGCCGAGTGGAAATCCTCGCTGGAATAATCTTAAATCGATTATCAATACAATGGGTATGAATATTACACTAAGCGCTGGCCGCAAATAGTTTAACATTATTTAGCACTTTCTTATCAAGTTCATGTTACCTACCAACGCAAGCTCGAATAATTGAACTCACCATCGCTAACAAACTCAACGTATAATATCGCCATCGCAACGCACACAATAGTTGCTGCTGTCTTTCCAGTGGCAATAACAGATAGGTACGTATTTCCACCGGCAATGATGCTTCAAAATCAGCTCTAACCGTCTCATCAACCGCTTGTGCCTCCGGATGTTGCAAATGATTAATAATATCTCGACAGCCATTTCTGTCTAATGTTTTAATATACCTAACGAGCAACTTTTGCTCCATGTTCATATCAAGCCGACACTCTTCTGCTCTTCTTGCAAACTGTTTTTGCATGGCGTGTTTATAGCGCGGATACATCTTCTCTAAAATTGCACGCCGCAAAGGGGCGATTTCTTCGCACATCTCGGGCAACCAGTTTTCTTGTTTTGTGCCATCACGCAACATACGGACATGCTCTAGGTAATGATCGTGACGGTCGTTATTGCCCAAAAGATAACGATACGTATTCATAAATTGATAGCACGTTTGCCTGCAACGTTCATTGCAACCATATTTCGCTACAAACGCATCAACTTCAAGCGGCACTTTAATATGCTCGTACCACATGCGTAACAAAAACTCTTTCTGACGTTCTTGTGTTAAATGCATAAAATGCCATAACGATGGCCAAGCATGAATCCATCGAGCAGTTCGCACCTGTGGAGCATCACCATACGCATGGAGATATAAATATAGATCAAAATTTTGCAAAATCTGCTCCTGTCCTGCACGCAAGGCATAGTATGATTGTGCAGTATCACCATGCAGATCAATTGCAGGTGCGAGAGCTAACAAATTTTCGCACCCGGAATGTAATCCATGCAGATGCTCAAGCGGTAATGCTTCCAATAGCCGTTGGGTAACACAATAGTGTGGATGCAACTCAGCGCAACCACTCTGTAATGCCCCATCCAAAATCCTGCGTATATCTACCATATATACGTTATTCTCAGAAGATTCTATACTATCCAATATTTTTTGCACTAAGCAATCATATACAAGCTTCAATAGGTATGCTTCAATAGTTGCAACGGCAGTTTCCTTTTCTTGTAGAGGCCTACCAATAACAACATGATTTAATAGGCGCAGAACTTCTGTCGGCGGTATTTCATCAAAAGTGAGCGAAGGAATAATCTCAATCACCTCCTGTTGTTCCTCATCCAATTTCTTCTCACCGTGCACGATACTCTGTAGTGCAGTCCGCACTTTATTTGCAAAGAGAGCGGGCAAGGTACCATTTATAGGACAATAGGGATTTATATCAATATTGTTATGCTGGCACGTTACGTTCCAGTAGACCACTTCTGTTGGTCTATGCGTTTGGGCAAGTGGAGCTTTGGTGTGGTATGTCTTGCCGTCTGTTGCGTAGAATAATGCGCGCAATGCTGCTACTTTTTCCCAGCGAGAGCATGCCGATTCTTGTATAATTTGTATATCCTGTTTAAGTTCTTTTTTTGCTTGTTGCCAATCAGTTATACCTTTGTTTAACAAATGAGCATATGGACCAACTCGTTCATACACCATTTCTGTTAACGGGCGCAGCGCTTCCGGCATAGTTTCAATATCGACCACTTCTGGTCGTAATAGACCATGTCCATTAAGAAGAGCATCCCACGCTTTCGGTGGATGAGCCTTAAACTGATTATAAAAATAACCAATCATAGGCGCATCGGGTAATGTATCAAGACCATCAATATGCGCATCATGATCATTAAAGTTTGCAGGAAGCATGGGCGTACTTTCGATACGACGCAACGCTACTGCCTTATCGCGTGCATGGAGATAATGTGCACGCAACACTGCAGCTGCAATTGAATAAAACCCCTCATTAAAGGCGAGCATTCCATGATCTGCCAGAAATGTCATACTTCTGACAAGCTTGGGAAACCGCGTGCAAAAAAGAAGGTCAAACTGATTTCTATTATTTGCAATAAACCCGGTTGAATGAGCAAATCTACCTAAACGCTCTACTTCAGACCCTGCAATTTTAAAAACAAGCCTCTCTGTCCAAAGATGGGAAAAAACACCATTGGGGTCAGATTCTGTATACCAAACATTTGGATCTGCACCTAAATATCTATCTCCGGCAAATGGTAAGATTAATCGTTGTAAATTATATTCTTGCGTTTGCCCATCACTTGAACTTGCTGCACTAGCACAACTCACGCCGGTAACAAACATCATCAGATAAAGCAGTAATATAAGCATAATCTTCCTTTTTTTATTGATTAATTCTTACACTAGTGAACCTCTATTTATAGCCCAAAAAGAAAGCCCCGAGCTCTCAACCACCATGCTCCAATCCGATCTACAACAGAATACCGAGCGTGTAGCGCCTGAACAAGTTCCTGCTGTTTTTCAGGCGGAAATAACGGATAGGTACGCACTTCGATTGGCAATAATGCTTCACGATGAGCTTCAGTTAAGTTCGGTTGACTAATTTGCTGCAAACAATCAATCAGCTGACTACAACCGTCTGCATCCAAATTTTGTATATACTGCATAACACGTTCTTGCTCTTGCTTTCTTAAATCATCATTATTTTTAACAGCACGACTTTGTATTATTGCTTTATACCGCGGATACATATTTTGCAAAATTTGGCGACGTAATACCACTAGCTCATCTTTCATCTCGGGCAACCAATCCGCTTGCTGTGTTGTATCCTGCAGCATACGCATAGCATCTGGGTAACAATTATGAGGCCAAATCTCTTTGCCCCCAGCTAGATAGTAAAAAAAGCTTGCATATGTCCAGCAACGTTTACTGCAGTATGGACCACAATCGTGAACTTGCATAAAAGATTCAGCATCAAGCGCTACTTTTATCTGCTGTTTCCACATACGTAACAAAAACTCTTTTTGCCGATCGCGCGTTAAAGCCCTGAAATGCCAGAGTGATGGTAATTCTTGTACCCACCGCGTAGTAGTTTGATATTTCTCAGCGGGATGGTTATACAGATGTAAATACATATCAAAATTTTGCAATTTGCCTTCTTGCAATGCTCGTTTCATATAATATGTTTGCAGAGCATCAGTTTCCTCATCATCTTCCTCATCATCTTCAGATGTTTCATCATCAGATATTTCATCTTCAGATGTTTTAGCGAGCAATTTGCTTAAATCATTTAAAAAACTCAAGGGTAATGCATCTAACAACGGCTGTGTAACACAAACTAACGGACGCTGCTCCACACCACTATAATTCTGAATGGCATTGGCAAGAATGTCGCATATATCATCTATATATGGACTGTCAGCAGAAGATTGTAGTGTAGTATAAATTTTAGTGGTTAAACAGTCATGTAGATACCCCAATAATTTCGCTTCAATATTTGCAACGGCAGATTCTGTAGCGGAAACCGGTCGGCCAAAAACCTCATGATTTAGTAGACGCATAACTTCTTCTGATGGTATCTCATCGAACGTAAGTTTTGGACGCATACTGGATTGCCCATGTTCAGGATCCATCTCCTGTTGACCTTGTACAATACTATCTAATGCTGCAAATAGTTGGTTTGCAAAATAGGCCGGTAACGCTCCATTCATGGGATAGTAAGGCTGTATCGTAATGTCACCTTGTTCATATCTTGCACCCCAAAAAATCAATTGTGTTGGTCTATGCGTCACTGCAATTGGTGCTTGTGTATGATAGCTCTTACGTTCTGTAGCGTAAAATAATGCTCTCATTGCTGCTAGTTTGTGCCAACGAGAATTTTCTGCTTGTTGGATTGTTTGTATATCATCTGCGAACTCTTGCTGCGCTTGATGCCAATCGGCAATACCAATTTTTAAATGTTCAGCATAAGGTCCAACTTGTGTATATACCTGATCCATGAATGGGCGTAGCAACGCTTGTAGATTGTCAATGCTTTTAAATAGCTTCTTATCAGTAGGTGTTTTATCACGATGGGTAGTAAAAATATTACGTTCATGACGCGGAAGGTTTTTGAGCTGCGTATAGAAATGTGCGATCATAGCTGCATCAGGTAATGCATCAAGACCTTCAATATGATTACAATGATCATGGAAACTTGCCGGTAATGAAGGTATATTTTCAATGCGGCGCTCATTAATTGCTTTATCACGCTCCAAAAGAATAGAAGCACGCAATGCAGCCGAGGCAATAGTATAAAACCCTTCATCAAATGCAAGCAATCCATGATCTGCCAGAAGTGTCATATTCCTGACAAGCTGAGGGAATCCTGCCCTAAACGTAAGAGACAAATCACTATGAGAGCGTTGCTTGAATTCCTTTGAATGTTTAAATCTACCTATATGTTCTATGTGCGATTGATAAAGAGTATACTCGAATGCAGACGACTGTAGACGCAGAAATATTCTCTCTGGATCACGTACAGATCCACGAAAGTATGGATCTGCACCTAGATATCTATCTCCTGCAAATGGTAAAATCAATCGTTGTAAATTGTATTCTTGCATTGGATTATGGTCTACTATTGTAATCTGCAAACTCGAACTTGCAGCCGCTTGCTGTTCATCGTCATGAGAACTTGCAGCACCGGCATAACTGGTAAAAAATGTGGTTACACAGAGTAGTAGTATGAGCATAATTTTCCTTTTATTAATTGATTGATTCTTACAAACTCGATCTAAGAAATTTTAAAATTTGTGTAGAGAGAAACATCATTTTTGTCATCCTCGCTTCGGGGATCCAGGCCAAGATTGTATACAAAGGTAATTGCGCAAAGTCAGAACTATTACTAAAATATTTAATACCATTTAATGCTTTTTAATTACCCTCAAAATATAATTTCCAACGACCTGGATCCCCGAAGCAGCCTGCCCGACGTAGCCTTGCGCGTAGTCTGGGAGGATGACAAAAATAAGTATCATTCATAAAAACTAAATCTTTTTCAGACCTCGCTAAATACCAAAATATATCCGCAAAAATGGTACTACATACCGTAGCACCGGCACACCATACTGTTGCATAAAATGCTGGACGTCAGTAACTTCCGGTTGTTGTACTGCAGGTTGCTGTTCTACAATGGCAACCTGCACATCTGCATTAACTGGTTGCGTAGCTGCCTGTAACTGTTCAATACGCTGCTCTAATCTTTGTATAATCTCGTGTTGCATGCCCGCATGTAAAAGTACGTAAGAGCGCATTTCTATTGGTATAGATAATTCGAATTGCAGCCATCGGTGCCAACCAATTTCGCATGCTTTACTCGTTATTGGACGCATGGCACCGTTCTGACGCCCATACAGTAGCCGGTACAATGTTTGGCAATTGGTAATATCTAAGGTGTCTATATGTGCAAACAGTTGTTCTTTAGTACATAGTTGATTAGCTTTGCCACCATGTACATCTGCATGCAGCGCTTGCAATACCGCTTTATATCGCGGATACATTCGTTGCATAATGCGCTTGCGCATGCCATCTAATTCAGCTTCCATTTCCGGCAAAAGATTGATACGACGTTTACTGCTCAACATATTTATATCGTGCCAATCTACATGATCGAAATCATGTTCAATACCATATACAATGTGCCGGTAGATATCCATAAACCGTTTGCATACAGGCAGGCACGTATCAGGACATTTATGTGCTTGTAAAAAAGTTTCAACTTCAAGTGGTATCTTCCTTTTATCCCACATGCGCATTAAAAATTCTTTTTGATGTTGCGGCGTTAAAAAGCAAAAATGCCATACAAATGGCTCATAGTTACAATGAGGATAACCATCAAATTCTTGGCGTAGACAAGATGGTTGTACATTATTTTTGTACATCAAAAGATAGACTGGCAACTCACTTACAACTTCGTCACACTCTGCCGCACGAACTTTATAGTATGCTTGCATTTCATCAGTTGTAGTATCAATGCTAGCTATGGCCGCTTCATCGCCTCCTAACGATTGTAGAAGCGCATGCTTCACCCGCTTAAGCTCCTCTTCAGGTAACGCATTTAACAATCTTTGACTACAGTGACGATAGTGAACTTTTGTAGCATCCAGCGTCTCAGCACGCTTAATAATATTATAGAGATCTAAAAGAAAACCCTTATTACCCCCAGATAACGTTACATCTATAATGCTATCTGCAAAAAGCTTTATTACTTGTTTATATAAAAATGTTTCAATATTTGTAACTGCGCGATCTGTAGCATGCCACGAACGGTCAGCCGAAACATATTCCAATATGTTTAGAAATTTTTGTTTCGGGATATCATTAAAAGTAAAGGTTGGTACTTGTACGTGACAAGATCCGGTCGGCATAAGAGCAGATAGTGCATTAAAAACTTCTTTTGCAAAAATTTCCGGTAATACCCCATTAATAGGAGAATAAGGCTTCACATTCATCTCATCGTAACGCTGACCGTAATAGATATTCCAAAAAGATGGCACTGTTGGTCTATGTTTATGAGTAATAGGAGCAAGATTTTGATATTTTTTAACATGAGGTGAACCATGGAACATTGCCCTTAATGCTGCTATTTTTTCCCATACCGTACTATCTGCTTGGAATATCTGTTGTATATCATGGTGTAACTCTTGCTCAGCTTCGTGCCAATCTGCTATTCCGGGTTTGAGCGGAAAAGCAAAATGTCCTAATCGTAATTGTACAGTCGACAACAACCGTCGCAACTTCTCTTTTATCGTCGTACTATCAAGTTCATCTTCAGGCAATTTGATCCGATCACATGAACTAAAAAAATCTGGTTTTGGAAGTTTCGCCTTGAACTGCTGATAGAAAAATAAAACTATAATTCCATCAGGTAATTTATTAGGATCTATTTCACTTAACAAAGGTGGTTGTCCATAACTATAATTGCGAGAAGATGTCGTAGGTACATTACATTCAATACGTCGCTGCTCTGCAGCTCTGAATCGAGCATCTAGCCATCGTGCACGTAATAAAGCTGCACTAATTTTATAAAAATTATCATCAAACGCAAGTATACCCTGATCGCCAAGATATGTCATAAGACGCACAATCTTGGGAATATTACATTCATATGGCGTGTTTCCATAGCAATATCCTGTAGGAAATGTAAAGTCAGCAATATATTCGGCATCAAAATCACTTATTTGATGCTTAAACTTTATGCCTTTGAGGTGTTGATATACTTCATATGGCGTATATTCACGCTGTGCAGTTAGGTACGAATTTGTAGCCGGCACATAATCACCGCTGCGCATGACTAGTTTTTGCAAACTAAATTCTGGTCTTGCTTTCTGTTCTGAAGTTTGAATCTGCGAACTTGAACTTGCAGCCTGCAGTAAACCATAACACAAAAACAATACACATATCAGGTGGCGCTTGAGTGAACTATTCATTGTTTGTTATCTCAAAATAACGTTACGGGTAAAATTATAGATATATTACTTTAATTGCAGTTCAATCGTACATAATAAAAAAATATTGTCCATGAAAAGCAAAAAAACCTTATATTTATGCTGCATTATTAATGGAATTCTTTTAAAGCCGCATAAAAAGTAAAATCAACTTGTGCTATTATAAAAACATATGCTAATTTATTTTTAGATAATAAGGAATTCATCATGATTAGCGAACAAACTATAGAAGAAGTTAAAAATAGATTAGTTCAAGCATACAATCCATTAACAATTTATATTTTTGGATCATACGCTTGGGGCCACCCTGATGAAGAAAGTGATTTGGATCTTCTCGTTGTGGTAGATACGCTACAACAAGATCGCTTTAAAGCTATGTCAGAAGGTCACGCGGCTTTAAGAGGATTACCTCTGTTTAAAGATATTCTACTGTATAGTAAAGCAGAATTTGATCAAGCTGCTGCAACTCCGGCAACATTATGCAATCGTGTACAAAAAGAAGGTAAAATACTTTATGCACGAGCATGAAAAATGGCTTTTATATGCTCTCGAAGATCTTAATATGGCAAAACTTGCCATACTACCTAATTACATGATGGTGCGAAGCGCTTTGTATCATGCACAACAATGTGCAGAAAAAACATTGAAAGCGTACATCATATGCAGAACGAAAAAACTGCCTCCCCGAACACACGATCTTTCTGGATTAATAACCGTTTGTGCAACATTTGATAATGATTTTATTGATCTTTGCAAGGATGCCGAAGACATTAACCCATTTTCTACAGCAACACGATATCCAGAAGATGCTTATATGTATCCTGACGTTAATCATGCCCACATAATAATCGAAAAAGCAAACAATATATACAATTTTGTGTGCCAAAAAATTAGGCAATAGATTATTTTAACCCTCTGCTCAAACCCCATTTATCCGTCAAAACAAAAAATATGCTTATTTATAGCATTTTTGCCCTATTTCGGGATAGATATCTTGTGTTTTTTTAATTCAATTTGATAATTTTATTAATGAGAACATAGATGATGCAACCTACCCTAAAGGCGTAACGATGAAGCATATATATTTACTCTACTGTGCTATAGTAGCCAATTTTATGGTCGGCAACAGCTTATGGGGGTCATATTATCATGCACCATCGGGTCCACAACATGAATCTGTATGTGCAGCACGCGATCGCTTTGACCGTATGACCGTTCGGCAAATGCATCACGTATGTATTGATGATCTTACCGCAAATCAAAAAGAAGCATTTAAAGAGCTGGCAACTGAATATTTTATGAGTGAAGTAATTAGACCTGGATGCTCGATGCAGCCGCATCGCAGAAAATATGAAATTATGTATGAAAAGATTGGCAGGATGCTTAAAAATCCTTGTGCATAATGAAGATCCTTTTTTGCCGCGCACGCCATAGCCAAAGGCGACGGCTGGGTCGAAGGATCTTCCTTTTGAACTTACTATTTATCCTGCGGCACCGCATCGAATATTTTTTTAATCGATGCTACTGAACCGGCCAAACTTGATGCTTCGTAAGGAACCACCACCAGTTTGTCGTTCTTGCCTTCCATAAGTGTTGGCAATGTCTTGATATACTGCATAGACACCATATATGCCATAGCATCCGATTGTGGGTATGCCTGTTGAATCATCTTAATCGCCAAAGCTTCCGCTTCTGCAATTTTTAGCCGCGCTTGCGCTTGACCTTCGGCCCGAACAATTTCAGCTTCAGATTCACCCTGCGCGCGCAAAATCTTAGACTCACGTACACCCTCAGCTTCTAAAATTGCTGCACGCTTGGTGCCTTCTGATTCCAAAATGATGGCACGTCGGTCACGCTCTGCACGCATCTGTTTTTCCATCGCATGGCGAATATCTGCCGGTGGGTTAACTTCTTGCAGCTCTACACGATTAACCTTTACGCCCCATTTATCGGTTGCTTCATCAAGCATAAGGCGTAGTTTTTCGTTAATATGACCACGTGAAGAAAGTGACTGATCCAACTCCATAGCACCAATAACATCGCGCAAGGTAGTTTGCGTCAATTTCTCTATAGCATCAGAAAGATCACTTGCCTCATAAACAGCGGCGCGCGGATCGGTAATCTGATAATACAGCAACGCATTAATTTCCATGGTTACGTTATCTTTGGTAATCACGTTCTGACGTGGAAAATCATACACTGATTCACGCAAATCGATGCGATAGGTATGTTTTACAAAGCGATGATATTTTTTGTTATCACCCTGCATAACATAGGTCCAGCTCACAGAACGAGGCGCTTCAAAAAACGGCGTTACAAAATGTAATCCCGGCAAGAGCACACGGTCAAAGCGACCAAAACGTTCAATAACAATCGCTTCTGCTTCACGCACTAAATAAACGGCGTTATTGAGTAACATGAACAAAAACAGCACTGCTACAGCGAAAAATATAAAAAATCCATAATTTAATAGTTCAAACAACATGATGTTCCTTTTATAGGTAAACGTACTACGTAAAACGCAGCACTTAATTAACTGACCGCACAATTACATGCGATCCTTTGACAGCAACAACAATGACCTGAGCATCCACACCGATAATCTCTTGATCTACTGTTCTACATGCCCACATTTCACCATTGACCTTTACATAGCCCAACTGCTGACCTGCAGGCGAAACCACCATTACACCCTTTTTGCCCACTAATGCATATACATTAGACGTCGGCTTATAGGCTCCGGTGCGGCGAGCAACAAAACGACGCAATAACACCATAGCGCCTGCACTTGCTGCCAAAAATAATATCATCTGGGGAATTACATCTAACAGTTGCACCGACAGCATAGACACGAGCGCTCCGATGGCAAATGAAAGGGAATAAAATAGGCCGGGACTCAGTAGTTCAACAAGCAGAAAAAGTACTGCAATGATGAGCCATACAATTGTGTAATCCATGAGCGGCCTCCTAATAAGTAAAAGAGGTTATAGTTATCTATGTCATGATAGCATGCTCAGAAGATAAATACAACCTCAAAAATGATTAGTTTTGGGCTACAAACTCATCTGATCAAAGGGCTTATGCGTCCCAACCTGAACCCCTGCTGATTGCTCAATAAAGGCCGCAACACGCTCCATACATTCGCGCTGCATCTGCATATCAGATTCAAAGTCACGATTAACGTTAAGCACCAGCACCGGAATACTCTTTAAAGCATCTTCAATGCCATCTTTTTCCACCAGCCAGCGCTCATGCTTTTCATGCAATGCCTGAATATAACTTAATTGCACTGCCGCCTCTTCGGTACGGTCACGTTTAGTAATGCGCTGGTAGCACACTTCCGGATCGGTCTGTAAGTAGATAAATCCCTGTGGTAGCGCCACGTAATTATGCATAAGCCAAGTGAACCATTCCTGGTACAAATGCCATTCCAGATCGTTCATAACGCCCATTTCATGGCAATTTTTGGCAAAACAGTAGCGATCTGACCAAACCGAGCGCTCAAGTACATGCGTCATATGAGGAAATTTGCGAGCATGCTCCTGCTGATTGCGCACACGCGTTACAAACGCATAGGTTTGGAACGAATAGGCCCAACGTTTGGTATCTTCATAAAATGCCTGAAGGATATTATGTTTACCCCCAACAGCCTGCCATTCATAGTGTGGCTCATATACCAAATGAACGTCCAGATAATTTTTCACCAAAGAAACGAAGGTGGATTTGCCAGCCCCAATATTACCCTCAATAATGAATGATGACGGCCCGACAGATCGTGTTGCGTGCATAATTATCCTCAAGTATAGCTGTACAATTGCATAAAAAACTTACTCTGCCTAGCATACGACAATTCCAAAAAATGTTAATGGGGCAAACTTTTTTTAATTAAAACTTTCAGCCTTTTGTATTTATATATAAAATAAGGTAGATTCATATTTTAGTTACCCATGATAGAAATTACGCGCATCTCATTGCGATTAATCCTTAGAAAAAGCATTATGTATAAAAAACAGTATCTACATTGTATATCTTTGATAGTTTTCCTGTTATTTGGCCTCTGCGGAATACCGCAAACCATTAATGCAGGTGACGATTATATGGCCGATAGCGCCTTTGATCTTTTTGATACCGATGCACTGGTAACGGCTGCAGCTCCGGTTGCTGAAAGCACGTGCGATCCGGCCGTTGTTGCAGGGTTTCTTATCGAAGGTCTAGATGCGCTCTGTTTGTTGCAACAGAACCTATATCTGCGCACCAATGAGCTTAATCTGCGTAGCTTGCTCGATTATGGCCTGTTTATCCCTTATAAATATTATTGCAAGAATAACGACCTTGCCTTTCATTTCTTCTTTCAGCAGACCACGCGTGATAACTTTACGCGCAATAGCACCAATATCGACACCTATTTAGCACTTTTTAAGCCCACGCTACTTGATGAGCTTGCTCGGGTAATACAGAATGTACAGGAACTCGTCGATGTACCCATCGATGTGCATGCCATTCTGCCATTGTTTAAAAATATGACCGTACAGGAGCGCAGACTTGGTCTTATGATGCAGGGCATCCGCCGTTGGGATTCGTTGCGTTTTCGTTATTTAATCCCGATTTATTATTCTGAGGCGAACTTTTTCCTGACACCACAAGAAAAAGAGGCTATTGAAGAACAGCTGGGTATTAATGATCCTGCTGAAGATATGAAGTTTGCACGCCGCCACTTAATTGCAGATAAATTTGGTATTGGCGATCTGCGCCTGAATCTTGATATGCATCTTTCGCACATTGGCAGTGTTGTTTCCCGCATTGGAGTACTTGCCACCATACCGACTGCGTTTGCATTTAAAAAAGGGTTGTATGGCTCCCATTTTGAAAAAACTACCAAGCGCCCCTGCCTTGATCTGTGCACTATATTTGATCTTGCCACTGCAGGTAAATTTGATCAGCTGGTGCAATTAGGGCAACAATTTGCATTTGCTGCAATTGATCAGTTTTCTGCAAATCTTATTGATATGCCGTTAGGCAATGGCGGCCATTTTGGACTTGGCATATATACACGCACCAAAACACGCTTGAGCACCCTCATTAACCGCCCATGGGCACATAACATTAAAATGATGAGTTGGCTTTCGGCTGAATATCTTTTCCCGCGCCAACATCTGCGCTATTTTATTCCCACCAGCAATGCACCGGAATTTGCCGCCGCAGGATTGTTGCGCCCAACGGGTGAAATTATTAATCAGATTGAAAACGATCCGGCTTATGCACGAGCTACCTTAGATTTCTTACAAACACAGATCGTTAATCGTATTTTTCCGTTTGTAGTGCCTGCACGTGTACGCCCGGGAATGGTATTCCGGTGGGTATCACGTTATACCTACGATGCGCCGCGCTGGGGTTATTCTGTTGGTACCGATACGTGGATCACCACGCGAGAAAAACTTAGTCGCCTGGAGATCCCGGCATGTGTACCTAAAAATCTTAATATTACCATTGCACAAAAACCATTCACCTACCAAGCAGGCGTTATGGGCACCGTATTCTGGAAACACAAAAAGAATTTCCTGTTATCGCTGAATGCTGAATACAATGCCACGTCAATTGGTATTGGTTCAGATTGGATGGTCTCCATCGCCTTTGAAAAACTATTTTAAACCGTATATGAACTTTTAAGGATTATGTATGCCGAAACGCACCTATTTCTTTCTTTTACTTCTGCTCTGCAGCTGGCAGAATAGCAGAGCTGACGATGCACAACCGACAGCACCGCGTGAAATTGATCGCGGTTATGTATGCGATGAGGCACGTAAAAATCTATCAAAAAAAAGACGTATTTTAAAAAGTGCTGTTATAAAAGCCGTTGATAGCTTTATTAATAGTACGCTGTTTAACAAAATTCTCGTGTTACGCCAACATCTTTCCAACATGCTGTTTGGTATGCTTACCAAAGATGGCACCCGCATTGGCATCTATACCATTGCCGATACAAAATATAGCATCCAGCAGCTTGCACAGCTTGAGCGCGATCAGGGGCCAGAAGCTCTTAATGCAATTTTGTTGCAAGCAAAAACTGATTTTGAACACCAGACTACCGAATTTTTAGGGCTGGCTAAAAGTTTTAAATCTCAAATGCTCATCCTGATTGATGAATCATTGCGTTTGCACAAACGTACTGAAAGTATTTTGCTCACCTGGGCAGAAGCAAAAGATGGTCAAGAGATGCTTTCGTTTGAAAAAAACGTAACTTCATTTGACGGATTTGCACGCTTTTTGCATGATCTTTTAAACTACCTTGATGATCTTATTGCAAGTTGCCCAAAGGCACAGAAAGTGTTCTTGCAAACTAAAAATGATCAAGAACAAAGAATATATGCACAGCGCTTTAAAGGCATATATGAGCGCCAAAAACATAAAATTGATAATTATAAATAATGCACACCCAGCCTTCGCATAAAGCTACGGCGGGCAAGTGCCAGGATGATTATTTATGCACTTGCAAGAAGAGTTGACCGGTACGGTCGAAAAATTCATTTACCGCAATGATGAAAATGGCTTTGCGGTCTTTGTAATTATGTTCGATAAAGATCGTTCAACCTTGGTGCGCGGGCATGTGCCCAATATTCAACCGGGCGAACAGGTTACCTTGCAAGGTGCCTGGACAATGCATCCTAAATTCGGCAAACAGTTTGAAGCGCAAAGTTGTGTTGCAACTTCACCCACCAGTATTATCGGCTTAAAAAAATATTTAGGCTCAGGGCTTATTAAAGGCATCGGCCCCAAATATGCAGAAAAACTGGTAGACGCATTTGGCCTTGATACGCTTAACGTGATTGAAACACAACCTGAACGTTTGCGCGCTGTTGGCGGCATCGGGGAAAAACGGCTTGAACTTATTTGCAAAGCATGGGTAGATCAAAAAGCGATTTCCCACATCATGCTCTTTTTGCAAGAAAAGGGTATATCACCAACCTATGCGGTGAAGATATTCAAAACATATGGCCAAGAAGCGATTGCTAAAGTCACTGAAAACCCCTATCGTTTGGCTGAAGATATCTGGGGCATAGGCTTTAAAACTGCCGATCAAATTGCACAAAAACTGGATATTGCACCAAATGCTCCCAAACGCATACGTGCGGGTATTTTGTTTGCGTTGAGCCAACAAACCGGGCAAGGGCACCTGTATGTTGAACTGACTAACTTAAAAACGATTACCCTTGAGCTGCTTGAACTTTCTGCGGATGAACATGCACCATTGCTTAAACATGCACTGCATGATTTGCATCAAAGTGATAAGATAAAATTAATCAGCAAAGATGGTATCCATTACATTGCAACGACCATCAATTATCATACTGAATATGGTATTGCACAACGCATCAAGCGTCTGGCAAACTATCCGAGCGCGATAAGTTTTGCTTTAGAAGAAATTTACCAAACGTTGCGCGTGCCAGCCCAAGGACATGTTGAACTGAATGAAGATCAACAGCGCGGTATCATGAGCTGTTTGCAACACAAAGTTTCTATTGTTACCGGTGGCCCGGGTACGGGTAAAACGACGCTGATAAAACGGCTCACTAGCATTCTTGATGAGCATAATATCCGCTACCGGCTGGCAGCACCAACCGGGCGCGCGGCAAAACGCATGAGCGAAAGTACCGGCAAACCAGCAGTGACGATTCATCGTTTGCTAGAATTTGACCCGCAATCATTTGGTTTTGCCCGCAATGAAAACAATGCGCTGGCAGTTGATTATCTTATTCTTGATGAATCATCTATGCTTGATGTTTTTCTTGCCAATTCAGTAATAAAAGCAGTACCTGAGCAAGCGCATATTGTATTTATTGGTGATATCGATCAGTTGCCTTCTGTCGGTCCGGGTAATGTATTGCGCGATCTGCTTGCAAGTAACAAAGTTACGCATGTGCGGCTGACGCAAATATTTAGGCAAGCACAAGATAGTATGATTATCGTTAATGCTCACCGCGTTAACAATGGTGAATTTCCGCTGGCGCCACAGCCGGGAGCAAAACGTGATTTTATCTTTATCAAAGAAGAAGATCCGGTAAATTTACCTGCACATTTGCAATCGATCTATAAAAAAGGATTACCACAATATGGCATCGCAGCTGATGATGCAATTACCTTAGTACCAATGAACCGTGGCGTCGCCGGCACACAAAAACTTAATGCTGATCTGCAATTTTTGCAAAATGGCGCTGCTGCTGAACGACAACTTTCCTATGGTGGCTGCATCTATAAAGAACAGGACCGCGTTATGCAGGTGCGTAACAACTATGATAAACTGGTATTTAATGGTGACATTGGCATAATTACCGAAATTGATATGGAAGAGCGCACGTTACAAGTTCGCTTTATCGATCGTTTGGTACCTTATGAATTTAATGAAATTGATGAGCTGGTACTCGCTTATGCTATTTCGATTCACAAGAGCCAAGGATCAGAATTTGATGCCGTTATTATACCAATCTTTATGCAACACTTTATGTTATTGAAGCGCAATCTTATTTACACGGCAATTACGCGTGCAAAAAAACTGTGCATATGCATCGGCCAACCCAAAGCGATATCCATGGCAATAAGAAATCATAACGACACACAACGTGTTACCTTTTTAGTTGATTACCTAACTACTGATCTGGTTGCGCGATAATACACTCCTTTGTATACTGAACATCAAGTGCAACGTTAAATAAAAAAGGAAACGTAATGAATCTAGTTAAAACAGTGGCATGTGCCAGCATACTCGCTATATCTTTTTTCTCACACGGCGTCATGTTGATGCCACATATACCGGCAGAAGTTGGTTTTGGCATTGGCGGTTTTGAAAGTTTTAACTGCACCTGGCAACCGCTCTTTGAAGCACTCGATCTTCCTGAGCTTAATCAAGATTATGATATTAACGACATCCCGAGCGCACGCTATGCAAGCGCGGAGCTGCGCAACTGCCATGGCAAAGGAGTTGTCAATGTTGCAGATTATCCACACCGAAAAAAAATTACCATCGTGCATGAAGTGATGCACTATTCACTCGATACCATACGCAATTCCGATTACCTTATCTATATGAACGATTGGCAACGACAAATTGTGGAAGATATCGCCGGCATAAAAAAACCCTGCTTAGTATTGCCATGCCATCCCATTCCATTTAATTTAACGGCACATATTACTATACCGCGCAAAAACAGTGTCTATATCGGTGGCCATTTTTTTGGTTGCAAATCACAAGGGCTTATTGAACGTCTGGAAGCATTAGTAGATAGACTTGATAGCGACCCGGAAACAGCAGAAACTACGGTGTCTTGTTATTTTATTGTTGCATTCGATTATTTGGTAGATGCATTTAACACCTTTGAACGTAACGTTCGCCTGCACCCACTCTTAAAAGACCGCGTAGAAATAATCCATAATGCTGACCATATTCCCTACATGACAATGTTTGAAAATATGGCATCATGCAAATATACTTATCTGTGGCGCAACGAAGCATCACGCGCAGAGCTACAGCAACTCATTGATGCACGCGATCCATCGGTACTGCAATTTCCTGTAGGCGAAAGTTCTATGCTTGCTAATGCAGTTGCTGCCGGTTGCATTCCTATTGTGGAAGATAACTATCGTTTTAGAGCCTATTTTGAAGGTTTAACGTTCTCGTATGAGGATTTTGCTCAGTCGTTAAGAGATTTTATTGTCCGGATTGATAACGCGTCACGTTCATCATCAGCAAGCTGATTATGGTGCCAACATAAAAATATGGCGCCTTAAATTCATCGCTTGCGCTAAGAAACCCTTTATTTCCCTACTTTTTTATGCCCCGCGCGCATATCTTCACCGTATCATTGCTTTTGTACTCTTAATTGATTTATATTTATAATAGAAATAATTATTGTTATTTATATTATTATAGCTTTAGGGTACCTCATGATGAAGTCTTTTTACTTATTAAGCCTTGTATTACTATGCACCACTACCCTTTTTGGTGCTGCAACAAGTGGCGCAATACCTTCTGGATCGATTGCACAACAACCAGAGCCTATTCCATCATTACATGAACTTGTACTGCGCGCAATAACCAAAGATATAACAACAAAGAAACCGATAACTTCATCCGCTTATCACATTAAAAAATTTCTAATACCCTCTGTTCCACTGTCAATGCAACATGAGCCAATCACAATACAGTCATTGCAAATGCAAGCACAAAAGTTGGCTGAAAATTTTCTTGCAACCCCAGCGTTAAACGTTGCACCTGCACGTACTACTGTTACTACTGTGCAATCGGCAGATGATCTAAAAACTATAATTGCTAGTGCTTTTTCACCTGAACAATTTAAAAAGTTACAGGATTATGGATTATATGAGATAATTTTTAATCGCTTGGCAAATATACTTGCCAAAGATTATTTCTTAAAATTATCTCCTAAAAAAGAATGGCGTAAGCCGGAACTACTTCCTGAATGGCTGCGCGAGCATTTCACCGGTGTTTCTATTCAAGATCTTCTCGATTACAACGACATAGATTTCTCAGATGAACAAATATTTGTTAATGACGAGATAGACCAATATCTTTGGCTTGATAACATGTATATCAATGATCTCATTGGCCTTGATAAAACACCTGCTATTAACGATTATCTACATTCACTCAGATTTGGTTCAAATCTAATAACTACCATTAAATCTAATGCCTTTGCCAAATTTCAAGGTGTGAACGAAATCGTTTTAGATTATAACAATATAACTGTTATTGAGCCTCATGCATTTGACATTCTTCGCCTATCTAAGGCGTTGAACCCAAAGGTGTATTTGCATAATAACCCAATAGCAAACGATCCCAAAGAACGGGCACGCGTAGAAGAAGAAGTCAGAATTGCAACTAATGGCCGAGGCCGTGTAATTTGGGATGAATCACGCTGGAAGAGGAAGTAAAAAACATGAAACCAATTATCAACACATATCTTTTCAGCTTCGCTTTACTTTGCACATCCACCCTTTTTGGCGCTGCAAGCAGCAGTTCAACACTACCTGAACAACTGCAAACAACATTGCATGATGATCAAGAAAATGGGCAAGTTCATGAAACTATGGCAACGCTGGAAGAACGCTATCAAACTGCACAACAAGAACAGATCGCTCCTGCCAGTTCTTCTGAGCCGTCAGCAATATCTGATGATCGCGAACTCAAACGAGTTGAACGCACGCAATCGTTAGAAACATTTGCAAATCCGCCAAAACGCCAGCGAACGCAAGAAGATACACACGTGCAAGAACAGTTTCGCCAGGAGTTTATAGATGCAATTGCGCACGATAACATTCCAGAATTAATTGACGCCTACGATCAATTTGGGCGCAGTGGTGGTAATACTGAAGAATTACAAGCACTACCGGAGCTTATTGCCTATTTAAATGGAGCTTCGGTACAACAGTATATTCAACAATTAGCAAAAGTATATACACGGTCAGTTAACGTAGATACTATTTTACCGCTTAAAAAACTGCTGATGATGAGCCCAATGTCTACGCTCGCATATAAAAAAATATATTATTTTTTACAGACAGAACTTATTATCACAGCAAAGAATAATGAAAAAATTTTCATGCCTATCCTGTATGCAAAAAAATATTCAAAATTATTCAACGCAATGCTTACAATACCACTTTTGAAACAAACCACCGGCACTCATGAACCAATACTTTCTAATCGCAAGCCGCTGGAAGAGCCATATGTAATCGATCTTTCTGAATTTTCTAAAAAAACATTATCAATGCTTATACTCTTAATGGCAAAAGCCCCACGAGAAAAAAGCAACACATTACAAGAGGACCCTCTTCTTAATAAAATAAATCTTAAAGCTCTTAATGAACTCTGGCAAGCCGCTGAATTTCTTGAAGTCACAGAGCAAATTAAGTATATGATCGCAGCCTCTGCAATTAACATGGTGTATACTCGCTACAAGGGCAACTTTCCGCTCTTAGATTCATTACCCCTATCGGCACAGAATGAGATTGCCAAATTCAGTTTTTTAGCACGTCCGGAACCGCCATCAAAAAAAGAATTAGCCTGGCGCGCAAGCAAGGACTTTGGAGTTTCTATTCAACAGCTTATTAGGTGGAACCGAATACCAACAATTATCAATAATGATTTGAATCTTACCAGATTGCACATTAATGATTTAACCGGCCTTCTGGAGATTCCCGGAATTGAAACTGTGCAATTACTAAATTTGTCATACAATTTAATACAAAACATCAACACGGGCACATTTACTCATCTTCCTCATTTACGACTTCTTTTTTTGCAAGGAAACCCAATCATAAATAATCCAGAAGAACGCGCGCGAATCGTAGAAAAATTCAGCACAGCGACCAATGGCCGGGGGTATATTCAATGGTAATATTAAAATTGGAGAATAATATCATGCATAAAACTTTATATATAGTTTACGCCCTTTTTGTAGCAGGCAACCTCTATGCTGCAGCAAGCAGTAGTGAACCTGCGGCAGCAAAAATCAGTACCAACCTTCCGTCGTTGCAGGCGCTTGCAGAACGTGCGGTTATCAGACAAGTAACACCTCAGATTTCAGAAGAATTAGGAAGATCAACGCAAGCTACAACCGTTATATCACGCGAAAAAGGATCACAAAAATCAATTTCACGCAGGCTCAGATCCATATTGCCACATGCAAACTTAGATCAAGTAATAACTACACTTATTGAAGATCCTACTTATGAGACTATCGATGCAGAATATCTTAAACAAGCTATTGATACCTATTTTGGTAATTTATCTCCAAGCACTAAAATTGAATTATATCTAGAATTAACAAAGGCACTTGCAGTGGATTATTTTTTGACGCGGAACTTAAAAAACCCTGATAATTTACCACCATTTTTACATCAATATTTTAAAGGCGTTAGCATACAAGATTTAATCGATTATGGTAGACCATTTAATATTTATAGCCTTGACAATATATATCAGCTGGACCTTGATCTGCGCTATCTTGGCGATATTGGAGTAACTGATCTGGGTAAAATTCACGGTATTGAAAAGGTACAATGGCTTAATCTACGCAATAATTATATTGGCAACATTGCACCCGGTGCTTTTAATGGTCTTTCTAATTTATAGCGTCCCGCTTTTAGTAATTCAAAAATATGGTAGACTTGCTCCTATAACAAAGGAGAATTGTAATGCCAATGAGTATCGATTTAAGAAAAAGAG
>JAGVLK010000001.1 GCA_020049835.1 Candidatus Babeliales bacterium | reverse complement strand
CTCTTTTTCTTAAATCGATACTCATTGGCATTACAATTCTCCTTTGTTATAGGAGCAAGTCTACCATATTTTTGAATTACTAAAAGCGGGACGCTATAAGACCGACAGCGCATTGATATCAACTTTATCATTCAGCGTAAGCAGCGCTGCTAGATATGCTTCATAGGTTTGCAAAGGCAACACATTGTTCTCTATAAGCTCAACAATAGTTGCCTGCGTTAGTACTATACGATTATTTAATATCGGATGCTCGATAATATGTTCCATACATTCACGCACAAAAGCTCCATATTCTTGTTGAGAAAATAGATCTTCTTTTTCTTGCAACAATCTATTTAAAATGTCATCAGAAATAGTAGGAGCCATATAATTTTCGACAGCCTGAACAGATCTACGGATATATTCATTTAATGAAGTAAAGACGTTACCAATACGCTTGATGCTTGCAGTTGCACAAGACCATAAGCGTACGCGCTCACGCATATTATATCGTCGAGCTTGCAAGATAATCTCTTTTGTATCAATTGCACGAGCATTTTGTGCATTCTCATATTCTGCAACAGGGTGCACTGTCCAATACATCTGTGTATCTGTACATAAACAACTGTAACGATACCCTGCACAGCTGAACTGTAGCAGCGTAAATGCCGGGCAATACAGCCCCTGGCTATAATAATTAATATGTATATCTTGAAGCGTTACTTGTTCACCCGCATGTGCACAGACAAGCGTATCTTTGTATTCCTGTGGTGAAAGCTTAACAGCATGCATGGCCTTAAACCAATGTTGCTCATCATTTGGGCCGGTAATCGATTTTATACGATAGCAGCGTTTTGCGGAAATTTTCAGCAAATCAACCTGTTTATTAAACGTTTTGAATGCATCAGAAATAAATGCAAACAGCCCGGTGGTTTTTTTCTTAGCTGTATTTTGCGGGTATAAAACTATATCGTTAAATGATATGTTAAATGGATCTTGTTCCCCCTGCTCTTGCTGCATACAGACAAATTGAGGATATCGTTCTCGTTTATCATGACGTGGCAATAGTTCAACCGCTTTATCTTTTTTATCGTATCGTCTTCGGTGTGCTTGAGCTTGTGGAGATCTTTTAAAACTATGCACATGCAGCGGTATATCTACGCTCGACTCGTATACAAGCACAATTTCCTGCTTAATTTCAAGCGGCAACTGTTCATGAATCATGCGCTGATGTAACGATTTTCCTAATGAAAGCACTTTTGGATGTTTACCAAATACATGATACGTGTCATGTCCAGGCAACAATATCTGACCAATGCTTGTGTTCATTGTATTAGTATCCACCAGCGATAAAAGCAGATTATCTAATGATGTACCTTTATCATGCACCGATGCAGCGTTATTAAAAAAATTAAACAGTCGTTGCTGACAAGATAGTTGAATATCCCCACCTATACCATGCGTAGGAGCATCATATATGCCATGTACTATTACCGGATAATGCAAAAGCGGTGTATAGGAATCTTTTTTCATAGGCAAAATAGCATGCATGGTCGGCCCGGGTAAGTAGCAGCTGTGTAAATACATAAGCCCTACACGCAATGTGGTATTAAACAAGGCCAGCAATGATTGTATATGTTGATGACCAAAACCCAACGTATGCTGGTATGTATGTGGCGAGCCATGTCCAGTGATGTATATATCCCATATAATTTCCGGATCAGCCGCAGGTGCAAATATCTCTTTAAGCTTGTCATTATACATACCAACTCTGTTGTTATCTATATGTTTTAGCCACGACGCTAACATCCGCTGTTCACCATCAAATCTAGTCAGGCCTTCTACATTAAACAACTCGAGCAGTTTATTATTAAATTGTGTAGGCACAAGCAGTACCAGATCAGCATCTTTACTGCGTAGATCAAAGATATTAAACAGCTTATACAACGATTGAGACACCAAAGATTTTTCCATACCGGTAAGCAAAACCGATGCCGTTGTTATAATGCACATAGGCGCCTGAACATCAGCTACAATTTTCATAGTATCGGCAACAGTAGATGATATCGCAGTGTTGCCATCCCTGCGTGTACGTTCGTCCATATCAAACGCTATAATAAGAGGGATATGCCGCGAACCATGTTCAGTAATCAACTGTTGATAATGCGAAGGTGCATAATATCCTGTCGCAGCACTCGCTTTTAATGCTTTTTTGTTAGCATAGCTCGTATAGCAATTATAAGCCATACTGATACCTATACCGACAGCAGCAGATGCTGACAGGTATGTAGCCCAAAATAATGGAGAGGTTAAATCGATGTTAACTGCGCCAATACCCGGGACAGTCAGAGCAATTGAGCTGTCACTTGTTACGGTAATAGCTTCAGCTTTATGCGTAAAAACAACTATGCATAATGCGGCAAAAATGCGCATGAAGGCTGTGTTTCGCCTTGTTGTAAGCATGCAGGACTCCATTTAAACATGAAAGGTTTTATCCGTTTAAAAGTAGCCTAAAATAGAGATTTTGTCAATTTTTAACGAAAAAGTTGTTTCGGTTGGGATTTACCAGCTAAAAGCCCTCCCATTCAGCTCGCTCTTGCAACTCCTCTTGCCAAGCAATAGGATCGCTTTTTAGAGCTTCATAGGCCGCATTTGCTTTATTAAAGAAATTGCGGCGCTTTATATCTTCGAGAGCCTTAGCTTCAAGCTGAACCTCTTTCTTGATCTCAGCAATCTCTTCTTTACTAAAGCATTCTTCCAAAAGATCTTTGTATTTACCCATTTTCATTATTAGTCTTCTTTGTGCTTTTTCTTGCTGTTTTTTTTGCTTTTTTAACACTGGTTTTTTCAAGTTCTGCCTCAATTTCAGCAATTGATGGCAACTTCCCCTTGAGCTCTTTAGGTAGTGATTCGACTATTTTTGTTGTATAGCTTGAAATACCGATCGGCTTATTAATATCACGTAGTGCATATTCAGCAACGTAATTGTCCTTCGATTTACAAAGTAACAATCCTATTGTTGGCTGATCACCCGCATGTCGTAATTGACTATCAACAGCTGACAAGTAAAGATTGATTTGCCCAACGTCTCTTGCATCAAATTCATTTGCCTTGAGCTCTATAACTATAAAGCAGCGCAGGCTCAGATGATAGAATAGCAAGTCGATATAAAAATCTTTGGTTCCTACTTCAATGTGATACTGTCTTGCCACGAATGAAAAGCCTTGTCCAAGCTCGAGTAAGAATCTTTGGATATGTTCCATTAATCCTTCTTCTATATCGCGCTCACGTGCTTGCTCTTGTACAGTTAAGAAATCAAAGTTATACGGATCTTTAAGTGTTTGCTGTGCCAAGTCTGAATCCGGTGCAGGAATTGTATTTTTGAAGTTGGTAATAGCCTTGCCCTGACGGTTGTATAAGTCTGACTCAATCCACATGATGAGAGACGACCTGCTCCATCCATTCTGAAGTATCTTTTCTGCTTACCAAAGCCGCTTATCATCATTATCAAGCTTCTCAAGAAGTACTATATTATGACCCCATGGTAATTTTGCAACAACTGTTGCAAAAATAGTCTCGGGATAGTTTTCAGCGAATTTACGCATATACTCTATATTTCTTAAAGAGAAACCAGCCATTCCAGGAAAAGCTATATTAAGGTCGTGTGCTAATTGTGCAACTACCTTTGCACCCCACTTTGCAGTACGGATTTTTTCTAACAAAGCCTTGCCAATACGCCAATATAAATGTGTTAATTCTTTAGTAACAGCTGTAGCTGCTCTCAATTGAGCTTGCTGAATATCAGATTTGATATGATCAAGGAACTGAGCATATTCAGTAATAGCTAGATTATCGTTTTTCTTTGGTGTAATCTTCTTCATATAATTCTTTCGTGAATGCCGCTAAAGTTGGTCCTCTACGGCATTCATTCTTTCTTTAAAACATTTTATCGGCCTACTCAACGTACATACACAACTGTAACAATTTATGGTCTCTATGTATATATTGGCACAATCAATCAGAACCAAAACCACGATCCCAAAAGGGATTAGGGGGGGGGTGTTTAATTTTTTGTCAAAACATTGACATTAATGACTATTATAGATTAAAATATAATTAGATAGTGATATTTGTTCAAAATCATACAAATAAGGACGTTCAATAGACCTCTTCTGAAACTTACATGGTCAACTCAAAATTATAAATTCCGGCGATGAGATTAAATCGCAAGCCAAATCTTTTTCTACGGTTGCGATATT
>JAGVLK010000003.1 GCA_020049835.1 Candidatus Babeliales bacterium | reverse complement strand
AATATCGCAACCGTAGAAAAAGATTTGGCTTGCGATTTAATCTCATCGCCGGAATTTATAATTTTGAGTTGACCATGTAAGTTTCAGAAGAGGTCTATTCAATTAAAGGGTGATAAGGCCGTTTTACAGGTTCGGAGCTAGTCATATAGCCCAATTCCAGCCTCTTGCTTTCTCCTAATATTAGTTGTATAATACAACTAAATAGCTAGATATTTTTCATTGGGGATATTAAATGAAAACTGATAAGGTAATTTCGCAGATTCGATCGGCATCCCGAGAAATGGTACGGCAGTTTGGCTTATTGAGCAATCGTTTCTCTGCAATTGGATCGACGTCACAATGTCATGCTCTCGTTGAGCTTGATACGCAGGGGGTAATGACTTTAGGGCAGCTATCTACAATATTGAATCTTGAAAAATCAACTACAAGCCGGCTTGTTATGCAAATGGCTGATGAAGGTATTTGCCAGATTAAGCCTGATGCAACTGATCGGCGCAATAAGTTGATATCACTTACAGAAAAAGGGTTGATGCTTGTTAATCAAATTCATATTGAAGCAAAGGCGCAGGTAGTGCAGGCCTTAGAGCTGCTGACCGAAGAAGAAAAAGCTGCCGTTGTGCGCGGTTTATCTATTTATGCCAACGCATTAAAACAATCTGGACCCAAATATGAATATAAATCCCGTAAACGTTTAAAAAAAAATATTCCAGAGGAGGCTTAGGAAATTTATGAAACTGATGTTAATCATGCTATTAGGCATAACGACAGGTAGTGTATGTAGTGCAGCAAGATCTACAACCGACATAGCTTATTCAACCAGTGCGAACATGAAAGTTAGAACAATGCAAGAAAAACCAAAAATAGAATATTCAGTACGCAATGGCAGAGCATCCGATAGAGATGATCTCAAGGCGCTTTATATCAAAGTAGCGAGTATTCCGGGTGGTTTAGTAAGAACCGCTGAAGAGATTACCGATCAATATATTGATAGTACGCTCAATGCTGCGCTTGAAAGAGGAATTATTATCGTTGCGGAGTATCAAGGTAAATTAATTGGATCTGTGATAAAATATCGGCCAACTATCAAAATTCTTTCTCATGTTCTTGAGGAAGGTAGCGTTCTGGTTGATCCAGAATATCAGGGTATGGGTATTGGCACTAAAATTTATACCACCCTTTTAGATGAAGTGAAAGAACACCATCCTGATGTTCTTCGCGTTGATCTGAGAGTACGAATAACCAATCCCGCAATACGGCTTTATGAACGCCTTGGATTCAAAAAAGAGGGTGAATTTAAAGAGCTTATTAGAGGTGCTACGGGCAAACTTGAATCAGTTATACCGATGACATGGTTCAATCCCAATTTCAAAGATACAGAATTAGAATAAGAATAGTTACAAAACAGTCGTTATTATATGAAGGATCTATGATGAATCATGATATAAAACTGGAACAGTTAGATGCATTATTAAAAAATGGAAATGCTGATTATTCAATTTTGAAAAACGAAACTACTATAACATCCGCAGCTCAAGGTGCGGCAATGTATGGAATATCGTTAAGCGAAACTACACCAACTTTAATAATAAAAAAAGATGGTGAGTATATGGCTGCTATTATCTGTGGTAACTCACGGATTTCATTTAAAAAACTAAAAGAAGCTTTAAATGCTAAAGAAGTTAATCTTGCTGATCCAGAAACAGTTTTCAACATTACAGGCGCAAGAATCGGCGAAGTAAGTTTAATAAACCCTGAATTGAAAACCATCATTGATAGCAATGTTTTAAAGAATAAAGCTTGTTATGGCGGTTGCGGAACTCCTAAAGCAACGCTTCGTATTGCAACCAATGATCTTATTAAAATAACGAATGCACAGATATTAGATTTCGTAGATATCAAATCTTAATCAAATTTAAGACTGGACTCATTTTTTAATGGGTCCATTGTCAAGTAACTACACTTTTTTTATTGACCCCAACTAAGCAACTTGTTATATCTAGCAACGAGTAGAATCTTAATTGCAAAAAAACGAGGAGAAATGAATGCTTAACAGATATATAATGGCCGGATTACTCAGTATGTCTATGTTTGCACAAGCAACAAATGTTGCAGAGCGACGCTTGCAGCTCGTAGATCTGGTTATCGCTTTTGCCCAAGCTCTCGTTAAACAAGGATATACAGAAGCGCAAGAAGAAGCAGGCACATTGTATGGAACTGTATCTGATCTGTATACCGAGCTTACCACTTATGGTTATCGCGCATTTCTTGCCAACAATCCTGAAATAGAACAAGAAGCTATCCGTCTTATGGATCGTTTTGAACATGGTGCAGATGAAATTGCTGAAATACAAGCTGCCATAGATGCATGGAATCAAGCACTGCAAGATCCACACAATATTAATGGTTGGTTGCATGAGTTGAAGATTTTTAGTTTGGCTCTTATGAAAGTGGCTACTGATAATGTTGATGCAATACTGGTTATACATCCGCAGACAAAAGAGCGTATTGTATTAAATAACGGAAAGTTTGTTTCTGCTGCAGATCGCATAAAAATGGGCTCTTATATGGTGGTGACTATTGCTCGCCATAGTCAACGTTATAATGCGATGGGTCATGATGCTTATATGCAGTTTGCAGATGGCAGGCCAGCAAGTGCTTATTCTGCGCTCGTCGCCTCATTACCGGCACCAAAATAAGGGTTAAACAACCTTTGTTCCTTTTAATTCTGCATATGTTTGTAGTAGCTTGACGTTATACATAGTGCAACAACAATATCGTGGGAAAAGGACAATGAAGATAACATTCTATGGTGCAGTCGGTGTAGTAACCGGTTCAAAATATCTAATCCAAGAGGGTGATACGAAACTATTGGTTGATTGTGGTCTGTTTCAAGGCGAACGTGGGTTAACGCGTCACAATTGGGATCCATTTCCAATAAACCCAGAATCTGTCGATGCGATTGTATTAACGCATGCACATATTGACCATACCGGCTATATACCCGCGTTAGTTAAAGCAGGCTTTAGCGGACCTATATATTCATCTCACGCTACGTATCAAACAAGTGGCGTTTTGCTACTTGATGCAGCTAATTTGCAAGAAGAAGAGGCAAAAGAGCATCATGCGCCACCATTGTATACCAAAGAAGATGCACAAAAAGCGCTGGGGTTTTTTAAACCTACCGATTATGATGCTCAAATACAGATTAAATCTCTGCAGGTGAAGTTAATACGTTCAGGCCATATTCTGGGTTCTGCATTTGTTGTTGTAACCAACGGCAAAGAGACATTAACATTCTCCGGTGATCTTGGTCGGCCGCAGCAACCGATCCTTAAAGCGCCGCCCTATATAAAAGCAACCGATTATTTAGTGCTGGAAGCGACGTATGGTGATAGAATTCACTCGCAAGAAGATCCAGAAAAAATCTTGAGCACGGTGATACAAGAAACGGTAAAAAAGGGTGGTGTTATTGTAATACCCTGTTTTTCCGTGATGCGCACGCAATTGATTTTGTATTATCTGTATCAATTACAACAAAAAAACAGTATTCCTGATATTCCAATCTTTTTAGATAGCCCTACGGGAATAAGCATTAATAATCTATTTTGCAAATTTGCCGATGAATATGTGCTACCGCAGCCTGAATGCAAGGCAGCATTAGGCATTGCCAGAGTTACGCCAACTGTAGCCGAATCTAAACAGATAGATCATATTAAGCAAAGTGCCATTATTATTGCCGGTAGTGGTATGGCAGATGGCGGGCGCATACCGTTTCATTTACAGCAATTTCTGGGTGATGCTAAAAATACCATACTGTTTGTGGGCTATCAGGCGGTGGGTACTAATGGACGTATTTTAGTTGATGGTGCACAGGTAATACGTATATACGACAAAGAGTATGCCGTGCGCGCAGCAATTAAAACGATACCATCATTTTCTGCACATGCGGATGCGCATGAAATTATAGAATGGTTGTCACATTTTGAAAAAGCGCCCAAAAAGGTCTTTTTAACCCATGGTGAACCGGAATCGATAGCAGCATTGAAAAAGAGCATCGAAGAGCGCTTTAAATGGACTGTGATTGTACCAAAATATATGGATTCGTTTTCGTTAGAGTAGCGTGCCGCAAGTTTTTTGTTTTCATTTGATTATAATTAATATTATGAGTAGAGTTGATCTGATTTTATAACATTAATCATGGTTAAAGGAGAACTCATGAATACACAAAAAATATGGATATTGTTTGCTTTATTTGGTATGCACACGTATGTCTGTCCCGCTGCAGATGAGGCATCGCGTGATGAGCAATCGGTTGACACGCGATCGAGAGTAAAACTATTATCATATAATATTTGTACTGAAGGTCGTACATTTGATACGCCTTTGGATCTGCAGCATAGGCTTCCGGCAATTATAAAGATTATTAAAACACAAAACCCCGATATTGTTTGTTTGCAAGAGGTCCGAAGCAAAGTTGCTGAAAGCGTAGCGACATCGCTGCGTGGTTGTGGATATGAACCATTGTATACTCCTAACAATGATGGTCCTATGTCATTGGGATTAATGACTGCATACAGGCCGGAAAGATTTTCATCTGAGCGGCACATTCCACAATGGTTTTCAGAAACTCCCAATGAATCAAGTGGAAATGAATGGTATAGGTTTGGACGTGTTTACACGCTCGTTGAATTGCATAAAAAGCAACTGAGCAGCGGTAGAACAGTTCATGAACCACTTTGGGTTATTAATACCCATCTGGGTTTGGTTGAAGAAGAAAAGGAATATAGCGCTCAAAAGCTTCTTGCCGCAATGGCATGTTTAAAGCGCGTAGTGTTGGTTGGTGATATGAACTTTTTTGATGATAAACGTGGTCAAATCCAACGCGGAATGTATACGGGTGCAGGAATGCAAGATCTTCTTGCCAATGCACAACCTACGTTTGTAGGGTATTCATATGATAGCTTTATTCCAAAAACAAAAGCAGACATGTCAAAGTTGGATGGTGCATTTGTAAAAGGGGTTGAAGGTGCCTCTGCAACTGTTTTATTATATGATGAGCTTGCAGATGATTTAAGTAATCGCGATGAACAGCCATCTGATCATTTACCACTGACTATAGAATTTTAATAAGCGGTTGCCAATTGACGAATACATATTTTCAGGTTACTTTAACAAATGTTACGTAAAATAGTTTGCGTACAGATTGTACAACAGGTAACCTGAAGGGTTTTGTTCATGAAAAAAATGTTTCTTTCTTTCGCCGTCGTTTTAACGCTTGCAGGATGTGCAAAAGAAGGCGTGCTAGAAGTAACGGCTGAAAATTTTGATGCGGTAGTAACGCAGGCGACTAAACCGGTGGTTATAGATTTTCATGCCACCTGGTGTGGGCCGTGTAAAACCATAAAGCCGATTTTTGACCAATTAGCACAAGAATATCCTGATTGGGTATTTGCAGCAGTTGATATCGATCAAGCACCGGATATAGCCGCAGCGTGTGGCGTAAACGCAGTGCCAACATTTGTGGTCTTTAAACAAGGTGTGCAATGGGGATCATTGGAAGGCGGCAGAAAGAAAGCGCAATTAATGGATGAGCTTAAAGCAATTGCTACTCATGCAACACCGGCAGCACCGTATGTTCCATCTGCCGAAGTTCAACAGTTGATGCAAGAAATTGTAAAAGGTGATCTGGTGGCAGTTAAACAGATGCTTGCAAAGGGTGTTGACGTGAATGGCAGCATAAAATCTCCTTTTGGTGATATGACGCCATTGTTAATTGCAGTTGCATCTACAGAAGAAATGATTGACCTTTTACTTCAGGCCGGTGCTCGTGTAGGTGAAAATTTTGAACAGATGGTGAAAACACAATGTGCAATGTATGCGACTGTGCAAGAAAAATTACAGCAGGCATTTGATTATACGCGTGAGCTGGTGCAAACATATAAAAGCGTTAAACCACCATATGTATTAACCGGTGACGCGGTAGCGCAGCAGCTGTTTGGAGCATTAAACGATCCGGTAGAACTTAAGCGGCTCATAGATACAGGTATGGATGTCAATCAGATTGCATCGCTGGGAACTATGGAAGCGACACCGTTGTTAGTTGCCTTATTTAATGGTAATCAAGAAGTGGTAAAAATGCTTGTTGCAGCAGGAGCATCGTTAGAAACTCAGATACTCGATCATACCGGCGCTAAAAAATCGATAGCAGCTATAGTGAATGATACGCTGCATACATATGAAAAATTGCGCAGCACAAGTTTTGCTAATCTTGAGTATGTTTTAAAGCGTAAAGCATAGAGTATCGTTGTTATGCATTTTAAATTTTGTATTGCGCTAATTGTTTCTTTCATGGGTTGTTGCATTCACGCAACAACTCATAAAACTGATGATCTGCTAGCAGTGGTCATGATCGTATGGGATACAAAAGAAGACGTTTGTAAAGCTTTAGATCCCTATGTTCAGGCCGGTGTGCGTTCATTCGTGGTATATAATGTTGAGCTGCCACCAGACGATAACACCTTGCAGGTAGTTAAAGCATATTTTGATCAGCATAATATTGATACCTATCATCTGATGGAAGGACCATTTGATGAATCGACATCGACTATTTGTAATTATGCATTAGATCGTGCTGAAGCAGAATTTCCGCACATTCCTTTCGTTTTAATGCACCATGATGTACGGGAGTACTTGCACGATGTTCCGCACCTATTAGAGTTTTGCAAAGAAGAACACTCTAATAATCATCTATGTTATCTTATGGTGAAAGTGATTCCCGCTTATGATGCCGGTTACGAATTCCAAGTGTGGGCCAGTGGACTTATACGTGCACATACAGGAACGCGCTATGATGGTGATGAATATGAATATATTGCACTCGATGGGCCATTACAAAAAGCTCCTGAAGATATCTTTTTCAGGAGGCATGTGCCGTTTGAAGAAGGATTGCCAGCTTATAGAAAGCATCATTTGGCACGAATGCTTGCAAGGTATGAAAGAGAACGGGGCAGTCCGCGCGCTACCTTTGAGCTTGCATATACCTATGCAAAATATGATGATTTATTACCGGCATATTACTATTTCCAAATCCGTGTAGAACAAAATGGAAATAGGGAAGAAACTTTTCGAGCAATTTATCATTTAGGTAACGTTACTGCTGCATTATCGGTAACACATACAAACTATACATGGGCAGAAGCGGAAGCATATTATTTTAAGGCGCATGCATTTGCTCCGCAATGGGCTGAACCACTGGTTAAGCTTGCTGAACATTATATATCAGATAATGCGAGCGTGAGCGATCTGCATCGTGGATATGCATATGCCAAGCAGGCGCGTGAACTTATGCACCCTGAAGATACGCTTGGGTTTAAAAAGGATTTGGATGAGCAATGCCAGCAGCTGTTACAAAAGGCAACTGCATACTTAGATAAACTTGTATAGAAAAGAGATAAACCATGAATATTCGCATAGCTCCATCCGTTATAGAACAGTTTCCGCAGGTAAAAATTGGCATTTTAATTGGTCATGATGTGGATAATACGCGTGCATCAGCAGAGATATCAGCACGTATGCGGCAAGCGGAAAAGGCTGTGCGTGCTCAGGATATACAAGATGTTACCTTGCTACCTAAAATTGCAGATTGGCGGGAGGCATATCGTGCATTTGGATGTAAGCCATCAAAATATCGCTGCTCGGTGGAAGCTCTATTGCGACGTGTGCTGCAAGGTAATGAGTTGCCAACAATTAACCCGTTAGTTGATATTTATAATATTATTTCCATCATGCATCAGCTGCCATTAGGTGGCGGTAATCTTGAGCGCATAGAAGGTGATATTTGTCTCACTAAAGCGCATGGAAGTGAGCGCTTTGTGATGCTTGGTGATGTTGAGCTGACTCCAATTCCTGCGGGCGAAGTGATTTATGTTGATGACAATGATGTGTTGTGTCGTGCATGGAATTACCGCGAATCAGATAAAACAAAAATTACGCCGGAAATCAAACAGGTATATCTCATTATTGAAGGTCTAGAACATACATCGCATGCAGAAATAGAACAGGCGCTAGCAGAACTGCAAGCGTTAGTATCTATGTACTGCGGTGGTACATTTCAGAGTTATGTACTCGATGCACAGCATCCAATGAGTGCACTATAAAAAGAAGCAATTCATTATGAAAAACACAAACATCTATACCTACATCTATTACAATAAACGTTACTTGTTCTGGTTCGCGTTGGGCAGCGTCATCTTTGTTATGATGTTCATCTGGATTGCCTATGATGAGATGACGCATGAACGACTTTATATACAAGTAGGGTACAAAAAGTATATCACGGTTTCAGAATCTTATGTGCCATTCGAATGGCCATATTCCTTGGTGCGTATTCCATTGTTTGCATGGATTGGGTTGCTGATTTCTGGGTTTGGTGCGTGGTTTTCTGTAGGTGGATTGTTTTTCAAGGGGCCGCTCTATATTATAACACCCGAAGGCATCATGGATTGCAAACGTGGCTTTGTTCCATGGAGTGAGGTACAAGAGATTATAACCAGGGATATTAAGGGTAGTAAATCTATAACTATAAGGCTTTGTGATCCAAAGCGTCATTTTGGCAGCAACTGGCGATCTTTTTTTGGGTACCGAGGATTTGGTTTTGTGCCTGGTTTGATGCGCGACGAAGAAGTTGAGCAGCTGGATGATATTGGTCCAAAAGAGCTGACAGAAGATTAATGTATATTTTTATGCAAGGCGTTGGCGTTTAGGTCCACGTTGTGCATCACTTGCTTGCGGTGCAAAATGCTCTGCAATTGCTGCGCCATCGATATCAAAAATATAATCGAATGTTGATGGATCAACTGGTGATACGGGGTCAAACATTGTTTGAATTTTCATATCCGGATGTTTAAGTATCCACCGTTGGCGCTTCTTGGCCATTGAAGCAGCGCGTATTTTGCCCAACCATTCCATCTCTTTTTTTGCAATGCAGATCTGTTCTTGATCTATACGCGGTTGCTGCTTCATGAAATATGCAGTTGCGCCACGGCGTGATGCTACAACATAGAATGCAGCGATATTTTTAAATGAGTTATAATGGACATTAAATAACGCTGAACGAAATTGTTTACCGGTTGGCAGATGCTGTAATGGATCTTTAACATCTTTTGCCATGATATAAACATTCCAATGAAATCTAATGGATTCAACTATATCGTGCGCGAGATTGACACAGTCAGGTTTAATCTGGCGAAGTTGGCTATCTAGATTGAGGCCGGCAACAAAACAGCTGATTACTACATTTTTGCCAATGGAAAGCGATGATGATTGTAGTTGCATTGCGCTAGTGCCTTTAGTTGTGCGCATATGTTTTGTTATTTTGGCAGTAACTTCCGGATCATGCTGTTTAGCGGTCATAAAGTCAGTGTAGCTTATGCCATGTGGATATGCCTCAAGTGCATAAATACCATCTAATAGTTCTTGGTGGGCATCATGTCCAGATGTTGCTGCGCCACAAGTAGAAAGAAATGTACCGACAAGTAGAGTGATAATGCGAACGTACATGAATATTTATCCTCAAGCTGATTTGAAATGATATATCTATTATATCACATATGATCGGGTGAGAATACAATGAAATAAGGCCGCATTGCTGCGACCTTATATTATTTCGATGATTGAGTTGAATTAGTAGCCAGTTGCAAATACAGGTATGTGGCCTTTTTTTGCAAGGGCAATCCACTCAGGAAGTGTAATGCCTTCTACCTGCTCATTAGCATGTTTTTTTCCAAAGGCATCAAGTGAGCTAAAGTTTCCAGTTTCAGCTGCTAATCGAACGGCATTTTCAAAACCCATGTCTTGTGCAAGTGGCGAGCCCCATGCAGACTTAAATCTAAATGCTCGCAGTAACACGCCAAGTGCTCCTGAAATTTGAGGATCAACTACTTTGTAGGTATCTCCTGTGTAAATAGAACCATAATTCTCCCATGGAGTACTCGCAGTTCTGCTTGCTGCACCGTTAAGGTTTGCAGCGATTGCACATAAAGCGCTTAATAATAGTAGTTTTTTCATACTACCTCCCTTTAAATAGGCCGATTTGGCCGTTTAACAGTTTTGAAAGAGGACAACCCCCCCCTATTTTATTTCATAATAGCATTTATTCGGGGGGGTCAAGAAAAATATTTAAAAAAAGCCTGTATTTAACGCATTTTTGCTCCTAATCGAGCATAGGGTAATGCGAGGTCTGAAATTTGAAGGATTTAGCCTATTTTTTTGCTACATGTACATTTGTAGATCGATTTGCTAAAATTGGCGGCAGTAAATTGATACATCTGTTATAAATGTTGTATGCCATGAGGTATACACAAAGGATGCATGCCATGCTGTATATTGCGTATCTGATGCTCATCATGCTATGTGCATCAACATCTATACATGCTGCCAGTAGTAGCCATGAAATCAAATTGGTAAGCGAAGATCTTGCTGCATGTTTTACTGAATATGACATTGAAATACCTGGGCCCAAGCAGCATTATGAATTTCTTGCAGAATGCCGCGTGTACCCCGATACAGTAAGAAGTGCTACGCCTCCATTTAAACTGATGGATGGTATATTCGGGTATGCTGCATCGCCAGATGCCGGCATGGCAACTGCTCTTGCAGCGGCAACTGCAACAGAGATCAAAAAACTATACGGAAATAATAATGGCACAGCAGATTTTGTATATGAAGATTGGTCGATTAAAGCAAGTCAGCAACTTGATAAAGCTATACCTATTGCACTTAGAAAAGCAAGTAGCGTACATGTATGTGGATTTAAATCGGTCTCAGTAAGCAGGCCGCAGATCTGGTTGCTGGGGCTGACTGCGGAGGATTTGTGCATGCAGCCGTTGCTTGTGCCACGTAATATGATGCCGCTTATGCGCGATATTAGATATGTGCATGGCACACGAGCATCCATGCACGAACGCCTTGCAACATTGGAAGAACATGCCAAAGAGCTTTGCGAAGATGCAGCGGTAAAACATACAGCGCAGGTAGCATTGTTAGATCTGGATAAATTTCAAAAGCTTGTTATACAAAAACTGACCTATTGGAAGAAAATGAAGCGAAAAGGTCATTAAGGAAAAAGACGTTCGCGCAGGTTATCATACGATGTTTGTGCAGACGGAACTTTAAAGGTACCATACGTTTGCTCACCAAGATTATCCGAATCTATACGCTCAAAAAGTTGTCTTGCCATTGCAAGCTTGCCAAGTTTTATATACGTATTTGCGATACCTATGCGAATGCGCTGTGCAAGCGGAGATGTTTTATCGGGAATTTCCTCCAGCAATTGCTGTGCACGTTCAATGCCTCTTTCAGAACAAAGAGGTCTAGACAATGCTGGATACAAGTTCTTCATCCATGATTTGGCCAAACTTTCCATAGATGTTCGTGCAGCTCGTGTAGTGCGCGTAATAGGTTGTAAAGCTGGTAGATCATCTTCGAGCGTGTAAGAGCTGGAGGATGAGCTTGATGTAGAAGAGCACGATGGAGCTTGAATTGGTGAATGAATGATGGTACGTAACTGTTGTACAACTGCTACCAGATCAGTCAGCGTTTGGTGGTCCACTTCAACCTTTTGTTGCAGAACCTTAAACTGATGTTGTTGCTGTAAAAGTGCCAATGATCGTCGTATAGAATGTATATCTTCAGTGTGAATTTTAATATCAGCAAACATCTGTTCAAGATCATAAGGAGGTTGTTGTGTTGAGCTCGATGAAGCAGATTCTTGTGCTTCCTGTAATGCTTTGAGTTCTTGCTGCATCTGTTGCAAGCAGGTAACTACATCACAGAAGGTTTCCTGCATGCTGGCAAGCTGTGTCAGTTGAGTTTGTACATGTTGCATACGTTCTTGCATGTGTTCTAGTTTTGGCTCTATTGTATGCAAAACCTCATCGCGCTGCGACTGTAGATCCGATAGGGATACCGGGGGTGCGATTAATGTGCGCATGGTATCATTTATAAGTGATAACTCTTGATGCATGGTTTCTAATGAAGTGGAAGCTGTTTGATTACACGTACGTAGTTGATTCAGTTCATCATGGATTGATGCTAAGTCTGCGCCATACTGCTTTTTCATACTTGTTTGTTCTTTTTGCAGGAGTTGGAGCTCTGCTGCTGTTTTATTGGTAGCAAGCGCAAGGCGAGATTCCAGAGATTGCAGTTGCGCAGATGTATCGCTTGGAGAGTTGGAGCGCATACTCATTGTGCGTTGGCGCTTGGGTGGTGTAGGATTTGCCTCTAACGTATAGCTGCACAAAATAGGATCAGAACGTTTAGGCGGTTGCAGAGCATTGTTAAGCCACAGTTGACCGCTTGCTGGATTGGGTGAGAGTACAGCGTCTATACCATCGTTTGAATTATCATCATCTGATAAATATGCGGCATTGCAAAGAGAGACTATACCCACAAAAAGATATGTCCATTTGTTGGTTATGACCATTGCGTATCCTTCTTATATGCATTGAGTGGAACATTAAACTCTCACCATAATGCTGTTTTTTTATGAGGAACGCAACAAATTCACTGGAGGTCAGCTTTTGGTGGAACTTGAGTTGCAATGGTACCCATGATACGCAAACAGGTTTGCAGTCGCATAAAATCCGGCGTTAGATCCGGAAGTACAACACAAGCATCAAGGACGAAAGCATCATTATAAATTACTTTGGTGGTCAAATTTAGTGGTCGCAACTTATAATATAATACCGTTGCATGCTGCAAATACTCCTTTGCTTGTACATGATCTTTCTGTTCAAGTGCATGTAACCCTTCGTTTGCCAGACGATGAGCTTTAGCAAGAAGCGTTCGTGCTGCAAAATCAAAGCTGCCATTTATGCGGGTGCGTTCTAGTTGAGCAATAAAATCGTCTGCTTGTTTGCATGCTAATGATAGATCAGGACAATTGGCGATAGTTTCAATTAATGTTTGCCATTGAGCATCTAAATGATACAAATTAAACGTGGGACTCAAAAGTTCTGCTAACGGCGCAAATGCATCCAGGTATTTTTTACCGCTTAATCTCGGTTCTAGGTAAATCCCTTGCGGCTGCATAACAACTTTTGCAGCAGCCAATCTGAGTAACGTGATCGGATCACGAAAGGTATTGATAACGCCACCCACATCAAGTGATGGTTGAATTTCCGTAGAAGCTGAGAGCAATAACGTTGTTGGCTCAGCCATTGCAGAACCTGGCATTGTTGATGGTGAATATGAATACACTGTTAGTTGGCGTTTAGAAGCGGATGTTGCAGAGACGCGTGATCTTTTGCTCCTTGAAGAGGAACTGCTTAAAATAGTTGCTGTCGAGAGTAAGCATATGATAAAGGTATGCGGTATTGAGATTGTAAGCATAAAATATCTTATTTTTTTTGTAGATGATTTGCCAAAAAGGCTGTTGCAGTATCAAGTAGTTGTTGTTTTTCTTCAGCAGTTTCAACTACATCTGTAGGTTCAACTTTTTCTTTATAGAGTCGATATACATATTCCGATTTACTTGCAAGAATACTCTGCATGAGGAGATTATCAACAGTAAAAAAAGTACGGGGTAAAATTGTGATAAAATCGTTGATATTATCAAGTACCGTTTGCGTTGGGAGTTGGTCAAACGATGATGATACTCGTTGCCAGACTCGTCTAAAAGGTTCCAGAGTGTATGCTAGGTCTAAATTTTCCAAGCGTTGTATCGCTTGAGAATTATTGTTAGTTCGCTTTCTCAGACGATGGATTTTTTGTGTATAGTGGGATATTGGTTTTCGTCGTTCTAAATTTCTAACTTTTTTGTCTAATGCATGTAATTTTTTCTTAGTGGCGCGCAGCTCTTCTTTTAATAACTGTTGAGTTTGCTCGAATGCTTGCCCATGTTGCGTTGACATAAGTTGAGACGCTGTTTTTTGTCGTTTAGATATTGGTTCAAAACTTGATGATGAACATGAAATATCATCTTCTGATGATGCATTTGTGGGTCCAAATATTGGTAGTTCCAAGATGATCCCACGTTCATCAGGCGGTGTTGCCGGTTGACCGGATGTATGGTGAACTTCAGTATCAAAATAATGCCAATCTGTGTCTGATGCATATACATTATGTGTTGCCAATACAATGCATATGAAAAAAAATGGAATGCACATCTGGAGTTTTTCCTTTATGTTGTAAATGCTAAAACACCTTTTAATATGCACTTATTTTATATTTATTCAACAGGTTAGCATTGGTTACTTGCACTACCTACTAATATGTCGTTGAGCGAGCCGTAGCTGTTTATTTAAGTCCAGGTAATGTTGTAAAGCGGCCGCTATCTTTGTATGGTGAATTTTGTCTGAACCGAGCAATACAGGGTCTACAAGCTTAAAATAATAGTGCGCATGTTTGAGCGATTCATGCACCTGCAATGAATGATATGCAGGGAGGCTTTGATAGGAGGGTGTCAGATGCAGCGTATATCTTTTATACCAGAGTTCTGCTTTGGTCAGAAATATATGTTGCACAAAAAAGTGATGCCGACAGTTATGTTCCGGCGGTAAACCTGCGAGAAATTCATCAGTTATACGTAAAGCATCATCAGGAGTTGCATGTACAAATTGAGGTATGGTTTTATACCATATATCTACCAATTCATCGCATGTTAGGGATGGTGATACATTCAGATAAGATCCCGATTGCAGTTGTTTTTGTAATGTTGCAACGGTACTGGAAAGTTCTTCCATACGTGTTCGTAGTATACTGAGCTGTTCACATACCTGATGTATACTCATAGGTATATTAGATTCTACCGGTGGAAATGCCAAATGCATGATATCACATGGTGCCGTTTGCTGTACGTATATTGATGTTTTTTGATGTTTCGCTCTTGGTTCATCTTCACTATCCAACGAGCTGCTGGTGTATGATGAGCTTGATGAGTATGATGGTGAGGATGATGAGGAAGTTGTTATGTGGATAAATGTTCTTTTTGTATCATTTTTCTTTAGTGGAGAAGGTGTGGTTGCAACTGTTGCATGATACTCAACTGAAGGACTTTCTCCAGGAAATATAAACATTGCAGGATTCCATGGGCTATCGATGCTTACTAAATGAGATATATTAGCATCAGAATCGGAATCTGATGCCAATACTGTTTTATTGATAAAACTTATCATGATCAATAAGTAGAGAATAAAATTCATAGAATTTACTTCTTTTAGGATATCATTGATAAAAATGCACTATTTTCGCTGAGATCTTTTACCTTTTGTACTATTCGTTGTTCATCCCGATCTATTAGAAGTTTAAGATTACTATAGGTATGTTGTGCTGTACTACATGTTATAGGATCCATCGATTCTGTTTTGAGAAGTTTTGGATCTACTGAGCTCAGAAAATGTTGTGATTGCTTAAAATAAAGATGTTGAGCTTGTATGCGTATATGATCTGGCATACTATTGCAACTTTGTTGTTCCCAGAGAACGAACCGTTTATAATACAAATTTGCCTTCGATAAAAGAATGTGCTGAACAAGGAAATGTTCATTGTAACGCAATGTTAATGGCAATGCTTTCAAAAATGAATCAACAATATTTAGAGCGTGTTCTGGTGATGCAAGCGTAACTTGTGAGGCTGTTTTCTGCCATGATTGTACAAGGTCTTCAAGGGGTAATTGAATAGTTTGATTGCAGGATAAAATATGATGTTGTCGTTTTTGCAATGTAGCAACAGCATGGGTAAGAGCGATTAAATGAAATTGTAAATCTTTTATTTTTTGACACAGTTCTTTTTTTTGGGGGATAATCCAGAAGATGCAGGAACTGGTAAATGTAATAGTCGCATAGTATGTTCATATAATGGTGTATGTTCTGGCAATGATTCAGGGTGTTCCTTTTTTATATATTTTGCCAATGATGCTTCATCCGATTCAGGATCGGATGCATAAGAAGAATCATCATCTGAAGAACTGCTGCATGATGAAGTACCAAATGACAATGGAGATGAAAACAGATAACTCGATTCTGAATGCAACGGTGGAAGCATAAATAAATCTAAAGCAGATTCCCAGACTGGATCTGCAGCACATATCGTTGCATAGAGAGAGATGGTTAATACTACATATGTACGCTTGTTTACAAAAATTATCACTATTGTTCCTGTGCTAAATATTCTATGATATCAACTTCATGTGTAGTGGTCCCGGCTAACGACTCCGTTTGGGGCATGGATGTTTGCTCTACAGTGCAAGCTAACTGATCTAGTTGGTGTAAAAATGTAGTTACTGCACGGGTAAGTGCAAGTGCTTGTTGATCTAAAGCGTATACGATATTATCCAAATCTTGTGTGCTTATTGATATATCCGCCGCTTCCTGCAGAGGTGGTGAGATTCTTGTTCGTTGATGTTTGGATGCAGGGTTAGAATCTTCATTATGTAGGCTATATGATGGAGACATTCTTTTGTATCGGTTCAAACTTGATGATGAACTTACTGATGATGTTGACAGATGCGAATTATCTGCTGCATAAAGCGTTATGCTCATAAAGCCCATTATTATTTGGTGTTGTAATATTTTCATAGTTTTTATCCTTTCGGTGCTATGGTACGATAATTTGTTGTAGTAGTTATTGTTTTTGATTTTTTTATTGTCTCCTCTAATGTTTTTGTTAGTTGAGTATGACATCGATTCGCATCCGGAAGTCGGTACGTTCCGTACATTTGTGCTCCTAGTTCATTTTTTTCAATTAAACTGTAAATTTCCAGAGCTTTATCCAGAAACTGTCGGTCTCCTGTTTTTTTGAATTTATCCAGATAACAGCTTGTTAATCTCATACGTATACGATGTGCAAGTTGATAATGATTAGGGATTTGTGATAACATACTGTTCATGCGTTCAACTGCTGTTGTAAAAGCTAATCCTGATACTATTTGTTGATAAAGACTTCCCATCCATTCACGTGCTAATGCCTCCATGGGATCTATAGGTTGTGTAAGTTCATTATAGAGCGATGCGTAACTGGGCTTAATTTCGGGTAATGGTGCACTTTCGTTGTCATTTATTATTGGGGGGAGCATCAAAGGTGATGTTGGTATATATGGTTCATCATAATCCCAATATGTATCGTCGGTAACTTGATAGTGTATAGCTGCTATGGGTTGAGTTGGTTCAACGATGTTTTGTTGTACTGTATTGCACGCTTGTGAAGCCAGAGCCAGTTTAAGTTGTTGTATCTCTTCAGCATGTGTATTGAGCATTGTACAAATGAACGACACATTGGGCGTTGATTCTTGGCTGGACTGTGCTTGTTGCAGCTGTTGCATGTCTGCGCATGTGCTCTGTAGTTCATCACGCAATTGTACGAGCATACTATTTTGTGTCTGGACAATGGTGTGCAGCTCTTGGAATCGTTGATCGTATGTTTGTTGGTGCTGTGCTATGTAGTCATCTTTTAATGTGAGTGCATTTTTGAGTGTCTCTATTTCTTGTGCATGGATATCAATGCGCGTGGAGAGTATTTGTTGATCAGAAGATTGCTGGCTGCTGGAGCTTGCTTGTGCTTGTTGTACCTGTTGTGTTTGCTGTAGTTCTGAGCGTATACCAGATATATCATCATTGAGTTGTTGCAAACTACTATCATGTATATCTATTGTATGCTGCATAGTAGTTGGATTAAAAGTTTGTTGCCAAGCAATAAGAGCGGCGACTTGTTGACGTTCCTGCGCCAGTTGTTCATGAATATCTACAAGATCGGTATCAATTTCTTTAAATTCATCGGCATGTTCTTTGAGTTTAGTTGTATGCTCATCGAGTGTTGTAGTTGATTGTTCATGGAACTCGGCATATGAAAGCGCAAGATTTTTGAGCTGTTCAAGTTCTTCAGTGACAATAGTAATGTCTTGTGTATGGCCACGTGTTACATCTTGCACTGTTTGCAGTTGCGCATTAAGTTTCTGTTCTAAGGTAATGCAGAGTGTACGCACGTCATCACTATGTGTAGCCAAAGCTTGCTGCATGGTGGGTTCAAATGTCTGTAGTTGTTCAGCTACTTGTTGTTCACGTTCTTTGAGCTGTTCTAGTTCAGTTTGCAGCGTTTGTTGTGTGCGCGTAAGATTGAGAAATCGGTCATCGTGCTTATTTAAGACTTCTTGGAGTGGAGCAAATTGAGGAGATGACGTTTCTATTCGTTGGGCAAGATTGATGAGTTCTGCCGTGATTGTTTTTCTGTTGTCGTCTGATTTAGTAAGGTCTGCGCGCAATTTTTGTAATCTTGTTTCGTGTGATGTGATACTTTCTTGTAACGATTTTAATTGTGAGCTATGCGTTTTTAATGCGCGCGTAAATGATTCATCCCGTAGTTTTGCATGTGCGATTTTATCCTGTAATTCCTTTACATGAGTACACAGTGTTGCGATTTTTTGCGGACTCATTTTTTTTTGTTCTTTGCCCATCAGTTCTATCTGTTGTTCCAACTCTGTTATCTGTTTATGCAGGTTTTTTAAATCTTCATCATGCGTATCAACTATAAGTTCCAGTTCATGTGCGAGTTCAAATTTGTTACTACTCGCGCTTGCAGGAGACACAGTTATTTTTTGTAATTGTGTATTACAGAGTGCAATGTGATTAGTTGCTATTGCCAGTCTTGATTCGAGCGATTGAATTTGTGAAGATACCGTATTCAACTCGGATGGTGTACATTCACGGCCACTACGCAGACGTTTATGATTTGGGCTGTCAATGGGAGCAAGAGAGGGGTGGCAGGTGCGCTTTTGCACAGCATAAGAAAGGTCTGGTGCATCTTGAAATAATTTGTCTATAGCGTGATAGGGATCATGCTCATCATTGCTTGAATACATTGCATTACAGAGAGATGCTACACATGCAAAGATGTATGCCCATCTATTTGTAATTACCATTATGCTTCCTTTTTGATGCTCTGATTGGAACATTTGGCTCTCTCAATAATGCTGTTTTTTTTTGCTTAACGCAACACATTGGGATATTTTAATTGTTATACTCGCTATCGCTAATTGAAGGATCAATAATTGTTTGTTATATTGATGCAAAATTTAACGCGGTAAATACTTATAACGATGAAGGCCATTATGATCTACAAAAAGTATCGAATGATTGTATTATGCTTGGTTACGGCTTGTGTACTGGGCGCAGCTGAGCGAAGCCAAGTTGCAAGTTCGTCAGCTGAGCCAATATTACGATTTCAGGATTGCATTGAGGTGCATCATATGCCTATGCACGGCGTCCCTCAATATTTTGAGCCTGTAGTTGTTTGGGAGAAAGTTGTTACTGAAGGCAAACTGCATAGTGGGTGCAAGAGTATTGTCGGCGGTAGAAATGGAAGTTTTTTTAGATCAAAACAGCGTTACAAATATTGGGATGCCAGAGCCGGTTTGGGTTTTATTGTAGGTCCGAATAAAGATTTGACTACCCGCGCACGAGATGAAGTATTAAAGCGTGCGCCGGAATTTTCTGATTTTGGTTACAGATGTGCGGCAACAAAAGCGTTGCAAGAAGTAACAAAGGAACTTAAACAAGAGCGTCCGGAAGCAACACAACAAGTGGATGATATATTGGTAGATGTGGAAACTTATACTTCCGGTTGTGCTGTTTCGATTGTAGCGCCTGAACGATTGAAACGTAAATTTTTAAAAAGAAATTTACAAATTACCAATGAACTGCATGTTCAACTGTTTCATCATGCGATGTGCGGATGCCAAAAGCTTATTACACATTATGTGCCCTATTTAGTACTTAATCGAGAACGTCTTGCACAGTTTGTTGCGCAAGAAGGGCTTGGAACGCTCGTTGTTGTGCCTGAAGGTAAATAGAGCGATATAAAAAGCCTCCTGAGAGGCTTTTCTAAAGTCATGCTTTTTTTACGAATTCCCATACAATGACACCATGACAATTTTTGCATGGAGGGAATGTCTTACCTTTAACCAAAGGGATAGTTAATTGTTCCTTTGATATAGTACAGCCGGCATTAGCTTTGCAACTGGCTGTTTTAATTCTATAGACACCGGATTCCGGGCAAATTTCGCCAATGTTAAATGTATCTCCTGCTTTGACCATGAGCGGACCTTCCTTTTAATTTTAATAAGCGGTAGATTTAAAACTTTATTTTTGTATGTGTGCTTCCAAGAACCACATATATTTATCAAGAAAACGAATAAGATCGATATAGAGATCATTCGTGCCAAAATCATCTAATTCATCGGTTTTATCGATATTAGTACGCGTCATTTCGCCCAATATGGCAATGTTTTGCGTTAGATGCTCAATATGATCGTTGATGGCAAAGATATCAAGCGGATATGCGCGTAGGTGTGTTGCTTGAGCAATATGTTGCGTGGTGCCATACGCAGTGCCACCAAGACCGGTAACGCGTTCTGCAATGATATCTACCTGTTCAACTAATCCTTCTGCAAGATCATCAAGTAGTTTGTGCATAGCAATAAAATTTTGTCCTTTAATGTTCCAGTGTGCTTGCTTTGCTTGGTTATACAGATCTAGTGTGTCAGCAAGTGATTGGTTTAACATTGCAGCCAATTCTATACGTTTTTTTTCCGGCATGCTATTGCGTGTGCGGTGCATAATCTGATTCATTAAGATTTCTCCTTTATATGGTATGCATTGTTTTTGTATGTACCAGTTTTTAGTTTAAGCATTGAACTGTTTAAAAAGCAACTGCATCCAATTGTTGATTTTTAAACAGTTGCATATGATGGTATGGAGTTTACGCTTTAAGGCGTAAATTGTTCCAATGAAGTTATGCCAAGCTGTTCTTCAATTGCCGTTACTTGCTTAACAATACCTTCAGCCTTCAGGGCCAAATACTTGACCAAGAGGTATGCGCCTGGTATCTTCAGCATGCGATAGCATGTACAATAATAAAGGAAGATGGTATGAATACACGATTACTCACATTTGGTTGTTTAATACTTTTAATATCTATAATGTACGTGGTTTCACAACCGACTGCTGCTCATAGCCGCTTTCATGAGCGGGGGGTGGCATCACAAACGGTTAAATCGATGTTTAACTGTTTAGGTATTACTATTGAAACTTTGCAAGAGGCAAATACTATTGCACAGAAAGAGCTCTTGCGGACCGGTGAGCGTTGGGATCTGCAGCCTGACAATCCGCTGCAAACTAAAATGCAAGAGCATAAAGAGATGCTCATTGGGTTTATGCGTACATTGGGTATGATTGATGAAGTTCTGCCCACACACAAAGAGCATGCATATGCATTAGTTATGGGTGCTTTACGTTCGCGAGCCGTACTCCGACTTGCCTATTTAAAAAAACTTCATGTAGATGGCTATCGTTTTAAGTACGTTGTTTTACTCGGTGGTATGCGTGAATTACGCCCAGAGGAACAACATGGATTGCCGGCTAACATTACTACCGAAGCACAGATGTTGGAATATGAATATAATCAACTGGGTAATTTAGAAGGTACGCAGCTTTTGGTAGTTAATGCACCTATGGTGCAAAAAGCAGATGGTTCTTTTGTGCGTCCTATCACGGATGATACATTACGACATTTTGCAAAAATTGCACCAATTGAAGGTTCGTCGGTAGTTATTTCTAATAATCCCTATATGGTGCGTCAAACTAAAACGGCACAACGCATACTCGATCAAACAAGGTTTCCTATCACCGGCACAGGTGCTCAAGCTAATGTAGATGATAATATTGTTATTATCATGGATGAGTTTGCCCGTACATTATATGAAGAGTCTGTTGCTATGCGTGCAGCAACATAAGTTGGTTATGGGCAGCAACAGGTGAAAAATCTGCATGCAGCAGCAAAAAAACGAGTGCAACAACTACGTTTACGCTCCGGAAATATATCGAGTGGCTCTCGCTCTTCGGGAATATTGTTTATTGAATGATGAGAGGGTAATTTTTCTGTTTTATATACTTTTTCAAGCGATGTAGAGGGAGTGATAGTCCTTTTTAATGAACGAGAAGCTGAATCGGATGAATCTGAAGCTGCATCACACTGACTACAAGTAGAGTAAAACGACATAAGTAAACAGAAAAGAACAATATAAACGCTGTGCATTAAAAAATCCTTTGATTATAGGCTTTTTTGATTAAGATAAAATATTAGTATATAGTGCTCAATCTGATAAAGCAATGCTTTCAGTATCAATAATATTGACTATTATAATTAGTTTTATGTATTCTAAATATAGTACTATATCTAGATATTAATAAGGGGTTATATGAAGAAAATTATTATGTTGTTAGTTGCTGTTGTGTGCAGCACACATGCCGGGCAGGTTAATTTCTCCGGCAAATCGGTAGATGAGATATTTTCTGCGCTCGACCAAGCACTACTAAAAGCATTTGAAGGCCGCACCTTGACTACTCAAGGTTTGGATAATGCAGGAAAAAGAGATTTTGAAACTACCGCCAATGCAGCACTTGCAGTAGCAAATAAAGCGTCCGCTTTGCCTCAAATTAAAAGCGATCTTGCTCAATTGCCAGATCTACTATCGCAATTGATGCTTGTTATAGAGTTTATTAAGGGACAGACGGCAAGCGCTAAAAAGAATACCATTAATGATATTAAAGCGCTCCATGACAATGCAGTATATCTAGAAAAGGATGCCTTAAAAGCGGCATGGCCAGCACTGCAACCATATCTGTATGAAAAATGGGATGCAGATGTAAGAACCATTGAAGTAGAAAAATCACGCAAAGAAAAATTGCTGTTTAAAAGTGCTAAATTAAAAGCAGAGCATCTGCTTACCCCTGAGCAGCAAGAATTCTTTAACACCTATATGCAATTGTCTCCGGGTCGTGATCTCGGTAGTGCAGAAATGGATGCGCAATTATTACAGTCAGGTGTAACCAGTACGAGTAAATCAAAGCTGCGTAATACCTATGCAATAGAAAATCTTACTGACGCTCTGGGTAAATATGCATATCTGCTGACCAGCGGTAAGGCGGATGCCCCTCAACGCGATAAAGTTGCCAACTATGCATACGAGGTGCAACAGCAACTAAGAAATCTATATGGTCTTTCTAAAGATGAAGCGCTCTTGGTGCATAAATTGCCAGCTTCCACAGCTATCTTGTATAAGCTCAGCAGTATATACAAAACGGTGTTAGAAAAGTTACTTAAAGAGCTCGGGGCTGCATAAGAGCCTTGAAGTATTGTTATGGTGTTGGCTTATACGTATCAATTAATGTACGTAAACAGGGGACAGTTGCTATATCATATGCGGTTTTGCCAGTGTTATTTGTACCACGTGTGCGCACGCCAAATGCATCTGCACCAGCTTTGAGTAGCTCGTTCGCGATACGGTAATAACTAGTATTACAAGGATCAGCCTGTTTTTGTGCTAATGTAATGGCAATCATAAGCGATGTCATACTTAAATAGCCTGCAAGTTTAAGGTCACAGAGTGTTCTCAGTGGTACTTTTACTCCGGAGATCCCAGCATCAATATTGGTAATCTTGTTTTCGTTTAATAGTTGTATAACTTTTTCCTCATTACCAGCGCTGGTTGCGCATAAAAGATTAAGTTCAGGAGAATCGGCTAATGCCGGTTGGGCAGGCACTATATCAGAAGGTTCTGTTGGTGTAGGTTGCGCATAGCGGCGTAAACAAGCATCTACGGCAGCAGGATCGGCTCCCTTGGCGCGCGCTAGAGCGCACATTGCGATAATTGATGCAGGTATGGGTGCGCTTGATTCTCGTGATTCTTGTGCTGCACCATAAAGGTTATTGCATACTACTAATAACAGCATACAGATAGGTGTTTTCATTATAATACTCCTACTATTTTCTTGATTTATGCTTAAATAAAGCAATATATGAATATCTCATATATTATGTTAGCAAATGGTTGAGCCGATTGTCAACTAAAATATACAAATCATGATTGCTTGCAGAATTATGTTTAGCCCGCAAGATATTGAATATTGTCAGTACTCATGGTAGTATGATGCCCGATATATGTAATATTCATCTATAATAAAGGAGCATCTGCCATGAAACGTCTTATATTCTGTATAGTATTGTGTTCATACCAAATCTATGGAGCGGCCGAAAGCGAATGTAGTATCGATACCGGCAAACCGCGTGAACATTCAGGATTACGTTTAATGCGCCAACAACCTACATTTATGCCAATTGTCCATGGCTTTACACCACTTGATGGTGAAGAATCTAGTTTTTCTACTAACACCGTATTAGTTGAACAAGTAGTAGATGCCACATCCCAGAATGTACCATCTGGCGAGTATCAGCCTAAAAAGCTACAACGCAGTTTTTGCCACATAATGTTGCAAGGAGCAACAGAGCCAAAACGTAATAAAATGTTTGAAGCATTAAAAGTTGCGCCTGATAATATTGGTAGGCGCGCTCGCGAATTAACCATGTTCGGCAGGAATCCCACGAACGAAGATTTTGAACTTGCCAAAATGGATGCGCAAGAATTTCCTAAATTTTATGAAAAGCCCGTAGTTGCTGATTTTAAAGATGCATTTGAACAAAGCTTGGGAGATCATGAAGTACCAGGTCCACGGTTTGAGCAATTAGCTGATATGTGCCTAGGTTTTGTACTCATGGAACCGCGCGAAGGACGTTACAATAGTTTTTCTTACGAAGCTGTTGAGGGTAAAAAGCAACTATTTGGATTAAAGCCTTCTTTTACTTATCATGATACTCCTGCTACCAGAACTGTAGGGGCTCACATTTTCATGTTTAATCAAGCCGGTAGAGATCTTATGACGCGTCTGTATGCCACTGAACCGAATATAAAGATTATGCTTACCAGAAATTTACATGCTGAACTTATAGCTGCATTAAAAGAGCATGCTACCAAGCGTAACATTAAACTTTGCGGCGTACTTGTTGCACCTTGGGAAAAACCAGCGCATGATTGAAGCGCAGTTTAGAACGGCAGTACAACCATTTTTTGAACGTATCTGTTATCGATTGCCGCGCACAGTTACTGCAAACCATGTAACGCTCTGCGCGTTATGTTGTGGTTTAGCAGCAGGCGGGGCAATCGCGTGTGGTAATTTGATTACCGCTCTTATATTCATGTGGATTTCAGGGTTGTGTGATGTACTTGATGGCACTTATGCGCGTATGACCGGCGCTGCTCATCCCATGGGCGCTTATAATGATTTGATAGCGGATCGTATTGTTGAATCTGCGATTATTCTTGGTTTTGCCGTGCGCTACCCAGAACATCATATGGCATATCTGCTGTTTGTAATCGGTGTATTGCTACACTTTTCCACCTTTTTAGCAGCAGCTACCCTTATGCCAAATCATAGTACTAAGTCGCTTCATTATGAACACACATTGATTGAGCGTTGTGAGGCTTTTATAGGTTTTTCATTATTGTGTTTATTTCCTCTGCATATTGGCATCATACTCATGGTGTTGAATCTACTTATTTTTTATACGGCGGCTATGCGCTTTATACGTGTTACACGCTTACCTATGTAGGAGAGAATGCATGAAGAAATGGCATCAACGGCTATGCGTACTCATTTTTTTTGTTATATGCATAGCACTTGTCTGGTCACATGTGCATGAATATCTTACCTTTGAGCAATTACAGCTGCATAAACATATGTTCATGCAGTATGTGCAGGAACATTATGCGCGCTCGATTTTTCTGTTTATGCTGTGTTATATCTTGATTGCGGCATTGGCATTGCCGGGCGCAGTTATCTGTTCTATCACCGGTGGTCTGCTGTTTGGTGTATTCTGGGGATCGGTATTTGTAGCCATCAGTGCTACGGTCGGTTCATGGTATGCATTCTTGGCAACACGTTATATCGTTAGTGATGCGGTGCGTGAACGGTATCGTGCGGCATTTATAAAATTTGATGCAGCCTTTCATCAGTATGGGTATTGGTATCTGTTCATTATACGTATGGTTCCCATATTTCCCTTTTTCTTGGTGAATATATGTATGGCGTTTGTACCTATCAGTTCATTTACTTTTTTGTTTACCACGTTTATTGGTATTATTCCCGATGTTATTGGATTTACCTATCTTGGGTATCAACTGCGCACTGCTGAAACAGTACAAGATTTTTTCTCCTATCCATTGGCGGTAATAGGGGCTATGTTATTGTTGCCGCTCGTGGGGCAATGGTGGCTTTCGCGTAGGCGAAGTAGAATAAATAAAATATAGCGATGCTGTGCACGACTGCGTTATAGTATAAGTGACATATACATGTTCTTATAATGGAGGAATAATAATGAACTATACGGCGATCTTTGCAGGCGGATGTTTTTGGTGCATGGTGCCACCATTTGCAAACGCACCCGGTGTACGTGAAGTAATTTCAGGCTACGCACAAGGTGCAGGCGCAACACCAACGTATGCAGATTACGCAAGCAAAGGATATGTTGAAGCTATCGCTGTTAACTACGATCCAACCGTTATTACCTATCAACAATTGCTTGATATCTTTTGGCACAATATAGACCCAACTGATGCAGGTGGTGAGTTTGTTGATCGCGGTAAGCAGTATCGTTCCGGCATTTATTACACAACTGAACAGGAAAGAGAGTTAGCTGAGCAATCTAAAAAAGCATTGGCCGCATCAAAGAAATTTACCAAACCGATAGTGACTGAAATTGCACAGGCTGCAACCTTTTATCCGGCAGAAGAATATCATCAAAACTATTATAAAAAAAATCCGGTGCGCTATCATTGGTATCGTTATCGCTCCGGACGAGATCAATTTCTGGCAAAAACATGGGGTAAGCAGATGCCGGCAAAGCCTGTGCAGCACGAGAATGCAGATGAGCACTTACCTCATGAATTTGTAAAACCAACGGATGCAGAGCTGCACAAAATACTCACGCCACTGCAATATGATGTTACCCAGCGTGATGCTACCGAGCGTGCATTTAGTAGTCCCTATGCAGCAAGCAAAGAGCCGGGTATTTATGTAGATCTTATTTCCGGTGAGCCTTTGTTTAGTTCACTTGATAAATTCGATTCAGGAACCGGGTGGCCAAGTTTTACCAAACCACTTGAACCGAATAATATTGTAGAGCGCGAAGATAAAGGATGGTTTTCGACGCGTACTGAAGTACGCAGTAAATTAGGTAATGCTCATTTGGGTCACGTTTTTAATGATGGGCCTGCGCCAACGGGGTTGCGTTACTGCATGAATGGTGCAGCACTTAAGTTTATTCCCGCTGCAGATCTTGCGCGCCGTGATTATGGAGTGTATGCATATTTGTTTGAAGAAAAGCTTTAATGCCGATGCGGCATGCAGCTTTTATTCTTGGTTATCTATAATAAAAGTAATCATCCTGAGCTTGTCGAAGGATAATCCGTGTAATGATAATTTTGTGCTTTAACTGAAGATCCTTCGACAAGCTCAGGATGATTGTAAAAAAAATATTTTCTGGAATTGAGTAAACAAGATAAACAGTGCCAGAATCTCTAGAATTTTGAATTTTAATATTTGTACACTATCCATGAGTTGTATATTAATAATCCATAAATAAAAGGAAAAACATGGATTTATTAGGACTAGGTATAGTGTGCTTGATTATTGCACTGATTGCCGGATTTTTTGGCTTTTATAATGTAGAACACACTGCTGTGGGTATTGCAAAAATTGTATTCTTTGTGTTCCTCGTACTCTTTGTGCTTGCGCTTTTGACAAGCAGAGGAATCATTGTATTGTAATTGTCTTTGATAAACATACGCGGTGCATAGTATGTAAAATGCACCGCGTATCTTTTTTTTTAAAGATCTTTGTTTTCAACTAAAACGACTTGATGGACTTCATTCCAAACTTTGTAGTGCAATACCGCTTTTCCGGGTAGATTAAACGGTGCTTTGCAAATATCTATATTATGAAATTCTGCAGTGCCACTATCAAAATTACCGCTGGATAAACTATCAGCATCAACGTGGTTGGTTATAAGGCAGTATTTATACTTCTTTAATTGTGGAAGAAACGCTAAAATATCTGCATGGCACAGATGCTGAAATACATCCTTGCACAAAAACAGATCAGCAGGTGGTAGATCTATTTTTAAGAAATTACCATGCACAAAGTTAATATGCTCATTTGCAAAATTGGCATTATTGCGCGTGATAAGCAATTCGACAACATCGTAGCCAATGTAATTAATGCCACTCCAGTTCATATAACGTGAAAAAAGCCAATCGCCACAACCTGCGTCTACTACCGAAGTAATATTATGCTCACGTATAAAATCTTGTACAAAGATCATATATGGTTGGCAAACATCGGGTTTTGAACCCCAGCCGGATTCACCCTCGCCACGTTCGTTTTTTCCCCAGCAACCGCGTTGGTATATGCTGGTGAACTTTTGCTCATGCAAATCTTGTTCTGCATATAATGCACCGATAATACACAAAAGTAGATATCGTTTCATATTGTTATCCTTTGTTTGGTATTTATGCAGCAGCTGTTTGCTGTTCGGCTAAAGTTTGACATGCTTCCATATAACAAGCTAGATTGCGCAACAAATATGGCATTTCACAATATTCAAGCGCTTTGCGCGAGCATACAGCACCTAACGCAAAATCACCCATTTGCCATGCTGATTTGCTTAGTAGTTCATAGCGCGTAAAATCATAATCGCGTGGATAGACAAAAAGCTTATCATTTTTTGGATATGGTAGTTCAAATGCACGTTTTGCATACAAATAGCAAAGTGGCACATTTTTAGGGCCTTCACCATTTGGCCAATAGTATTCAGCAAGTCTAACAAGTGGTTCAGCGCGATGTGGCATTAATGCGTGTGCAGCAAAATAATAATCTTCAGCCATATGCCAGGTATAATTATCATTAAATTTAGAAAGATGTTCACAGATTTTACCCAGACGATAGAACGTTTCGTATGTTTCTTCAATCCAACCCTCAAGTTGGCTGCGAATTACGTAATATTTGTAGGCATTTTCAAAGTCTTGTAAGCATTCATATGTTTGCGCTAAATAAAATGCTGAGCGCGGATCTTTAGGGTCTTTTTCATGACGAGCTGTAAGTCTATCTAAATCGCGGAACCAACGTGCACGTGATTTTTCCATACCAAACCGGCTTGCACCAAGTTCAAAATATACATCTGAGGGGACGTTGTCACCGAATTTTTCTGCATGTATAACTTCGTGAATATCGCCTACAAAACGTGACCCGGTACCATTTCTAATCAATCGCGCTGTGGGGAAATCTATGTTTGCATTGGCGATGCGGACTAAATAACCACCGGCATCATCATGCAGGTGCTCATGGCAAAAAGATAAAAGTCCTTCGACATTGTGCAAGTACCACTCCGCATCGGGCATTAATATGAATGTGGACTCCGGATATAATTCCTCGGCTAAATCAAGTGCACGATTGCGTGAAATTTCAAAATCAAAGCTACCCTTTGATGTGTCCCAGGGCTCACTGATTACATACCAATTTTTAACGCCTTGTTCTTCCAAATATGCTTCAACAACGGCAATAGTGTCATCTTTTGAGCCGGTATCGTACACAAAAATATTATCAATTCCGGCACGAACGTAGGGAGCAAGTGTTTCACGAATAACGAGTGCTTCGTTTGCAACCATGAGCGCAATTGCGAGCATAGAGGTATCGATATCTTCTTGCAGAACATCATATGATTCTGCTGTATTGGCCATAATTGCAAGCGGTAAACTTATAAGAAATGCAAGATTGAGTATACGTTTGATCACGACTGTCTCCTTTTTGTTAGACGTTGATTATTTTTCGATACCCCCATGCTAGCCAAAATTAATTCTTTTGTCTAATGTCTTAATAGTGGTAAATAAAAAAAATTTTTTTAACGAAAGATCTGATTCCATGAACAAAATCCATTTGTTTATACTAACCTTATTAAGTTGCATGTCGGTTATAGAAGCTCATTCAACACAATTACTTATCATGATTCCTACGCGCTCACGACCGAAACAGCTTTTTGAAATGTTGGATAAATATTATGCGCATCTTTCGGGTAATGTAGATGTATTGTTTGTGATTTCGTGTGATACGGATGATGCAACCATGAACAATAAGCAGGTTATTGAACGTTTGCAAACATACCCGCATCTTGTATGCAACTTCGCGCCAAATAAATCTAAAATCGAAGCATTTAATCGTGACCTGCAGCTGTATGACTTTGATATGGTATTAGGTACCGCAGATGATACTGAGCCGTGTGTTCATGGGTTTGATCAACTTATTGTTGATGCGATGTATCGTAACTTTCCCGATCTTGACGGTGTGCTCAATCCCTATGATGGGCATGTGGCAGAAGAATGCAACACGCTACCGGTAATTGGTAGAAAATTTTTTGATCGTTTTGGTTATTTTTATCATCCTGACTATAAAGCGCTTGTGTGTGATATGGAAATAACGAATGTGACACGCATGCTCAAAAAAGAATTTGTTATCGAGCAACCACTCATTATACACAACCATCCGGCCTGGACATTTGCTGAAGAGGATGAACTGTATAAGCATAATGAACAATATCATAATGCTGATGTTGCTACTTTTTATCGTCGCCGTGCGATACATTACGATATGTCGCAACAAGAGTTTGAAGCAGTGGCAACAAAGTTGTGGAGCATACTACTTGTATGCAAAGATCAATCAGAGCTGCGCACGATGGAAAACTTAAAAGCAAGATTGCAGCAACAGATCGATGCACTTGGGTTGCGTGATGAAATTGAAATACTACAGATGTTGAGTAATGAGCATGTAAGCCATATACGCAATAAGCTGTTAAATGCCAGTTCCGGTAAATATGTGCAATTTATAGAAAGCAGCGATGTTGTTCATGATACGTTTATTAAGTATGTATACAATCAGTTACTTGATGATGTTGATTGTGTGCGTTTGTCAATAAACGAGATTAGTCTTTTTAATCCAATTAAACGCTGGATTGCAATACAGTTTCCTTTCTATGCAATTACGCGAGCAGAAGAGGATTGGATGCGAAAGGTTGCAACATCCAACATTGTGCAAACAAAAAAAACGGTTATGCAGCCATCGGTTACTGCCAATGAGCTTGTTAAACTAATTTTTGTTTAATATTCGGTTTAATGGTATGGTGAGCTCGATAATATATTTTACCAATTAATGCATATAACAAGGAGATGATGCATGAAACGAATGTTGATATTGGCATATATAGCAACGTCGCTGTTCGTGAGCGAATGCGCTGCGCAACCATCAATGCTCATTAGCATTGCTACGCGCGGTAGGCCGCAGCAATTTTTTAGGAATCTGAACAATCTCTATAAACATTTATCTTATGACATACCTTATCGCATTTTAATTTCTTGTGATATCGATGATGAAAGCATGAACAATGCGACCGTGATAAAGCGGCTTGAAAGTTATCCAAGTCTTGAATTCAACTTTGGTGCCAACAAAAACAAAATTGAGGCATGCAATAGGAATATTGGTGAGAATGAATTTGATATATTACTTGCGATGCATGATGATATGCAAGTTGTGGTCAAAGGATTTGATAAAATCATCGTTGATACAATGACAGCAATGTTTCCTGATTTTGATGGTGTACTTAATTTAAATGATGGTTATGTGGGGGCCCAATGTAATACCATACCGGTTGTAGGCAGGAAATTTTATGACCGCTTTGGTTATTTGTATAACCCGGAATATAGTGCGTTAGTTGCTAATTTAGAGTTGACCTATGTGAGCAAAATACTCAAAAAAGAGTGTGTTGTTGACCAAGTTCTCATTCGTCATAATCATCCTGCATGGAATGCCGGCAGTCATGATGACATATATAAACGTAGTGCAGATTATTATGACCAAGACTTCCAAACGTTTAAGCGACGACGTGAAGGTGGGTTTGACATTTCTGATGAAATGTTGGCAGTAGCGACACCAAAATTATGGAGTATTTTAATTTGTACTATTGAAGGCAGAGAAGAGTCATTTGGTCGTTTGTGCAAGCAGTTGACCGAGCAAATTAATGCCTTAGGATTACAAGACAAAATAGAGATACTTGCATGTAAAGATGTGCGGGGGCAAAATACAGTAGGGTTTAAGCGTAATAGCCTCATGCAGTCAAGTTCCGGTGTATATACACAATTTGTAGATGACGACGACAAGGTATGTGATAACTTTATTGCGATGATCTACGAACGGTTACTTAAAAAGCCTGACTGTGTAAGTCTTACCGGGGTTATCACTACCAATGGTACAGATGCACGCAAGTTTATTCATTCAATTGCGTATGATCATTATTTTGAAAAGGATAATGTTTACTTCAGACCGCCAAATCATTTGAACCCAATTAAGCGTTCAATTGCGATTCAGTTTGCCTTCCCGGAGAAAAACTTTGGTGAAGATACTGATTGGGCAATGTCTATAGCAGATTCTAAGTTGTTAAAAACTGAAGAAGTTATTGATACGCCCTATTATTTCTATTTATATGCACCAGCTAATTCTGCTGCGTTGCCGTAATATGTATCCGGGAGTAGAGCATTTACATGCTCTACTCCCAACACGTTCTAATCTAATATAGTGCAAGTTCACCATACCATGGTTCACTAACGAAACCATCTCTATCTTCTGTCATGGTTATGCGCCCATAGATTTCGCGGTTATCCAGATATTGTGGTATGTGTGCTTTGCGTGCACAATCGCTAAAAATAACGTATTCATAACGAAATGATCCATCATTATAGCGTACGGCCCTTAAAACTTCGCTGCGTACCAGGTAGGTGCAGTGAACGACAGGAACATCAATAAGTCCTTTTATTTCTTGTCTAAAAATTGAATAGTACAGAGGATCTGAAACAAAATAACCATTGGTATCGATATTTGCATGATAATTAGAATAAAATGAGCTCTCAGCACATTTTAAAAAGGGCGCAACAATGGGTAAGTTCGTGTCTACCATTGCTTTTATTGTATGAGGTTTTATAAAGTTGTCGCAATCTGCAACAAAATAATGTGAATTGCGCTCCTCTGCCCAGCGTGCTGAATCTTCTCTAATTTTTCCCAATACTATAAACCGTGTACAGTTCCATTCATGTTGTTTGTACTGTTGTACCTGTTCTTCAACGTCAGAATCATCAAAATAGACTTCTAGGTACTTATGTTGTACTCGTTGCACCCAGTCGCGTAAAATTGCCGCGGTTTCGTCATTGTTGTTATTGGTGCGAATGTAGATATATGTTTTGTCTTGAGGCCATGTTTGTTCTTCAAGGCAATGTAAGTATTCAGGTAATGTATGGGCTTTATCCTTTGCAAGTATTGCAATGGTAACGGTTTCGGGGCAGGTTTGATAAGCATAGAGAATGCCTTGAACCAGCAAGCATAATATCAAATATGTTTTCTTCATGATAATCTTCCTTTTATTATTAAAATAGTAAAAATCCTTCGATGGTTAGTCTAGAAAACTGAGCCGAGATAATCAAATTTTGTTTGATCTCATGGCAACAAAACATACAAATACTTTACAGTTTTAAAATTTAAAAAATTAAATAAATAATTTTTGTTCAAATATGATCTTTAATCATGCTGTCATATAAAAAGTGTTTATATGCCAGTATAGCGCGAACAGATTCGTATTAACTCTTGTTATTGGATATTTGATTAATTATATTGTTAATACAAATATTCAGATAGTAAAATTATTATTGGTAGATGAGAGATTATTCAATGCGCGTGGGGACTGACAATTATCGAAAAAATGGAGGAAGTATAATGAGTAAATATCTTGTTATCCTAGTTTTAATGTTTAGTTCTCTGCATTCTAAATCAGATATAGCAGATCTTGTTGCAGGTACCACTTATCGTGTAGTGTTAGATGGTACTGAATTTCCTGTATCCGTTTCAGTTATAATTCCATGCCATCCTGCGCATGCCAAGCATTTATACCGATTATTGCGGGTTTTGGAAGAACAAACAGTATTGCCTGATGAAGTGGTGATTTCATTATCGGAATATGATAAAGCTCCTTCTGAAATTATCGCAGCATTGGAACAATGCCATTGGTTATTTCCCGTTACTATAATTTTATCTCAAGAGAAATTATACGCTGGTCAAAATCGCAATGTTGCTTCCCGGCATGCTATTGGAGATGTTTTCATATACCAAGATGCTGATGATGAACCACATAAGCGAAGAATTGAAATAGTAAAGTTCTTTTTTCATATATATGAATTAGAGCATTTAATGCATAAATTTGCATTTGTTGCAAAAGAAATAGATAAAATACTGTATTATGACCCGGAAATTAAACAGTTTTTGTATTTACGCCCCTTAGATTATGCAAGCTTTATACCGGGCAAACATGTTACCAACGGTAATATTGCGATTTCAAGAGAACTTTTTAATAAATATCCTTGGCCGGATCATGTAATGGGGGAAGATGAAATGTATAATCGTATGTTGTATGAACTTGACGTGCGTCGTCTTATTATCATGACACCATTATTTATATATCGTCATTATTTATCAACGTCTCATCATGCTAATACGGTTTCGCTTGGTGGGGATGTCACAATGAATTTCGAGCATCATGTAGATAAAGAACATCAAACAAAGATTATATGCAGGACATAATGTTATAAAATTACCCGATAAAGATTGTCTCTTTTCTTCGGGCAATCATGAGGTAATAAATGTGGCTAGAGATAGTAAAAATAAGAGTGAGCTAAATTGTAATAAAAAATGCAGTTGCTTTGTTTGTTAGTAAGGAGGATTGGTATGATGTTCATAAACGGATGTAAATATTTATTTGTTTTAGCAATCCTGTTCTTTTCAGTACATGCGCAAAAAGATACTCAAATGTTGTTGGTTGATGTTATGTATAAAGCATTAATGGAGGGCAATGATCATAATGTTGTTCGGGTATCACTTATTATTCCTTGTCATCCTGTTCATGCCCCCTATCTTTATGCCTTATTAAAGGAACTTGAAAAACAGTCAATGTTGCCGGATGAAGTGATTATTTCTTTATCTGAGTATGAGAAAGTTCCTATTGAAATTATGGAAGAATTAGAACAGGCCAGATGGAATTTTCCTGTTACACTAATATTGTCAAAAGAAGCACTGTATGCAGGGCAAAATCGCAATGTTGCTTCTTTGCGGGCGACAGGTGAAGTTTTTGCCTATCAAGATGCTGATGATATACCCTATAGAAGTCGTATAGAAATAATAAAATATTTATTTCACATGTATGAATTTGATCATCTTATGCACAAATTTATAATTATAAAATCACAAGAACAAATTGATAACAATCATCAGCGGCTCGTTGCTTATTTGCGTCCTTTTGACTATGAAAGTCAGGTTCCAGGAAAGCATATGACTAATGGTAACATTGCCATTTCAAAAAAACTCTTTGATACACATCAATGGCCTACAACTGGACCGGGTGAAGATGAGGCATATAACCGCAAGTTATATAAGTTGTATGAAAATCGATTACTTGTGCATAATGTATTGCTCGCTTATCGACAATATCTGTCTGCTGGATATAATAGACAATTTAATCAAATTGGAGAAGATGATACTAACAAACCGTATCAAACGAAGATTATATTTAATGCATAATGTTATAGTAATTAGCCAACATGCTCTTTATCATCTATTCCTTTGTAATGATGCATGTAGACCTTGTTGAGATACATAATGGGGACATGGCGTTCGGCGAGCGTATATATATACCGTGCAACATCCCATTCAAACCAAACGTCAGTTCCCATCTGTTCAAAAGGTATGGAGGTAAGCATATTCTTAAAGTAACGCGCTTCAAGAGCAAATAAACCGGTAAAGATATCAACATAATGTCGATCAACACGTTTTTGTAAGCGGTGTTTAACAAATCCACAATATCTATCGTTGTTTTCAACTAAACGTATAAAATTGTCATTTGTGCAATGATAGCGACCTGTAGTTTTAATGATAATATCGTCATCTTTAATCATATCTTTATACGTATCTAAAAATATTTTCATTGATATCGCCTCGTTTATTCCTTTATTTGGATAGGATAGATCATTTGATTGTGTGTAGAGCACTTGATAACAATAATCATCTAAAAAACTACTGCCGGCTGCGCATACTTCAACAATATAAGGTTCATAACCCATTGCATTGAACATTTCAATCGATTTAATATACTGTGCTTTCCTGCGATTATAATCTTTATATATCTCTGAGCCATCTATAAGTGCCGCAGTACTCAAAATTATAATATTTCGTGACATTAACCGGTTAAAGCGAGATATATCAATACATTGTTGGTTATCATTCGCTAGAACTTCATATAATGCATCCATATCAATAAGAAGTATATTGTGGTTCAATATGAGCCGATAGTGTAACAGTGGTGAGATGCCGTTGAGTGACGTTACGACAACGGTAAACTCATTAATATCGCTTAAAATATCGTTACAAGCGTCTATTAATTCCTTGAGTGTTTCCGTTCCCGATGTGAACATGCTTAGTTCGGTGCAACCTTTTTTAAAAAGTTTTTTTGTTAGATCTGCAGGTAATGGTTTGTCTGTTATGATCAGCGAGGTATATTTTTTTATCAATTTTAAAAAGCGTGTGCAATAATTTATATCTTCTTGTGCCATATCAAGCATGGGATTAAATGGATGAGATGTATCAGTGTGTACGCTTGCTTTATAGAAATTTGATAGATTTGCATGATAAACATATTTCATTTCTTGTCCAAGAGCATCTTCTTGGTGCATAATGCTAAACGCTTTATCATCAAAGCGTGTAAATGAAGCTCTTTCACGATGCATGATATGTTTCATTAAAGTTTGCAAGGTATCGTGCGCATTCATGAGTGGATACGTAAATGTGACATTGAACCCTAGACAGAGTACAAATGGTATGCTTAATTGTTTCATTGTGGTGCTCACTTTTTAGATTGAATAACGAATTTTGATATAGTATCTTCACTATACCAAAACAAATATATTTAGAAAAAAGAAAGGGCAAAAATGAATATCGCTAAAACTATCATATGGTTAGGGGTTTTATTGCATCAGGTTGTATATGGATGTGACCCGGTAACAAAAATTTTGATAGAAGCATTTGATGTGGGCGCATATCGGCACCTTACGGTAGCGCAGCGCATGCTTATTGCAGATACAATCCAGAGCTATGATCAATGTAAAATGCTTGTTTCTAACACGGGGTTAGATAGCGGGCTTTGGATGAGTATAAATAAACGAGGCCAGACCTATTTTATGGAGCATGATCAATTTTGGATAGATCAATGCATGCAGCGATTTCCGGGTATTAATATTGTAAAAGTAGAATATTATACGACATTTTCAGAGTGGCAGCATTTACTTGATACTGCTGACAGTTATGCAAATTTGCCACGCGGAGTAGCCGATCTTATGACATTCGATTATGATGTTATTTTTATTGATGGCCCGGAAAGTCATCCTAAAATGGCAACCACTGTAGAACTTATAGGACGGATGCAGGCGTTTTTTTTAGCTCATGAGCTTTTTTTTAATAGTGCAAAAACAGTACATCTATTTATCCATGATACCGATCGCGACATGGAGCGAACGGCTACAGATAAGTTATTTGGTTCTTATCTTGTTAAAGAAGTGGGTAATCTACGCTATTATATAAATGGTTAACAAAAAAGAGGTGCCTGTTGCATACAGGCACCTCTGATTAATGTCAGGTGTTTGCTTAGCGATACTGTATACAGCTAACGTAATGGTCATAACGACTCATATCATAACGTGAATTATACAGATGAGTTTTTTCATTAACGTAATCATGGTTCCATGTCACATAAAACTCTTTTATTTGATCCTCTACCGGTAAATAGATAGGATTCTCCTGTTTATGATCCTGATGATGTATAGCAAGACCATGTAGATAAGCGTAAGTACTTAACACTGTCTGATCATGGCGGCCGGTGCCAAAACCATTTGGTGATGTACCGTCATCTTCAAATAGAGGCAGATTGCTTGAAAGTTCGTATAAAGGTTGTACTAAATATTCTAAAGCTTTACGTGAAACGCCAAGTGTTCCACTGAGCAGTGGTTCTTGATCGAGCACCCATCTGCGCTCTGGAGACATTAAATTAAAATATTTTTTTACATACTCGGTTGCACCCCATTTAATTGGATGGGATATCTGATTATAGAATTTCTCATCACCTATGGTGCATAAGAAATAACCAGCTTGCTGAATATATTTAAAGAGATCATCTAACGGTCTAAGGACTGTTGTGCCTGAATCTATGTATAATACATACGGAAATATATCAAGTGCTTGCTTAAGTACAACGGATTTCCATGCATACCATCCAGGTACCGTTTTTCCGTAGACACTAACGCAACGTTGTGTTAAAAGATCAGGATGAGTAAGTTCAATATCGTGCACTGAAACTTTAGCAATTGCTCCAAGATATGCGCGTTGATCAGGTGTCATGCCAAGATCGAATACTGCAATTTCGCCTAAATTTTGGAAACTATGTGAGTGGATGGTACCAATAAGATGCAACAGATGTCGGAAATATTTACTATCACATGCGGTGCAGAAATATTGATATTGGGTAATCCACATGTAACCATACATACCATTTATGCGATATAGTTCATTTTGCACCAGGTCACGCTTTGCTGCATCGGTTGATAATCCCTTAGGGTTGTAATAATATAACCCGCATTGTCCTGGTAATTTATAAAATTTAGAGCCTTTGCTGACTGCGCGGTTAAAGAATTCAAAATCACCCCCGGAAACAAACGTCTCATCAAAATATCCGTAGCGATCATGCATACTTTTGCGCCACGTAGGTTGCGGGCCTGTGATACATTTGTACATTACATTTGGTGAAAAATCGTCCGGTGTAATGACATATTGATGACTGTTTTGTTCAAATGTTTCATTTGGTTGAAACGTAACTAAAAAGTCAGAATATACAAGGTCGACAAATGGCTTTTCCTGTAATACTTTTACATGCTCTTCCAGCCATACCGGGTTGCGCCGATCATCCAAGTTTGCATTGGTGATAAAATCGGCACGAGCCATTTTTATGGCCATATTCCATACGGCATACAGTCCGGGATCTTCATCCAACTCCACATAAATGATATTGGGATACTTTTTCATATATTCGCGAATTATTGGTCCTTCATTCCCCGGCGAATTTGCATTAATAATAATTACTTCAGAACGGGGAAAAATGCTTTGCCGCACAATATCGACCATGAAATCAAAGATAAATTCATCAGCGTCATATAATGAAACGATCATGGATACTAATGGTTTCTCTTCGTGCGTAACGTGCGATGCTGCTTGAAGATTAAACCCGAATAATAAGCATGCAGAAAATAATAATGTAAACATATGGTTAAACCTATAAAAAAAGAGTGAAATATTTATTGTGACCGATTATTTTTAAAAGCTGAACGGTTCAGGTTAATGATAGCATCAATGCTTTCTTTGTGTGCACTATAAGGTCTGTTGCAATGTGCATCTATATAAATACCATTTTCCAAAAAGTCTTGATTAGGAACCCAATAGCTGCGGTCAAGGCGACGGTCAACACCGTGTCCCAACATGATGCAGCGGGTATCAAAGTCAGGCCATTCCTTTAAATATTTAGCCATGGTGACTTCATCAGTATGCCAACCGATCTGCAAGTCATAGAGTTCTTTAAGCATGGTACGAATATCTTGCAAGGTTTTGATACGGAAAATCTCTTGATATGTTGAGCCCCGTGCAGCAACATAACACATCGGATACCAGGCTGCATTACACGAATAGCCGTGATTGCGATATACAACAAAACTGTCCTCAGGGCAATCGGCGATACTATCAACAAAGTAGCCGCGATTGAGAGGAATCATATCGATATCAGAAAGAATACATACATCATCAGGATACAATACCGGTATTAAAAGACGAATTACTTGAGCTTGAAATGACGTTGGAATGCCTTCAATAGGTTCAAAACGAATTACTTGATCGCCCAATGATTCATCAATATATACATCAGGAGTAGCTATTAAGACAAGCGTTACTTTAAGGCCAATGATATCTTTCCAAGCGCGTGCCACGCTTGGCCAAAATTCAATGTAATTAGGGTTTGCGTCAGTTGCTACAATTACTCTATCTAGCGGTAACCCGTACATTTGCATAGACAAGCATAAAAGAATAAGTATCTGTTTGCGCATTGCGAACTCCTTTTTTTGAAAAACATTACTATCTCTATGTGTATACCATTAAAAAATATATTGATAAAGAAGTTTATAAACTCTTTACATTTCTTTTTTTTCTATGGAGTATAAGAAAAAATAAGGAGTGAGTATGAAATTTTCTTGATTGCTATTTCTTGCAATTTAATTTTTATTATATTTGTTGTGGCATTAGATAATGTGTCCCATGAGCGGCAACGTTTAATAATTGTGAGGCTTTATAATTATATATTGTCAACAAGAAGCCTGCTTATCTCATGATGTGGAAAAAACGAGGGAAGTAAATTAATATCTCATTGCGTATGGTGCAGTTTGCCAAGATTCCAATGCAACGACTACAACAAGACAGATTCACGCGTGACCAAATGACATCATCAATGATGATAACATTAAATAATACAGGAGTTATAGTGTTCCAGCTAGCAGGAACGACAGGTACACAATTATTAGTTGCAAGCGGAAGGCCCTGAGGATTTCTTGTAATCGTGCTTTCTGAGTAGTTTAACAACGATAGTGATGATTCGGCAATGAGATTATTAATATAAAAAAAAAGGAAAAGGTATGCATAGTTTTCAGAAGCTTTATATAACATTATTCATAGCCAGTGTAGGTGCAATTACATATGGTAGTGTTCGGACGCAGAGAAATATCAATGGTGATAACCTGTCATCAAAAGTTGCATCTATAGTACAAATTTTAGGGCAATCGCCTCATGAAGTCGATGTAAATTTTGCCAATTGTGCAGCCATAACTAAACATATTGTTGCGTATCTTTTAAGTAATAGCAACAGTGCATATCGATGTTCCTATCACGCAGCACGTCATAAAGAAATTTTAGAACCACTTTACAACTACTTGGCATCATTACCTGAAGAAGAAATGTCAGCCGAAGTGAAAAATGTTCTTAATACGCGACGTCCCGGTTCAACTGTGGTAGTGCCTAATCCGCTGAGCGTTATAAATGCGCAAGAAATTTGCTGCCAATGCGCAGGTGTCTTTGGAACCGGTGGTGCAACAGGGACTCCATCTCCTATTGTCCCTACGGGTATGACAGGTAACACCGGTTCAACTGGACCTACAGGACCAACTGGCCCAACAGGAGCTACTGGACCTGCGGGAGGGTCAACAGGTAACACAGGCCCAACTGGTCCTACGGGTAATACGGGAGCAACCGGTAATACCGGTCCAACCGGTACTCGCGGTCAAACTGGTGATCAAGGAGTTACGGGCAATACTGGTCCAACAGGCAATACCGGTGCAACCGGTGCAGCTGGAACTCAAGGTGCAACCGGTAATCCTGGCCCAACGGGTGGCACGGGCAATACCGGTGCAACCGGCCCAATAGGTAACACTGGAGCAACAGGCAATACGGGCGTAACAGGTAATACAGGCCCAACTGGTCCTACGGGTAATACGGGAGCAACCGGTAATACCGGCCCAACCGGTACTCGCGGTCAAACTGGTGATCAAGGAGTTACGGGCAATACTGGTCCAACAGGCAATACCGGTGCGACCGGTGCAGCTGGAACTCAAGGTGCAACCGGTAATCCTGGCCCAACAGGTGGCACGGGCAACACCGGTGCAACCGGCCCAATAGGTAACACTGGAGCAACAGGCAACACAGGTGCTACAGGCAACACTGGTCAAACTGGTACAACCGGCAATACAGGTGCAACCGGCAATACAGGTGTGACCGGAGCAACCGGCAACACAGGAGTCACCGGCAATACTGGTGCAACGGGTAATACCGGCCAAACTGGTGCAACAGGTAATACAGGTGTAACGGGAAATACAGGTCCAACTGGTCCGACAGGTAATACTGGTGAAACTGGTGCCACAGGTAATACCGGGGCAACGGGAAATACCGGACAAACGGGTGCTACAGGTAATACAGGCGAAACTGGTGCAATAGGTAATACCGGTGCTACCGGAAATCAGGGTCCAACAGGTAATCAAGGTCCAGCAGGTGGATCTACGGGTAATACTGGTCCAACCGGCGATACTGGTCCAACTGGAAACACAGGTCCTACTGGCCCTGCAGGCAGTCCAACAGGAAATACAGGCGCTACGGGCAATACGGGTGAAACTGGTGCCACGGGCAATACAGGAGCTACCGGAAATACCGGTCAAACTGGTGCAACCGGTAACACGGGTAACACAGGTGCTACAGGTAATACAGGTGCCACAGGAAACACAGGCGTTACGGGAAATACAGGTCCAACTGGTCCTACAGGAAACACTGGCAATTCGGGCGCAACGGGTAATACTGGCGCAACTGGAAATCAGGGTGATACCGGTAATGCTGGTCCTACTGGAAATCCTGGCCCAACAGGCGCATCTATAGGATCTAATTTTGTCTTTGCATATGCAACAGCTGCACAAGAAATAGCCGTAGCAAATGCATATCAGACGGTATATTTCCAAGCTGCACCGACAATAAATGGTTGGTCAACATTAGGTTCATCAACCGGATTTACCGGGTTTGCACCAAGTGTAACGGGCGTTTATGAAGTTGTGTATTCTGCAGCAACGCGACGTAATAATGGAATTATTCCAACTATGCTCGAAGTGCGTGCATTGTTAGATAACATTGAAATTCCGGGAAGCCAAATGCATAATAATTTTGTTACTGATGAAGATAAGGTACTAGCAAACTCATTTATGGCAACGATAAGTCCAACAGGTATAGTGCATTTTGAGTTGGCGGGAACTACGGATACTGTGTCGCTTATTGCTCCTGATACGGGTGCAGGTGCTACGACGGCTCCGAGTATAACGGTTTCAATTAACAGAATTCAATAATACAAGGAACGAATAATGAAATATATTGCAAAAAAAATAATCGTAGCATTAATTCCCCTGGTTACAATGTTTGTTCACGTAGCAGATATATATGCAGCAGCAGGTACATTAGATACCAGCTTTAGTATTTGTAGTACAACGGGAAATCCGGTGAGTTTGTTTGATTATATCAATGATATAACGATACAAGTTGATAATAATGTAGTTGCTGTCGGAGCGTCTTCTGTGGTGGGATCAACGAGTGTAATAACGACATCAACCTTGATATTGTCCCGTTGGAATGGTACGGATGGAACACTTGATACAACCTTTAATGCAACCGGTAGCCAACCCGGATTCCAAGCATTAAGCGTAGGAGATACAACGGTTGGCCAAGCGGTGACACTACAAGCGGATGGTAAGATTGTTGTATGTGGTTATACCCATCAAACAGCTATAACAAAATTTCTTGTAGCGCGCTACAACACGAATGGAACTATTGATACAAGTTTCAATACCGTCGGTTATAATACGACATCGTTTGGTGCTGGAGCACAAGCCAATAGCGTAAAACTACAAAGCACTGGCAAAGCTATTGTTGCCGGTACAGCAGTGCAAGGAAAAGGTGCATTTGCCCTGGCACGCTATAATACTAATGGAACACTTGATGCAACATTTGGTACTGCAGGGCAAACCGTGACTTCTATTGGATTTGGTGCGGTATTGCGCCAAATTGCCATATTAGGTGATGATAGTATTATTGCCGTTGGATATGTTTTTGACGGAGCTTCTACGGATTTTGTAGTTGCTAAATATACCGCCGCCGGAGCGCTTGATGCAACATTTGGTGTCGGTGGCATTGTGATTACACCTATTGATACTCGAGCTGAAGCTTATGCAGTTGCTATTCAAAGTGATGGCAAAATTGTTGTTGGTGGTGTTTCGTATGTGAATAATATCGGACGTTCGACGTTGGTCCGTTATTCTGTAACAGGAACATTAGATGGTACATTTGGTTCAGGTGGTATTGTAACAAGTGCATTACAAAATGGCGCATCAATTTACGGTGTAGTATTGCAAACGGATGGCAAAATTGTTGTTTCAGGTACCGTGATAGGTAATTTTGGACCATTCTTTGCAGTTGGTCGTTATACATCAACAGGAGCATTGGATGTAACATTTGATAGTACCGGTGTTGGCCAAAATCCGGCGAGCTCTTCCGAAGCATATTCGGTTGCTCTGCAATCTGATGGCAAAATTGTTGCTGGCGGATACGTTAAAATTAATTCTTACTTTAACTTCCTTGCCCGTTGGTTTGCATAGTACATAGAATGTTATTGTGTAACTATATGCCGGCTCATATGTATATGGGCCGGCATTTTGTTTGTGTATATATGTCATTGACTGTACTATGAATATATACCGAGCGTGTACTAACAATGGACTATATGAAGCACAATTACCGCATCAATCGCATAAAATATTATTTAAACAGCTGGCTGAATGTGCAAACAACATTGGTGTTGTTATGGCAGCAGTATGGAATAATGATACGTCAGTTTATATTACTGAGTTTTAGTACGCTGCTCGTACGTGGTGCACATGTTGTGTGCATGCCACTTATATTGCGCTTGGTTACGCCGACAGATTATGGTCTGCTTGCGCTTATGAATAGCTTTATTGCCATTAGTTCTGCATGTATGGGACTTGGGCTGCGCCAATGTTTGCCACTCTATTATTTTGAGCGGGATCATGCGGACAGAAAGTTATTAATTAATCATATTATCGGTATCTATTTATTGTTAGCGCCGGCAGTTGGGATGCTTGTTAGTTGGCTTTTTATACAGTATGCATTGCCTGGCGCGATAGTCCCTTGGTATATGATCTACTGCGCCGGTGGTATTAGTTTTGGCATGTTTTTTGTTGAGTTGTGTTATCAGTTATTGCAGTATCATCAACAGATTGCATACTTAACATTATTTCAAAGTATGCAGGCTATCTGTACCATTGGCTGTACGTTTGCTCTTTCGTTATATACCATGTACAGTTTTTGCGCTCCGCTTATAGCGCAAGCGATAACCATAGCAATAATGAGTTTGCTCGCTTACTATTGTTGGGTAAAAAATGCATATGGGGTACAAATTGCTCTACCAACATGGCACAGTCTACGTTCGTATCTTGCAACAAGTATCTGTTTTATGCCGAGCATGTTGTTTGGGTGGACATTGGCAGCATGTCAGCGTTGGCTTGTAGCACATTATCTTGGTCTTGCTGATGTGGGCATCTATGCTGTTGCAGATGGTTTGTGCCAACTGAGTTATTTGGTCTGTACTTATGCGATGGTAGGCTCTCATATGCCCTATATGTTGCAAAAATTTGTAGCGCGACCGCGTGATACGATAATTATTGAACAAGAAAATCGTATGGTTATGTGGTGTGCCATGCTCACCGCAGTATTGTTACTCAGTATTGCATGTTGGCTTTCTATGCCACTGTTGCGCTTTATAGTACATGAAAATTTTGCCCAAGCAGTGCAGTATCTATTTCCATTGCTCATAGGATCGATTTTTTTGATGGGCGCACATTTTCTTTCCCCACTGTTGCAGCATAAAAAGCGCAGTCTATTTTTAGGTTGTTCATTACTGGTGCCGGCGATGGTTAATATCGCATTGGGAATAGTATTGGTGCCGCGCATTGGCTTATACGGTGCAGTTATTGCACAAGTAACTGCCTATATAACTTATTTTTGTATGAACTTGTGGTATAATCAGCGTTTGCTTAATGCTGAACGTAATGCATCAGGTTGTAACGGATCATAAGTAATAACACCTTCCGGGCGCGCGCATACATTGCTAGCAACGACCGGTATGCCGGCCCATAAAGCTTCTCGTACACTGACGCTGTCGCCATCACTATACGTAGGTCGGATAAACAGATCTGCATGATATAATAATGGCCAGAGTGGATAGTTACCAATCAAAAAGAATATGGCACTCGGTGCTTGTTGTGCAAGAGCATACAATGTGCGCATATAAGTGGCATCACCAATGGTGGCCATGATAATACACAAACCGAGATATGGTTGTTGTTTGCGCAAAGCTAACGTAGCCTGAATTGCATCATGTATGCCATACAGATCGCTGGCGCCATGCGGAATGCAGGCAAATGCATTCATAATGAGCAATGGATTGCTGCGCACGTTATGTTGCCAAAGCTGTTCAGGATAGGTGGTAAGTGCAGCAGGCAGCTCCTGCAAAGAAGGGGGCAAAAACGCATGGGTTTGCAGAACGCGCTGACTTGGAATGGCTAGATCGGCATAACTTTGTACTGTTTTGGTACCAACAAGCATAAGTTTAACGTTATGTGTACGTACAAAGTTTTGATACCAATTAATGTATGCCGCAGGACGTGTATACAGATGTCTGCAATCATGCTCTACAATGGTTAATGTAAAATCATACTGTTGCTGTAAGTTGCCAATTAATATGAGCTCGCGATCACTATTGGGTAGATAGGTACCATGGTAATGAATGTCAGTCGGTTTAAAGTTATTAATTGTGTATCGCAGACGTGCTGCATAGAGCCAGAATAATAATGAGCGCCCGCACGGTTCGCTGTTAAAGATCTGAACAGTATTGTGTTGATCACGCAGATAAGTGGCAACCCGAGCAACATGTACGGCTACGCCACCCAATGGTGGTGGCATTGGTCCGATTATTAAGACACGTTTGTCGGTTATTTCTTGCCAATAAGTATGTTCGCCTAATGTGCTCATCATTACTCTTTATTCTACAAGTAGTTTTGGCATGCAGTATACTGCGGTATTTGTTGTTTAACAATCGCGAATGTTTTCTTTACAGTAATTTCGCTAATCTTTCTTTTGCCTGTTTTAATGTTGTGAGTGCGACTGCTTTGCTGGTAAAAAGCTTAAAATTCTTTTGTAATTGAGCCGTTGGCATTGGACAATGGTCAGGCATATTAAAAACAGTTCCAAATTCATAACCTAGTAAATTTCCTTTGTCATCAGTGCGTTGTTCAGCAACAAGACGTCTATAGCGGTCATGCGTTATTGCTGGAACTTTATTAGGAAGGAATTTTACAATACGTCGCATACATTTTAAACGTTTGTATTGATCTCTGATTTTATCGGTTAAAGAAGGTGGTTCTTGAGATGGAACATAAATGTACCCAAATTCTTGTAAAAATTTCTGCAGTTCTTGAAGAGTTTTGTTTATTTTACGTTTACTGCTCAATCGGGTAAGACAGGTTGAAAGAACTTTGTCATTTGCAATTGGTGATCTGGGATAAAGTTCAAACCACTTGCTTCTGCATTTTATGCGATCAGTGATATAAATGAGTCCGCGCAATTCTATAGGAACAGTTGCGTGCATAAGTCGTACCGGACATTTTAAGATATTTTTAGTAAAAGTTAACTGCCGAGGAAGTTTTGGAACGGTAGTTGCATATCGCTTTGTTGTTATAGCGGTAGAGCATGCAGCAGAGAGTTGAGCATTATGGACCACATCTAATGGGGTGGGTGGAGGCAATATTGTCGAATGTGGTACGATACTGTCATCCGCAACAGCTAAAGATGCTGCAGCACCAATACTTTTAGTTGCAAATAGAAATAAAATAGATAGGGCGAGCAATCCAACTCTTGAGTGAGTATTCATTATAACCTTCATAAAATAGCTTCTCTTTGTTGTTAATTGTTTGATCAAAAACGTAATATATGTAGTATATAATAGATTTTAAGATAGGTAAAATGGGTGCATTACATAATAAGGACAGGGTATGTATAACGACAAGGGCTTTCTAGCCACTCTCTATATAGTGCTTGGCGGCGCGATTTTGTTCGTATCGCTTAAGTCATGGATCATAAACTTAGTATTTGTTATTTTGGGTTTTTGGCTGCTTAACCGTGGTATGGTCATGCGTGGCATGCCGGGATTGTTCTTTACTTTTAACCGCTGGTTTAACGAGCGCAATCGGTATTATTAATACTTTTCTTGTTGTCGGTAATCCCGTTTAAACCGCTTGGTAATGGTATCATGTGGTATTTGCCAGGTGGTTGGTCTGCCATGTGGGCAACAGAAATTTTGGGGTGTATGTGCTAATGTGCGCACCAAATGTTCCATTTCTTCCTGTGCCAACGTGTCACCGGCTTTAACTGCTGCAGCACATGCTATGCGTTGACGCATTGCATCGTGCAAACGATCGGTGAGTTCAGCTGTCGCCAAACTTTGATGTTCTGCAATCCACGCGGCAATTTCTTGTATGCAACGATCGATAGGGCGATCTTTAAATAGAACCGGTAATGCAGTTACATGTAAACAATCAATACCAAATGGCTCTGCATGAATACCATGTGCTTTAAGTTGTTCAAGATAGGGTTCAAGCAATGCAAGTTGCCCATGGTGCAGCGTGATTAACAAAGGAAAGAGTAATGCTATGGGTTCAAGTGACGCCTGTTCCGTTTTAAGTTGTTCATACAAAATACGTTCATGTGCAGCATGCTGATCAATGAGTACGAGTGCATCATCCTGTTCAACCAAAATATAAGTTTGATACAGTTGTGCCAGTACGGTGCCTACGCTGTGCATTGTTGTTGTGCTTGCTTCTGGAGTCATAACCTGCTGAGTATAGGCAATAGTTTCTACAGCAGGCTGCGCCGGCTCAAGAATATATGGTTGTCGCGGCGCTACGGAAATTACCGGTTGTGCAGACCAGCTAGGCATATCAAATGAACGTTGTTTAACCGTTGTTTGTACCGGAATAACAAAGGGAGTTGTAACATGCGGCGCCGGTTGTGGTGCAAGCGGCTTGTGGAGTTCATTGCTTACTACCTGTTGCAAACGTTCAGTAATTGCACGTTGTACTGCCGTTTCCACCAAGCGTGGATGCATAAATTGTACTTCTTCTTTACGCGGATGCATGTTGATATCAAGCAGTGCAGGATCAACTTCTACACACAGGACTGCTGCAGGAAAACGTGCCGGTGGTAGTACATTTTGGTAACCACGCATTAAAGCACGCATAAGTTTAAGATCTTTTATCCAGCGACGATTTACAAACAAATAGATTGCCGAGCGATCATAGCGTTGATACCGTTGATGTGAAATAATGCCATGGACTTTTACTTCTGCATCGGTACTATGCAACTTAAGCATATGATCTGCATTGCTGTGATCAAACAGTTGTGCATAACGTTGTGCTACATCATCAGTTGCGGGACAGGTATAACGTAACGTTCCATCGACATATAATTTAAATTCAACATTCAAATGGGTCAGCGCAACTGCATGCATTAGTTGTTCAATTTGACGTGTTTCAGTTTCATCCGATTTTAAAAATTTTTTGCGGGCAGGAATAGTGAAAAATATATCGTTTACGGTGATATCAGTGCCGGTATTGGCAGCAACGGCATCCGCGCTTATGATAATATTGTCTGCGATAATAATGCGATATCCTAAATCACTCTCTTCTTCTTTGGTAATTAAGGTAGTAGTACTTACAGCAGCGATGCTTGCCAGTGCTTCTCCGCGAAAGCCAAATGTTGCAATGGTAGGCAGCTCATCTACATGAGTAATTTTGCTGGTAGCATATTTATTAAAACAGATGCGTGCATCTTCAGGAGACATGCCACAGCCGTTGTCAACAACACGTAGAGATGTTTTGCCACCTTTAGTGATATATACGGCTATTTTTGTAGCTCCGGCGTCAAGAGCGTTTTCAAGCAGTTCTTTAACCACATTTGCCGGACGCTCAACCACTTCTCCCGCGGCAATTTTTTGTGCTTGGCTTGTTGAAAGTTGTTGTATTTTCTGCATCGATGGGGGAGTCCTTATGGCATGTATTGCTACAATTATAAGGAAGGTCCTTCGACCCAGCCTTCGCATAAAGCTTCGGCGGGCAAGCAAGGATCAGGATAACCGATTTATTTTTCTTCAATCTAATACATTATACATATCTAGTTTATAGCTTGGGACTTTAAACCGATCTACAATAAGCAATTTGATCATCCTGAGCTTCGCCTGCCCGCCTTAGCCTTGGCGACGGCGGGTCGAAGGATCGTCCTTTAAAAACAGTATTCATAAAAATAGTATAGCAAATATCTCCGCATTTGGCATAACCTAATACACAAGAAATATGTTGTAACCAGGAGAAAATATGAAACTACTCTATGCCTTTGGACAGTTTATTATAAGTGAATGGATATGGTCGGTGACATTTGGCCAGCACCATGCGGCAATTGCAATTGTTCTCATGATTATAGCATTTTTGTATATGCGTATACCGTTTGTGCGTGCGGTGTTGTTTGCATTCGGCGCGCAGCTATTTGCATGGATAATGTTAGGTGGTAGTGCACTAGTCATGGCGCATCAGATTTTTGGTGTTACGTATGATCAAGCAGAACCATCCACCGTTTTACATGCACTAGCAGCATCATTTTTATTAGGGGTTATTTACATTTTGTTTGAAATGCTTTTTTTCTACATGGTGCGTGCATGGTTACCACGTTCATATGAACAGATGGTAAAGGCAGCTGCTATATGTAATCTTATTGCTGCTTTTGTGGTATATCTGTTATTGCCGCCAATGTAACGGGTTTCTGAGCAGTTATCGTTTGCTTTGTATGTGCATGTTCTGCAAAACCAAGGTCAATAATCGTGCTCAGTAATTCTGCCGGGCGCATGCCAATTTCAGCGGCTTGATGAAATAAACAGGTTGCCGGTGTTAAACCGGGTAATGTATTAATTTCCAGCACTACTAAGCGCTGTGCGCCGGTTGGACTTATATCAGCTGATTGATAAAAACAGTCTATGCGCGCATAACCGCGGCAGTTTAGAGTACGGTACACATCTTTAATGGTCTCTTGCACAAATAGCGTAGCTGCAGCATCCAGCGGTGCCGGCGTCTGATTTTCACCAGCACCGGGTAAAAACTTTTCATGTACCGTAAGAATTGCATCAGAGCGCATAACCATGGTTGGCGGTAAAACGGTTACTGTGTCATTGCCCAAACAACCAATCGTTAGTTCCATGCCCATAAGATATTCTTCAACTAATGCGTACGCTTTGCCATCTAATGCGATGGTAGCGATTGCCTCGTGTAGTTCTGCTAATGATGAGACTTTGTATACCATCGTGCTGCAACCATCATCATGTGGTTTAACAATAAGTGGGAACGCTAGTTGGTGCATAATCTGTGCACAAACTACTTGCGCGTTGGCTTGATAATCCGCAATAGTAACACGATATGCAGCAGGTACATCAAAGCCCGCATTATGTAGATAGGTATTGGTAATATATTTATCCATGCAACGTGCGCTCGTTAACACACCGGAACCATTATAGGGTATTGCCAGCATTTCCAGCGTGCCTTGTAAAATACCATTTTCACCGCAACCGCCATGCAATGCAATAAATACAAAGTCTGCAACTGCCGGAAGTTCATCAATGTTAACCAGTTGTGCAGGAGTAAGCGCAGCTTCAATTTCCGCGGTGCGATTTTTGATTAAGAGTTGGTAATCAATATGGTACAGCCGTGTGTCGGATGCCATAAAAAGCGGTATAACTTCATACCGATCGGTAGGTAATTTATAGATTACATTGCGCCCTGATGCGAGTGAAATTTCGCGTTCATGCGTCGTGCCGCCGCATATAACTGCAACACGTTTGCGTGCTTGGAATGTGTGCATATTTTCCTTGTGCATTTCAATATGATTATACATGCCATATGCATGCAGTTCAGTAGCGATAATATGATTGATTACTGCACGATGCGTTAAGCCCAGCTGTGCCGCTTCACGAAACAGAAAACTTGCCGGATCCATGCCGCATACCGGGTTGACATCAATAATCACAATGCGCTCATCGGTGGTATAAAAGCCATCTATGCGTGCCATGGTTTGCACGTGCATTATAGTAAGTAGTTTGATGCAAGTTGCATGTATAGCATTTGTTACGGCAGCCGAACAGCGTGCAGGTGTATATTTTATGGCACTTCCGGGCATATATTTTTGGTCGTAACACAAAAATCCGGTAGTGGTATGTGGCACCACTTCAGTAAGTGACAGCGGCATCCATTGGTTGTTAGCGTAATCGTATAATAAGGAACAAGAAAATTCCATGCCCTGGAGCTGTTCTTCAACTACTACCGATTGTGCCGGTACTGTAAGTGTTGATGCTGCATTGATAGCAGGCAATAGATCATGGATATCGGTAATACGATGTACACCTAGACTTGATCCACCAAAGATTGGTTTTGCCACCAGAGGTAATGCAAGTTTGTGCGTAACTAAATCATGCTTTAATTGTTCAATAGTTAATGTAGCGCATGTGGTAGGGCGATAGACGATGCCGTGTGGCACTGCAATATTATGTGCACGAATTACCTCTTTTTGTTCTTGCTTGTCCATGCACAATGCACTTGCATAGATCTTTGATCCGGTATACGGAATCCCTAATAAAGTAAGCATCGCTTGCAAGCGACCATCCTCTCCATAAGCACCATGTGCAGAAACAAACATGATATCAATATGCTCATGCAATTGGCTCCATGCAATGCGTTGCGATTCTGCACTCAAGCGATGTTCAAAATCAGCAATTTTACCTCGATGCATGAACTTCCATGCAATGAGATACAGTGCGCCGCATGGAGTTTGAAATATCGGTACCGGGCAATAGAGTTGTGGATTCAGATGATCATAAACGGTGCGTCCGGAATTAAAAGAAACTTCTCGTTCTACAGAATTGCCACCCATAAAAATGCCAACGCGAAGTTTGCGCATGTACGTACTCTCTTTTTTTGCTATAATTCCTTTTTTATTGACTTTACGCCGCCTCCATATTAACGTATAAGACAACTATATGCAACTTTCTTAATAGTAGAGGTCATTATGTTCATATACAATGTATGGGCACTTTTTCTAGTTGTGAGCTTAAGTGCCGCAAGTACATCATCAAAAATAAGTAAATCGAAGTCTAAAAAAGATCAACCTTTACAGCATGTAGCTTCCCAACCAATTACAACGAATTCGCCCGGATCCCCGATTGCTCTTTATGCGAGCACTTCACAGGAGCAAATAAAAAAAACCGGAATTCTTTCAACATCAGCTCCAGCAAAACCGCTTGCTTTTTTAGCAGGTTTTGGACGTACAGCTAATAGCCCGAGCAAACAGGAATCATTGCAAGATGATAGGTTATCTCCACATGTAATGGCACTGTATCAAAGTCGCGTTGGTGAGCTTTTAAAGCCTGCTCCAAATCAGGAAAGCGCGCCTAAACCTCAAGAGCCTGAAGTGGATCCAACTATGCAAGAACTATTTGAAGAATTAGAAAAAATTGAAGGAACGTCTGACAATGATTATTTTGAAGATCCAATATTAGATTTTGAATGATAGGAATACCTCATGCAGCCACATGCAGAACGTTTTGTCTGGATAGATTGTGAAATGACTGGACTGGATCCTTCTAATGATGTATTGCTGGAAATTGCAACGATCATCACTGATGCAGAACTTAATGAAATTGCACAGGGGCCTGATATCGTAATACATCAGTCGCAGGATCTGCTTGCACGCATGCATCCTGAAGTAAAGCGTATACATACTGCTTCCGGGTTAACGGACAAAGTTGCGCAATCAACAGTGAGTGCACAAGAAGCAGAAGAGATGACGCTCGCGTGCATCCAACAACATTGTTCCGGATTTCAAACACATCTTGCAGGCAATAGCATTTGGCAAGATGCACAATTTTTACGCCGTTACATGCCACGCATTATGCAACAGATGCATTATCGTATGCTTGATGTAAGTTCATTAAAGTTACTCGTGCAAGCTTGGTATTCACATGATCCGCATGCACAGGTACATAAAAAAAAGACACATCGTGCGCTTGATGATATTCGCGAATCGATTGCTGAATTACAGCAGTATCGTACGTATTTTTTTAAGAGAAACTAAGTTATGCAACGGGATTCGGCGTAAAATAACATGAGCTCTTGTACCGCTTGAAATCAATTGAGTGGTAGATTTTTTCAAGCAAGCTCATATCGGTACCTTTAAGATACAAGGTGCGCGCATACGATTTTTTAATTTTAGCAATGGGCGGGCAGGAGGGTCCCAGTACCTGTATATCAAGTTCCATCTGTTCAATGCGCGCAAGCAGTTGATGTACCATATGGCGCGCTTCGCGCTCAATAGTTGCTTCATCATGATATTTAAGTTCAATTTCCACTAGTCGTTTGCAGGGTGGATAGCCAACTTCTTGCCGCTGCAGAATCTCTTGCTGATAAAACTGTAAATAACTGATTTCTTCCAGATAAGCAAATGCATGATGCTCTGCCATTGTTTGCACAATTACCAAGCTATGCTCGCGCTTTCTACCGGCGCGCCCGGCAACTTGAATAAGCTGCTGCAGCGTAGTTTCAGTAGCATTGAATTTAGGAAAATGCAAATTCAGATCTGCCCAAATGATACCAACCAACGTGACATGTTCAAAATCGTAGCCTTTAGTAATTGTTTGTGTACCGACTAAAATATCCAGTTCACGTGCATGGAACTGCTCAACTACTTGTTGCCATGCTTTTTTCTTGCTACTCACATCAAGATCAGCACGTGCAACACGTGCTGATGGAAACAGTTTTTGTACAATTGCTGCCAGCTGTTGTGTGCCGATACCTTTTTTTAAAAAATCATCTGCGCTCGTTTTGCAGGTAGGGCAGGTTGGTGGCAGCGTGCGGCGGTAACCACAGTAATGGCAAATAAGTGTATCCTGTTCATGCAACGTCAAGCTTACCGAGCATGCATTGCAAGAAAAAATATGCGTACATGCTTTGCATTGCACAAAAAAACTAAAGCCGCGACGATTAAGAAATAAAATTGTTTGTTCACCACGTGCCAGCCGATCTTTAATTGCACTGTTGAGTTCTCGACTAATCCAAAAATGTGGTCGATGATCCTGTTTTGGCAGCACTACCTGTTTAATTACCGGAAATGCACCGGCAAAGCGTTGCTTAAGTTGGAAAAATTTCCAGCCACGTTGTTTAACATTATAGAGTGTGCTGATCGACGGCGTGGCAGAACCCAACAAAATGGGTATGCCATGCATCTGTGCCCGCATGAGCGCAGCTTCTTTGGTATGTGTTTTTGGATGCTTTTTTTCCTGATAACCAACTTCATGCTCTTCATCAACAATAATTAATCCCAAATGAGGCAGCGGCAATAAAATAGGTACATGCACGCCAATAATAATCATCGGTTGCTGATCGCGCAAGCGTTGCCATACTATACGTTTTTCTTTTGGTGTAGTTGCAGAATGAAAGCTCGCAATAACCAAATCGGCAGGCAATTGGTTGCGTAGTAATCGCTCAAACTGTAATGCAAGGCTTACTTCCGGCAGCATAAGCAGGGCGATCTTGCCTTCATAATAGGTATGTGTGAGTAGCTTTTTGTATACTTCTGTTTTACCTGAACCGGTAACGCCATGTAGCACCGTGGGTGTATAGGTTGGTTTGGTAATATGTGGCGTAAGATAATCAACTACCGCTTGTTGTTCTACAGTGAGATTGACTACTGCTGAAGTGCTCAGTTCTGTTGTTTGCATGAGCTCTGCAGGTTCATCCGGTTGTGCAATAAATTGATGCATACGTTTAAGATAATACAATGCATCAGTTTGATAATAATTTGCCAATGCTTGAATAAATGGCATATGATGCGCGTCATCCGGCATCGCTTGGAAACTTATAATATCTTTGATAACAAAGCTCACCTTGGCAGTAGCCTCAGTTGCTATGATGAGTGCTTGTTCAACCCTTTGTGCCAGTGGCACGCACACAATGGCGCCAATAAGCGCAGCAGGGCGCTCAAGGTCCTCAGGTATACGATAGAGTAATGATTCTTTAAAGCCATTTAGCAGGCGCACGTGAATATACATACATGTAGTGTACCTGCAAAACAGTTCTTTTGCACTTGGTAGAACGATGTATTATTCTTCTGTTATGCGCTTAATTAATGTGCCGGCTTGGTACCAAGGCATTAAATTTTCATGTGGGCCACGTAATGATTGTGTGCCACCATAGACAACATAACTTGGTTCTGCTTCATTGGCAGCTAAGGTTTGCCATTTTTTTATCGTATCAAAATAATGCACGGTATATGTTTCACCAGATTTGATTTCAATCGGTATCATCTTGCCATCTTGCTCAATTAAACAATCGACTTCTATTGTTCCATTTTTATCGCGCCAATAATAAAGTGTGTTAGGCATTCCTTGATTGAAATACTGTTTGTGCATATCAGCGATGATCAGGTTTTCAAACAGTGCTCCGTAATAAAAATTAAGTAACAGATTCTTTTCTGAGCTTATACCAAGTAATAAACAAGCAAGCCCAGTGTCATAAAAATAGAGTTTTGGTGACTTAGTCATGATTTTATTAAAATTTGCCCAATATGGTCGAAGCTGAAATGTAATATAGCTTGCTTCTAAAATAGAAAGCCAATTATGTACGGTGGGTACACTGATGCCGCATTGTGCAGCTAATTCTGCAAAGTTAATCTGCTGGCCGATGCGTCCGGCACATAATCTAAGAAACTTCTGAAACGTATTCAAATTGGTAACATTAATAAGTTCGCGTACATCACGCTCTACATACGTTTGCAGATATGAAGGATACAGTTCAGATGGGTCAATTTGGCGTTCATATAAACGTGGGTAACCGCCAAAAAAGATCGTATGTTCAGGCTTTTCTTTCTGGAGCAAAGCATGTTCTTCAAGCTCATGTAAAGATAAGGGCAATAGGGTAAGAATGCCAACGCGACCGGCTAATGATTCTGATATAGATGCATTCATAAGGAAATTTTGTGACCCGGTAAGAACAAAATAACCCGGACGGTCTTGAGCATCAGAGATAACTTTAATATACGAAAGTAGTTCTGGGCAGCGTTGAAATTCATCTAATATGATACCATGTTCATTTTCATGAGTGCGTAAAAAAGCTTTTGGGTCATTGAGTGCCTGTGCTCGCAATTCAAGATCATCTAAATCTAAAAAGACGTGGTTTTTGAATACCTCTTTTGCTATGGTACTTTTTCCCGATTGGCGCGGCCCTAAAATTGCAACGACAGGGAATTTTGCATATCGTTTGAGTTTGTTTTCCAGATCTCTTTGGTAATAAGGCATATACACCTCCTTATGCTAATCGTTATATATAGTTATAGATTAGCATAAAATTTAGGAAAAATGCAAAGTTTTGAGTTGGAAAATCGATAAGTTTGGCTGTTTTACGGATGAATTATTGATATTTAGCGACGTTGCTTGCGTTTAATAATAGCATACCATGCATCAACTGTAGCTGGGTCAAGTTTATCTTTGGCATGGTCAATTGCTCCTGGGTTTGCAGCAATAAGATTGTTTGCTAATACCCATAAACGATTTTTTGCTTGATCTGTTGCTTGATCGGGATCGGTGGCAAATGCTACCAATTGTTCAACTTCTCCTGCCGTAAGCTTTCTATCGCCGGGAATGAGCTCTTTCCAAATCTCACGAATATTTTGTTGGGTAATTTGTTGGCCTGCACGTGCCTGTTTGCCGCGTTCAGTAATAAGTTTGATTTGCTGGGCAAGTGACGTTGGGGTAATGCCTGCAGCTGCCATACGTAGATAGCGCGCAATATCGGTTAATTTATTGTCTTCTGCCATAACCAATGCGGTATCGCCTCTATAATCTTTAACATTAAGGTCTGCATTTTTTTCCACCAGCGCTTGTACTAATGCCTTATTATTTTTGAGCACCGCGCGCATAAGCGGAGTAAAGCCCTGCTTGTCTTGTTGGTTAATATCGGTTTGGTCTGCTAAAAATGCTACAACAGGAACCTGATTTTCTGCAATCGCTGCAAACAACGCGTTGACGCCCTGTTTGTCTTCCGCTTGTATATCTGCACCAAGTTGTACTAAATTACGCACAACTTGTAGATGGCCTTTGCGGCTTGCAAGGATAAGTGGTGTAGCGCCACTGTTGTTAGTGGTATTGATATTAACGCCAGGCGATTCTAATGCTTGCGTAACCTCATAACTATCGCCACGTTCAGCTGCCGCCAAAAGACGCTCATTAACTGATGTTTTACCGAACATGCCGCCGTGTGGTTCAGATGATAACATGCTATCAAGATCAAAAGCATAAACAGGTATGCAGAAAAAAAGTAATATGAGTGTATGCATTTGCATATTGAATTCCTAACTATCGGCGTTGCTTACGTGCAATAATGGCGTACCAAGTATCAACGAAAGTTGGGTCAAGTTTCGCTTTGACCGGATCAATTGCGGTCGGATTTGCAGCAATAAGATTGTTTGCTAACACCCACAAACGATTTTTTTCGCGATTAGTTGTTTGATCAGGATCGGTTGCATATGTAATAAGCTGCTTAATCTCATCGACGGTCAATTGCCTATTGCCGGCAGTCAGCTCTTTCCAAACTGCGCGCATATTTTGTAAGGTGATTCCTTGATTTGCATGTTCTAACACCACCTGTACATGCCCAGTTGGTTTTGGTTTGCGAGATTTATTTGTCTGCGATGTAGTGGGAGTAAGTAGTTTGGCGACGGCCGTTTTTTTATTTGTTTTTGCTATATCAAGTGCCGTCATACCACTTATAGTTTCCAGCGCAGGGTTTGCGCCTTGTTCAAGTAAATAAGTCGTAACACCGGTAAAACCTCTATCGGCAGCCCAATGTAATAAATTCATGCCTTTATCGTTACGTGGTATATTTACATCAGCTAATTCCCCATCCTCAATTGCTTTACGTATTGCTGTCAGCGCAGTTGCGTCATTGGCACCGCCTTTTGTGAGCTTAACGATGAGTTCATTGACCACGTCTGCCTGTAGAGGGGCATTTCCATTAGTTTCAGGTTTTTTAGGAGCCTGCGGGCCAAATTTTTGTTCCAGTAGTGCCAGAATTTCAGGTTTGTTAGCACTTTCGGCAATTTCAAATGCATTTTTCCCCCCGGGGTTTTTTATAAGCGGATCGGCCCCTTTTGCGATGAGCAACGTCACGAGTGATGGGTATCCACGGTATGAAGCCCAATGGAGTAGGTTCAGACTACTATTGGTTGCAGGTGTATTTACATTTTTTAATGACCCGCTTGTAAGTGCTTCCTGCAACGCATTTGTTGCTTGTGTATCATCTAAATTAGGGAGTATGTTGTTTATAAAATTGGATACTACTTCCGTTTCGGGTTTGTGCAGTGTTGGCGACGTAACTTTTGGCACTTCTGGTTGTGGTACTTGTTCTAGTTTCGCTTGGCTGCTTTGTGTGGAAGTTGCTATTTTTTGTTCAAGCAGTTGTATAATTTCTAAATTATTTTGTTCACGTGCTATATCAAGAGCTGTACCATTCCCGCCTTCAATGGAAGGATCCGCGCCTATATTAAGTAAATAGCTGATTAAATGAGGACGGTCATTCCATGCAGCCGCATGTAGAAGATTTATATTGTTTTTGCCTACGGCATTGATATCGGTGAGTTCTTTTTTTACGAGCGTTTCTTCTATGAGCTTTATTGCTTGCGCATCAGGTAACTTTTTACTGAAAATACGATTATAAAGATCGCTTACTACCGCTGCTTGCGGTTGCGCTGCCGCGCCAAAAAGTTGGCTGGTGCTTACTATAAGAGTAAGGGTGATGTATATGTTGTTTTTTGTCATGATATCCTCATCGTAGTTTTCAGTTCAATCTTTTTAGCTTTATAAAGCAAAGCCCGCATTATTGTTTAATGCGGGCTTTGTTCTATTCTTATTTACTTGCTATTATCTGCGTTGTTTACGTGCAACGATTTCATGCCATTGTTTAATCGTTTCTTGGTTAAGACCACTCACGCTTTGGTCTTCGGTTTGCAGGTGGTCAATTGCCGTAGGATTTGCAGCAATCAGATTATTTGCTAAAACCCATAAACGGTTAGCTGCTTGATCGGTTGTATGAGTAGGGTCATTGGCGAATTTTACTAATTGCTCAGCTTCACCGGCCGTAAGTTGTCCCCCAGCAGTTAGCTCTTTCCAGACGTCACGCAAGTTTTGTTGCGTAAGCTTTTGACCGGCACGACGTTTAATTATACCTTCAACTGTCTCTTCGTATCCTTTCAGACCTTTTTTTTCTAGTGCTTGTTCTGTTAAATATCTTCTAACATCGGGATTTTCAGAGCTTTTAGCAACCTGTGTTAGTAGTGGAGAAGGGTCTGCTGAGCTGGCAAGAACAGCATTCGTTAGTTCTTTTGCAATTGCGAGATTTGTATTCGGATTGCTAGCGGCGTATATTAAGCCATATTCTACAAGCTCAGGTTCATTTTTCAATGTTTTCAATGCGTTCTGTACACGAGGAAGGTTATTTTCATCGATTGCCACAAATAAAATATCCCCACGATTTGTTGAGAGCTTTTTGATTAGGTTTTCTTTTCGCAACGCTTTTTCGGCTGCAGTTTCATCGGCTGCTGAAGATGCGCTAAATATTCGTTTATACCAAGGTTTTTGTTCAGCTTTAGGTGCAGAAGGTTGTGATGGTTCTGCAGGAGTTGTAGGTGCTGCGACTTTTGCTGCTTCTTCTTGGCGTTTTCGCTCTTCAGCTTGTAAGCGTTCAGCTTCGCGACGATCAGCTTCTTCTTCCGCTGCCTGTGCACGTGCTTTTGCTTCATCTTCTGCGTGTAAACGTTCAGCTTCTCTTGCAGCAGCAATACGATCCGCTTCTTCTTGTTCGGCTTTAGCTTTTGCTTCTGCTTCTTCAGCTTTACGTGCAATTGCTTCTGCAGCTTCACGTTCTTCTTTTTCACGTTGAGCTTGTGCTAGATTTCCGCTGCTACTTTCACCAGGTTGCAACGTTTGTGGTTTAAGCAAAGCAATAACTTCAGCTTTATTATGTTTCTCAGCAACTTGAAGTGGAGTTTGCTTCTGTTTGTTTTGGTTATCTCTATCTGCGCCATTGTCTAGTAGCCATTGTGCCAATTCATGGTTTCCCATGTATGCAGCTATATGCAAAAGACTTTGGCCGGTTTTGTTCAACGCGTTTATGCTCGATAATGTTCCATCTGAAAGAGCAATTGCAATAGCTTGCACTATCTTTTCATTGGGTTTCTTCGTATTGATCATAGCCGTAAGATCAGAAACTACTTCAGCTTCAGTTTTTTGAGGTGCAGATGTAGAAGGTTCAGATGTTGCAGGTTCTGATGGAGCTGCGATTGTCGCGCCACCTAGCGAAGCTATGAATGCTTCATTTTCTGCTTTTGATGCCTTAGATTTGTTCAATAGATTTTGTATTTCATGAGAGGTGAACAAACCTGCATCTACAAATGCTTGGAGCTGGCCAGGTGTGTATACTCGCGTTACCGCCTCGTCGGCACCCGGATTGCGGTAGGAAAGATTTTTAATAATTGTTTTGAGATCATCTTGTTGGGTCTTATCTCTCTGGCTAAGTAATAATTTTAATTTATTCGTATCAACATTTCCTTTTTCTTTGGCTTCTTTTATTAAGAATGCTTCAATTATTGCATTTGAAAGTTCCTTGCCATACACATTTTTTACAATGTATAGATCGGTAGCCAAATCAGCTAAACTGGTCTTAGCACCATCGATAATTGCTTTGCCTAAAAGCGATGATGAAGCGCCGCCTGAACGTGGATCATATTGAAGAGCTTCGTCTAAGGTCCATGCCTTGAAAAGTCTGCCTGCGGTTGTAAGTTTTTCAATAATATCTTTGTCGTGCATCCATCGTGCTGTTATGGCTGCATCGGACACTGATGCGCCAGGCACAACTTGTTCGAGTAGATTGCTAACGCCTTGAATATCTGAATCGTTGATATCGGGCAGTTTTACCGATTCAGCTCCAAAAAGCTGTGCTGTGCCCAATAACAGGGCTAAGCTTAAATACATTCTGTTCTTCATCGAGAACTCCTTATAAAATGGTATAATTCAACTTCTATCTATAATAATTCTATTCTATCTGTAATTAAAAAGTCAAGAATACGGGATATTTTAGGTTTAAGTATGATAAAAGTAGCTATTCAATGGGGTTTTTGGGTTGAATGTCATTGGTAGAGAGTGCCGTGTTTTTTTTGGTATATCTGCTATACTTATAGATATATTTAGCATCTATCAAAGGAAGATCCTTCGACCAGCTCAGGATGATTGATCTATTGGCAGGATGATTGAATTATTCGTATATTAGAGTAGGCTTCTCGTTAATAAAATGCTCTTAATGGGTGGTTTTTTTTGAACAAGATACATAATTTAATCATCCTGAGCTGGGTCGAAGGACCGTCCTTTTAAAAAAAGGCCCTATTTATGCGTAAAAAACTGTTTTTAATCGACGGCTCCTCATATCTATATCGAGCCTATTATGCCATGAAGCCACTGCATACTATTTCCGGTGAACCGGTACAAGCAGTATATGGTTTTGTACGCATGATCAAGAAACTTATTGATACCTATGATCCTGCCTATATGGCACTTGTCTGGGATAGTCCAGGTGCTACCGTACGTCATGAGATATTTCCTGAGTATAAAGCAACGCGCCAGGCGCCGCCACACGATATTTTTACCCAGAAAGCACGCATACAGGAGTTTGCTGATCTTATCGGGTTGCGTCAATTTGCTACGGTGGGCGTAGAAGCTGATGACATTATGTACAGCATTGCTACCGATGCTCACAAAGATAACTTTGACGTTATTCTGGTTACATCGGATAAAGATATGGGTCAAATGCTCGATGAGCACACGATTATCGTTGATACCTTTAAAGATATCGTTATGGATAGTGCTGCATTTGAGCAAAAGATGAGCTTTCCCGTTGCAAAATTGCCATTCTATTTCGCTTTAGTAGGTGATAGTTCCGATAATATTCCTGGCGTGCGGGGCATTGGTAAAACCGGTGCGCTTGAACTCGTGCAGCAATTTGCATCGTTAGAAGATCTGTATACAAATCTGGATGCGGTTAAAAAGCCACGCATGCGCAATGCTCTGCAAGAAGGGCGTGAGATGGCATTCTTAAGTTATGATCTGTTTTTATTGCGCTATCATGCAATTGCTGACTTTTCACCTGCTGCATGTGGCTATGATAAAAAGATGTGGCACCAAGCAGATACGCTCTTTGCATCACTTAACTTTAAAAGTTTACTTTCGCGTACTGCTGCAGCGCAGCAAGCATCGGCAGATCCGGCGCAGGCATCTATTGATGTTGCACAAAAACCGCTGAATAAACCTGATTACACCTTTACCGTTGTGACAACATCAGAGCAACTTGCCAAACTTGCGCAAGAACTGCGTGCGAGCAATGGCTTTGCTATTGATACAGAAACAACCGGGTTGCGAGCAGGATTTGACACCTTAATAGGTATCTCTTTTGCAACACAAGCTGGCCATGCATGGTATGTACCCTTTGGGCATACTACAATAGAGCAGCAGTTGAGCAAAGAAGAGGTATTTGCTGCATTAAAGGATATTATAGAAGATCCTGCGTATCCTAAATATTTGCATCATGCATCCTTTGATGCGGCGATGTTGTGGCATGCAGGCATTACTTTGCAAGGTATCGCCTTTGATACTATGTTGGCAGCAAAACTAGTTAATCGTGAATGGCAAAAAGCGGGGCTCAAAGAGCTTTCAGAGTTTTATTTACATGAGCGCATGCTCAGTTTTGCCGAAACTGTAACCGCTGCCGGATACAAACATTTCGGGTATGTGCCATTGCAAAAAGCGGGTGAATATGCTGCTGCAGATGCGCATCAGACATTACGGTTATATGCACTTCTGCGCGAAAAGCTTAAAGAAGAAGGTATGTTGCAACTGTATATGGAAATTGAACATCCGTTATTGCAGTTACTTGTGCGCATGGAACAAGCGGGGATTATGGTGGATGTGTCATTGCTCAAAGGTTTGGGAACGCAGGTACAAAAGGCGCTTATCGATCTTGAAGATTCTATTTTAACCGCTGCCGGTCCTGAACATGCGGGGATAAATCTTAACTCACCACGCCAAGTTGAGCAGCTATTGTTTGGCACGTTGCAATTACCGCCACAAAAAAAGAGTGCAAAGGGTAGCTATTCGACTGATACACAGGTATTGCGCGCGTTGGCTAAATTACATCCAATTCCAGGGTATATTGCGCAGTATCGTGAGCTTGCTAAACTTAAAAATACCTATATCGATGCGTTACCTGAATATGTGCAGCCAACAAGCTCTAAAATCCATACCAGTTTTAGTCAAACGGCCGTTGCAACCGGACGTCTTGCAAGTTCAGACCCAAATTTGCAAAACATTCCTACCGGACAGGGTTATGGCAAACAGATTCGTAGTGCATTTAAACCGGAGCCTGGCCATTGCTTTGTGTCTATCGATTACTCACAAATTGAATTGCGCGTTATGGCCTATTTATCACAAGATCCACAATTGCTCTATGCATTTGAGCACTGCGTGGATGTACATACACAAACAGCAGCGGCTCTTTTTCAGGTGTCATTGGACCAAGTAACCCATGAACAGCGCCAAATAGGCAAACGCATAAACTTCAGTGTGCTCTACGGTATGACGCCCTTTGGCCTTTCAAAAGATTTAGAAATTCCTTTTAAAGAAGCAAAACAGTATATAGATAGCTATTTTGAGCAATATAAAGGGGTGCAGCGTTGGATGGATGAGGTTGTTGAGCAGACTAAAGAGCAGGGCTATGTAAGTACGCTCTGGGGCCGCCGTCGCTATCTTCCTTCCATTTACGAACGTAATCAGTCATTGTATCAGGAAGCTGTGCGTGTCGCGATTAATACTCGCGTACAGGGAACGGCTGCAGATATCATGAAAATAGGTATGGTGCGCCTTGAACAGGCATTTAATGCTGCGCATATAGATGCACGTATTTTATTGCAAATCCATGATGAATTATTAGTATCTGTTGCCAGCGTGCAAGAACCGCAAGCTAAAGATATTGCTCAGCAGGTGCTTGAGCATGTAACGGAATGGAATGTGCCGTTTGAAGTCACGATTCGTTCTGGATCGGATTGGCAGGAAGTAACCAAATAAATAACATAAGCCCCCTGATGAAGGGGGCTTAATACTATCGACTATTTTTGCTTTTTGGATCTGTTTTTACCTGCGCCTGATGTTTTTTTACTGGCAGGTTCCGGAGCTGTTGTTTCAGCTTTGTGCTGTTCTTCTAATTCAGCTAAGTAACGGCCGATGCTGCTGCGTGGAGCAGGTTTTTCTGTTTTAAGCTGTTTTTTCATGGTTATTGACCATGTTTGCATGAATCGTCGTGTTTGTGATCTTTCTTTTCACCCTTTTCGTTGCCATTGCATGAACAGTTCGGTTTTCCGCACGAACATTTCTTGTTTTTATCAGCGTCACAGGTGCATTCTCCGCCATGGTGGCAGAAAAGCTCTAGGTTTAATGATGATACCATAGCTGTATCCTCCATAATAGGTTAATATATGAACAGTTCTAGGTTAAGCGTAACATATTAAAATTCTAATTGTAAATAAAAATATTATTATGCGATTTTTTGACATTTTGAGTCGGATGATGCATACTATTTTCATCAAATTCAGTGAACAACTGTTCTTTAACTTGTAGAACCAAATACATAACCCTTTAAGGAAACAACGTGGCAACCAGTAAAGCCGGTGGGTCGACCCAGAATGGTCGTGATAGTCATAGTAAACGTTTAGGTGCCAAGCTATTTGACGGCCATCAAGTACATGGCGGCGAGATTATCGTACGTCAGCGTGGTACACATATTCATCCAGGAAAAAATGTAGGTAGAGGAAGCGATGATACGCTTTTTGTGCTTGTGCCTGGATTTATTAAATTTCACAAGGGACTAAAAGGTAGAAAATACGTTTCTGTCCGTCCAGCACGCTAACAGATGGGGTATACTGACAAAAGTATGCCGGTATTCCCCTTTCACATATAAAGTATTGCTATAAAAAGTATAATAGAGAGTATACGGAGAGTTTTTCCATGATAGATATTTTGCGTTACCGTTGGATAAGTGCAACGGCTTCTATTGCTATTCTTGTCGCAGCTATTTCTGTAGGTATATATCGTATACAAACGCGTGGTAATGCTTTTACCTATAGCGTTGATTTTACCGGTGGTACGCAGGTATTGCTGCAATTTAGCCAAAACATTACTCCTGACGAAATTACCCAGGTTTTGCATGAGCAGTGGCCAAGTGCATCAGTACGTACCTTCGGCGATCGTGAGCATATGGTGCGTGTTGCAGATTTTTCTAACGATACGCAAGGTTTGGCAGCTCGCATGGTATCAATATTGGAAGAAAAGCTTCCCGGCCAACAGGTAACTATGCTGGAAAATGAAGCAGTCGGTGCCGGTGTAGGTAAAGCATTGCGTCATAAATCGTTAATGGCAATTATTCTTGCGCTCATAGCATTATTGATTTACATTGCCGTACGCTTTTGGTCATTAGGGTTTGCCGTAGGTGCAGTCGTAGCGTTAGTTCATGATGCGCTTATTATGTTAGCAGTGCTCTTATTGTTTGACCGTGAAATCTCGATGACGGTTATTGGTGCTATCTTGGCGGTGCTTGGATACTCGATAAATGACACTATTGTGATATTTTCCCAAATACGTGATACATTAAAATCTTCCAAACGCTTACCGCTTTATGATATAGTTAATGTGAGTTTGAACCAAACTATGCGTAGAACCATTTTAACGAGCGTATCAACTGCGCTTACTGTTGTGTCTATGCTGGTATTGGGTGGTGAGGCTTTGCGTACATTCTCGTTAACCTTGCTTGTGGGTATTATTTTCGGTACTTATTCATCAGTATTCATAGCCAGTCCAGTGTTTATGCTCTTTGGTAGCAAAGACAGTCAAGTCTCTCATTAATGTATATGCATGATTAGATGACTTTTCTTGGACTAAAAATAGATCTCATATAATTTCGCTCAAGTACATGTTTTTTATTTTCTTATTTTTGTCCGAGAGAGGGCATGTTTATGTCTAATATACATATGTTTACATCTATTTCATTGAGGAGAAATGGTTAATGAATGATCATGAAAACAGACCATTGATTCCGGAACAGGAAAAAGAAAGTACTGCATCGGCAGCACCAAAAGAGGATAAACCGGTACAGAAACAATCGACTCCGCGTCCACGTGCACCTCGTCAACCTAAAAAAGAGCCGGTTGTTACACAAACACCTGTGCCGCACATGAATCCTGAACCGATTATTGCATCTGAATATACTCCTGTACGTGAAGAAACTCTGCCTGCGTATGACGTAGATGATATGCAGCATATGTATGATCAACGCCCGGAACAACATGAAAACCGTCCGCATCAACAACGTCACCAAGGTCAGCGCCAACGCAATGACCAGCCACGTGGTGATCATCAACGTAACCAACAGCGTAGTAATCAACCGCAAAAAAATGAGCAAAAGTATGATCAAAAATTGGATCCTAAGCGCCCACTTAATGAACGTACATTACCGGAACTTATTCCGCATGCACGTCGCTTAGGTATTATCGGTTCATCGCTTATGAACAAAGATGAACTTATTGAAAAGATCAAACATTATGAAGCGCATCCGGATCTAGAGATTGAAGTTGAGGGGGTATTAGAAAAATTACCAGACGGATTTGGATTCTTGCGTTCAAGCAGATTTGATTACGTTTCAGGACCGGATGACATCTATGTTTCTCCTTCGCAAATACGTCGTTTTGGACTAAAAACGGGTGACACTATTCATGGTGTAATTCGTAAACCAAAAGAGAATGAGAAATATTTTGCACTCCTAAAAATTAGCGTTGTTAACGGACTTGATCCATTGACAGTTGCCGATCGTATTCCGTTCGATCGTCTTTCACCATGGCATCCGGATAAAAAATTCAATATGGAATCGGACCCAGGTGTAATATCAACCCGTATTTTGGATATGTTTGCGCCTATTGGTAAAGGGCAGCGTGGTCTTATCGTTGCGCCACCAAAAGTGGGTAAAACATTCTTACTCAAAGATATTGCACGCAGTATTTTGACCAACCATCCGGAAGTCTTCTTGCTGGTATTGCTCATTGATGAGCGGCCTGAAGAAGTAACGGATATGAAGCGTACCGTAAAAGGCACCGCAGCAGAAGTTATCAGTTCTACATTTGATGAATCTCCTGAACGTCATGTACAGGTTGCGGATATCGTCTTGGAAAAAGCAAAACGTTTAGTTGAAGCGGGCAAAGATGTAGTTATCTTGCTTGATGCAATTACCCGGTTGGCGCGTGCATATAACGCAACGGCACCGGCATCAGGTAAAGTTCTTACCGGTGGTATCGATGCCAATGCATTGCAAAAACCAAAACGTTTCTTTGGTGCAGCACGTAACACAGAAGAGGGCGGTTCACTTACTATTATCGCAACTGCATTGGTGGAAACCGGTTCACGTATGGATGAAGTAATTTACGAAGAGTTTAAAGGTACGGGTAATATGGAAATCCATATGACGCGTAAACTTTCTAACCGTCGTGTATATCCGGCGTTTGATCTACTAGTTTCGGGTACGCGCCGTGAAGATCTCTTACTTGATGAAGATATGCTCAAGAAAATTTGGGTGCTTCAGAAGTTCCTTTCAACCATGAATGCTATTGAAGGTATGGAATTCTTAATTGGTAAGATTAAGAAAACCAAGACTAATCAGGAGTTCTTGGATTCCATTAATAAAAAGAATGGTGCATAAAGATGAGGCCCCTATAATGGGGCCTTTATTGTGTCTATGCTGGTACCACGTAGGATGAATGATGAATGCAGTTTCTAAAAAAGATCGTATTCTTATAGCAGCTACAGAGCTTTTTACAGAGCGCGGGTTTGATGGCACATCGATGGCCGATATTGCTGAACGTGCGGATGTTAACCACAGTCTTATTTTTCATTATTTTGGTAATAAAGAAAAACTTTGGGTAGCAGTTAAACAGCATATTGCGCAGCAAGCGCAACAAGATATGCAGATTATACCTTCAACTGATTTGCCATTTAATGAATTTTTGCTTGAACTGTTTAAGCGATCTATAGCATTTTATGAGGATAATCCGCAGATTATTCGTATGATTAATTGGCAGCGACTTGAACCGGTTAAAAAACATACTATTGGTGTTACCGATTCACCCGAAATGCAAAAGTGGATACGTGCATTAGGTGTGTATCAACAACGCGGGGATATACCGACAACATATAAACTTGAATTTGTAGTAATATGTATGCTGTCCGTTGCAAGCTCTATAGTACTTGATCCTAATGTGTACATTCAATCGGAACATGATAAACAGGAATATATTAATTTTTGTATACGGGCCTTGCTTAAGATGTTTAGCTCGCCGGCATGATTTAATTCTTATAAAACGTAGCATCTTTATGTTTTGTACTGTTATCATGGTAACGTTTAGTAGTTGAATATTGTTTAATAATCAAACAAGGAGCATCAATATGGCGGCTTTTAGCGCAAAATCTAAAAAGAGCGGTAAAACTTATTACTTGCATTCTAAAGAAGTAAAACTTGCCGGCGATCGCAAACAGCGTATTTATTATTTTGCTGGTGAAGAGGGAGCAAATTCTATTAACGCGCTGCCTGCAGGTTATGAAGTGTTTGAAAATAGCCGTACTGGCTTGCCGATGTTGAGAAAAAAGAAAAAATAACGATTGTTCTCGTCCAGCCCTAGTTAAAGATAGCTAGGGCTGGAGTAAGATACAGGTTATATACTGGTTTATATAGCGGTATGCTCAGTAAATTCCGGCATTTGTTCCCAATTGGGATAGGTAAGTTCCCAAGCACGGTAAATTTTGTCCTGCTTGTACTGTGCAATAATCATAACTTCAATTTTTGTCGGTTTTCTGTCCGGCTTAGAAGTAGTAATCCATATGCGTGCGGCAACTTTATCTCCTTGCTCCACAATGGTTTCTTCGTCATACGCAATAGAATATTGTATAGGTGTTTGGTAGACCTCTTCATGAAAACGTATATTTTCGGCGTAGTCCATTGTTTTGCCGTTCGAATAAAGCAAAAATTCTGGATGATAATACGTAGGGATGGTTGATGCATTCTTTTTTACTACCATATTATCAAACATCTCTTTTAAGAGTGCAATTTTATTTGTGTATTTCATGATTTCCTTTATATGAATGAGTGGATGCTTCTGCGTCTTAGGTTTGCAAAAAGTGCGTGAGATCTTCTACGCCTTATGTCTTGCATTATGTCAAAATTCCAATGCGTTGTGAAATGTCGCTCTTCCAAGGTGAGCTTTGCACTGACTTGGTCAACGGTGGTTAAAGACCAGGCTTTGGCCGTTGCTGTAAGACAATTGTCACGGAGTTGTTGATAGCATGTCAACAAATGTCGCCAAGTAGGAGTAAGATCTTCGGCAGTAGAATCTTTAAAGTCACATCCAATAAGCAGTTGTGATTTTAATGTAGGGTTTTCGTTACACCTTTTAATATAATCTGATACATCGCCATATACTGTAATGTTAGCAAGATTTTGACAAAGGTTATGTGCAAGTTTTCTGAATTGATTGAGTGTATGCGCAACGGTATATGCTTGCAATGTTAGTACAAAATCTGTGGTCGTGGTAGTGCCTTGGTTGTTCAGTATGAGTTCAGCGAAATGCTCTTTATAGTCTGGTTTAACATTATCCGAATCTCTTGTGTATTCAATATAACGCGTATGTTTTGCCAGAATATTAATAAGACGAATATATTTATGATCTATAAGAACAACGGTCTCTGGCGCTTGCTCAGCCATCTTTTGTAGAATTTTATATTCTCGTTTTAAAGATCCGGATGCAAAAAAGCAGCAGATTGCAGGTGTAGATTCAAAATGACCAACAATAAGCTTTGTCACAGCTTTACGAATGCTGGGATTTTTGTAATGCGCAGTGGGGCATCGCAGATCTTGGCATTCATCCAGATAGCAGGTGCTAGAGCTCTGTTTTCGTGCAGTAATGGCAGCCTTGCTTGCACTTAAAAGCTGTATAAATGCCTGTTGCTCTTCAAAAGACATGCCTGCTCTATCTTTATATTTGTTTAAAAAGTAATCTCCTAATTGTGCGCTGCAATCTGCCAGATAACATGCAATACTTGTTAATCCCACGGGAGCGTTTATTTCTTTTGCTAAATCGCCAAGTGAATATAATGGCTCGAGCTTTTGCGTAAGTCGGCAGAGTTTTGCCATACGCAGCGCATCTCCTATATAAATCTGTGAGCGAGTTAATAATTTGGTACCGTTATAATGGTATCTATCGGTTGCTGCTTCATAGGAACATAATGAAGCATCATGGGGTAATGGGCTTTCTGTTAATAGTAAGTGATGTTCTTTTGCTGCAGCACATATGATAGCAGGCATGGTAAAAAGGCCTATAAAAACATAACAGATGTACCGGGCATGTGAATATGTATTAGGCGTTGGTTTGGAATGCATAATTCCCCCTTAAATTGTTCTTTTCGTGATAAAACCACCATGGTTTATTATCAACATAACACTTATTGACTGACTAGTCAATCAATATTTAAAATTTATGTTATCAGGAAGGGGGAGGTTACAATTAATGTATTTCTGTAGTATTTGCCTATTCAATTTTACCAATAAGTTTTGCTATCTGCTCAGCACTAGGCAGTAGATCTCTGAGTTCTTTTGGTAACTTCTTTACTACGTTGTACATGGCAACGCCAATAGGTTTATGCGAATCTCGTAAGGCATATTCAACTGTCATTTTACTTTTTGCTTTGCACAAAATAATGCCGATTGAAGGATTTTCTCCAGGAATGCGTACATTGTCGTCCAATGCTGAAAGATAAAACTGCATTTTGCCTACATATTCCGGTATAAATTCGCCGATTTTAAGTTCAACTGCAACTAAGCAGCGTAAAGTGCGATGATATAATAAAATGTCTATAAAATATTCTTTATCATCTATTTCCAGTCGATATTGTCTGCCGATATTAGCAAAGATGCCGCCCATTTCTTGTAGGAATTCTTCGACTCTTGCGACAAGGGCATTTTCAAGTTGCCGCTCACTAAAACCATTACCCAATTCTAGGAAATCGAACGTATATTCATCTTTAACTACAAGTGCTGCTTGTTCTTTGATCTCTGCAGGAAGTGTTGCATCAAAGTTTGTCTGACCGAGTAACGTTTTTTCGTAGGTTTGATTATCAATATGATTAAGAAGAAGGCGATAGCTCCAATTATATTTTCGGGTCATGCGTATATAGAATTCACGTTCAAGAGTGTCTTTGCATTTTTCCAAGATGGCAATGTTGTGGCTCCAACTAATTTCTGCCAACAGTGTCTGCAGTTTTTCGTTATCGCTGTGTGAGAGGTATAAATCACGCATTTTCCATAAATTGCGGGCAGAGAAGCCTTTAATGCCGGGAAAGCCATGTTGCAGATCAATGGCAAGTTTTTCTATTACCGAATCGCCCCATTTTTCATTTTTTTGTTTTTCAACTATTTGTCTGCCAATGTCCCAGTATAATGCCACAAGTTGTTTGTTAACACTCTTTAGTGCATTGGATTGGGCTTCATAAATCCGACTTTTAATTTCCTGTAGAAATGCAGCGTACTGTTGAGTGCCTTCTAGTTTCATGGTGATCCTCGTACTTATGACTTTATGCTGTGATGGTATTCTACCGAAACAGTTTTTTGGAGTGCAATATTTTTATAGATGAACGATTGTTTTAACTTTTTTGCATTAGCGACCAATATCAAGATCATATCCATCAACATGACCCTGTTCAAGCTTGTATGCAGCAACAAATGCTATCATGCCGGCATTATCGGTGCAATACCGAGGTGATGGGCTAAAGAATGCAAGATTGCGTGCGTCGCACCACGCTTTAAGCCGTGCACGGATATACGCATTGCAAGCAACACCACCCACAAAAGTGACTGCGTGTACATGAGGGTACATCTTTTGTGCCAGGGCGACTTTTTGGACAAAAATATCAGCCATGCAGACAAGGAGCGAGCTGGCCACCTGTTGTTTTAATTCAATATTCTGGTCTGCCAGTAATGTTTTGGTGGTTAAATCAAAGGCATCGCGCTTTACCAGATCATAGAGTACTGCTGTTTTAAGGCCAGAAAAGCTAAAATCTAAAACATCTTTTTTGCCGCGCGGATAGTTAAAGTAATCCTTGAACTCCGCTGCAGCTGCGTAGCGCTCTATAATTGGTCCACCCGGATAACCAAGATTAAGTAGCTTGGCAACTTTATCAAAAGCTTCACCGGCGGCATCATCAGTGGTGCGCCCAAGTGTCATATAATCGCCAAAATCTTTTACCAGGTAAATGGAACTATGGCCACCTGAAGCGGTAATGCAGATATGGTCAAAAGGAACATCGTTTTCTATGCATGCGGAAAATGCATGCCCTTCAAGATGGTTTATGCCGATAATCGGTTTTTGCGCGCCAAACGCCAACCCTTTAGCATAGCCAAGGCCAATCAGCAGTGATCCAGGCAATCCGGGGCGATTAGTTACCGCAATTGCATCAATATCGGCTAACGTTTTACCACTTTTTTTGAGCGTTCCATCTACAATGGATCCAATTTTTTCAAGATGCGAGCGTGAAGCAACTTCAGGAATTACGCCGCCATATTGCTTGTGTAGCTCAGTTTGTGAAAAAAGTTCATTAGCCAACATGCCCTGTTCACGGTTGTATACCGCCGCGGCGGTTTCATCACAAGAGCTTTCGATAGCTAAAATGGTAGGGTTGGGCTTCATGTGATCATTAAACTAATGGTTTTTTTGCTGATATCAGATTTAACCAAAGAGGTGCTTTTAGCATGCACTGAATCACTGTTAAGTGAGCCTAAAAACAGATGAATAGAGGCATCATGGAGCTCTTCAGGTGAAAGATTATCCAAGGTGCGTTCATCGAGTACGATTTTTGGCAGCTCATACGCAGTGCCACCCTCGATTTTTTTAACAAATAAGGGGTGATAGCGCACTATAATGGCATTTTCAGGAATTTGTCTATCTTCATTAAGTTGAACTTCAGTAATTTTCCAGGTGCCGTCAGCAGCGTTAAAGTTCAATTCATACATTTTGTAAGGTATGCCGCGGGGTACGCGCAAGAAATCCACGGTATTTGCGGTTGAAACGACCACTTCGATGTCAGTACAAATAAGGAGGGTAAATGAGGTACGCTGCTTGTACTCAGTCAGCGAAAAGGTGCTCTGTTTAGCATCATTATCTATGTTTAAACCAAGCTTATTACCCGCATAATAGACCCGTATAGGTGGGATAACCTGCATATCATGCGGAAAGGCGATGGTTCCATACCACAAAGCCTTGTCTGATGCGAAATAACCATGTGTAAGGCTGCTTGTAAAGGCGGTAAGTAGGCAGATTAAAAGCTTTTTCATGCTCTGTACCTTTTTTCTGTTTAAGGCTATACTAAAAAATGTACTAAATTCATGTAATTACACAGGTTTGCAATGATTATACACAAGTTAAAAGAATTTTGTAAGCGATTATTGTTGCGCGAGCGCTCTGTGCAAAAACTTGCACGATCGACCTGCGTAGGGGTATTTATCGCTTTTTCTCCCTATATCGGGTTGCATACTTTGCTAGCAATAGCCCTATGCTGGCTATTTTCGCTCAATTACCCGATTACTCTGTCGGTTCAGTTGCTTATCAATAACCCCTGGACTATGGTGCCGGTATATGGCTGTGATTACTTTTTTGGTAAGTTTATTACCGGTTATTGTAATATTGGCGTTTTGCAAACGGCTCCTGTATGCTTGCAATGGTTGTTTGAACCATTAAGCACAACATTGGGTATGTCAAATCAAGCGGTTTGGTCATTTGTTCTCGGGGGCAACCTCTTAGGTATATTGTTAGCGGTTCTTTTGTATAAACCTACTACATGGATATTCGAGCGTATCAGCAATGAAAATTATAGCTCAAAATAAAAAAGCATTTCATGATTATCATATTCTGGAAAAGATAGAGGCCGGGATTATGCTTTCGGGCGACGAGGTAAAATCTGTACGCGCTGGGCATGTTAATATGTCCGGATCGTTTGCTCATGTTATGAATAACGAACTATGGATTGTTAACTGCCATATGACTCCCTATGCCAAAGCGTACGATAAAGGTAGCAAAGATGAAGAATATGCAACGCGGCGGCGTAAACTCTTGGTTCATCGTAAGCAGTTGCGCAAATTCATGAGTGATATTGCGCGCCAAGGGGTCACCGTGGTGCCGTTAAAAGTGTATATCAGTGATCGTGGCCTAATTAAAGTTGAACTGGGCATTGCCAAAGGTAAAAAGATGGCTGACAAACGCCAAGCGCTCAAAGAGCGTGATATCGCGCGCCAGGCATCGCGTGAAGTTAAAGATGTATATCGTTATTAACGATACTATTCTTGAACCGAATCTACTGTTGTTTGTTCGTTAATGATTTGTTCAATGAATTTTACCGTCTGTGTGCCATTTTCAACAATCGTATTTAATTGATTATATTTTACTGATCCTTGTGGAAGTGAGTTTCTTGTATCTATTACGAGGTAACGATAATCTTTACAATACTGCAATAGCTGTTGCGAGAATTTAAAACCGACGTTGTTTAGTTTTATTGCTACTTCTAATGCAAAAGGGCTACCGCAATACTTGCCGAATGTTATTCGTATTTCTGCATGGCGCTCCATGCATATTTTGAGCTTTGCTAATGTGGTATCGACAGTTACAATTTCAGGTCCTTCTAGCATTTCGCGTAGGAGTGCATTGCAAAGTTCTACTTCCGGTTGGCTAGCATAGCAACTGATGCTTACAAGAGACATTGCGACAATTAATGCTATTTTTTTCATACATTATACCTCTGAAAATGTATAATTAAACCTCTATATTGTATTTAATTATAAATTAACATAATGAGAAGTCAAGCGCATGGCTTGTGATGTTATCGGTGTGGTTAGCAATTGCCCGCAGATCGAGCAGTTTATATAAGTTTGACATGGAGTTTGCCCGTGAGTTAGGATGTACTAGTGAATAGAAATATATGGTAAATAATCAGTTAATAAAAAAAAGGGATTAAATGAAATTGCGCTATCTAATGTTAATTGTATGTAGTTTGTTTAAATTCATTTATCCGGCGCAGGGCAGTACTGCGCTCCCCATTAAAAAGGTGGTAATATGGGGTCACAAACTACACAGCCACACCCATTCCTATATTCATTGGGCATTTCATCGTGCCTTTACGCATTTGGGGTATGAGACTTATTGGTTAGATAATCGTGATGATGTGAGTGGTATCGATTTTAGTAATTCACTTTTTATTACCGAAAGCCAAGTTGACCAAAAGATACCGATACGTGACGATTGTTGGTATATATTGCATAACTGTGATGGCAGAAAGTACAAGCATCTGTTTGAACAGAATAGGGCAATTATATTGCAAGTTTATACGCATGACTGCCTTCCCCGCAATGTAGTAAAAGTTGATGAGTGTATATATATTGATCGTCAGGATAAAACGGTCTATATGCCTTGGGCAACCGATTTACTACCGCATGAAATCGATGCTAATAAAGCTTATGTAGGTGTGCCAAAACAAAATACATTTGTATTTATAGGCACTATTGGTGGTGGTGAGTTTGGTAATCACGATCAAATGAATGCGTTTACAAAAGCTGCGCACGAACAACATATAGCATTTGATAGAGTAACTAATTGCAGTATGGAAGAAAATATTGCTCGTGTTCAACATGCATACATGGCTCCGTCATTGCAAGGAAGTTGGCAAGTTAGACAAGGGTATGTTCCGTGCAGAATATTTAAAAATATAAGTTATGGCTCATTTGGTATTACCAACTCAGAAACGGTATATAAACTGTTTCATGAAAAAATTGTATATAATTCCGATTGTTATCAGCTGTTTTATGATGCAAAAGAAAAAATAGACGATCTAAATGTTAATGAGCTCTATGAACTGATGGATTTTGTAAAAGAAAAGCATACCTATATTAATCGCATCGAGCTTTTATTGTCTTTTTTAGAGGAAGTTTATACAAGCAATAGAAGGGATCGGGTATGAAAAAAATAGTTATTCTCGCTGTGTTTATGCATTGTATGAGTATAGCTGCAGCACCTTTTAAAATTCTGCATATGAGTTTGCACAGAGGTTGTATCAATGATTTTAGAGAAGTAGCGAATCAACTTTCACTTGATGTAACCGATTGGTATATTCATGATTCGCGTATGAAATTTGATCCATTGGCAAAGGGTAATGATATTTACAATATTACTGCAGAGCGGGCATTGCGTGTTTGGGAATTAAACAAAGATTATTTTGATCAGTTTGATGCGATAGTTACTTCTGATACAGCACCGCTTTCGCGCATATTTCTACAAAATAATTGGCAAAAGTCACTTATTATCTGGGTATGTAACCGCTTTGACTATGGCGATGGATCGTCAGAAAGCAAATTTCCTGACGAGGGATACTATAGCGTATTTAAGCAAGCCATATATAAACCTAACGTGCATATTGTTTCCTATACACCATACGAACATTGTTATGCGCGTCAAAAGGGAGTTGAAATAGGAACGCATACGATACGCCCAATAGGTGTATTGCCTCCGGCATTATTAGAAAATTTTGTCTCGGGGATTCCTTCACACATAGATAAATCTAAAACCATTTTTATCTATCCGCGCATGTCGCCGCAGCAGGCTGAGCATGCACAAAAACAATGCGAAAATCTTGGTATAACAACGTTTCATGGTGCATATAATGGCCCTGATGATTTGACTGATTTCAAGGCTGTGCTGTATTTCCCTTATGCATGGTCAAATTTGGCATTGTTTGAAAATATTCAACGCGGTATCGTACATTTTGTGCCAAGCGAGCGCTTTATTCATTCACATGCGAATAGCGAACCAATAGCGCATCATACGCGTACAAATTTTGAATTGTGTGATTGGTATTGCAATGAATATAGAGATTTATTTGTCTATTTTGATTCATGGCAAGATTTGCAAGAAAAAGTTAAATCAACTGATTATCGAGCTATGCATGAAAAGATAAAAAAAGCAGGATTTGCGCATTGGCAAAAGAATTTAGAGGCGTGGCGTCAACTGTTTGATAAAATAATAAATGGCTAAGCCTGTATAGCAAATGTAATGAGCGCTCACCAATTTTCAAGTTGGTGAGCGCTTTTTTTATAGATTGATATTTACGAAAAGAGCGTTGCCATGCCAATTAGGAATGATATCTTCCCATATTTTTACAAACCCATGTTGATCGAGCCATGCAGTTAAGGCATCGTATTTGACGCATCCATGCCAAAAATCTAATAGATTTACTTCTGTATAAATCGCCTTAACGGATGGAAGAATAGAAAGTGCGCCATTGAGTGCATTTAATTCATTTCCTTCCATATCAAGCCACATGAAGTCAATCTTGGTAATGCCCTTATTGCTAGCCCAGATATCCAATGTGGTAACAGGAACCATAATCGGATGCTCTAAATCAGAATGAAAATAGACATCATTAATATTATCGGTAGGTCGTAGCAATGAGCTTGCGCCCCCAGCTAGATAAAACGGAAATTCGCCAATTTTATTAGAAAGAGCTAATTGCTCGATAATAACATTCTTGCGTTCCGCAGCAACCGCCGCTAATGAAGGATACGATTCTGGACTTGGCTCAAAAGCATAGATTGTACCACTGGGCCACATATCACTCATCCATGAGGTATCTTCTCCAAATTGAGCACCGGCTTCCAAAATTATTGGCTCCCATGGCAAGAGTTTTTTTATTAACGCAAAAGGTACTCTTTCGCCGATAGCGCATAGAGGAACATAAACACTAAGTACTAAACTAAAACAGATATATATTGAACGCGGTGACATCACGGTTCTCCTTTTATTAATTAAACCATTTAAAAACTTTCGGCATAATCATAGCTACTCTTATATTCTAAAGTCTATAACTTTGCTGTTATGATGCACGGTGCGTTAGGTTTATCATGAAGGTACGGCTCAATTAATGCATATTCTTCAGGATTTTCGACTTGAAGAGCTGCGATTTCTGTTTGTGCGTCTTTTGCGATAGTTTTATTTGAATTATAGAGTAAAAGAACACGATGTAAGGCTAAAGCGGTCAATTGGTTTGTTCTAAAATCACGTATAAAAAGTGCTCGCGAGTGGTACATCTGTTTAAATGGGCTGCCGGCATCAGCATACGTTTGAGCCAGTTGCTCAGCTGTTTTACCTTCTGGTGTTTGCCGTTGTTTATAGTTTTTATCCTTACCAGAACCACTCATGCCTTTATTTATAACTTTCTGAAGGAGTGGAAAAATGGTACGATTTTCAACTTCACTTATTGCTAAATAATGAAGTAAATTCCAACCATTTTTGGCGCATGGATGCACGCTTGCTCCCGCATCTAAACGTTGGTGAATAAAATCGATATTTTTTTTTGTTACACCTGTTGAAAATACCGAATGTATAAGAGCGTTATTACTGGCGACAGTAAGCATGTCCTCTTTTTTTACCTCTTTGCTTGTAGCGGTATCGTGCGCAGCTGCATGAAGTGCCGGTACGGTGAGTGAGAGCATAATGTTTAACAACATGTAAGCATATAATGGACGCGATTGTTTCATGGTAACTCCTTATTTTTATGGATCATATACTACAAATTTGCCTTATCCTAACATGTAAACGATATTTTTGCCATTGAACGTTTTACTTTGCTGTTGTCTGCGCGCGTGTATTGTTTGTTTTATGCGTCATAAAAAGAATTTCCGGTAAATTAATAAGTGATGCGGCACCAAAAAAACGAACCAGTGTTTGTGCTACATCCCAGGTAACCCATTGGTATTCACAATGTTCTTCGCTGAGCGCAATGACCGGATCAACTACCGTGCATGAATGATACCACAAAATGAGTCCTGCAGAGGTGCCATCCGTTACTTGGATAGTAATTGGCGTGAGCGTCATAGCTTGTGGTTTGATGTCGCGTAGATCACTCAGTCCGGTTTCTTCCATAACTTCGCGTACAAGTGTTTCTAGCGCTTGTTCTCCCGTTTGTACTCTGCCACCAGGAACATCCCAAAAATTATGGCCGGTGCGTCTGAGTATTAATATTTTACCATCGCTGTTTTGAATGAGGGCTTTGATGCCCAAATGATAGTTTTTCTCTTGCAAGGTGGGATTCATTAGGTGACTTCCTTTTTGTTATAGGGTGTTTTTTACTGTGAGTATGGAGGAAGTTTGGGCATATTGCAAGCGCAAATTCATGGCTTAAATGTCCTAAAATGGCAATATTAGCCCCAGAAATAGCAAAAATATGTAAAAATTGCGCGGCGTGGATTGACAAATGGAAAACTGTTTTGTACGCTATATACTTATAGAGGATATGCTAGAACTTTGAAATTTTCGGGGGCGTCCAGGTTTCGACGTGTTACAAAGGGACGTCAGGTGCGTGTCGAGCGTTGATTAAGTGCTCGTAAAAGAATTAATCAAACAATAAACAACAATGCAAACGGCTTTAATGCCCAAGCATCTCATATTTACGCGTAAGCCTAAATAAGAGTTCTTGATAATCAAGCGTGTCTATCAGTTTGTTTATCTCGTATTAATCAGATAGAATATGTTTCGCCAGAATTCGCTATTGTGTAGCGCTACATATATTACTCAATGGACTTTCCGATCAATACCTAGCCTTTAAGGTGATCGGATCGTACTCGTAAAGGATACACACGTAGTGCTTGCGTTTTGCTGTGGTGCGGACATGGGTTCGATTCCCATCGCCTCCACCATTCTTCGCCAAGGCTTCGAATGGCAGGCCATTTTTTTAACGGATGGATAATAGCCAATTATTTAAATTATGATAGTACAGGGCGAAGAATGCCCTTCGTAGCTGATTGCGATAGCAATGCGAAGTAGGGCAGTAATCTTTATTATATTTAGCATTTGCTCCTAACGGAGCTTCGCCCCTGTGCGCCGAAGTTCTTTAGTCCGACGTAGCTTTAGCGTAGGCGGATTAACGAAGTAGGGTGTGATCATCTATGAAGTTGATGTCCAGTTGACCATATGTACAAGAAGTACTATAGTAAAAACAGATATCAATCTTCAAACAAAAAGGTGCATCATTATGATGAAAAAATTCTTTTTCCCTCTGATTCTTCTCTGTTCATGTGTAGCATTACGCGCAGCAAGCGCTATGGCACCAAATGCTGTTGCGGCGCAACCTGCAGCGGTAAAGCACGTACAAACCTATGTTGTTGATATGGAACGTTGTATGAGCGATTCACTCATAGGTAAAGAAAAATCTGCGCTCATTAAACAAAAGGAACAACAAATTACTACGCGTAGCGAACAAATTGGTAATGATTTGCGTCAAAAGGCACAAGAAATTGAACAAAAAGGTGCCATGCTTTCTCCTGAAGCTTTAAACAAAAAGCGTAAAGACTTTGAACGTCTACGTGATGATTACGAAGCTGAATTTCAACAATTGCGTATGGAATATGAACAATTAGCTGGCGCTGTTTCACAAGAAATGAATGATTTTATTATACCGGTTAAAAAAACAGTTTCAGATAAACTGGGCGGTGCAGCAATTGCTGACAAACGCATGTACATTGAAGTTGGTGCGCTTCCTGATTGCACCGATATGTTTATTGCTGAAATGGATGCTGTTTACAAAGCTAAAAAAGCAGCACAGCCTGTAGCAGCACAACCAGCTGCAAAAGCATAAATTATTTGTAGATATTGGATTGTAAGAATCCCCGTCAGCAGTGGTGAAAGCTACTGCGACGGGGTTCATTTATGTAGAGGATCAACTGATGATGCATCACGTTGTTATTGGTTTTGCAGATTATGCATTGGCTGAGCAGACTGCTGCCAAAATGCCGCAACAATTTCTGCAAGTGCAGGCCGAACGGCGTACGCATGATGAAGTGGAGATAAAACTTAGTTGTGCCCAAAATGCAGTAATCGAGGGAGCATATGTAACGGTGATTCACGCGGTTGCAGAACAGCCTGAGCAACAGTTGCAAGAAGCAATCGCGCTTTGCGTTGCAGCACGCACTGCCGGCGCCATACGTATACGTCTGTTGATGCCCTATTTTGCATATGGTCGTGAATTTGGCATTAATGGCCCATCACCGGCATTACAAGATGCAGCTGACAGAATTAGTGCCGTAGTAGATGTAGTAGCCTGTGTTGATGTGCATCGCATGCAGGTAATGGAACTGTTTAAAGCAAATTATCTACATCTGCAGCCAAGTGCCTATATTGCAGAAATCCTCCCCCGACTTTATCCCGATAAAAAATTTATTGTCGTAGCTCCCGATGAGGGTGCGCATCATCGTGCGCAGATTCTTGCGCGTGACCTTGGTAGGCCCGTAATATTGCTTACTAAAAAACGCACTGCCGATGACATGCAGCTGCAATGCAATGCACGTATTCCTGCCGGAATGACGGCGCTCATTGTTGATGATATACTTGATACCGGTGCAACACTCGCTGCAGTAACGCGAGCGCTGCAGCCACATGTGCAAGATATTATTGCTTGCATAACGCATCCGGTATGCAGCCGACCGGTGGCTGATTATCTCGATGAACTGCCCCTGAACCGTTTGTTTGTGAGTAATAGTTTGGTATGTGCAGGGCATCAGAAATTAACGATAATGGATATGAGCGAAGCTCTTGCGATGGCATTAAATCAATATAATCCTTTGTAAAAGGAAGATCCTTCGACAAGCTTCCGCCGTCGCTCTATGAGCTATGGCGAGACACGCAGGATGATTGCATTTAATGCTTTTGGATATGCTTGATGTACATTGTATGCTTGATTAGTTAAAAATTTGTAATTTGAATGTATCAAAGTAATACTGAAATAACTGTAATCATCCTGAGCTTGTCGAAGGATTTTTCCTTAAAATTAGAAGGTAAACTACATCATGCACGAAATTAAAGCATGTATAGGCTTGGGTAATCCCGGCGCAAAATTTGCACGTACGCGGCATAACATTGGGTTTATGGTACTCGATGCTTTTGCAGCAGCACATAATGCTTCCTGGCAAGCAAAAGATGACATGCTTGCCACGACTATTGAAGTAAACTATCATCCGGTGTTCTTGGTAAAACCGCAAACGTTTATGAATGACAGTGGCAGGGTACTTGGTTGGTTGCAACGTAAGGGCATCAAGCCGGAAGAAATTCTTGTAGTGCATGATGAACTTGAAAAACCGTTTGGCACAACAAGTATTACTTTTGGTGGCTCAGCACGTGGACACAATGGTTTACGCTCAATTATTGAATACATCGGTAAAGATTTTTACCGCCTGCGTTGTGGCATCGGTCGTCCTGAGCGCAAAGAGGATGTCGGCACCTGGGTATTAACTAATTTTAGTGAGCCGACAGAGCAACTGCAAGCGATGATTGATGATGCAATCAAATTAATTAATGAACGCTTATGCTAAAGCGCCTTGCGTAACCATTGTTCAAATGAATCGCGCACATCGCGTCCAATTTTTGGTCCAGCACCTTGCAAATAATTTTTGGAGCCTCCGCCCTGCAACTTATGCGTTTCTTTTAACCAAGCGCCAAAATTAGTTAAATTTACCCTATCTGCAAATGTTGGAGTGACCATTGCTACAAATGCAGTGCGGTCGTTGCTACGATTGACGGCAACATAAAATCCTTCATGCTGTTGTGCAACTTTCTGAACCGTTTCTTTAAGCGTATCGGCTGCAGCATTGTCTGTTTCCAGATATACATAGGGAACATCTTTAATGATTACTTTTGTATCCAGCGCCTGCTTAAGTGCACCCATAATCAGCTGTTGTTGTGCAGCTTTAAGCTCTTTGAGTAACTCTTTTTGTTTTTCTTGTAAGTTTTCCACCGTTGTTATAATTGCTTCCGGCTTGATTTTAAATTGCGTGGTGAGATTTCTCACGATTGCATCTTCCTGTTGAAAGAGCGCAATTGCTTTTGGTCCGCTTAATGCAAATATACGACGATGGCCTGCAGAAAGTGATGTTTCTTGTGTAATTTTAAAAGTGCCGATATCACCGGTGCGCTTTACGTGCGTTCCACCGCATAATTCGGTAGAAAAACCGGGAACATCAACAACGCGTACCTGTTCAGGGTTATATTTGTCTCCAAAGAATGCGAGCGCACCTTTTGCCAGTGCTTCACGATAAGTTGTGTGGCAAATATCAACCGGTACGTTTTCACGGATTTTATCGTTTACTATATCTTCAACTTGCTTTATTTGTGTATCCGTTAAAGCAGTATGGTAGGTAAAATCAAAGCGTAAATAATCAGGATGTACCAATGAACCGGATTGTTTAATCTGTTTACCGCACACTTGCATAAGTGCAGCTTGCAATAGATGGGTTGCAGTATGGTTTTTCATCGCATTAATGCGTTTTTCAGCATCCACTATAGAGGTAACTTCATCGCCAAGAGCCAACGCTACCGGTGCAACTATTTCAGCAGCGATACCTTGCTTTATAAAGCGTACATGGGTAATTGGTGTGCTGATGCTGTGTGCGACGATAGATCCTTCATCAGGAACCTGTCCGCCACCAACAATAAAAAATGGTGAGCGTTCAGCAATAACAAACACGCGTGTGCCGGCCGTAACTTTGGGAACTGCTTTGCCATCGACAATTAATGCTTTGATTGGCGCAGTTGTGCTGAGCTCTTGATATCCGGTAAATTCCGATTGTATAAGTGGATCTAAACCTTCAACATGTTCAAGATCATCAGTACCTTTTTTGCCTGAGTGTTCCTTTTGTTTCTTCATACTCAATTCAAAGCCATCCATATCAACTTCAAAGCCATGCTCATGTGCAATGATTTCAACAAGTTCGATAGGGAATCCATAGGTGTCGTACATTTTGAATGCTTCTTCACCGGGAATAAGTTTGTCAGCCACATGTTCTGCGATATATTTTTTAAGCAGATGATTGCCACGTACCAAATTCGCCGCAAACTTTTCAATTTCACTCAGCAACACTTGGCGCACTAACTGTTGGTGCTGTGTCAGTTCAGGGTAAATAGCGCCCAGTTCATCGACCACTGCTGTGCATAAATTAGGGAAAAGGTGAATGTCATCGCTTAATTTTTGTGCAAATAATGCAGCGCGACGTATAATTTTACGCAACACATAGCCACGACCTTCATTGGATGGTGAACATCCATCGGCAATCAGCATTGAGCTTGAGCGAATATGATCTGCAAGTACATGGAATGCAGCTTTAATATCGGGTTGTTGATCTGCATAAACAATGCCGGTAAGTCGTTGTGTTTCAGCAATAATGGGGGTAAACAGATCGGTTTCATACACGGAATCTTTGTTTTGCATGGTTGCGCTAATACGTTCAAGGCCCATACCGGTATCGACACCTTTGTGCAATAATGGCACATCGGAACCATCCGGTTGACGATCAAACTGCATAAACACAAGATTCCAAATTTCTAAAAAGCGGTCGCAATCACACCCGGGAGCGCACGAGCTTTGTTTGCAGCCATGTTCAGGACCACGATCTACATAAATTTCAGTGCAGGGACCGCATGGACCGGTTTCGCCCATTTGCCAGAAGTTGTCTTTTGCGCCAAGGCGATGAATACGCGTTGTCGGTACGCCGACTTCAGTATTCCATATGTCATATGCTTCATCATCTTCAGTAAATACGCTCACATGTAATTTTTTCTGTGACAGTCCAAGTTCGGTGGTTAAAAAATCCCATGCATAGGTAATAGCTTCTCGTTTAAAATAATCACCAAATGAGAAATTCCCCATCATCTCAAAAAAGGTAAGATGGCGCTTGGTAAAGCCGACATTATCAAGGTCATTATGTTTACCGCCCGCACGCACACATTTTTGAATAGTTACCGCTTTGTTATAGCTTCTCTTTTCTTTGCCTAAAAAAAGATCCTTAAATTGGTTCATACCCGCATTTGCAAAAAGCAGGGTAGGGTCTTGTGCAGGAATAAGCGATGAGCTCGCTACTTTTTCATGGCCACGTTTGGTAAAAAAATCAAAAAATCGTTGGCGAATTTCGAGTGATTTCATTGTTTTTATGCCCTTCGTATAAAGCTAACATAAGCAGTATTTCGCTCTAAACATACAGGGATTTAAAATTTTTGGCAAACAGAATCGTCACGAAACTCGCCCTTTTGTGTTAATTATGCTCCGATTATGCCTAAAAGTGATCAGATATTGCACTTGAGTTGTGTGCGCGCGTAAGCTGAAAAGACATAAAGGGAGGTATGTATGTATATATATTCTAGAGGGCCGATACCGGCATTTTGTCTTATTTTTTTAACAAATTATATGCTGGCAATGGATCGTAACAACGGAAAATCTACGCCGCCGCATATAATTACTGTACGTGAAAGTATCAATAGCAGCGGTAGCTCATCTGATGAGCAGACACCGGTTGGATTGTCACAGATTAATGGTCCGGGACGCATTGATACTCTAACTGATTTACCCGATGATGATGATAGTGATGAAGCACCATTGACTGCGCATCAAATGGCACAGCACTATCTTTCACATTTTGAAGGCAATACTACTGCGGCATTACCGCATCTGGTTGCAGTGCTTGAGCAGGACAAAACGGCAAAGTGCAATCTGGGCAGGTGCATTGAATCTGCAACGCGAGGGGGTATTCAGCCGCTCTTTGTCAAAACAGAAAAATTGATACATATAAAAACGCCGCGTGGACAAACAAGAGGAGATTTTTTAAGTGAGTTGAGTTCTGCTATGCCAATTGCGCAGGGGGCAGTACAACCGGTTGTAGATGCTTTAATTGGTACTTCTACAAAGTTGGAGGCATCTGAAAAGGCAAATGAAGATATTACAGCTGCGCATGAAAAGTTTAAAGGGCAAGCCAAGTGGAAGACGGTTCTGTATACGGCAGGCGGCAGTATATCATCATTACTTCTTGGAGCCGGACTCACTATAGCGTCATCCTATATTGGTTCACTTACTCCGGGAGCGCCTCAGACTATTCAATGTGTTTTGACCTTGACTAATTCTACATTATGAGGTTAATCATGTTATATGTCTATATTTGTTTATGCTTTTTATTATATACATGCAGTTCGTTTGCAGCATCAAGTAGCACTGGTTCAACGGTAATCAGTACGAACGGGTCACCTGTTGGCTCCCTGGTGCATAAAGATTCTTCACCCAGGGAAATAATGCCGGTAGTTACTTTTCCGGATTCGCCCCCGCAGCATACCATATTAAATCTTGGGACAGTCGGTCGAGTTCACAGTAACAGCTCAATTGCATCACAGCTGTCTGCGCGGTACAAAGATCATTTAGATAAAATAGTGCCCATAAAACCTATTGACAGTGCTCGTCTAAAAGCAGATTTTGATAATGATGTAGAAACTCATTTACCAAAAGTGCAGCCGCAAATGGCTACTGCCATATTGACAAGCTCTATTGGGATACAGCATTCATCAAGTGACGATGATTCTGATGGTTCCAGTAGCAAATCAGATCCGAGCTACGTAAAAAAATTGGAACAGTTAATAGAAGGGCAGGATAGGCAATTAAAAGTTCTTACTAACGTTGATATGCATAATCGCTTACGTTGGGAAGATGAACGTCAGCAAAGAGCAGTAGATACGGAGCGATGGCAAGAAGAACGAACGAGGTTAGAAAATGAACGTAATGGTGAACGAAGAAGTAAATTAATAAGTGATGGGTTGGCAATTTTTAGTATGATTGCAGGTACCGTTTTAGGTTTATATCCACTTATAGATAAAGCAGTTAATGGATGTGGATAAAATGAAGGGAGATTCATGGCGAATCTCCCTATTAAAATTATAATCCGAATGCGCTATCAATTAGTTGTTTAAGCCCAGCTTTGGAATCACCGCCAACTTTGCTGTGAATCTTTTTGCCATCTTTAAAGAAGAGTAATGTTGGATAGCCACTGACACCTTGTTGTTGTGCTATTGAAGGGAAGCGATCGGCATCAATCTTAATAAACTGTACGTTTGTACCATAATCAGCGGCAAGCGATTCTAATATTGGAGCTAATCTTTTGCACGGGCCACACCAGGTAGCAAATACATCAACAACGACATTACCATGTGCAATAGCGGTTGCAAATTGTGCTTCGCTGCCAAGCGCTACTACACCATGATGAACGGCACCACCAACGGCCATATTAGATTCAACAGCATCCGGTTGTGCGTGAGCTGTTGGAGCAGCTGCGACTTCTTGTTCTTTTGGTGCTTGTTCAACCGACGTTGTGAGGCATCCGGTAAATAATGTAGTGCCTGCAAGTAAACAGAATGTTTTGCAATAGGTGTTTTTCATCGACATCTCCTTAAAATAAAAAAAAAAATATTATTAACGTTTGGCCAATTCACTTATGGTTTTCATAACCCAATCTTTTTTATCTCCCGTGTTGATCCATAGATACGGCAACAGATTGCGCGTAGATGCATCGAAGGTGAGTTTAAAACCTTTAACATCATAATTTTTATACTGTTCCAATCGGTTAATGAGCGCATCTCCGGTAATAGGCAGCGGCACATGTTTCATCGCATCAATTAACACTGATGTTGCGATATATCCTTCAAGTGAAAATACATTATACGGGCGTTGTGTAGTCTTCATGAGCTTACGATATTCTGCGACAATTTCAACGGTGCTGGTTTGCGGGTTTGGCACGGGACTTGCAAAATATGCTTTGAGTCCATGCAGATTCATAAACTGTTGCAGTTTAGGATCAGCGGCAAAAGAAGGGCAGAATATTTTTTTACCGGCAAGATGATCTATGCCTTTCTTGCGCAAAAATTCACGACTTAAATGAGAGGTGGCAAATAAGCCAACCGCGTCGATACCTTTATTGCGTATTTTTTTCAGCTCTTGCTTAAAATTTGTTTGATCGATCGCCAAGGGAATAATGAGCGTATCGGTAATATTGTACAGCTTAAAAAATTCTTGAGCTGCATCACGCGCCATGATACCATAGTCATCGTCTTGATATATGATCAAAAAGCGACGTGCATTACGATCATTATACAGATAATGCATAAGCGCATGAACTTCATTGGCATACGTAGGGCGCAGGTGCACCAGCGATGTAAGTGTTGCATCACGTAAATCACTATTTCCCGTAACCGGAAAGAATACCGACACCGTATGATCTTTTATTAAATCCATGTATGCATTGAGATTAGCGCCACCGGAAGGAAGCACAATAAGTGATGTATTATCCGTATGCAATAAACGCTCTACATTTTGACGCGAAAATTGTGGTTGATAATCATCATTATAAATAAATGCACGCAACAGGTGACCGTCGATGCCATGCTGCTTATTTTGCTCTTGCACGGCGATGTCCAAACCGACCTTTATGGGGCGTATAATAGTTGCAAGTCCACGATCGAGACCCATAGTGGAACCAAATACAATATCCGGTTGTTGCGTTTGTCCATTAAAATCTTTCGTTACCGGTAATCCACTTATTAGATTAAATATGCCATCTTGTGCAAACGGATGTGTGCTCTGCAGACGATGATTCCATACTTCTATCGTGCTTGTAGATAGAGGAATAGTAATATTCAATATAGCATATGCATCTAAAGAAAAGTTATAATAACGTTGGTACAACAAATCCGGCGAAGATACAACTGACCACGCTGTTGAGCCTTTATCTTGCATCATATGCCCTAATCCATTGTACGCTGTATGGCCATGAAACCAATCTTCGGTAGTAACAATCGCTTTCACGGTCGGATTTTTTGGCGTCACGTCAACTTTTTGCACATCGTAATATGATATTGGCGCATCAAGATTTTGTTCAAAAAAGTCATCAAATCGCTCTTCATACAGTTGTGTATTAGAGCGTGGTGTATGCGATATGCGTATAAGGTTGAGCGGATCACTTTTAAGTGCAACATAGAGTGCAAGTGGCAATGTGTTAAAAAAACGTCGTATGAGTGCATTTAGAGGAATTTCATTTGCTTCTGCATCGGAAGATAAAAAATGATGCAATCGTTCTTTAAGCTCTACTTTTAACCCATAATCGAGCCAAAATTCATGGTCTTCATGCTTGCCGCGTAGATAAAAGACGCGATTAGGATTGTTATTCATGAGGATTAATGCAAGATATATGCATTCAAGTGAATGTGCGCCGCGATCGATAAGATCACCATTGATCACGATATAACTATGCGGTTGGGTGAGTACAAACTGCTCATTAAGTACGCCATGGTTATGCCATGCTTTGATGATGCGCGCAAATGAATGAAAATCTCCATGAATATCACCGACAACATATAGTTTAATCGGTTGATCAATTGCAATCTTTGCAACCGGTCTACCGGCAAGATTTTGCTGTTCGCGTTCGCGAACCGTTTGTTTTAGCAGATCTTTAAAACTATAACTATTCCACATGCCGTTGGTATTGGCAGAAAAACGATTTATTAAACGACGAAACCATCCCGGTTGTATCTGCTGATAGTAGCTGCGATAGTTAGGATTATTGATATTAGTTATAGCTACTTGCGGGAATTCTTGAATGGTGGTTGCATACTGTTCCATGACGGGAATGGTGATGCAACAAAGATCTGCGTATAACGGTTGTATAATGATCCATACTAAAATATATCTATACATATTTATATCCTTAGCTTAAAAAGAGGTACACGCAGCTTCCGGCAACAATGGTATGAATGAGGAGTAATGCAATAAATCTTCTTTTTCTTCCCAGTGCTGGTACGTATTTATCAAACACGTTAAATATAAATATGGCAGCCGAAGCTCCCAAAAAAAGAAAAAATAGATAATCTGCAAGAATAAAATATCCTGGGTTAGGCGAAAAGCTTTCAATGACAAAACGGTAACCGAGAATACCGGTAACGCCGCCCAAACTCAAATCAAGCTCCTCTTCTGATGGGCGCGAAAAACTAAACAGAGAAAGATAAAACAACAAAAGCAATGGCAACATAATGGAAAGCAAATATCGAATGCCATATTGTGTATAATCAAGTGAAAATATTGCCAGCGGATAAAAAGCTGTTTTTGTAGGATCATGTGGATCAAGTTCAGATTTTTCAAACCCGGCTGATACTGTTTTATTAAACAGTTGCCAGCCATGCTCTTTGGGATTTTGATCAACAATAAAATTAGGATCAGTTGTTTGGAAAATTACCGTGCTTGGCGAGACAAAGTAATTAGCAACAATAATGTTGAGCCGATGATTATCAAAAGGAAAATGAACGTAGTTAAATGGACTGCTTACGGTAGCGCTGATATTATAGCGTACCATGATTCTGTCTTCCTTAATATGTACATCCGGGCTTGATTTATAATCGATAACGCCTTCTTCAAACACAAATTTACCAAGCGATTCAAGATCGACTGCGTATTGATTAAATTCGAACCAAATAATGCCATTAAACTCAAATTTACTCGTGATCATATTAAATTTTTTAAATTGATTGATGCGTAATCCTACGGTCACCAGCTCAGGTGTTGCACCAAGTTTGGCGTAAATTTCCGGCGTTACCTGTATAATAGGCTTTTCCGGATCATAGATGTTATACTGGTTTATTTTTATATATGCAGTGTATGCGATAATACTTAAGCTGATACAGATAAGTATCATCTGCGTTGTTGGCCGCACTATAGAAGAAGTTGTATTTTTTCCATTGTCTATATTTTTCATAGCCTGCCTTTACGCTAAAAAGGTATGGTTGTAGTGTCGCTTTACTATAGTTAAAATGAATAAAAAAAGGCAATGGTTCTATGGGAGATATGACATGATTAATTTTGTTGAGCATACATATGCGGCTGCGTCAAAAGATGATCAACCTTATTATTTAGTGGGTGACATTGGTGGTACTAACAGTAACTTTGGTATCGGTCAAATTGGTAGCACCGCCGGTACGCTGATGCGGTCGTTGCATGTTAAAACGTCTACAGTAAATGATTTTACCGCATTAGTTGCATATTTATTACGCTATGTACAAGAGCACTACGGTATAACGGTTAAGCATGCCTGTTTTGCAGTTGCCGCAGCAATAATGCCACCGGCGCGACGTGCCGTTTTAACCAATGCCCAGCTCACCGTAGATGCGGACGAGCTTCTGCGTATAGCTGGATTAACAAGTATTACCTTGGTTAACGATTTTGAGGTTATCGGTTATGGTATTGATCTTATTGCTCCCGAAAATCGCGTACAAGTACAAAAAGGCAAAGTTGATCAACATGGTAATCGTGCATTACTAGGTGCGGGCACCGGTTTGGGTGCATCGATACTGCATTGGGTGCCGGCATTAGGACGTTATGTATCAGTGCCATCTGAAGCGGGGCATATGGATTTTGCAGCACAAAACAAGCTTGATATCGATCTTGTTACCTATGTGCAACAACAGCATGCAACAATAGCACCGGTATCCTGGGAAGAGATCATTGCCGGCAGAGGGGTTGGCATGCTCTATGGATTTTTAGGTGCAACAAGAACCTATGCATCGCAAGATGCAATGCTGGCAGCAAGCAATGGACCACACCCGGATGAGATTTTTGCAAGTCGCGTGCGCGATCAACGTGCAAAAGATACTTGTACATTGTACACCGAATATTATGCGCGTTGTGCCAAAAATTGGGCATTAGCAACCGTAGCGCTCGGTGGATTGTATATTGTAGGAGGTATTGCTGCGCATAATGCGGATCTGTTTAAAGATGCACGCTTTTTACAATTATTTGGCGCATCAGATAAACATGCACAGTTGCTACGTGATATCCCGGTTTGGGTGATTACCGATTATAATGTAAGTTTGTATGGAGCGCTTGAATACATGCGCGTTGAATTGATGTAACAAAAACGAGGTCGGCGTGAGCCAACCTCGTTTTTAAACTTACCTGTATCTGAATGTTACTGACAGATTTTAGTTTGGTTATTGTTCTTTTCAAGTACTGCCTTACGTGCAGTTTGTAGGGTATTTGGTGTCTCTTGACCACCACCATACGTACCAATAATAGATACTTGTGCGCGCATCTGTTCAGTTGTAAGGTTATTAAAGGTACTATTGATATTTTTATTCAAAGGTGGCGCTTTAGATTGTACCGTGATTGCTTGTGATAACCCTTTTTGCCAAGCCGGCCAAGCATCTTCAAAGTTTTTCGTGATAAAGGTTTTCATTGGATAGCATACAAACGTTAAAGTCGATGTAACCCCGGGGCTGGACGTTGTGCTATAACTCATAACTTGATACTCTTTTGCCGTTGTGTCATAATAAAGTCTGGTAAAGCCTGCATAGGCTTTCTTTGCTGCTGCATTTGCCTCCATGCTCCAATCGCATAATGAAGCTTCTATATTAGATGCTTGCGTAGATGTACCAAGTTCAAGGCCATGGAAACGCAATAATGAGTCTTTATTTAATATATATGCTGCATCATCAGCATCATCGGTAGGTTTTGCAGGTTCAAAGGTCAATTTATAAATACCACCTTTGCCATTCTTACGTGTTGTGCTTGGAGTATACTTTACGTTAATACCAAATTCAGCGTGCGGTTTTATACGCAAGTTAGCAATAACCTGTCCTTTGCCTTTTTCATCATTTTTTGCAACAATAAATACGGCATAAACCCATCCTTGAGGGTCAAGTTTGTCTTGAGGTGGTGTCCAACTCATCACGTCACCGACTTTTTGTTGTCTGTGATCCTGAATAGTGGCGATTTCCTGTTCGATACGTTTAACAAATCCAAATACCCACCCGATGATTATGTCGCCAATCTCATCAAGAACATAATCTTCCGGGGCAAATTCAGGTGCACAATCTTCGACGATGTATCCTTGTGCGGTCATCATGACATTCAATATTTTTTGAGCGGTATTAGTAGCCTTTTCCTCTTTTACCAATTTTGCATAATCTTTGGCATCAGTAAACACAAAGAGGTTAATGTTGCTTTTGGCATCATCCGGGCCGCTATTATAGGTTATGCGGTAACTTAATGCCGTTTGGTGTGATGCAGCAAGTGCTAACGATAGCAATGCTGTACGTAAGGTATATCGTTTCATGAAAAACTCTCCATTTAAAATAAGATGGTAAAACTATACTTTTTTAAGTCATTTATATTCTAACAGAAATTATTTATCAGGAGCAAGTATTTGTATAGTTTGAGATTAAATTGTAGGCTTTTACGCTTGCAAATGCCGTATTTAAAATAAAAACCCCGCTTTGGCAGACACCAAAACGGGGTTTTATTAATAAAAATATATTATGTCTAGGACTGACAGCTTACATTTTGCCAATGTGCTCCAGCGTGGGTGCCACCATTCCATCCCGATATTACGTCAAACTCTGCAGCATTGAAGCGACTTGGATCATTTCCTACAGAAGTATCATAGTTACATGCATATGTATCGCAGAAAGTAAAGTTACCTGCTATACCAATATCAAATTTGCCGGGGAATAGAGTACTTCCATGAGTTTGTAAATTATAATGCGTAAAGACAGGTTCATTATTAAAGATAAAGTCATTAAAGCCAACATAGGTAAAAAAGCTTCCGACAACGGAGGTGCCAATCGTCATTCCATTAGCGGCAACAAGTGGATCGGTCGCATTATTAATAACCGTATTTTCAGTAATAGATCCAGAAGTACATCCTGCAAGAGTTAGACCATCATTAATATTGCTAATCAGGAAGCAATTACTTACCTCGACTGCATCAAAAAGGGTCACGTCAAAGGTATCGATATTAATTCCGCGATCTTGATTTGCCATACATACAGCATTTTGAATGGTAATACCGGTTGATGACGTAACAAAGGAGATCCCTTGACGCGCATTGTTAATAAATTGTGAATCTGTTATCTGAATGCGCTCTGTGCCTGCTTCGCATAAGATGCCATCGGCTGCAAGGCTTACAAAGGTATCATCTATGTTGATATCAGTACATGCAGTAAATACATCAAAGTGAATACCACTGTTTTCCGGATTAATAATGGTGATATCACGCATTATTGCAGAGTGGGTATCAAACGCGAATTCGATTCCGAAACCATCAGTAGGCGATACTCCTAGAGGTGCAAATATATTTGCATTTTCAATGACCATCTGTGAGTTTGCATCAAAAAAATTAATACCATTGGTACCTGGAGTGTAGATGGTAATATTTTTGTATATACTTTCTGTTTCGCTGGTACCGTTAGTGATTATGCCATTATTAACAGCACGTGAGATAATAACATTTTCCAACGTCAGACTGGTGTTGTCTGCACATTTGATACCCGTGATGTCGCTGTCCGAGTTGACATTGCTCAATCGTAAGCTTGTGAGTGTATCGCATGAAATTCCTGCGCTTTGGTTACCATTCGTGATTATATCGCTCATGATTACGCCGGTTATAGTAGCAAGATGTATGCCATCACCGGTATTATTAGAGCCGCGACATTGGTACATTAACAGATTGGAACTAGTGTTAATGTTAAACCCGTTCATACTGTTGCCGGTTGCAGAGCTTTTGGCAATATAGAGATTGGTTGCTTGGATTAATGCACCTTCTCCGGTGTTGTTTGCAAATAGGCTATTAAAAATACCTATATCAGTATTGGTACCATTAATAGCGATACCATGCGAGCCGCTATCTAGACAGCTTACTTCATTGCAAGCAATATGGTCAGCCCCCGTTGCAATAAGAATACCCTCTTGCACGGTGTTATCTACGGCAACATGCGTAATTGTGATATATGCATTACTACCGACAAGTTGTATACCATGGCGACCATTGGTCAAGTGTGCATCTTTTATTACTACGTTAGAAACGCCACTGGCAACTGAAATAAGCACTGCATTGTTATTAGTGGTTGATAAAGTGAAGTTATTCAAGCTCAGTGATACGTCATTCGAAGTGATATGAATCGCCGGCGCAGGATTTATGCCAACGGGGGAATATTGCACATCTTGAATAAATGCATAGTTGCCCGGTGCTGAGATAGTAACACCGGTGTTGTCGATATCATTTGCGGTTACCGGCATAACACATCCGGCAATTGTTTGGTTAATGAGCCCTATTTGATTAATCATGACCCAGAGTTGATCGCCCGGAACCGGGTCGAAAATAGCGGATGTGGTCATACACACGCTTATCATGATCAAGGGTACTTGAAAAAGCTGTTTTTTCATGGATTATTTCCTTGTTAAAAAATTATATTTTACACATTACGAATAAATAATATGTAGATTTTCCCAATGTGAAGCGGGTACTGGATCTGCTCCTCCAGCCGGAGTACAATTGAATGGTGAACTTGTATAGAAGCTTACTGTTGATGCGCCACCACCCGTACCATTACTGAAATTCTGTATCATATTACCAAGGAACGCATTGCCTCCAGGAGCACCCTCGGTGATGCCTACTGCTGTAGAACCGCCACCGGATCCTTTTAATACGATGTTATTAAACCCGATATAATTCAATGATGCACTAGAAATGCCAATGCCCGTATTTGCAGGAAGTGTTTGATTATTAAAGTTAATATTGTTGTGTGTAATTGCCGATTTAGTTCCACCAAATCCGATGCCCTCAATTAGATTGTTGTCGCACGTACAATTACGTATGGCGCATGCGGTACCATTGGTTATACCTATCCCAATAATATTATTCGCAGCAATGTTGTTAGCAAGAACGTAATTAGAAGCAACAACCGTTTGAATACCGAAGTTGCTTACGTTTGAAACATAATTATCAAGTAAACAGGTATTGAGCACGGTTGCCGAAAAGTTAATACCATTATCCAAATTATGGTTACCAAGCAAGGTGTTATTTTTTACTAATGAGTTAGAAATATTTGCTATATCAATTATCTCAACCAGTGTAGTCGGTAGCGGAGTATGTCCAATTAATGAGCTGTTTTTTAGTACAAAATTATCAATGGTGGTAAACTGTATGCCCGCATCACCGACAAGATCTAACAGTTGCAGATTTTTAAAAACGATACTGCTGGCATTTGTGCCAAGAATAGCGGTTGCTCCGGCGCTTATCACGTTCACATTTTGAAACAAGACGTTGCTTATGTTTGTATCGAACAATATAGCGTTTGTCGCCGCAAGTTCGATGGTGGAATCTTCAATAGTAATTAAGCTTGAACCGGCACCGATATCGCTTTGTTGGACACCAAAGTTATCATTATAAGAACTAAATCCTTTGCAGCTAACCGCAGTGCAATCGCGAATGAAGAGACCTATGCTATTGGTCCCGTTTCCCGCACTTGAGCAGTTATTAAGTACTACTTGTTCTGAGTCTTCTAATATATTATATGCAATTGGTGCCAGACCTGCAGAAAGTGCTGCTACTGAACAGTTGGCTAAATATACATCCGAGGAAGTCCCGATAGTTATTCCCGTGAGATTAGTCTGATTAGCTATAACGTTTTCTACGGTCGCATGCCGGCATTCTGTAATAACAAGTCCGTTGCTGAGGTTATTATCAAATGAGCAGTTGCTTACACGAATATTGGTGCAATTTTGTATAAAAAGTCCATCGCTGTTTTGTCTGCCGTTTTCTCTAATATTGCTCGCAGTGATGTTGTTACTGCCTCCGGCTATGGTAAATGCTGCATTACCGGCGGTGCCGCAATTGTTCATGTAGAGGCTATCAAGTGTTATGCCATTATGATTACCCATAAAGAACACGGTATCGCCACCATTAATAGCGCCGTTAACAATTGATACATTGTTTCTTCCATTCATAACTACAATAGAGCTGGCCGCTTTATTGCCAACAGTAAGTGTGTAGCCATTCAAGGTAAGATACACATTGTCAGCATCGATAGTTATTGGTGAACCACCGGGAGTATAGGAAAGCGGTTCCACTGCTGCATAGCGACCGGAAACGGTAATATTGAGAGGCAGATCTGCATTGGTAATGGGAGTTGCATACCCCTTAATCGCTTGATTGGTTCGGCCTAATTCATTTACCATTACCCAGATCTGATCACCGGGTACATGGTTAAATATGCCGTAGGCTGCGTATTGCATGATGCATAACGCCGCGCAATAGACGGTTTTTTTCATGGTCTCTCCTCTAATAAAAAACGGATGTAACATTTGTAGTGCAACTGTATCACGCATTTTTTTTAGGAATCAACAATTTTGGTTGTTTGCTTTTTTTTTACATGGTTGGTACAACTTAAGCATAATATGTATACTCGCAATTCGGGAGTTCATCTGCTATGAAATCAGTTATTATCAGGCGTTTTCCTGAAGTGGTCAACGAACATGATATTGCATCACCGCATGCTCTAGCGCAAGAAGCAGTGCTGCGCACTGCGTTTGATGCTATAATGCTGCAAGAGATACAGGATATGGTTGCGCAGAAAAAACAGTTAGATATTGCAGCGATTATTCTTATTGGTATTGGTGGATCAAATCTTGGCACCATGGCAGTGCAATCATTGGTGTATCCTGATGCGCTTATTTATTTTGTCGATAGTCTTGATACCGATTATACCTATCGTATTCTTGAACATACCAAACAGCTCCTGCATGCAGGTAAGCATGTTTTAGTTAATGTAATATCAAAGTCAGGTACTACGACAGAAACTGTCGCCAATTTTCAACTTTTTTATACATTGCTGTGTAGCTATGAAGGTGTACGAGCACACGAATATGTTGTTGTTACTACCGATAAAGATTCTGCTCTTTGGCAGCGCGCACAAGAACAATCATGGAGCATGCTTGCAATTCCGGACGCAGTTGGCGGACGTTATTCAGTGCTTACTGCAGTAGGTTTGTTTCCATTGGCGATGCTTGATCTTGACATTGCTGCATGCGTGCAAGGTGCGCAACAGATGTATCACCTGTTAACAACTGATCAGAGCAATCAAGCATGGCAAACAGCGAAATGGATATATGCGCACATGCGCAAAGGGTTTGCTGTGCACAACTTATTTCTTTTTGGCAATGATATGTACAATATGGGCAAATGGTGGCAGCAGCTTATGGGAGAGAGTTTAGGTAAAGCAATACATGTTGATGGATCACCGGTAAAATATAGTTGTGTGCCGATGGTGAGTGTTGGTACGACTGATCTGCATGCAGTTGGTCAGCAGTTTCTTGCCTCTGTTATACCCATGATGACGACATTTATTACGTGTACGCGTACCGATCATCAGCTCACTTTGCAAGAAAATCCATTATTCGATACGTTAGTTCCACATATGCAGAAAAAATCGTTGCATACTATTATGCAGGCAATTGAACAGGGGGTTATGCAAGCATATACTGAAAAATCATTGCCATATATACATCTAGAGTTGTATGAAAAAAATATGTTTGCCATGGGACAGTTATTGCAATTTTATATGCATCAAGTACTGTATCTAGCACAGCTGCTTCACGTCAATCCTTTTGATCAGCCGGAAGTTGAGTTGTATAAACGTCAAGTACGAAAGAACTTAGCCGATGCATGAATATATCATAGTGGTTTACGGAGCTTCAGGAGATTTAGCTGGGCGCAAATTGTTGCCGGCACTGTACCATTTGGTTGCTAAACATCGCATAGAACGTTATATCATCGTTGGCGCAGCATATGAAGCGACAACTGCCGATAGGGTTATGGATCGATTGGATACATTCCTGCACGATGTTGATAAAGAAAAATTTGCCCAATTTAGAAAGAATTTTTATTATCACAAACTTGATTTTACATCATATGATGATTACGTCGCGCTTAAACATCAGGTTAATGAACTCAGGGTTACCTATGGATTTAAAGCACCACGCATATTAATCTATCTTGCCGCGGCATCAGATTTTTTTTGTCAGATTACGGAGTTTACTGCGCGCGCACAACTTGCTGAGCGTTCAAATGTGGCTGATGGGGCATGGGCACGCTTAATTTATGAAAAACCATTTGGTAGTAATTTAGCGTCAGCGCAAAAAATTAATGCGTGTATAGCTCGCCATTTTGATGAATCGCAAATCTATCGTATTGATCATTATTTAACTAAAGAATTAGTGAGCAATATTGCGCTTGTGCGTTTTGCCAATGTTGTATTTGAGCCGCTGTGGAATGGTCGATATATCGACAATGTACAAATTACGTTGCTTGAAAATGATACTATTGGTAGTCGAGGTCCCTATTATGATGCATATGGGGCAATGTCTGATGTTGTGCAAAATCACATGCTAGAGCTCCTTGCTATCATCGCAATGGAGACACCTGAACGGTTGACTGGCGATTATATTCGCGATCGTCGAGCGCAGGTGCTTGATCATGTGAAGGTAGAGGATGTTTTTTTGGGGCAATACGAAGGGTATCAACAAGAGTTGAATGTGCGAGCAGACTCTACAACAGAAACTTTTGCTGCACTTATATTGCGTATAAACAATTCTCGTTGGCAAGGTGTCCCCTTTTACCTGAAAACAGGCAAAGCATTAACCAAAAAAGAAACAAAAATTCACGTTGTGTTTAAACCGGTGACCTGCCTGACAGAAACTTGTCCTGCGCAGGCAAACGTACTCACGATAGAAATTAGTCCTGAAGCTGGATTTTCATTACAACTTAATGCAAAACGTCCGGGACAGCGCAATGAGCTTATGCCGGTTACCATGGACTATTGTCATAGTTGTATATTTGGCAAACAAGAAGTGCAAGCTTACGAAACGTTATTGGAAGGCGTTATGAATGGAGAGCAATCAGTTTCTGTGCGCTTTGATGAAATTGAAGCCGCATGGCGTATAATTGATGCGATACATAAATCTGAACTTGCAGTGCATATCTATAAAAAAGGTACGGCAGGGCCGGAAGAACTTGCTGATTTTAATAAAAAACATGCAATAAGGTGGCTATCATGAATGTAGGCGTTGTCGGATTGGGTAGAATGGGACATGCTGTTGCAAAGCGTATTCATAACGCAGGACATGTAGTGCTCGGTTATGATGTCGATGTGCAGGCACGTGCATATGCAGAAAATACCGGTATTGCGATAGTTGAAGCAGTAGATTGTTTGCCCGATAAAGTAGATATTATCTGGCTTATGCTTCCGGCCGGTGATATTGTTGATCAGATTTTGCAAAAACTGAAGCCTCGCCTGAAACCTGAAACTATAATTATTGATGGGGGTAACAGTAACTACAAAGATTCAATGCGCCGTGCAGCAGATTTAGCACAAGATGGTATACCGTATCTTGATTGTGGAACATCCGGTGGATTGCAAGGTGCCGAAGATGGCTTTTCTCTGATGGTTGGTGGGCAACAGCTTGCATATTTACATGTAGTGCCAATTCTTAAAGCAATTGCCACTAAACAGGGGTATGGTCTTGTCGGCCCCAGCGGTGCAGGGCACTATGTAAAATCGGTGCACAATGGTATTGAGTACGGTATTCTGCAAGCATATGCAGAAGGATTTCAGATACTTAAAGAGGGGCATTATAAAGACGTACCATTAGATTTAGCGCAAGTAAGTGATATCTGGATGCATGGTTCAATTATACGTTCATATCTTTTGCAGCTGGCGCATGAAGTGTTGCAAAAAGATCAGCAGTTTGATGCTTATTCCGGGTTTGTGGCAGAAGGTGGCACCGGGCTTTGGGCAGAGCAAGAGGCGCAAGAGCATGCAATTCCGGCGCCGGCACTTAAAACTGCATTGCAGGTGCGCGCTGAATCACGTGCAACAGGTGGTAATTTTGCGACGAAACTTATTGCACTTATTCGTAATAAGTTTGGTGGTCACCCGGTTAAAAAGTTAGCACCATAAGGAAACAGTCCATGAAAGTTTATGACATCAGTTGGCCAATTACGCCAACAATGACTGCATATAAAAACAAACAGGTCGTTGACATTAAAGAGACAAAAAATTTTGCAGAACATAATGTGCGCGAAAGCATCATTACGCTTGGCTCGCACACAGGTACGCATATTGATGCACCATCACATTTTGTAGCTGATGGCATGAGCATAGATCAAATTGGAGCGCTTGCAGCAGTTGGTCCAGCACAAGTAATTGATATGATGCATGTTGAAGGCGCAATTACCGCCGATATGCTTACGAACATTCATCTTGAACCGCAGCAGATAGTGCTATTCAAAACTAAAAATAGTCTCAAAGAAATTGATGAGCCTTTTGATCAAAATTTTGTATACATCGATGCTTCTGCAGCACAGGCATTAATTACTGCAGGTGTACGTGCAGTGGGTATTGATTATCTTGGTATTGAACGCAATCAGCCTGACCATGCAACGCATATATTATTGTTGCAGGCAGGGTGCACGATTATAGAAGGTTTGCGTTTACGCGAGGTGCCGATTGGTACATATTTTTTATGCTGTTTACCATTGGCGATTATTGGGTGTGATGGGGCTCCTGCGCGCGCATTGTTGTTTGAGGGTATGTAAATCTGAACTTGATGTGAGGGTGTTTTGTGGGGTGCTATTATGAGTATCCACGTGATAAAATTATTATGAAGCCCATTTTTTATAAATCATCCTGAGCTTGGCGAAGGATCTTCCGTTAAGAGTATATAAGGAATGTCCTTCGACAAGCTCAGGATGATTATATATTTTACGCCTCGAGAGCTTGGCTATAATGTTTAATAATCAAGCCGGCTTCATCTGCATTATCCACCGATACATGATTTCTGTTGCCATACAATAAGAATGCATGCTCTTTGCCCGATGCAGCTTTTAAAGCTTCATATGATGCAACATTGTTATCATAGCTACTTATAATTTCTATGCCAGGGTGATCCATTATAGGGAATAGTTTTTTGAATTCCACATTTAAGGCTTCATCTTGACCGGTTAAGATAACTACTTGATAACCGGCATCAAGCAATGCCTGAACTGCTTTAATACCATCGTCGATAGCATCTTTGCCTTCGACGGTCATTCTTCGTGCAAACAATTTAATGCGACCACTTTCATCAAATATATCAAAAAGTTCATAATAATCGGAAAGTCTTGTGCCTTGTTTAAGTTTAGCTAAAACGGCAGACATAAATGCACGATTAAAGGTGAGCTTTAAAAGTGACGGATTGCTTGCAGCAAAAACGGTGCATTTAAAAGCGATACGCGTCTTGCTATTGACGTAGATCACATTATATCCCTGTACAAATACAACGGTATTTTCAGGTGTGTAGGTATGTGCAGCAGCTTGCATGCCACATGTGGCAACTAATAGACCTAATATGGTTTTTTTACAGGTGGTAACGAATGGCATGGTTCCCTTTATGCGGTAATGTGAACGTTATACAATAGAGCATTGTGGAGATAATGCCCACGTAATCATGTTACCATAAGTGACCATAAAGCGCAACCGGTACTGTCTATCAATCATGTTAATAAAAAAAGTGGGACGTGCGTTAACACATCCCACCGATTATTTCACTGTTTAGCCGGCTGTTTATGCAGCAGGAGCATTTTCTACAGCTGCTGTCTTTGTGTCCCAATTAAGGTTGCTTGCATTCTGATACATCGGCATGTCTTTTTGGTATGCCGGTGTAATCGTCATATCAGCTTCAATTGGTGTACCGTCATCATATACGATAGCGCCGCTGGTATTTCTGTAGACAGGCTCGCTATATTCATCATAACCATAGAGGGTTAATCCTGAAATAGCAGCAGGTGTTACATTGCTGATATCGGTAATAACTTCACTACTGTTATTGTAATAAGTAGTGTAGCCTTGTTCGTCTACGCCGTAATATATTGGATATCCGGATGTATTAAATCCATAAAGGAGTAATCCGGTACCAAGTAGACCAAGACCGAAGCCCCAGAATGGACTCCATCCCCAGCCGCCCCAGCCCCAGCCGCCGCCCCAGCCGCCACGGTTGAATCTGTTACCGAATCTATTTCCAGCATGTCCATGTCTGCCATTACCTCTGCCATGACCACGTCCACCTGCGTGTCCTGCATGTCCGTGTTGTCCACCGCGACCTGGACTCATACTACGTCCGCGTCCGCCTTGATGTGCTGCATGTCCATGTTGTCCACCACGACCTGGGCTCATACTACGTCCACGACCACCGCCGCCGCGCGCGCCGCCACGACCTGGGCTTGCGCTACGTCCACGACCACCTGGGCTCATGCCACGACCGCGACCACCGGGACTTGCGCTGCGACCTCTGCCGCCAGCAATATTTGTTCCACGACCCCCGCCGCCACGCATACCGCCACGACCTGGGCTCATGCTACGTCCACGACCCCCGCCACCAAAGCTACGACCCCCGCCACCAAAACTACGACCGCCACCACCAATGCTACGTCCGCGTCCGCCGCCGCCGAATCCACGACCACCGCCGCCGCCACGACCACCGCCACGTGCATCAAGGCTCATCATTGGAGCAGTTAACCCCAATACCATGAACAAAATTGTCCAAAACTGTTTGTTTATCTTCATACCGATACCCTTCATTTAATAAATAATAGTATGATCTCGTTTATTTGCTTATATATAAAAACTTCCACCAAATCCTACGCCCCCGTAGATGCCGTAATCGTAAGTGCCGGGCCATCCATAATAACTCCAATAAGGTCCTGCGGGACCATAGATATAGCCACGACGACGATAACGATGTCTATACCGTGAAGTGCGAAATTGCCTGCAGCAACGTTTAGTATGGCGTCGACGGCGTATGCGAATTTCAGAAACGCTTTGACGCTGCTGTGGAGCTGTGTAGGTAGCTACGGTTCGTGCCTGTTGGTTGCTAGTTGTTGTTAATTGATTATCTGCATGTACAATGAATGTCATAACGAGCAGAAATGCTTTGATAAGAGCACATTTTTGCGTAGATTTCATCAATAACCCCTATTTTACGAATATATTACCATGCAGGCTAGAGATGACTATTTTTGATATCCCTATTAATGGGTATATACAAGACATTAGCAAGCTCTACACCACAGAAAGCAATTTCTAATTGTAATTATAGCAAGGTGGGGCTATTGAATGCAAGAAAATAGTAAAATTAGCCTAAAATAAAGGCTTTTTTAGCTAAACATCGATATAATCTGCTCACCATATTCGCGTGCGGCTTCAGGGCCGGTTGCTGTGAGGATGTCACCATCGCGCACTACATCTTGGGTTTTATAATGAACGTTATACTGCTTAAATATGCCTGGCAGCTCATTGTCACCATTCCAGCCGGTAGCCTGTTTATCGTTCAAGAGGCCGGATTGTGCAAGGATACGGGTAGATATACAGATGGCACCAAATTTTTTCTGTGCAGCGGCGACCTGTTTAAGCATTGTATATGTTGCGGGATTATCTAGTGCATTAAGTGCGCCGGGCCCTCCAACGATAAAGACGCCATCAATATCATCTGTTTTGATGTTTTGAATGAGCATATCTACGCTACAGCTGGAGCCATCTTTTGCGATTGCGGGTGCGAGTTTATTGCTTGCAGTAAGTACGTTAATGCCGGCCTGCTCAAGTAATTTTTTAGGAACTGCATATTCAATCGGCTGAAATCCTTCATTAGCCACAACAAAAACTACGGTGATTCCGTTTTTCATACCGTACACTCGCTTTGATTTTTAGAATTTTTTTTAATTTGATTGGTATATTCTGCAGAATAGATGGTAATGTCATTATTGTCAACTTTGCCACTCACCCACAGATTACCAACGGTCAACGTGCCTTTTTTATACGGTTGTGGTTCTTGATTTATGCGGAGTGATCCGGTAGCAGAACTTGTGCAGACTAAACTTCCTTTAACTGAACGCTTAATAGGTATTTGCTGTTGGTCTGCAACTTTTTTAAGTGTCATGTATGCATACTTGAGTCCCGGTTGTTCTCCTTGCCAATAAGGAATATATAGATGAGTAATCTGCATGCGCTGCAAGCAACTTGCTAATGCCTTGAACAAAAATCCCGTCGGTTGCAGCAGAATAAGATAATCAATATGATTGGTTCCAAATTCACGCGCAATCGTTGGTAGCAGACAATGTTCAATAAATGCTTGTGCGCCACTCGTGCGCCCAATATGTCCCGGATCAATAAGCCATAACGTTTGGGCATGTTGTATAACAGTAACTTCACCTTGATTGCACGGAATGGTTATAATACGATCTTGTGCGGGTTTAGGAAAGCCATAATAAAAACTGTAGAGTATCAACAGAGCAAGAAAGCAGAGTTTTTTGTGAGCGCCGGTATGCGTAACCAGAATTGCCAGTGCGGCGGTTACCATAATGCCCAGCTGCCACAGCGGTGGCTTTGCAAATAGCATGTTACAAAAATAGGGCTGTGCAAGTTGCATGCAGCCAATCCAGAGTTTGTTCAATAACTCAATACAGCTAATGAGCGCCATGTTGGGAATGCCCAACAATTCAGAAAAAAAGAGGGCGGTAGCAAGCAATAAAAAAACATAGAGTACCGGTGAAAAAATAAGATTGCCGGCGATGGTAAATGGGCTCAAGCCCAATCCCCAGCAGGAAAGTATGATAAGTGAAAAAAATGATACCATCAAATGTACGTATGACCAATAGATCATACGGTCTGCCATCTGTTTTAATTGCGCATGTCCCATAACAGTAGTATATACTCTTTTTACTGAGTACAAAAGTGGATAGATTACTGTATACTAACGTAGGGAGAAGAGCTATGGATAAAAATGAAAAATATCAGCATCATCGTGATGAAGAGATTAAAGAAGATATACTTCGTGAACGCTCTCAAGCTTGGTGGAAGGGTTGTATGAATTCACAACTTAAAAAAATGAGTTGTGGAGCACAGCGGATAGCGCGTTGTATGTCATGGGCACGTGGTGAAAATTGGCGGCGTAAAGAGTCTCAAAAAAAAGGAAAATAAAGCAGTGAAAGAGTTTATTGCACATCAAGCATATAGCATGCGTCGTTCCGTACTGTTGCAGACAACTGCAGCTCGATCAGGACATCCAACTTCAGCGTTATCGGCAGCAGACATCGTAGCGACACTCTTTTTTTATGCGATGCGCTTTAAGCTCAACGATTCTGCATATAGAAATAATGATCGTTTTATTTTATCAAAAGGGCATGCAAGTCCTATTTTATATGCAGTGTACAAAGAATTGGGGCTCATCAGCGAAGATGAGCTCCTTACCTATCGTCAATTTAATTCGGTTTTGGAAGGGCATCCAACCCCACGATTTCGCTATACCGAAGCTGCAACCGGATCACTTGGGCAAGGACTTTCCATCGGTGTTGGTATGGCGATCAATGCGCGCATGGATGCATTGAATTACAAAACATATGTGCTCATGGGGGACAGCGAAACCGCTGAAGGTTCGGTGTGGGAAGCTGCTGAAATTGCAGGGTTTAAGAAATTAGACAATCTTATTGCTATCGTTGATGTTAATCGCTTAGGCCAAGCAAATGAAACGATGGATGCATATCATCTTGAACGTTATGCCGGAAAATTTGCTGCATTCGGGTGGCATGTACTCAAAGTTGATGGGCATAATATCCAAGAGCTTATGTACGCGTACGATAAAGCGCGTGAACATGAAGGCTCGCCGATTGTTATCCTTGCAAAAACGATCAAAGGTTATGGTATTGCACGTGTGGAAAACAAGCAGGGTTATCATGGCAAACCATTTAAGCAAGATGAGTTGCCCGGATGCTTGCTTGAATTGCAAGAACGTTTTGAACCCAAGCCGTATCAATCTACGTATGTATGGCATGCTCATGAACCGGCTCCGGTTAAAGAAACTGAACCAAAACCATTCGATGTAACCTCTTCACATTATGAGCTGGGTGAATCGGTAGCAACGCGCAAAGCGTATGGCCAAGCGTTAGTCGCACTTGGCCACAGTTGTAAAGACGTGGTAGCACTTGATGGAGAGGTTAAAAATTCAACCTATGCTCAACTGTTTGAAGATGCATTTCCGCAACGTTTTGTAGAAGCTTTTATTGCTGAACAAAATATGATCGGTATGGCAGTCGGTTTACAAAAACGTGGCAAAATTCCTTTTGCATCTACTTTTGCATCATTTGTAACCCGTGCATATGATCAGCTGCGTATGGCAGCAATCGGTGAAGCTGCATTACGTGTTGTCGGTTCACATGCGGGAGTTTCCATTGGACAAGATGGTCCATCACAAATGGGTTTAGAAGATATTTCTATGATGCGTACGTTGCTTGGCTCTGCAATTTTGTACCCATCAGATGCGGTGAGCACGTGGCAGTTGGTGTATCAAATGGCAGAATACAATCAAGGCATAAGTTATTTACGTACAACACGCATGGATTTGCCGGTAATTTATCCGGCAGATACAGAGTTTTATATTGGTGGTTGCAAAGTACTTACATCATCTGCGCAAGATCAGGCAGTAATTATTGCCGCAGGGGTTACATTGCATGAAGCATTAGCAGCGCAAAAGCGATTGCTCAATGACGGTATCTATGTTGCCGTTATTGATCTGTATAGTATCCAACCATTCGATGTGCAGACAGTGCGTGCAGTTGCAGACAAAGCGGGCAAACGCATAATTACCGTTGAAGATCATTATCTTGCCGGTGGTTTAGGTGAAACAGTCAGCATGGCATTGCAAGGAGCCGGATACCATATCAGTTGTCTTGCGGTTTCCAAAATGCCACGTTCAGGCTTGCCGTATGAGTTACTTGCCTATGAAGGTATTGATGCAACGGCGATAGTCACTGCAGTTAAACAGCGCGTATAGTATACCCGGTAGATTTTCGTTTTATTACAATAGTTGGTGGTGTTACATCGTGTCCATGCTTTGCATAAAATGCATCAGCGGTGGCACAAACTTGTGGCAGATGGCGCAAGAACGTTTTGGTAGTAAAACATGCATGTGTCATCAAATGCCAAACGGCTTTCTTTTTGATGTTAATGCAGCCTTGTACAAGGTTGGATGCCTGATCGAATGAACGTCCGTGCGCATGTGCAAATTTATCAGCAATCTGCATAATATCCTTGGTGGAATAAAATGCATACACTTTTTTAAACATTGGATCTTTGTGCAGATCTTTAGTTTCAGGCACAATGGGGCATGCAAGAACAATAAGTTCATCGATGCACAGTTCGTGGGCATTGGTTAGAGTTGGTAAACGTAGTACAACGTTGCCACCGTGGCTATGGGTAATGATGCGTAGAGTAATGTCGGTGTATCCATCTTGGGCATACTGAGCAAGGAGTGTGCGTAAATTTTGCAACAGCTCTTCTGCTGCTTGATCTCGTTCTGCAACGGAAAGTTTGCCTGACCAACCATAAATATAATAATGTTCTAAATTATATGTGTCGGCATCTGTTTGAGCTAATATATGTGCAATTTCACGTTTGTGGTGTTTTGGTTTATACGCATCAATCCTATGCATGCCAGGTTTGCGATAAAAGAACTTGTGACGCGCCAAAATGCCCGGCTGTGTACCGTGCACATATATGTTAACGATAAGTTCTGATGGCTCTGCAGCACGTAACATGCCGCATATTGCAAGCCATAGATAGATACATAGTTTTTTAATGTTCATGTGAGAACTCCTTATATAACGCCATTATATAAAAAAGGTAGCACATGCGGCGTTAGATATCAAAAGGGTCGGCTTTTAAGGCGTTTGCGAGCCTTTTCATGCGTGTACACGCATAACATACGTGATATTTTATTAGGATCCTGGTTGAACTGAATTTCTTCTTGCCAGGCATCAATTTCATCTAAAATTGATGGTAATAGCCGTAAGAATGCCGAGTGAGAAAATTCTGTATGCATAATTGCGCGTCGATCAACCTTAATCTTCATCTGTGCCAAATTAGGCTGATGTGCAAATTGTCGCTTAGAAAATAGGGTGTCAGCATGTGCTTTGTGTTTGTAAAAACCTTGTGGGTCAAGAATTTGAATGAGATCGATAGCGGAATAGAGCGCATAAATTCTACCAAACATAGGATCTTTGACCAGCTCTTTAGTTTGATCCTGCACGGGACATGCCAATAAAATGAGTTCATCGATAAACAAGGGCTCCGCGCGCTTGATTAATGCGAGGTTCAAACAGACGTTGCCGCCATGACTATGTGCGATTACTCTTAATTTTGGGCGTTTGCCGTCATGTGTATGTGCCTGCATGAGGACGTTTAATGCATTATGTAGATCATGCGCAGCACATAAACGTTCATTAAAGCACAGTTTGCCCGACCAACAAAAATGATAAAATGTTGCGAGGTTAAAGCGAACGGGATCGCTAGCGCAGAGTGTTTGCGCAATAGTGCGTAAATAATATCCGGGACTGATTTCCATAGCAAGAAAAAGACCAGGCGTCGTGCTAAAAAAATGTTTGCGTGAGAGCGGTCGCTGAAACAGGCGTGTGCCATGTATCCACACAGTGATCATCTGCTGTTCGTCAATGGCATAAGTAGGAACGGTACGCGTAGCTAAATAAAGATTGCGTCGCATGTAATAACGCGCCGGCACATAGCATCCACCAAAGACTATGCAGGTGCTGATGGTCATGAGATATTTGACATGAATGGGTAATGCGCGCATAGCAATCTCCTGTTCTTGTACGGTGTTACCATGAGGTAGCATAGCTCATAGGCAGTCGCTATTGCTATATTTTGCGATCCTCTTGGTACAATCATTGAGTATTCTTGCGAAGGAGAATATGAAAAGTGTACTGGTTTGCCAATCTATGTCAATTATGACTCAGTTTTTACTATTTTAAGCCGAAAGGGCTTAAAATAGTAAAAACTGGCTAAAATAGGCCTTTTTTTGCACATATCTATAATTTGTCATAATTAACTGCTTGTCGATATATTGGGCACAAAAAGGTCAAAAAAGACTTTATTTTAGCACAAAACTCTTGTTTTTACATATTTAATTATGTTAACTTTAGACATGAGTATGATAGTTCTCATAAAGAGTGCCCAAAAAGGGCTTTTTATGGGATGGAATATGTTGTCTTTAAAAAAAGGAGAAATCTTATGAAGAGACAATTATTAGCAGCAACATTGCTTGCATTACAAACAGCTGCAGTTTTTGCAGTAAATCCACCTAAAACTACGCGAGAAGCACGTACGCGTACGGCAGCCACGCGTGAAATGCGTGGGCGTGGATCACGTACCAATAAAGCATCAGGTGAAATGCAACGTGGTGGCGAGCATATGCTCGCAGCTTTTGCGACTCCAATTAAAAATGGTGACGTAGAAGGTTACAAGAAAGCCTTAGAGGGCTATAGAGGCGGTAAATTAGGGTTGTATGCCCTAATTGGTAAACTTGCCATAGCTGTGGATGAAAACCACGCGGATACTAACATTTCTCAAGGTGATATGGCGCAAAAAACACGTCATCTTCATGAGATGAGAGATGTTACTATGGAGAAGCTTAAATCACATACAGCTACGCGTGGCGAAGGTCAAAGAAAACCTCGTGGCGAACGTAAGCCTGGTATGAGAAAAGGTATGAAGCATCCTGGTAGAGCGAGTAAAGCTGCAACAACAGCAGCTGAGTAACGATCCGAGTTTAATAGACTCGTATTAAATGCTCTACTCATAGAGTGAGCTTATAAAAGGTGGAAGAGGAAATTAGCTTGCATAGTGCAAGAAGGATGCCTCTTCCAAACGTTTTTATTGGCATGTGATCTGCATTCTTGGTACAGTAAACTACAAAAGAGTAGTCACTGGTTACCGATCAAAGGAGTATGCGCATGTGCCAACAATCAATATTACTACGAATCTGTTTCTTATTATTCATGGTTAACGTTGGCTATGGCAAACAATTTCGGCAGTTAGATCCTATACTAGTAGCACGTGTTGAAGCAGTGCTTGATAGAATTTATACACTGACTACACAAGAGTTTATTGATATTGTTAAACATGATGTTGGTTGCATTCAAATCATTACAGCTGAACAGCTTTATAAACGTATGGCAACCGAACCGAATTTGCTTGTGATCAATGTATTATCTGAGCGTTGGTATCGCGATTGCCACATTAAAGGTTCTATTAATATTCCGCTCAAAGATCTAATTTATCGCATTAAGAACATTGATCTGGATCGTCCAATTGTTGTATATTGTGCGCTGGATGCCTGCAATGGTGGCCAAAAAGCATTTATTCTTTTGCGCGCTTTAGGATATACCAACGTGGTTGATTATCATGACGGTGTTAAAGATTGGTATCAACATGGTTACCCGGTGGAAGGCCCATGTGCAGAAAGCTATTTGCATGAAGAATATGTGCATCGTGGTATTTGCATCGCAGAGGATGCATTATAATAGCTTGTGTAACCAGTATATGAACGAGCCAATGGTAATGGGAATCCCCGTCCATAGAGCAATGGTACGAGAACCAAATGTGCCTGCATGTTGTTCTTCATCACTCACCATCAATGCAGTTAAAAGCAATAGTGGCCCCATACAGGTGAATGAGCTATCGCGTATAGTTTTATACTTTTTATATTCAGCAAACCTGGGGTACCCGTGTGACATCTTATAATATGCGCCATACGCCGTTAAACCTGCAGCCAACGTGGCAAGAGCAGCTGGAAAGCTTGGCTCATGTAACGTTCTGATTATTTCATTGTGCACTCTCGTAAACAATGTGGACAAAAAACTTTGTTCACAAGCCGGTTTTAGTTCAACATAAGTCAATAAACAGAGAATTATACTGATTCCATATCTTTTCTTCATGATTATAATCTTTCTAAATTTCTAAGATTTATACTATAAAAATACCTAATATATGGTAAAAAATCAAAAGCGGTAATAGGTATATAAAAATAGTAATCAATATTTGGATTGACATAATTTTCAATTATGCTATCATTAAGCTGATACTTCCCTTATAAACAGGGAAATTATTTGAGGTATTATATATACAAAACACGTTTCAAGAAAGGTATTTTATGAAACGCATATTATTGAGCGGCTTACTAAGCTGCATGGTTTTGGGTCAGGCTTTTGCTGCGGACACGAGCACAACGGCTATCGGTGCGATAAATAGTTCAGTAACTGGAGCTGCGGCAGCAATAGCGGTAACTGCACTTGCAACTATTTATCAAAAAACCCCATCTTTTAGTATGGCAATATGCAAAACTGGCACTGTTTTTTTGGCTGGATTAGCGCCGGCTGTATATGCAGCAAATACTAACAAAGGTAATGCAGCGCTCGGTGGATTTTTGGCTGCGGGTACTATTACTACTCTTTTCTTTTTTGCAAATCTTTTTACAGGATTAGATAAGCTTTAATGCTTTTCATTGTGTAAACTTACAAAATAGGCGTCATATCACACGATATGGCGCTTTTTTTGTGCCAAAATAGCAAAAAATTGCCTATCAAGGTAATTAATACCTATCCATAAAAATTGACATAATTTTTATTTCTGCTACGATTAAGATGATAGCTCCCTGTAAATAGGTAATTTTAAAGGGAAAGTATACAAAAAAAATATGTTTTAAGAAAGGTATATCATGAAACGTTTACTATTGCATGGCTTATTAAGCTGCATGGTATTAGGACAAGCTTTTGCAATCCAAGATGATGCAGATCAATTAGTTATCGTTGAGCAAACATCTGTAGATACAGAGGCGCTTAATCCGCAACTTGAGCAGCTTGATGATGAAATGCTGCAAGAAGCGACAACTAAAACTGCTGTAGAACCAGAAGCTGCAATAGAACAGGCTGAAATAGAAAAAAATGATACAGCTCAAGAAGAGCACGAAATAGCAAAAGTTACCGAAGAAATAGCTGAACCAGTTGTTATCGATCGAGGCAGTATTCTTGAAGGATGCAAAAAAAGTTTTTTTAATGCACCTCTAGGGCTTGCGATATCATGTGCAGCTATAGTTGCATCTCCGATTTTGGGGCGTTTACTAAGACTTGTAGATACGCATTATGTTAGTGACGTAGTAATTGTTTCGTTAATTAGTACAGTGTTGTTATCTCCTATAGTTGCACCACTCTGGACAGTTCCAGCAGCCTGCAAAGCGGGCAAATATAGAGAAGCTGTCGGTAGTATATTGGCAACGCCTTTTCTAGCTCCAGCTTCATTCATCGCGATGTCTAAATTTGGAGATTTGGTTATTGAGATAGTTGTGTAGAATCTTAAAAATAAACAAATAAAATAGGCGCTGCATCATATCGATCCAGCGCCTATTTTCATGTTCTATATGAACTAATTACAGATCATAAAAGAAGAATGCGAGCTCTTGACGAGCAGTATCTTGCGCATCAGAACCATGTACCGCATTCTTGCCGATGCTTTCTGCATAAAGCTTACGGACAGTGCCGTTTTCAGCTTCTGCAGGATTGGTTGCACCCATAAGTTTGCGCCAATCAGCAACAGCATTTTCTTTTTCCAGTGCCATTACCACAACAGGACCTGAAGTGATAAACTCTACAAGTTCGCCAAAAAATGGGCGTTGCTTGTGGACTGCATAAAAAGATTGTGCATGTTCGGTTGCCATTTTGAGCTTTTGCATACGCAAAATGGTAAAGCCGTTTTGTTCAATCATATCAATAATTTTGCCGGTCAAACCATTCTGCACAGCATCAGGTTTGATCATTGCAAAAGTACGTTCAATAGCCATTATTCCTCATCCTTAATTTTACGTGCTTGATGTTCTTCAAGAGCAATTTGGAACTGAGACTTAGTCTTAGGAGTTGCTGCAGCAGCTGGTGCTGAAGATTCCTTTTTGCTCGTTTTTGCTTTTGAAGCTTTAGCTTCTTTTGGTGCAGATTGTGCAGCAGAGCCTTCCAAATTAGGGCTCAAGCCAAGCTTGTGCTCTTCTTTGTTTAGGTTAATAACTCTAAATTCACGCTTTTGACCAACTGAAAGAATGCCATCAAGATTTGGCACGCCACCGAATTCAGAAATATGTACCAAGCCTTCAATGCCGGATGGGAGTCTAATAAATGCGCCAAAATTAGCGATCTTAGAAACTTCACCTTCGACAATTTTACCGACCGGATACTCATCTTCGATGCGTGTCCAAGGATCTTCTGAAAGTTGCTTAATACCAAGCGATACTTTCTTATTATCTTTATCAATGTTTAAGATAACTGCTTCAACTTCTTGACCACGTTTAAACAGATCGTTCGGATGTTCAATATGTTCAGTCCATGAAAGGTCAGAGATATGCACTAAGCCATCGATGCCCGGCATAATCTGTACAAAGATACCAAAGTCAGTAATGTTGCTGACGGTGCCTTTGATTTTTTCACCAACTTTGAACTTCTGTGTAACCGCTTCCCAAGGATTTTGAGCAAGTTGTTTGATACTCAATGACATACGGCGGTTCTCTTTATCAAGGGAAACCACAAGTACTTCAACTTCATCACCCACTTTAAATTGACGGTGAAGATCGCTGATGCGGTCTGTCCAAGAAATTTCAGAGATATGCACCAAACCTTCAACACCTTTTGCGATCTCAATAAAGAGGCCGTAATCGGTAATGCTGGAGATTTTACCTTTGATGCGTGCGCCAACGCTAAGCTCGTCACCCATCTGTTCCCAAGGATTAGCACTTAACTGTTTCAAGCCAAGAGAGATCTTCTCATTGTCTTTGTCAAATGATAATACTTTGGTCGTGATGACATCGCCAATACGTACCAATTCGCTCGGGTGCGAAATGCGTCCCCAAGTCATGTCGGTAATATGCAATAGACCATCTACGCCGCCGATATCGATAAACACACCATAGTTGGTGATATTCTTAACGGTACCTTGGATAACTTGACCTTGTGAAAGCGTATCAAGAATGCTCTTGCGCGCTTCAGAACGTTGGTCTGACATGAATTTACGACGAGAGATGATAACATTACCACGTTTTTGGTTAACTTTGATGATATTTGCAGTAATGGTTTGGCCAACGTATTGGTCAAAATCAGTAACGCGTTGCAGATCAATTTGTGATCCGGGCAAGAATGCAGGGATGCCGATATCAACGTTAAGACCACCTTTAACTCTGTGGGTAACGACACCTTGAACAGGTTTTTCCTCTTCAAAGAGCTTAATGATTTCGCCCCATGCTTTGAGCGCTTTAGCTTTTTCGTATGAAAGAACAACATTGCCGTCAACGCTTTCTAGTTCATCAAGGATGACTTCAATTGCATCGCCTGGAGCAAAGTTTTTCAGTTCACGTTCATTAAATTCAAATCGTGGGATAAGTCCCTCAGATTTATAGTTAATGTCAACGAGTACGCCATCGTTATTAGCACGAATGACTTTTCCGGTAATCAGTTTGCCTGGTGCAAGGTGTCCAAGGGAACCTTCATACAGGGATGCAAGCTCCTGTTGTTGTTCAGGGCTCAGCTCAAGAACTTCATCGTGGGCGATGATCTGAGCATGAGCAAACTGCTCCGGACGTATAAACTCTTTAGACATGAATGGTGCTTTCGGTGGCAAGAATATGCCACGTTCCCTTAAAAATAAGGGGGTTAAATGGGTTAATATAATTCAATACGTTACTTTATTATACTCATTTTTTACTTATTAAACAAATTTTGCGCTTGTTTTACCATAAAGGCTGCGCAGTAGAGCGCGCTTGATCGAAATTGTCCAATTTCTTGTCTTCCTCGCGAAGGCGGGGATCCAGGTATAAAATCCTAATCAAATACAAAAAATGAAGTATTAAATTGCTGGATCCCCGCTTTCGCGAGGAAGACAAAATGAAAATACTGATAAATTCATCCTAATCTAGCATAGACGGCCTGCTACGCCGTAGCTGACCGACGTAGTCGGTCTAGCGAAGACGTGGGCTTTTCAACATATGCGCCAGCAATATTTGGCTCCACGTTTCCATACGCTCTTGATACAGCTCAAGTTCGCGCAGATTATACAGTTTTCCCGATTTAAGCTCGGATTTGACCTGAATGTCCGGAGTTTGCCCTTGAATAAGTATAACGATACCCAAATGTGCTTGCCCAACCGGGTTGCTGTCATCATTAAGTATGCCCACCGGGCGGAAGCTCATAGCGTCTGTGTATTTAACTTCTTCATGAAATTCGCGCTGCGCCCAAGAGAATATGCAGTTGTGCTTTATATCTTCTTCACGAATGTGGCCACCGATACCCAGCGTATATTTATTTTGCAAACGTGTTTCAGATGCTTGTGCTTGGCGTTGCATCAAGAAATAACGCTCACCGTAGCGAAATACCACATAAGGGATAATCTGTTTATAGGTGACATCCTCTTCTACCAGATGACGCGGCATAAACTCTTTTTTCTGTTCAATAAGCTTAACAAAAGAATCGATGTTATCTTTGTTCAATCCATTCCATGCTGGATATTGGCTAAAAAGCTCATCACGTTTAACTACAAGAATCTGTTCATCAAGCATTGCTGGAGCTGCGGATGATTCTTTATACAATGGATTTTGAGGCATCTTCATTTTTCCTTGAATTTACGGCTAAAAGTTTTTTATGAAACTGTGCGCTATAAGCATAAAAAGGAATGCTCACAATAGCAAGCTGTAATTGAGAATAATGGTTGGTGTTTGTGCATAATAACCGCCTGGTGTATACTGAATAAACGCGATGAAAAATTAAATCATAGTTTAAGGAAGATCCTTCGACTGGCTCAGGATGATTAAAGTATTATTTTTTCAAGCTGATTGTAATATTTTTTGTGAAATACACCTTGGCTTAAGCAGAATTATTAAATTGCTCTGGATTATTAAATTGCTCTGATTATTAAATCATCCAAATTATTAAATCATCCTGAGCCAGTCGAAGGACCATCCTTATTCAACAAAGGTACAGACGAATGTATGACATTAAAGCAATAGAAAAAAAGTGGCAGGCCATCTGGGATGCCGATCAACCGGCAAAAACCAAACCAACCGGTTCAGGCAAAAAATATTACGTACTGGATATGTTTCCGTATCCTTCCGGTTCAGGCTTGCATGTGGGCCATTGGCGTGGTTATGTATTATCTGATATCTATGCGCGTCAAAAATGGTTACAAGGATATAATGTACTGCACCCAATGGGATGGGATGCCTTTGGACTGCCAGCAGAAAATGCTGCTATCAAAGAAGGTATTCATCCACAAATAAATACTGCTAATAACATTGCGCATTTTAAAGAGCAACTGAAAGCAATTGGTGCTATATACGATTGGGATAAAGAGGTTAATACAACCGATCCAAATTATTATAAATGGACACAATGGATCTTTTTGCAAATGTTTAAAGCCGGCCTTGCTTATCGTGCACATGTACCGATAAACTGGTGCCCATCATGTTTAACCGGTCTTGCCAATGAAGAGGTTGTGCAAGGTGCGTGTGATCGTTGCGGTACACCGGTGGAGCAAAAAGTTATTGCACAATGGATGCTTAAAATAACCGATTATGCACAAAAGCTACTTGATGGCCTTGATACATTAGATTGGCCGGAAAAAGTAAAACTGATGCAGCAGCATTGGATTGGCAAATCGGAAGGTGCTGAAATATTTTTTAGCGCAACTAAACCCAATGGCGAGCGCATTGATCTGCCCGTTTATACTACTTGCCCGGAAACTATTTTTGGGTGCACGTTTCTTTCTATTGCGCCCGAACATCCGTTGTTAAAAGATCTTGTTCCATCATCTGAGCATGCAGCTGTGCAAACATATGCTGAGCGTACGCGTTCAGCGGCAGAAGAAGGCACGCAAGACAAGCTTGCCAAAACGGGAGTATTCACCGGCGTGTATGTAGAAAATCCGGCAACCAAGCAACAGATTCCTCTGTATGCAGCATCCTATGTGGTTGCGGATTATGCTACCGGGATTGTGATGGGTGTGCCGGCGCATGATGAACGTGATTATGCATTTGCGCAAAACTTAAAGTTGCCTATTATACAGGTGATTCAACCGCTTGCTGACGCTGCAAGTACCGGCGCATATACCGGTGATGGTCTGTTAATTAATAGCGGTCCATTTAATGGCTTGCCAGCAAAAACTGAAGGCAAAACAAAGATTATAGATTATTTGGCAGCGCATGATTTTGGTGCACGTTCAGTGCGATACAAACTGCGCGACTGGGTATTTTCGCGCCAACGTTATTGGGGTGAACCAATTCCTTTAATTCATTGTGAACGTTGCGGCATTGTCCCGGTACCGGAAAATCAATTACCGGTGGTGCTACCAGAAGTGGAACGCTACAAACCGACAGGCACCGGACAATCACCACTTGCAGATATTTCTGCATGGGTTAACGTTGCATGTCCATCATGCAAAGGGCCTGCCAAACGTGAAACAAATACTATGCCACAATGGGCCGGTTCATGTTGGTATTTCTTGCGTTATCCCAATCCGCATTTGCAGGATAAAGCGTGGGATGCAAAAGATATGAACTATTGGCTTCCCGTGGATCTGTATATTGGTGGTATTGAGCATGCAATATTGCATTTACTCTATGCGCGCTTTTGGGTAAAAGTTTTGTTCGATCAAGGATTGTTGCCATTTAACGAACCGTTTACACATCTGTTTAACCAAGGTATGGTGCTCAAAAAGGGTACATCAGGATTGGTTGAAAAGATGTCCAAATCTAAAGGTAACGTCGTTAACCCTGATGAAATGGTGGAGCAATATGGCTCTGATGCATTGCGTATGTATATGATGTTCATGGGGCCACCAGAGCTTGATTGTGAATGGCAAACTACTGGATTGGAAGGGATTAAACGTTTCTTATATCGCTTCTGGAACTATGTAACTGATGCGCATACGTTGCTGCCACAAACAGCGACTGAAGATCGTGCTACAACGGTACGTGTGCATAAATTTTTACGCGACTTTCAAGATCGCTTAGCGCATTACAAACCAAACACTGCCATATCATCGCTCATGGAATTTATTAACGATGCACTTGATGCGCGTATGCAACTTTCTGCCGCCAGCATGCAAGCATTGTTAGTTTCGCTTTCTGTGTTGGCGCCGCATATGGCGTGCGAGCTGCTTGAGCAGCTACAGGGCTTGCAACTTGCGATGTGTGATTGGCCGGTGTACGATCCAATGTATACGCAAGATACAACTAAATCATTGGTAATACAGGTAAATGGTAAACTGCGTGCACATGTGGAAGTTCCGGTTGATGCTGCGCATGAAGTTGCTGAACAGTTAGCGTTGCCATTAATTGCCAATTGGCTTGCGGGTAAAGAGATTAAAAAAGTTGTGTATGTGCCTAATCGTCTAATTAACTTTGTTGTTGTATAACAAGCATTGAGAGGTCCCTTATGGATGATGCACACATAGCCAAACTTGCACGCATGGTGCAGGAAAATTTTTTTGCGCATAAACTTTTTTTACCTGAACGACTTACTAGTTGTACCGTATTAAAAGCAAAAGAACTTATTATTATAAACAGCCACGTTGCAGCACCAGAGTATAATTTGGTGCTGCGTGCACGGCTTGATGCGACAACAGTAGTTCCAACTATTACCAGTACGCTTGGCTACTTTAAACGTGAAAATATGCCGTGCAGCTGGTTAATTGCACCTGATGATGCGCCGGAAAATCTACCCGAATTGCTGGTGCTCAACGGCATGGCGCACAAAAGCACGCAGTATGCTTTAGTGCAAGATCTGCATGATGCGCCCGCACAACAAATAGAAGTGCATGTTGAACGTTTGCAAACGCTTGCACATTTGCAAGATGCATTACAAGTATTGTATCAAACGTATGGTGATGCAGCATATGTGCAGCAATGGTACAAGCAACTGTTGGATATTACTATAGCAGAAGATGATTATGAGCGCTGGTATATTGCCTATGAAGATGAATTACCGGTAGCGGTTGGGCCACTCACCGTGTTTGCTAATATGGCAGGAATATATCAAGTTGCAGTTGCACGTACCGCGCGTCGTGATGCAATTAAGGATGCATTTATAGCAGAATTGCTTGGCTATGCATTTACCTTGAACATTGAACATGCGTGCGTAGTGTGCCCTGAAGAAGAGGTGGAGTATTATCGCGGACTTGGATTTGATGATTTGCTGACGTTTGAACAGTTTTCCTTGTAATATGGAAGATCGCTTTCCAATTTTCAAGGAAAATCTTGCAAAATAGGGTAACTTCCTTGTAATATGGAAGTATAGGTTCCAATTTTCAAGGAAAAACATGCAAAGATTACATTATTTTGACCAGATTCGAGCTCAATTCCGTGTGCATCCTATCTGCGCGATATTAGGGCCAAGACAAGTAGGAAAAACAACATTAGCAAAAGCCTATGCACAGGAAGTTTTTGCCGGCGATGCTCGACTATTTGATTTAGAAAACCCCACGGATCTCATTCAGCTTGAAAATCCCATGGTTACGTTATCCAGTGTAACCCAACGATTGATTGTTATTGACGAAATACAGCTACGGCCTGAGATTTTCCCTGTTTTACGTGTACTTGTAGATGGGGTTTTAAAAGATCATAAAATTCTTATTCTTGGTAGTGCGTCGCGCGATCTTATTCGCCAATCGTCAGAAACTTTGGCAGGGCGTATAGGCTATATGGAGTTGTTTCCCTTTTCAATTGCTGAGGTCAAAGAGAGTAAGCAACTATGGTTACGCGGTGGTTTTCCGCGTTCATATTTAGCTTCAAGTGAAGAAGATAGTTATCTTTGGCGTAAAAATTATATTTCTACTTATTTGGAACGGGATGTTCCAAGTTTAGGGTTTGATATTCCACCTGCGCAGTTGCGCCGTTTTTGGATTATGCTAGCTCATTATCACGGCCAAATATTCAATGCCAGTGAAATAGGTAAATCATTGGGTATTTCCCATCATACAGCGCGTAAATATTTAGATATTTTAGCTGGAACTTTTATGGTACTTAACTTAACGCCATGGTTTGAGAATGTAAAAAAGCGCCAAGTTAAATCTCCAAAAATCTATTTTCGTGATAGCGGTATATTACACGCGCTTTTGGGAATTGCAACCTATGATGATTTGCAAACAAATCCACGATTGGGATCATTTTGGGAAGGTTTTGCATTAGAGGAAATTATACGGACGTTACGGCTTGCTCCGGAAGAGTATTATTTCTGGGCAACGCAAGCGCATGCAGAGCTTGATCTTCTTGTCGTGCGTGGCAGCAAGCGGATCGGATTCGAATTTAAATATACTGACAGACCGGCAACGACAAAATCTATGCATATTGCGCTCGAAGATCTTAAGTTGAACCATTTGGTGCTCGTATTTCCCGGTGATGTTATATTCCCCATAACAGATAAAATTACGGTTTATGGGTTAGAAACTATGGCGACCGGTGAATTTGAAAAGGGTATACAGGCTTTTCTTTCGTAGTGTTATTGTGTGTGCATATGTAAATACTGTATTGTATATATAGGGAGGCACACGATGAACAAGCAAAAAAAACTGCAATCGCATTGATCCTATTAGTAAGTGGGGGGATAATGAGAGCACATCAAACAACGCTTAATATTTACGAAAAAAAACGAGATTTTAGCAAAACTGCTGAGCCGCGACCTAAAAGAGTCCGCACGCGCAAAACGGGTAAACCCATCTATGTTATACAACGACATGATGCCAGCCATTTACATTACGATCTGCGCCTAGAAATCGGTGGCGTGCTCGTCTCTTGGGCGGTGCCAAAAGGGCCGCCAAAAACGACCACGATTAAACGTCTGGCCATTCAAACGGAAGATCATCCCATGGCGTATGCAAACTTTCATGGCGTCATTGAAGAGGGTTATGGTGCAGGTACCGTACAAATTTGGGATAAAGGTACTTATTGTAATCTTAAAGATATAGGTCACGATGCAGTATCTATGGAGCAAGCATTAGCAAACGGACGTATCGAAATATACCTGCATGGCGACAAGCTCGATGGGCCCTATGCGCTGGTGCGAACTAACTACGGTGATGGCAAAAAGAATTGGCTGTTGATGAAGATGAAGAAAAAGGGCAAACATGTCTGCAACTAATGAGTCTTTTGATCTTAAAATTGATCGGCACACGATAACGATTACTAATCCCGATCGTATACTTTTTCCTCAAGATAAACTGACTAAACTTGATCTGATTACTTATTACCAAGCGATTGCTCCGATTATGATTCCGCATATGCATGGTCGGCCGGTGAGTATGCAACGTTTTCCCGAGGGAATTAATCATGAAGGGTTTTATCAAAAAGATGCAGGAGATTATTTTCCAACATGGATAAAACGTGAAGAGATGGAAACAGAAGAAGGGAGTAAAACGGTACATTACGTTGTGTGCAATAATGCAGCAACATTGGTATACCTTGCGCAACAGGCGGTTATTACGCCACATTTGTGGCTCAGTACTACCAAAAAATTAAACTATCCAGACCGTATGATTTTCGATTTTGATCCGCCATCTGAGCATGCATTTGCTCAAGTTATGCGTGCAGCAAAAGCGATGCGCACGTTATTAGAAGAGCAAGGTCTGGTGCCACATGTTATGACCACCGGTTCTAAAGGGTTGCATGTCACAACAGCCATAAAGCCCCAGCATACATTTGATGTGATGCGTGCAACCGCGCGCGCATTAGCGCAAGAATTGGTAAGCAGGTATCCTGATTTGGTGACTACCAATGTACGTAAGGATGCGCGTGAGGGAAAAGTGTTTGTTGATTATCTGCGCAATGCATGGGGCCAAACGGGGGTAGCGCCATATGCGGTTCGTGCGCGCAATGGTGCACCCATTGCAACGCCACTCCATTGGGATGAACTTACCGCACGTATGCAGGCACAAAAATTTACGATGCAAAATATCTTTAAGCGTCTTGCTCGCATGGATGATCCGTGGAAGGATATGCACAAGAGTGCGCGCGCGTTAAAAATTTAAGTAGAGTATTATGCGTGATGATGTAGTGGTCGGTGAAATGTTGTAGATGCACATTCTCTTTTGCTCAAATCATATCGTTAGAAGTTGCGGCACCAACCAATGGTGATATACACATATTTGTTAATGTCTCTTAATGTTACTTAAAGCAAATGCCCATACCGTTGCATTAAGTACCATCAACGATACATATCCAGCGGCGTATTTCTTCCAATAAGGTATATTAATGGTTGGGCTGTTTTGGCAACATAATGCACCTGCAATCGTTGCAATAATAGGAAAAAGAGAAGACGATAAACCAATATTAAAGGCATCTTCTGGGTTAACATGTGGTCTGTAAAGGGCGAATCTGTTTGCCACTAACAATCCGCTTCCCACCAATAATGGTCCTGTGATGTTTGCAATTGCCATGTTGTATACTCTACGTGGCATGCGCAATACTTCTACAGGCGGAGCGTCCGTTATTGGAGCCATGGGTACTTGCACTGGTAGTGGAATAGTTGGCGGCTGTGATGCCGGTATATTTACTGGATTACTTTGTGCGGGCAATGGACTGTGCGGTTGGTGTGCAGGTAGGCTATTGAGCAGAGTTACCAGGAAATGCAGATCTTGTAGTGCTGGTTCTTCTCGCCGTGCAACTCTATGCATGTTTGGATGTATCTGTTCAAGAGCAAAAGTTTTGCTTACGATCAGTGCCGCTAAGATATTCAAGATACATAAGCTATATAGTTTCACTGATATCCCCACTCGACAATTTACACTAATGTTATGCCGTTGCTTCCCATGCCTGTAATAACTGCTCATGTCTTTTTTTAGTATCAGTGAGCTTTTCGGTAGCTTTAGCAAACTCCGGCGTGCCATACGTAAGCTCAGCAAATGAAGCTTCCAGTTTTTGCAATTCACGTTCAATCTTTGCAATATCGTTTTCGATGCGTTTAAGATCTGGTGTGTTACTTTGCTTTGACGATTCTTCTTTTGCCGGTGCAGCAGCAGCCTTGCGCGTTTGTTCTGCAGCTTGCTCCTGTTTGTTACGTTCGATTTCCTGCTTTTGGTGCATGTAGGCATCGTAGTTACCTTCATATGCATGCGCACCATTTGGTGTTAATTCAATAACGCGTGTTGCCAGTTCATTAATAAAATGATGATCATGCGAAACAAACAGAATGGTACCGGTGTAGCTTTTAAGTGCTTTAATGAGTACATCTTTGGATGGCATATCAAGGTGGTTGGTAGGTTCGTCAAGCAGTAGAAAGTTTGCGCGTTGCAACAGTACGATTGCCATAGCCACACGATTTTTTTCACCACCGGAAAGTACACGAATCTTTTTCTTGATCGTTTCACCATCAAAAAGAAACGCTCCTAATAAACCACGGATTTCTTGCTCAGTACGTTTTGAACAGCGATCGAATGCATTATCGATAATGTTACGTTCAAGATCAAGCGCTTCATGCTGATCTTGTGCAAAAATGGTGTGTTCAACGTTGGTACCAAAGTCGATGTTACCTTTTTGCAATGGAATGTTGCCCACGACAAGATTAAATAGGGTAGTTTTACCTACACCGTTGGCTGCAACTAATGCAACACGTTCGCCACGCTCTATTTGCAGCTTAACGCTATTAAACAGCTCTTTTTCGCCAAATGTATGGCAAACGCCGCCCACTTCCAAGACAATGCGCCCGGAGCGAGTTGGCTCAGGAAAGTTAAAACGTATATCTTTTGGTGAAGGGGGCAGTTCAATGAGTTCGATAGTTGCAAGCTGTTTTTGCATACTTTGAGCCATTTTTGCCTTGCTTGCTTTTGCTTTAAAGCGCGCGATGGTCTCTTTTCTGCGTTGAATATCTTTTTGTTGTAGTGCGTGTGCAGTTTCAAGCTGCTCTTTATCACGTTCATATTGTTCAAGGTAGCTGCTGTAGTTACCTTTATAGATGCGCGCATTACCCATTTCTAATGCTAAAATGCTGGTGCACAGTTGATCAAGGAAATAACGTTCGTGGCATACAAGCATAAAGCCGAATGGTGCACGTTTTAAAAATTCTAAGAACCAATCTTTAGCAACGATATCAAGGTGGTTGGTAGGTTCGTCAAACAGATAAAAATCAGCTTTTTGCAACAGTAGCTGTGCAAGGACGATGCGCATCTTCCAACCGACGCTCAGGCTGCTGACCGGTTGTTCAAGTTGTTCTCGTTTAAAGCCCAAGCCAAGCAAAATGCGTTCAGCTTCAATTGCCAGGCGTGCAGGATCAATGAGTGCCAGTTTATCTTGTACAGCGATATAACGGTTGATAATCGGTTCGTCAGTGTCACCCTCTGCCAATGCGGCTTCCAACTCATCACGTTCTTCTAATAGTTTGGTAATATCGCCAAAAGCTTGCATAGCTTCTTGCAGAATAGTTTTTTGCGACATTAATACCACGTCTTGTGGCATGTAGGCAATGCGTTTGCCGGTTAAGGTTGTTACCACGCCACCATCAAATGGTTCTTGCTTGGCGATAACTTTAAGCAGGGTGGATTTACCCGAACCGTTACGGCCGACAAGCCCTACGCGTGCAGATTCATCTAAGTTAAAGGAGATCTGGTTGAATATAATCTGTTTGCCAAATAAAAGTTCTAAATCTTTAACGTGAATCATAGCGCTTGGTACCTTTAATAGTCGGGGGTTGTATTTATGTTAAAGTTTAGCTTTTTGTTGGCAGGCTGTCAATAGTGCTCATGGCAATAAAATTATGTAAAATACCTCAATATAGATAAAAAGGCCCGAAATAGTTATAAACGCTTTCGGGCCTTTTTATCTATATTGTCTATTTATGCATTAATCTTACTACGTTCTTCTTCTAAAACTGTTTCCAAGTAAGCGATAAACTCCTGGCAAGTGTTATATTCAGGTCTGTCTGGGCCACCAAAAACATCAATATGAGTAGCTTTATCGCGCGCGTAGCTTTGTGCATTGAGAATGTCTTTTATACTAATTCTCTGGCCTGCTGCCCGCATACGATTAACAACATTCTGTGCAGTAGCCAATGTTTGTGGATCGCTGCAGTGGTTACTCCAAGCTATCTTGGATAGAACTTTCTTTACTGGACTATTAACTTCTGATTGTGTTTCCATAGCTGCTTGTGTATACAGAAAGGTAGTTATGCAAGCAACTCGTATCGCTGAAAGTTTAAACATGATCTATGATCCTTATTAATAAATATTATGTGACGTCTGTATGAATTATTCTTGATTATTTTTATGATCTTATTGTGCCTGCACGATAAAGCATATCCATATAGGTAAGATAGGCAAAACAGTTTGCCCGTTCATCCGGGACATCGGGGATATCGCCCGTTTGAGTGCTGGTGAGTAATCCTTCAAGCAGCATGCGGGTGGTATCGTATGCCTTAACAATATCAGCTGGATCAAGGCTACCCGTATTGGTTACCAATGTTTGTGCCTTTTGCAATGTCGCAGCTTCATGGCAATGTAATGCAAAGTTATCAAGGCTTGCTATAGGTTTTGGCCGTTCGGGTGCCTGCCAATGTGGGATATATAAAGAACGAGTATAACGAACGAACGTACAGTGTTGATCACTTACATCTTGATATGCTCCAAAAGCCATATGCCCGGTAATTAATACTAGTGTGAACAGCAGATGCATTGCGCCAAGACCTTTCAAATGTGTTAACGAAATTCTTTAAACAGTTTATGCAACTTCTCCAGAAAAGCTACTGCCTGCGGCAATACGTATTAGTTCGCCACTTGTTGCACAGATGTTTTTAATGTATGCTATCTTGCAATCGCAACAAAACAAAGAATATGCCAGGAATGTAGAGTTGCAGAGATTAATACATTACATCACCATAACAACCGGAGTTACTATATGAAACGACTATTAGTAAGCATACTCGTTGCATCGTCATGCGTGATAAGTTGTTTTGGCGCCTCATCCTCTATAATTGTTAAACCAAATAATGTTTATTTAGCGAAAGCGCTTTTTAAATGCGCAGTTGAAGGTGATACAGATCATGTGAGGAGTTTATTACGAGTTGTACACCCCAATGATTGTATCTGTCCTATTTTGGGAGGCGTTCTTGCGCGCTTTATTGAAATATCTCCCGCACGAAAGACAATTCCTGTTATATTTCAGCTGCTTGTAGATGCCGGTGCTGATCTTAATGCTCGTAACATGACAGGAGGTACGGTATTGCATGCACTTGCGGGAACCAAATTACCAAATAGTATGGTATTTCCTTGTATATATGCCGTGATTGAACGTGGAATTGATATAACTCTTGCTGAACGTTTTGGTGAAATAGAAAAAACCGCTTTGCAACGTGCCTATTATTTTAAACGCTTGGCAGAAGAGCAAAGGCAACGGGAACTTATACATCGCTATGGATTACGTATTGCGTTTATGCATCATTGCAACAGTGATAAAGACTTAACCAAAACGGTTGCTGATTTTTATAGTTGCTCACGAGAAAAGGTTAATGAAGCTTTTGATAAGATTGTCTTTTGGCGTTCGCGGGATTCTACAAAATATGAGCAGATCTACCAATATTTACAAGAGAGTTGATATGAACAACATAGTTTTTTTATCCTTGTGCGTTTTATCAATGCAGTATTTGTATGGTGCAGCAGAAGATACTGAAGGTGATTTTGCGCTTTTTACCATAACCGGTGTGTCTACAGATATACAAAGCATGCCGATGCGTGGCTTATTATTTTGTTCAACCGATAATGAATCGGAAAATCCGCGTGAATTGATCGATGCAATTAGGTCAAACGCATATGATGTTGGCCGGCCATATCAATGGTTAGCTGATGTTAAAAAGAAGATTTCTGCTTCAGTGAAAATTGAATTCATCCAGAATAATCAACATGTGCGTGTACGCATGGAAACATCAGGGGAAAAAATAATTAATCCTTTAGGAACTATTGATCAGTCAACGATGGCGGTTGTATTAGGGGGGCATAATCCTTTTAAACAGTTGCGCATACCACTTGATTATGAGCAATGGCTTAAACGTCAAAGTTATTCGATGGCATCATCTTCAGTTATGCGCACACCGTTGATACCATGCTTTAGAAAAAAATTGGATATACAGTACTATAGTGAGAGCAATCATCTTGCAGCGCAAACCTATGCGGTCGATAGGGCGCAATTAGAAGTTTATACGCGACCAAAAAACTCTATTGATGCGATTTATTGTGTGCTTAACAGTCGTTTACATTCCGCTACGTCTATTTTGGAATTATTAAAAAAGAGTATGACTCTAAATCCTGCATATATTGGTATGCGCGTTAAGCTCCAACTAAAAGCTGCAACAGCTCCGCTGATGTTTGACTTTTATCGCAAATCGGGTCGTATACGCGCTGCTTGGCAATGCAAACCTCGCGGTACTATGCGTAAAATAACGGTGGGAGATGAGGCTTTATGAAGAAGGTTATTATTTTCGATTTTGATGGTACGCTAGCTGATTCGCTGCACATTGTCATTCAATCATACAATCGTGTAGCAACATTATTGCGATGCAAGCCGGTCAACGAGGATGAAGTGGCAACACTGCGTGCCATGCATATGCGTGATGTACTTAAGCAGTTGCGCATCTCTTATTTCAAGTTACCGCTCGTGCTTTTTTGTACGTTGCGTTTGTACAAACGCCATCTGCGCGAAGTGCGTTTATATCCGGGTATTAAACATATGTTGCAACAGCTCCATCAGGCAGGCTGCACGCTTTATGTTGTTTCTACCAATAGAGTTGATAGTATAAAACAATTTTTTATTCTGCATGGACTTCCTCAATGTGTAGGTGTGTATAGTACCGGCAGTGATGTTTTTGCAAAAAGTAAGGTTATACAGAATATCTTACACAAAAAAGGTATTGACCCGCGCGATGCATTATATGTAGGCGATGAGTTGCGTGATATCCAGGCAGCACATCAAGCAGGTATCGAAGCAATGGGCGTGAGCTGGGGTTATAATACCCGTTCCATGCTTGCGCATGAGACGCATATTATTGCAGATAGCCCGGAAGAAGTAACTGCATATGTACTGAATCGATCATAAAGCTTTTATGGATACCAGTAATGTGATCTGCGCATGCACGCTAGATTTTCCGCGGCATGTGCGCGCTCTTCTGCTGCAAGCAATAGCTCTTTAAGACGCCGCTCGTGTGGATCATCAGGAGATAATTCATCAACGAGCAGGTTTCCATTTTTTGAGTGTACTGGATGCACACATATATCCTTCTCCAGAATCTCTTGTGCAATATCTACAGCTGTGGTGCGTTGTTCGGGAAATTGCAAAGCATTATTGTGCAAAAAGAAAGCTATTTGTTGTAAATTACCGGCTTTGCAATCGTTAAATGCACCATATGCGCGCAGTAATTGATCAACGCCGGCGATTGAACCAAACATGATGAGTGTGCTGCAATCAGCAGTGACTTTACCATTTTGTAGTAATTTTTCTGCATGTTCTAGCTGACCGCTGGTTAGACAATGTATATACAGAAGATCATCACTAACGTTTTGCTCAGCACATTGGCTTATAGTGGCAGTAGCAACAAAAATTAATAAGCATACATAGTGCATGATAGGTATCCTTATAAAATTGGATACGATAAGCATAGCGCAGAAATTGTTGTGACGTCAAAGTTAAAAAAATAGAGGATGCAGAAACCCCGTTATGCAGCGAGATTCGAGATTTTTTTAACAAAATATTGACATTTATTTCAATTTTGAATTAAAATTAATATAGGATGGACCCATTTGGGCAAAAGATGCATTCATGCTATAGTTTACTCTATATATGCATAGTATTTATAAACCGTACGTAAGGGGTACCGGATGTATAAAATAGTTTTGAGCGGCTTGCTCATCACCGGCATGCTCCAAGGGGCTGCAGATTCGCATGCTGAACAAGCGCTAGTTCGCAATTGTCGGTCAAATTATGCTCCATTTGTAGCAAAATATAGTAATCCGGATGTTGACGCAGCAACATTGCAGCATTGGCGCGCCTTAAATGTTGCTTTTAAACGTGATCTTAAGCAGATGGCATTAGAGGATATGCAAGATGCACGTAATGCTGAACTAGAAGATTTGGAGCGGTTGGTAACCACGAAAAAACGTATTAACTACTTTGAAGCTTTACGTTTGCAGGCGCAACGTGATGAAATTGTTCGTTTGCAAGCAGAGCGCGAACGTTTGCAAAGATTATTATTTGATGAAGGTCAGCTTGTTCCGATTGTAGCACCGCGTCCACAGCATCATCGTTAAATTTAGAATATTGTACAAAAAAAGGGAGGCTCATAACGAGCCTCCCTTTTTGTT
>JAGVLK010000011.1 GCA_020049835.1 Candidatus Babeliales bacterium | reverse complement strand
TTGTGCGCCCGGCACGGGCGCGACCTATAGGGTGAAAGTCCCGACCAGCGAAGGCATCAGTAGCTGCTAGCCTAAGGCAAGGGTGTCTACCGCGAGGAGAATCTGAAGGAAGCCGGCGGCAAATTTCCGACCCGAGGAACACGAACCCTATGAGGCTAATTCTGGTGGGATAAATCTGCAGAACAAGACAAAATCCATGATGCAAAAGACCAGAAAGAGTAAATAAGGCGGGTAGATGGAAAGAAAGGACGCGCAATTACCCGGGGAGATCTGCTAACCCGCCGACTGAGTTGGCAACCATCTGCGTAAGCAGATATTGAGATAGCAGAAGTCAGCAGACGGCATAGTAGCGGAAAAAAAAAAAAAAAACCGTGAAGGCCTGAACATGAAGGTAAAGGTGTGACTGATAGTACATAGAGAATGCGACGAAAGTAGAAAATCGGAAAAAAAAAACCGAGCCGCCATCAGGAGGCGATAGTGAATTCTATTAGGGCCTGAAGGGGTACTGAGTAAACTTATGACACGAAACAGCAAACATACCTTAGCAAATCATAATAATCACCTGATGGAAAAAGTGGTAGAGCCTGACAATCTCAAGAAAGCATTTGCACGAGTTAAAGGCAACAAAGGCGCACCAGGCGTGGATAACATGCAAGTTAATGAACTTCGCCCATACCTGGCAGTACATTGGAATCGCATCAAGCAAGAGCTACTTGAAGGAACCTATCAACCAGCTCCCGTACGTCGTTTAGAAATCCCTAAACCAGACGGTGGAGTGCGTGAATTGGGAATTCCAACAGTGCTCGATCGCTTTATCCAACAGGCAATCCAACAAGTCTTAACACCAATATTCGAACCAACGTTCTCGGAATGTAGTTTTGGATTTAGACCTAAGAAGAGTGCGCACCAAGCGGTGCACACGGCTCAAAGGTACATCCAAAGTGGCAAAACAATTGTAGTTGATATCGATCTAGAGAAATTCTTTGATCGCGTAAATCATGATCTGCTCATGACTAAAATAGCCAAGCAGGTTGCAGATAAACGCATTCACAAGATCATTCGCAAATACCTGCAAGCAGGTGTAATGCTGAATGGATGTTGTATAACAACGGATGAGGGGACGCCGCAAGGCGGCCCAATAAGCCCGTTGTTATCAAACATTATGCTAAACGACTTAGATCACGAATTAACACAAAGAGGACACTCGTTCGTGCGTTACGCGGACGATTGCAACATCTACGTAGCGAGCAAAAGAGCTGGTCAAAGAGTTTATGCGAGCATATCAAGGTTCATAAGTGAACGACTGAAGCTTAAAATAAACGAGCGGAAGAGCGCTGTCGATCGCCCAAACAAAAGGAGGTTCCTAGGATTCTCATTCATTAGCGATCCAGAAGCAAAGCTGCGAATTGCAACGCAAACTAAAACTAAGTTTAAAGAAACAATTCGTAGGCTTACAAATCGCAACTGGAGTATATCCATGAAAGAAAGACTGGAAAGGCTAAATGCATACCTCCTGGGATGGAGCGGTTACTTCCGTATCGCCCAAACGAAGAGTGTATTCCAAGAACTCGATGAATGGATACGCAGAAGACTGAGAATGTGTGTACTAAAGCAATGGAAGCGATGCAAAACAAAGCTTTCAAACTTAGTAAAATTGGGAATTCCAGAAAAGTGGGCAGGATGCATTGCATTTTCGCGCAAAGGATATTGGCGACTGGCGAATACGCCACAAGTAAATAAAGCCCTTGGACTCGCCTACTGGCGAGAGCAAGGGCTTATAAGACTAGTTGATAGGTATTACGAAGTGCTGATGTCATCATGAACCGCCGTATACCGAACGGTACGTACGGTGGTGTGGGAGGACGCGGGTTAATCACCCGCTCCTACCCGATTATTCTACTTCGCAACTAACTACATTGTTTTACTTTAAAGAATTCCGCGCTTGCCTAGCTTTTAAGCTGGTGGGCGCTTCATATACCCATGTCTTTAAAGAACGCCTCATCACTTGGTGCACGCCCTAAGAAATCTGTCAGCAATTCAACCGGATCAGCACTACCGCCACGACCAATAACCTTTTCAGTGTAACGTGCACCAACCTCCGGATTTTGCAATCCATGACGCTTAATTTCTCCAAACAGATCTAATGCAAACACTTTTGACCACATATAGCCGTAATATTTTGGACCGTATCCAGAATTAGCAAGATGCCCAAATGACGTATAAAAATGCCCTTCCGGCATAAACACGCTATTGCTTATAATACGTTTTGCTACCGATTCCCATAACTTATGGATATCATCTATCTGTTCTGCACCAAATAACTGCAGCGCAAATGTTGCAAGACTTGCTTGGCGCTGCGCCCAATAGCCGGTGCTAAAATGTTTAAGTGCTTTAATACTTGCAACAATATCATCAGGCAACTGTTGACCCGTTTTATAATGATGGCTTAACTGTTTTAGGGTCGCGCTATCGCTCATCCATTCTTCCAACATCTGTGAAGGCATTTCTACAAAATCACTTTTGACACGCAATCCTGAAACAGACGCCATCTGTGTTCTGCCAAGCATTGCATGCAACACATGCCCAAACTCATGGAAAAATGTTGTGACATCAGAGCGTTTAAAAAGTGCAGGCTGATCACCTTGAGCCTTGGGGAAATTCGCCATCAATATATCAACCGCTATTGTTGGTGTGCCATCCTCTTGGTATGTTGCCGGAATAAATGGCTGACAAGCTGCATGACTAAATTTATCCGGACGCGGATAGAGATCTAAAATTGCATAGCCAATCGGTTTTGTTTCAGTTCCTTTTTTGTATACCGTAAGGAGCGTAAGATCATCTACCCACAAACCATTAATCTGCTCGGTATCAAAACGCAAGGAAAGAAATGTAGCATACAGATTAAGCATACCCTGCAATGCGTGTTCCACCGGGAAATATTCTGCAACTACACGTTCGTCGATGCTATATTTTTTCTTTTTAATGTATGCACGGCTATAGCCAATATCCCATGGATACATTTTACCGTCCGGTGATAATGTTACACCTGCAGGTAAATCGGTAATCAGTTCTTTAAACTCTTGTGCTTCTTTGATCCCTGCACGCCCAATAAGGTTATCGATAAACTTAGTTGCATGCTCAACCGATTTTACCATCTGATTATCAAGATCGTATGCTGCATAGCTGGAAAAGCCCAATAGTTGCGCAAGCTCATGCCGTTTGGCAGCGATCTGTTTAAGCACTTCTTCATTGGCAGGATATGCACGATTATCAAAAGCTAAATACAATCGTTTACGTGTATCACTGCTGGTCGCATGCTCCATAACTTGCGCTATGGTTGGGTAATCTACACCCAAAATATAGTTACCTTCTGCATCTTTTTTAAGCGATGCAACAAACTCAGGACTCACACCATCAAGCCCTGCTGCATCTACGGTGATAAAACTTTTATCTTCTCCAAGATTTTTGTCAAACAATTTACCTAAATCGGTAATCTCTTTGCTGAGCGCCTTTACTTGCTCAAGTTGTGCGTCAGGTAACTCAAGACCGGAACGTTTAAAGTCACGCATCATGGTATCGAGCACATAGCGTTGCTCGTCATTTAAATCTTCTTTTTGAGCACCATCGAGTGTATATGCTTTAACGGCTTGGTATAACTGTTTATCGGCAGAAATATCCACCATGAATGCATTTATACGTGATTGTTGCATGGTGGCAGCATCACGCATGTCTGCTTGTGGATACAGATGGGTAATAGTGCTTAATACACTACTAAATAATACAATATCAGATAACCCAAACAGATAATCCAATGCTTTAACCGTATTTTCAAACGTACGCTCATGATCCGGAATAGATTTAATCTGTGCAATCAGTTCACGCGCCTCGGTCATATAGGCATCCGTTGCACGCTCCAAATACCCAACATTATGCGGAAAGACTGCTACCAAATCAGATACAGATTGTATATTGGCGATATCATAATGTACGCGCGGTTGTAACCGCATAAAGGTAAGAACGAGGACAACAATGGCCAACACAACAAGTAACATGCGATAGATCTGCATGAATTAACTCCTTAAATAACCGGATAAAACAATATAATTGTAAGTATACCAGCATTAATAAAAGAGAAGCCATTCTTTTAGCAAAAATTATTTTTTACTTCGCATAAACTCATCTTAAAAAGTTTTTTTATTGCAGCTTCGAAAGTATGCTCTGACAAACTCTTTACTAGTATTTTATGCAAATCGACCAATAAACCTTATGCAAATCGACTAGCCCATGGTTTCTTATGTTACCCGATTAGTTTCTTCAACTCGTCGCGCAGAGCAATAGCTCGTTCAAAATCTAGGTCTTGTGCTGCTTGAGCCATTAGCGAGCGCAAATGTTCAATATGCGCGGTGCGTTCTTGCTCGCTCATGATAACCTCTTTTTTCTTTTTGCTGTTCATTTTTGAAGCTGCGGCAATTGCGGCTTGAATGTTGGCGATACTTTTCACCACATCACGTTTAACGGTTCGCGGTGTAATGCCATGTGCTTTATTAAAGGCCATCTGCAAATCACGTCTACGTTGCGTTTCATCAATCGCGCCACGCATTGATTGCGTAATTTTATCGCCATACATGATAACTTTACTTTCAGTATTACGTGCAGCGCGCCCTATCGTTTGAATTAATGAACGTTTATCGCGCAAGAAGCTTTCTATATCAGCGTCCATAATCGCTACCAGCGCAACTTCAGGAAGATCTAAACCTTCGCGCAACAAGTTTACTCCAACTAAACAATCAAATACGCCTAGGCGAAGCTTTTGTAATAGTTCAGTACGCTGCGGTGTTTTAAGTTCACTATGCAAATAACAGACTTTGATACCGCGCTCTTGCAAGTAACGCGCAAGCTCTTCTGCTAATTTTTTAGTAAGCACGGTAACAAGGGTACGTAAATCTTTTGCTGCTGTTGCATTGATCTCTTGTATAAGATGATCAAGCTGTCCAATACGTGGATGTACTTCCACCACCGGATCAACAAGACCCGTAGGTCTAATAATCTGCTCTACAAATGTATCTGCATGCTCAAGTTCATAATTACCGGGTGTTGCAGAAACCCAAATAACGTCATTAAAGTATTCTTCAATTTCATGAAACTGCAATGGACGGTTATCGCGAGCAGAAGGCAAACGGAATCCAAAATCTATCAGTGATGATTTACGCGAACGATCACCCGCATACATACCACGCAACTGCGGTAATGCAATATGGGATTCATCAATAACCAATAAAAAGTCCCCTTCAGGGAAAAAATCAAATAAGGTATAAGGTTTTTCGCCAGTTTTTCTGCCATCAAAATGAATTGAGTAGTTTTCAATACCGGTACAATGGCCAACTTCCTGTAACATTTCAATGTCATGTGCTGTACGTTGACGAATACGCTCTTGATACAACGGATTTTCTAACTTTGGCGCCCATGACAATAGTTCAGTTTGAATGCTATTAACTGCACTTGCAATACGATCTTGTTGCGTTACAAAATATTTTGCCGGGAATACAATAGTATTATCCAGCTCCATTTCTACGGTATTATTCTGTTTATTAACCCAACTTAAACGTTCAATAGTGTTACCAAACATCTCGATGCGTAACATATCTTTTTGATACGGTAAATTGACTATAATAGAGTTACCCAATACCTGCATGGTGCCTGAAGAGCGATCGACATCATTGCGAATGTATTGAATCATGACCAGCTTTTCAAGCAGTTCATTACGCCCAATGGTTTGGCCAACCTGTAAACTTAACGCTAAATTTTTATAATCTGAGGGGTTACCCAGAGAATAAATACAAGAAACTGAAGCAATTACAATGGTATCACGACGATTAATCATAGAAGCGGCAGCTTCTACACGTAACCGCTCAAGCTCACTATTAATCTTAGTTTCTTTAGGTACATAAATATCTTGTGCCGGCAAATAGGATTCCGGTTGATAATAGTCATAGTAACTTACAAAATAACAGACCTTATTTTCCGGGAAAAAGAGGCTGAACTCTTCATATAATTGGGCTGCCAAGGTTTTGTTCGGTGACAATATCAATACCGGTTTGTCTTGATTGGCAATGACATTGGCCAGCGTAAAGGTTTTACCCGAACCAGTAACTCCTAAAAGGGTAGATTTACCCGGTCGGTGCTCAGTAAGTTGTTTAATTGCAGCAGGCTGATCGCCCGAGATCTCAAACGGGCTATGTAGTTTAAAAAGCTTATTTTTAGTCATAAATTGATCCCTCCACAAGGATTACAATAGAAATTGCGCAAAGATATGTATATAGTGTAGCGCAAATTAGCTTTATGTCAAACGGAAGGTGGCGGCCGGAGTAATGGCACTAAACTAAAGTCTCTTTCTATCCAATCATCCTGAGCCTGTCGAAGGATTTTCCTTAAAAATATATTGGGATTAAGATTTTTTAACGGACGGTCCTTCGACAAGCTCAGGATGATTAAGATCATTATGATTACCCGTCATTATTGAAATTAGATGACCCTTTTGCTCTCGTTATTTCAAAAATTGACCATTTATTGAAATAAGACGCTGATTTTGGCGGCATTATTTCAATAACCCCAGCATAATTGTTGTAAATTATCACAGCAACTGTTATATTTTACAACAGAAACTGTACAAATATAGGAAAATCCATGTTTGCAAGACATATAAAAAAACTATTAGAAAAGGCATTAACCCGCAGCCCCATAGTCCTTTTAAATGGTGCCCGCCAAGTGGGTAAATCAACGCTGGCTCATCAAGTAGAACAAGCTCATAATTATACCTATCTCACCTTTGATGACGAAGTCATATATGCAGCGGCAAAAAATGATCCTGCAGGATTTATCTCGCAACTTACTAAACCGGTAATTATTGATGAGGTTCAACGCGTGCCTGAACTTTTTCTGCCGCTCAAAATCGATGTTGATAATAATCGCACTCCTGGGCGCTACTTGCTTACAGGTTCGGCAAATCCTCTGCTTATTCCTCGCCTGGGCGATTCGCTTGCCGGTCGCATGGAAATTATTGAGCTCATGCCACTATCTCAGGGGGAAATATTCCACCATCAAGAAACTTTTATCGACAATCTATTTCTTGATCAGCCGCTTACACAACCCAAAAAATATATTACTCGCGATGAGCTTTATGCTCATATTGTACGCGGTGGCTATCCGTCGGTACAGCACACCGATGTGGAGGATTCTGATGCATGGATGCGCTCATATATCAACTTGCTTTTGCAACGTGATATAAAAGATCTTGCACAGATTGAAAAAATAACAGAGCTTCCAAATCTACTTAATATTTTGGCACACCGTACTTCAAATCTGCTTAATGTTGCAGAAGTTGCGCGTGATTGCAAAATGGTAACTCAAACAGTTCATCGCTACATGAGTTTATTAGAAACAATTTTTCTCATCACGCTCCATCAACCCTGGCATACCAATATTTCGTTGCGCTCCATTAAATCCCCAAAACTATATATGATTGATACCGGACTTCTCTGTTATCTTACCGGTTTAACTACAGAACGTGTCAAACAAGAGCCGGTACTCATAGGCAAAATTTTAGAAAATTTTATTGTAAGCGAACTCAAAAAAGCTGCTACCTGGAGCACAACAAAGCCCAACTTCTATCACTTCAGAACCAATGACGGCAGAGAAGTTGATATTATATTAGAAAACCGTGCCGGCCAAATCGTAGCAATCGAAATAAAAGGCAGTGATACGGTAGGAATCAGTGATTTTAAAGGTATTAAATACCTTCAAGAGAAAGTTCCTGATCGCCTAATAAAAGGCATTGTTCTGTATACCGGTTCACAGATGGTACCATTTGGCAACAACCTCTACGCAATTCCAATTCCATATCTATGGGCATAAGACTATCGTCTGCGCCCTTTTTTGCGTACAGTGCGCTTTTTCTTCTGCTGCGTGCGCGGAGCAGGTTTGGTTACTTTAGGTTTTGCTACCTGCGTTGGTTGCAGTTGTTGAGTGCTTATTGCAGGCTTTGGCGCGACGACCGGATGCGTAAGCGCAAATAGCCAGTCTCGTGCATGATTGTGATTAATTTCACCTTCGGACAGCTCTCGCCAATTACCCTCTAAAAACTCCCATTGTTCAACTTTTTTGTCCGCTTCATGATATACCTGCATAAGTGCTTGATTGCTTGCCATTGTCATCAGCGCACATGATATCGCTGAAGGTGCTAAGCAGCTTCCTTGGGCAGCATAAAAATCATCCCAACATTTTCTCCACGTTGGAGTACTTGCTGCTGAGCGTAGATGCACAAAGTCACACCCATTAAGCATATCCGCACGTAACTCCGGACGCGTTGTGCAATCTTGTAAATATTGCGCAACACTAGCACTTACATACATACGTTTAAGACTTGGCTGCACTTGCAATGCAGCTTTTTTAAATTGATCTATAACGCGCGCCACTACATATGGATGCAACGTTTTTGCAAATGCAGAATCACTCGCTTGCAAGCCTATCAAAATGCCTAATTGTTGTGAAAATGCTGCTGGATCGCCATTGGTTGTTTTTTGCATGGTAGTATTATAATCATAATGAAAAGATCCATGGCATAAATCGGCATATTGAATCTTTGTTTGCAACTGTTCATCAAAAGGAATCTCTATGGCGCCGTGCTCGTTGCCTTTTGTTAACTGGTACATAAGGGAGCTGAAATCAGTATCTATCGCAACTACCGTCTCCACATTATTAATGCCCGATTCAGACAATTTCTGTAACAACCGTAAATCAAGTCCAAAAGAGTCTGGACCAAAAGTTGCAAAAACGGATTTGTTTCCTGCTTTCGCTTGCATAGCTTCCACAAATGTTTGCTCAAACTTTGCACGTACATCGGGATACCTCGTACGTGTTGCAGGACATTTGTATAACGCACATTCATGCAATAACCAAGCCTCACGCTCTTCTGCAGGCGTTGCATCCCACAATAATTTACTCCTAATAAACAGATCTGCAACAGCTTCATGCACATCATGCTCAGGATGCTCTGCAGCAGAGTTTGATCGTTTGTTAAAAAATTCTCTTAAATTTGAGCTACAACCCTTAAGCTGTTTTCCAATTGAAGCATGACTTACCATACAGCGCATAAACAAAGGGAGCATGCATAATTTTTTTTCTTTGCGTTCAGCTTCAATATAATCAAACAGCTCTACAACAACGGCCATCTGCGCTATATCAGATTTAAACTGCTGTGGACGCATCAATAATTCGATATCTGATAAGTTCGCATCAAACGGTAACGGTTCAGCGCACGGTATTAAAGGCATTAATTTGGCAGCATCTGCACTGCTACATGCAGCTTCATGCTTGCCAGCAGCTGCCTGTAGTGAACCAAAAAATAAACATAAACTAATTGCTACACTCAACATATGGTGCATAAAAATCCATTAAGGTAAAAAGTATGTATATATCAAGACTTCTTTAAAGATTACCATAATGTTATCAAATAGCAATCAACTCAGTCTACTTAACCCAACGAACGCATAAACCCCATAAGATTTTGCATAACCCATAAATAGTTAGCATTATCCACATGCTTGTGCACGCGATGATCCTGCAACATCCGGCGTAACTTGGGCACATCGCAATATTCTCGCATGCGTTTTTCTTGCGTGGCGAGTAGATCAAACAAAATACCATGAAAGCGCTGGCCATCTTTAAACCAACGTGCAATCGGTGTGGAAAAACCCATTTTTTTGCGATAGATAACATCATGGGGTAAAATACCTTCTGCTGCACGTTTGAGCAGATATTTGGTTTGCCCCTGTTGGTATTTTAACTGCTGCGGCACCTGTAACGCAAACTCTACAAAACGATAATCAAGATATGGCACACGAGCTTCGATTGCGCGTGCCATACTCATTTTATCAACACGCATAAGCAACAACTCCGGCAAGCGATGCTTGAGCTCTAAATATGCCATTTGCAGGTAAACATCCGCTTGCGGCAGAACATCCAATAGCTGCGCACGATACCAATCGGCAATCGCATAACTTGAGTCAACACGCATGCCAGGGAAAAAGCGCTCAACCATGGCATCATGCGGTTCAGGTTTAAAGGTAAATAGTTGATCTTTATAATATTCAGAAAACAGTACCACCCCACTATGAAACAGCTCACGATTATGTGCCCAGTTAGCAAGATGATCAAGACGATTAAATGCAGAAGGTGCAAGTTTTTGCGCCGCATAAAAAAGGCCGCGCTTTGCGCTGTCAGGGATATACTGCTGCGTTGGCTTCCACCAGCGATAAGCTCCTACATAGCGAGCAAAATAATCGTACCCACAAAATAGTTCATCTGAGCCTTCACCCACCAGCGCAACCGCAATACCATTGTCGCGCATTAATTTTGAAACAAAATAGAGTGGAATGGCGGTGATATCTGCAATCGGTTCATCTTGATGATAGATCATACTATAAAAAAAATCGGCCGCGTCAGCTTCATTAATAATAATTTCATGATGCTCTGCACCATAATGTGCTGCAACTTTGCGCGCCCATGCAAGTTCATCAAGTTCAGGGCTGTCGGCAAAGGCAACAGTAAATGTTTTTAACTGATCGGTCGTTTCCGCCATAAAGGCAAGATTAAGACTAGAATCGATACCTCCTGAAAGCGCAACGCCAAACGGTACATCCGCCATAAGCCGTTTGTGCACTGCAGAGCGCAGCAATGTGCGCAGCTGTTCAACATAGGCGTTTTCATCTGTTGGTGGCGCATTTTTGTGCGCCGCCAAACGTATGTGTAATGCGTACCATTGCACCACATGCATCTGTTTGTGTGCATCAATGCGCAGATAAAAACCGGCGGGAATTTTGTACACATCTTGATACATAGTAAGTGGTGCCGGACAGGCCATGTAGGTAGCATAATGATACAGCGCTGTGCTGTTAATCTGTTGCCGCATCCATGGCAATGGCCAGAGTGCTTTGATTTCCGACGCAAAACTAAGCATATCACCTTGTAATGCAAAATAGAGCGGTTTAATACCGATGCGATCGCGTACTAAATAACATTCGCTCGTTATCAAATCATATAAACTGAATGCAAACATGCCATCAAGCCGCTCAAGCAGCCGTTGCATTCCCCATGCTTTGTAGCCGTGTACAATAACTTCAGAATCTGATTGTGAACAGAAATGGTAACCTAAATTGATAAGTTCAACACGCAATGCTTGATGATTATAGATTTCGCCATTAACGCAAATTACTACCTGTTGTTGCTCATCGAGCATTGGTTGTGCTGCCGCGATTGAAAGATCAACAATGCTTAATCGGCGGTGCACCATGCCAACTTCGTGCTCGTTGTTCGACCACACGCGATAACCGTTTGGCCCGCGATGACGCAAAGGTTGTTGCATTTTTTCAAGCAATGTTGCATCAAATAAACCTGCTGCGGGGCGCAAACTCAAAAATCCGGCAAGACCGCACATAGATTAATACTTTCTGCGCTAAAGGGTATCAAAATTCCTTTAACGAAAAGCATACCAGAGCAGATAGATCTCAACAAGTAATCAAGCAACTAGTTGGTTATTATTTATTGCGCACGAGAGGAGTTTTTTGATGATGCTCATGTAAACGATCTAGTGCGCCAAGCATTTTAATGCCTGCGCCAAAGGTTGCTAATTTGCTTCCTTCTTGATCATGCCACACGGTTGGGATTTCGCGTAATGTTGCACCATTGCGATGCATAAGATAGAGCAGTTCAACATCAAATGCCCATTGCCCTTCACTCATGTGGACTATCACCGCCTGCACTGCTGCACGGGTAAATAGTTTAGCACCACATTGATAATCATAGAGATTAAGACCAAAAAGCTTGCGCACTTTACGGTTGTAAAAGATTTTGCGCCCCCAATCTTTAATTTTGGGGCGTGGAGGAAACACCTGTGCACCGGGCATGTAACGGCTGGCAATAACACCATCATGATCGGCAATTTCATCAACTAACTGATAAAAATATGCAGGCGCTGTGGCCATATCAGCATCAACAAAGCCTATTAAATCATTAGGGCGCGTTAATGCATCGTTAAACCCTGCAATAACTGCCAAGCCTTTGCCCGCTTTTGGGCTGGTGATATACCGTATAATGTCAGGAAATTGCTCTTGTGCCTGTTGCACTACAGCTTCAGTATTATCTTTGCAACCATTGAGAACCACCAAAAGCTCCGTTTGTAACCTTTGCTCTGCTTGGCGCTGCTGTGCATATGCTGCATACGCATGTAACGTTCTGCCAATGCGTTGTTCTTCATTATATGCGGGGATTATAATACTGAGGCGATTCATAAAGTATCCTTCATCTGCTTGTTCCATGTACTTTTATGGTACATAGGTAGGTAACCTTTGTGCTATAGTTTATAGTATAACATAAAAGATTGGCTGTCAAGTAACATACATTGAATAGCCTAAAAATGTGTGGTTTTACCGTGATTTCTGTATCACCTAATCACAATAAAAGTACTCTCCATGACTTCTTGGCACCGGGTGTAATTGCGGGCAACATTGATAAATATTACGATGAAGCGGCCAATAGCCATCATGTTCATTGCGAACCAAACTCAAATAACGTAGATTTTCATTTTTGCATGTAGGCTCAAAAGATTTTACCTGATTAGCTGTAAGATCGATATGTGTTAAACGATAAAATACCGCTACAACTGCTGTAACATCTTGCAATTTATTACACATCAAATTTAACCCTTTAAGATCAAAATGAGAAAAGAAGGTATCTTCTTCTATAGACTCCAATTGATTACAGTCAGCATGAAGAAATCTTAATGATGGCATACATGATAAATCAGATTTTTTAAGTGACCGTAATTTATTATTAGATACTACTAATCTTTGTACGGTGGTAATACCTGCTATAGTGCCTAACCCTTCAAGCCCTGTTAAACCTTTGCGCGCGAGATTGAGCACAACCTCACCATGTGTATACAGCAGCTGTATATCATCTCCACCCGAAAGTAAATCTGCCACCGTTAACGCACCTGCAGATGCTGATGCAGCTCCCAAAACATAACCCACACTACATATGGTGATTAATAAACGTACAATCATCTTGACCTCTTCATGTTATAATATTCTTCTGTACAAAATATGGGCAAATCTCCAAATCGTCTTAATTGTCGACATCGCAAAGGCATCGTACCCGTATCAGGCTCTCCATATGGCCCGGGATTATGCGCTACGTTGCAAAATTGCAATGCAGGATTATCGACACGCGGTCTGAACGAATTCAATTTATTGCAGGCAAGATCAATAAGCTGCAATTGAGTAAATACACGCACAATAGCTGATGCATCTTGCAATTTATTGTTCGACAAACTTATGCCTATAAGACGAGGATTATCTGCAAATGTGTCTTCTGCAATATGTTCAATTTGGTTATCACCGGCATATATATGTTTTAAATGGGGCATGCACGCCATATCTTCTCGTGTTAACGCTGCTATCTTATTGTTACGGATATCTAACTGCTGCACTCTTGTTATGCCCGGCAACGTTTTTAATCCATATAGACTCGTTAATCCACAATCAACTAAATTAAGATACGCTTCACCAGATGTGCTTTCTGTTGCTACTGCACTGTGTAATAATATGCGTCCTCTGCAAACTAAATCAGCAACGGTAACTTGACTAACCGCTACTGAACTATCGGCTGCAGCATATATAAGAGGTGAAAAAAAGATTGCTATCATCAATGCTCTTGTTGCCATACGTGATGTCCTTTGCTTGAGTAGTCTGCAATAATATTATGCAAAGTATAACAAAAAAGCTTGTTTTTTAAAGAGCTTGCATTGATTATGAGATAATGTATCTTAAAAAATAGAGTCTCCCCCTATTATTTCCTAAACCATTATTATAAGGCATGAGTTGCACTATGCTTAATCGTATATTGTGTCTAGTACTAATTAGTCTATCAACATCACTTTCAGCATTTAAAATTATCACCACCGGCGCACCAAAATCCGGCATTTCTATGCTTACCGATATTTTGTGTTCAATAACTCACTCCAAACGTAAAGCTGCCATAGCCGGTGATGTGTTGCTTACCGATGAGCAGATGCGTTTACTTGGTGATCGCTTTGACATACTTACCGGAACACCTGTCTGCAATGAGCATAATTGTGCACTTGTTGAACAGTATGATGCAAAAGTAATATATATCACCCGCGACCCACGCGATCAACTTTGTTCTACCGCGCAAACCATTTACGACCACAAAAAATATATTCCTGCTGCACAAGGCAAAAATATGGACACTATTTTACTCGAGCTGATTGAAGAAGGCAGCCAATATTATGCTGCACAATATCCATTTGATGAGCTGTATCATATGCATGGCATTGCAGATCTGTACACATTATGGACACCATGGATGGACCGCAATAATATACTAGTTGTATCGTTTGAAAAACTTTCAGGTTCAGATCTTGAGCGCATGCAAGAGATTAACCGTATCGCCAAATTTTTAGGCATTACGCTGATGCCCGATAGATTGCAAGAAATTACACAAAAACGTTCCAATGGTTGGTTTGGTTTCTTTAAAAAAGGAACTACACTGGGTGCATGGAAAAAGCATTTTAAACCGCACCATTATGCCAGCTTTAAACGCATTGGTACATCATTGTGTGCCAAACTTGGCTACGAGATATAAATGCTCCACATTCGCACACAAGATAAACTTGCCGTGATCGCTCGCTACATTCCTGAACATCCAATTATTCTGGAAGCCGGAGCTTTTCATGGGCAAGACAGTATCCGCATGGCACAACATTGGCCGCAGGCAATCATCTATGCATTTGAACCGGTACCTGAGCTATTTTCAAAATTAGAAAACGCAACTGCAGCATATCGGCACATTAATCCTGTACCGCTTGCACTCGGCGCTACTGAAGGTACGCACACATTTTGGCCTTGCGAACATCCAAAACGTCCAGGCAAGCACAGCCAAGCAGGCTCATTATTGGAACCACAAGAACGTTTGCAATGGTCACCCATTACCTTTAATGAACCTATTACCGTGCCAACCACAACTATTGATGCATGGGCACAACAAAACAATATAGACCATATAGACCTGCTGTGGCTCGATTTACAAGGTTATGAATTACCGGTTATGCAAGCAAGTCCGCATATATTACAAACGGTACGAGCCATCTGGACTGAAGTTCATTTTGTGCAAGCATATAAAGATCAAGCACAATATCCTAAAGTTACTGCATGGCTTGAAAGCCAAGGATTTACGCTCGTTGGTGCCGATTTTACTGATACGACGAGCTGGTTTTTTGGAACTGCGCTGTTTGTTCGCTCACCAAAGGCATAAGATGCTGTTCACGTATTTTATTTTGGCTTGGCGACGGGATATCTTTATATTCAACCCAAGCAATATCTTGCCAGGCAAGCCATGTTTGCCAATTTTTGGGTATGGAATTTCTTGAATAAAACAGATATTTTTTACCAATGCGTTTAACCACCTCATTATGCCGCTGCAAAGAATCTTTAAGTTCATTAATACGCTTGCCCACTATTGTTGACCAGTTAATATTTTTGCATTCGACAAGAAATTCCGGCGTTTCAATATCAAACTCCAGCCCACCATATTTTGCGCGAAATGAGGTAATCTCATATCGTTCAAGCATTAAATGATACGCAGCATTAAGTTCAAATAATGCACCACGAGCTGTATTAATTGCCCCTTGCTTGCGTGGAGCTTCATATTTTTTTAGCGCTTCTTCAGTACCACAAAGTTGCAAAACCTTCATAATAGATCTAATTCCCGGCGTATCCTTAAAGAAAAGCATATATTCATGCAGTCGTGTAATATCACCAATACGACTATCAAACATACGCCGTGCTTCTTGTTCTTGCGCAGCGCTATCTCCAAGAATAATTGTATGCAATTGTGATAATCTGGCTGCTGCATAAGGTTTCAGACAATCAATCAGGCGTTTTTCTTCCAAAGTGAGTGCAACATCAAGTGGAGTCAATCCCATTTTATTTGGTTGATCAGCAGGTATTCCCAATCGAATTAAATGTTCAATCATGCATGGATCTGCTCCGCTTGCAACTGCTATATGCAACATATTTCCCACATTATTTTCATAAGCGAGATCATCGTCAAGAGCTATAAATTTTTGTATTAATGCATATTGCTGTTCAAATGACAAATGAGAACTTTTTAAAACGGCACGCATATAACTTATATGTGGTGTTCTTATAGTACGCTTATGATGCGCATACCAACTACACATATCATCAACCAGATCATAGAAATGCATGCGCAGCGCCAATAGCAGCGGTGTCACATAGATAAGTCGATGATCGATATGCAGATATCCCTGAACATTCAGATCTGCACCGGCTGCTAATAATGCACGCACACGTTCACGCCTTATCTCTTGTGTAACATTAATATCACCTGAGAAAACTGCCAAATGTATTGGACGTACACCAAGAAAAGCTTCACTATTAGGATCAGCACCTAATATTAACAGCTCTTGCAACATTCTTAAAGAAGCACTCGTTATTGCAAAATGCAGCGGTGTATAATTTTCAAATAACAGATAATACGGCTTATACAATTCTTGCGCACGATGTAGCTGTTCTTCATCCGTAATGTGCGTCAATGCCATAATCTGCTTATGTATGTGCTCATCGGGATGCCTTCTGCAATGATTCATCTGCGTTTCTTTGCAGAGTAACCAGATAGCACAGATATCATCACGCATAACCGCTTCATGAACCGACGTAAAGCCACTTGCGTTAACTTTATCGCTGCATGCTCCCTCTTTTAATAGAAACGCTATCGCTTGTAAATTACCATTAGCAACTACTAAATGTAACGGTGTTTGTTTTGAACCTTCTTCAACCGTATGAATGCCTGCACCTGCCCGCACGAGCATCCGTACAATATCAAAATTAAGCGGCATACCAGGACTGCATGCATAATGTAAGGGCATTGATTGTATGTTTGCAATAGCTTCTGGATCGCGCGTTGACAATACTTCACTCAAAACATGCACGCGAGCATGTGCCTGCAAAAGCATTGCTACAAGTACGGGATCTTGTTGACTTACTGCTACATGAAGCGGAAATAAACCGATATGCTGCTTCCAATCTTTATGACCCTTTGGCACACTGTGCGATGGAATGTTAGGATCTGCTTTGTACTTAAGCAAGATTTGAACCATGCGCCTGCGTTTTTCTACATCTTCACCCGTATGCATAGCTCTTACAATCGGCGGCAACTGATCATCTGCTATTTTATTAGGATCTACTAATGGATTGCGTAAAGCAATTTCTAGAGCTTTGGGATCTTGCTTTATTATGCTTTGAACCATAGCACTCTGTGCCGTTTGCCGAGCTTGCAATCTAGCCTGTATACCCGTAGACTTTATGCCGCGTGTGCCATTGCGGCGGTCCATTGCATGATGATCGGTGACAAAAAAAGAAAGCATACCTATAAGAACATAGCCATTTACCATACGTGACTTCCTTTGTTCTAAAACTAGCTGCGTATTGAAAATCTTTACTCTACGTATCACCTTATGCTATACCTACACATGAACGTAACAAAGTTATCATATCATTGATTATTAATAAAAAGGATGCATCAATGAAAAAGTTGTTAACATTGTTGTCACTGTGCCCACTCGCTTATGCGGGCGATTCTTCACCACGGTTATTATTGTGCATTCCCGGCCAACCACATGATGCATCGCATGAGGATATGAATATACCATCACCATTACGTCGCACCGGCACTCCACATATGAGTAAAAGCTTTACTGAAATGCCAACAATTGATGCACACCCAAAACACAAATTAGGAGGTCACCGTCGCGAACGCAGCAAAACAATTATTTCTGTTGAAACTTCTTCGCCATGTCCATCTCCTGCAAGACCTACTACTCCGCTGCGCAGCAATTCGATGCATCATCCATTAGGCGCACATAAAATTGGTCTGATACCCACAATTGCAGTACACGAAGAGCCATCTGCGTCGCAATCATCTCCTGCATCTGCAGCTCTCCTATTGCAACAACAGGTAGATGAGTTGCGCAGTGAAAATCAAGTTCTTAAAGAAAAATTAGAAAAACTTGGAGAAATAGACCAATTGCGTAAAGATCAAGCTATGCTTGAAATAAAAATCTCAAATTGGCAGGCTAAAAAGCAAAACGCTAAAGATGAAGTTGCCGAGCGTGAAAAACAACTTACCAAGCTCGTACAAACCATTGGTGATACAGCTGTCACTATGGCAGCACTTGAATCTGGCGACTTACTCCATAGAATTAATTTACTCGTTAGTCGGCAAGAAGAAATACAACAACAACAAATAAAACTTATAGCCACTGTTCAATTGCTGTTGGATAAACAAACAGCGCAGGCACAAGAACAGCAAGCGGCTTGCAAACCTTCGCACGATCATACCTCACCATCTAAAAAACCTATGTCAGCACGTTTAAGCGAGCTTGGAAATATTTTTAGTGGCAGCAAAAGTACGTTGCGACCGGATTCTGTACGATAATATTCCTCACGTCAGAATCATTTAACTTTACGATTGATCTTAAGTATTGATGTAATCATGAAAGAAAGCTTAACATTGAAGGAAAACATTATGCAGAAAAAGTATTATGGTATTGTTTATCGAGCTGGCTCGAACTGGAATGAGTTAAGCCAAGAATATAACGTGAAAAAGAATGCTGCGCTGATTCAGTACATTAAAAGAATTCTTTGATTGTATGAAAATTTATATTATTTGAGAGGTTATCATGTATAAATTATTATTACTCGTATCACTACTTGTTAGCTCAATATCTTCTGCAAAAATAGTTATTTTTACCTATAGTTATAATCGCCCTGATTTTATAGAAATTCAACACAAAACATTTGCTGCATTTTTAGAAGATGATTATGAATTTGTAGTTTTTGATGATTCTCGCGACCAAGCAATAACCGATAAAATTAAGTCTACCTGTGATGCCCTCAACATAAGACATATTAAAATTCCGCAAGAAATTCATGACCGCCCTTATTTGGAACGACTACCGGGTGAAAATTACAATCACCCTACGGTAAGAAATGTCAACGTAGTGCAATATTCCTTAAATGAACTCGGATTCGATCATGATGACATAGTTGCCCTGTTAGATTCTGACCTATTTCTTACACGACCTTTTTGTATTCGTGATTTTATGAAAGGTTTTGGAATCGGCGCTGCGCGAATTCACAACGGACATATTTCCTATCTATGGCATGGACTTACTTTCCTGGATATGCCCAATTTACCCAATCATCGCACACTTACCTTTAATTGCGGAAAAATAGATGAGCGTCCAATCGATGCTGGTGGCTATAGCTACTACTATCTCAAAAATAATCCGGAAGTTCCGGTCCGCAATATATTGCAATATTGGCATTCAGCAAATTTTGCGTGCGAAGATTGTCGCACCCATAAATGGTTTATTTGTACTCATAATACTGAACTTCTCAAAAGCAAGCACATGAGCGATCCTGAAATAGAGTTCTTGCAATCGGCTCATAACGTAGAATTTTACTATAATAATACATTCCTGCATTATCGAGGTGGCACAAATTGGAATAACCAAGATACTGAATACCACGCAAAAAAAACTTATGCGCTCAACCGATACCTTGAAAAGATACTCCCATGAAAACTATCTCTTCCTAAATTCTGCATGATTTTTATCTAATGCTACCAACCGCCTATGATACGGAATTGATAATCCTCCCGGATAGCAATATGATGGCGATAGTACTACCGTAGGCTTATAATCGATAAAATATCGATTGATATGACTTTCATCATGCCATATCGCAATCTTATTAGGAAAAAAATTAAAATCATGATGTATTCGCTTTGTTATTGTAGACGCCATATGAAGAAAATTATCTTTTGACCCACCATTAAAACCTCCGGCAAAATAATATTCTCCTTCATGAGGAGCAACATATGCCGTCGATCGTGGGTCAGTTTCGTAGGTACCACGTCTGTTGAAATACCCGGGATGTTGCGTCCCCACGAGATCACCCAAAATCTCTGATCCAACGGTATCAACAAAGAGCATATCTGCATCGATGGCGTAGAGATAATCAAATCCCTGATATGCATCACGATGATCATAATAAATAGATAAGCGCATCAATGTATCATATGGCCATCCTAAACGCTTTTGTTCGATACGCGCAACAGGACGCTTTATACGACGATAAAAATCTATTTTTTGATCGGTAAAGACAAAATAAGTCACTTCATGACCGGCTAGAAAATGAATATCTGCTGATTTAAGCAAAGGCTCAACAAATTCAATATAACGACCGGTTGCCACAATAAGTAACCCAACTTTTGATGCATATGCAAAGGAACAGAATCCAAACAACAGTAGCAATAAATATGATCGCTTATTCATGGTGTTCATCCTCTATAAGTAATGCTTATTAAAACAACGAATCTAGTTTTTGATATGGTTTACGACTACGAATAATTTGATCCAACTTTTGCTGTAACTCTTTTGATACTTTGTGATCATTAATTGGATTAGCATCATTATAAATATACAATATATCAGGAATAAATTTATGATGATACCCTGCCATTTCCATCATCGGCAACATCATGGCCAAATCATATGTCATTGGGAAAAAATCACCTTCATACATAAAATCTTCTACATCTATCATCTTAAATAATTTTGCATAGAATGTGCGCAAATGAGAAGGTTGTGGATTATGCGTACGTATACTATTGCTCTCAATTACTTCTCGCGGAATCTCGCGATTAAAACCAGGTGCGTTTGAAGGATAACAGATAAATTGACCATAGGTAAGCCAAACTTCAGGATCAGCATAGGCGTCATTTATAGTTCGTAATACGCCGGGAAAATACAATGCATCATCACCGTCAACTAATGCAATAATCTCATCATCGTCACAACTAATAATTGCATCGTACAAATTGCGCAAGGCGCGGCGTCGTTCCGGATTATCTCGCAACTCGACAAGAGATTCTTTGTTATGATCACGTAAGAACTGCCTCACAAGTTCTCCCGTACCGTCAGGCGAACAATCATTGATATAAATTACACGATAATTATCGTAATCTTGATTGCATACTGAAATTAAATTCCGTTCATACCAATCTGCATTATTATAACTGGCTATAACAATAACTATGCGACGCTGTATGGTTGGCGCAGATGCAAATATAGTATGCATTGACAGAAAAGTTGCCAAGATCGTAACCACATTAAATCGTAACATCATAGATACCTTTCCTTCTAATCTCTATCAAAATAAACTCTCAACTTTCTTATATCGTGGCCTATTACGAATAACAAGATCAAGACTTCGTTGTAATTCTCTTGATACCTTGTGATCATTAAGTTCATTAGCAGCATTATACTCAAGAAGTACCTCAGGAATAAATTGAAAGTGATCGCGCGCCATTTCGATCATAGGAAACATAGTTGCAATATCACAAACCATAGGTAAGAATTCGCCCTCATACATAAGATCCTCCACCCTAATCTTTTTGAACAACCCTGCATAAAAGGTACGCAAATGTGATGGTATGGCCAAATATGATCTAAAAGCATTGTATATAATTACTCGTACCGGCATCGGCCGACAAAAACCAATCTCTCCTGATGGATATTCCTTAAATTGACCATAGGTAAGCCAAACATCCAACGTACTATATATCTTATTGATACGACTTAAAACCGCGCGATGCGCAAAACGATCGTCACCATCGCATATAATAATGATATCATCATCATTACAATAGGTGGTAATTGTAGTATATTGATTGCACATTGCACCTTTGCGCTCACTGTTTCGCACTAATATAAACGTATCATGCAGGTTGTACGTGTCTATATATTCTTGAACCAGATCTGCCGTACCGTCAGAAGAACAATCATCGATATATATACATGTATAATTAGTGTATTTTTGGGTACGAATAGAATCTAAATTCCATGTATACCATTGTCTATTATTATAGCTACACGTTACTATAACTATTTTTTTTTCAGCTAATCGGGCGTCAATGCTCAGCATAGAAGTAACAACCAAGATGAGCAAGCGCATGATAATCCTGCTATACATTGCTTAGATTCGTTCTATAAATGTAGGCACATATGCCATATGCGCACTTTTGTTATCAATACAGTATAATAATGAAATATCGATTTTTTTATGCTGATTAAAAAGATCTAACAATTGAGCACAACTCATAAAACCCATATGGTTATTAGCAGCTACCTGTTGCACTAAATTAAGTGGCAAATTAACTACCTTACTATGCGCAAAACATATACCTAATTGATTATTAACATGTGGACCATAACTTGCCCATATACCTTCCAATAGTGTAGGATGCTTAAAATCAAATCCATGTAAAGAGCGCTGTACCAAATTTTTGCGATAAATAGTCATATCAACCGTATGCGGATAGTTCCAATCATATATACCTTGTGCAAATTGCCATAAGCAAATAGACCCATCATCTACAATAAATGGTGGCAACTTTTGCACGCGTGCCATGGAATAACAGTAGTCTAAATTTTTACCCATGCGCAAAAAAAATCCATATGCAGCATAGCGTTCTAACAAATCTATACACTCCGCGCAATCAATATATTCAGTAACAATCATATCATCTACCGCAAACATTATATAATCGTGTGGACACGCGGCTATTGCCTGCATTGTAAGCGGCTTAAAATCCTGTTCCGGATTCTGCGCTTGTTGATATACGACAACTTGAGGGAATTTTTGCCAGACCTCAGCATATGCCTTTTCATAGTGCTTATTCGAGCAACGGCACACAACGCGAATAGTATCAACTGCTTGCATATAGGTAGTTATCGACTCTAACAATGCATATAATTGTAAGGGACGATCATACGAAAATATTATAAGATCTGTCTGTCGACTAGGCTGTTCGTTCTTTGTTAGAGATGCTTTGAGTGTAGAAAGATACATAATTGTTGCACACGCAACAACAGTTGCCCACAAATAAAAACTACGCATCTTCATTACATTTTTCCTTTTTTTTAATGCATAAGTAATTTTGGTATAGTATATAATCTATCGCCGCAATTACAATATCAACTATATTACGTTGACATACAGACATCTTTTTTTTTAATATCCAATCAGCAGTACAATTGGTGATATAAAAAAGGGTCCACACTATGATGCAGTTTTGCATATTAACAAAAAATCTACGCTACCTATGCATATCGTTGCTAATGTTACCATTATTTACATCCGCCAAAACATGCCTGATCTTTGGCGCAAAAGGTTGGATAGGTAAAAAACTAGTGGCCATCATTCAAGATAGAGGCGACACCGTAATATGTGCTGCATCACGACTTGAACAACGTGAAGCTATTATACAAGAAATTATTACCGCAGATCCCGATTATATCATCAATTCAGCAGGCATAATTGGCCGTCCAAATGTTAACTGGTGTGAAGATCATAAGCAAGAAACCATTCGCTCTAATGTACTTGGTCTACTTAACCTTGTTGATATAGCATATTTGCATGGCATTCATGTAACCAATATTGCCACCGGCTGCATTTATACCTATGATACAAACCACCCGATGGGTTCAGGTATAGCATTTACCGAAGAAGAAGCGCCCAATTTTGGCGGTTCATTTTATTCCCACACTAAGATACTAGTGGAAAAGCTTATTTGCGAATACCCTAATCTATTGCAACTACGTGTGCGACTACCTATCGCTAGTGATTTGAGTACCAATAGTTTTGTGGGAAAAATCATTCAGTATAAAAAACTTGTTAATATTCCCAACTCCATGTCGATTTTAGAAGACCTTTTACCTCTGGTACCACAGATGATTGATCGTAATTTGACCGGTATTTATAATTTCGTCAACCCCGGCACGCTATCACATAATGAAGTCATTGAGCTTTATAAACAATACATTAATCCTTTGCACACGTATGAAAATTTCAGCATCGAAGAACAAAATGAACTACTCAAGGTACCACGCTCTCATTGCCATTTGAGTGCAAATAAACTACTAAGAGAATTTCCTGATGTACCTAATCTAAAAGACTCAATTCATAAGATATTTCTAGCTATGAAACAGAATGTACAATAACATGTGTTAATACATAAAGGGGGGATAAACTATGCATCGCCATTATTTATATTTCATATTTGCTCTAACTATCTGCACGACAATAACCGCATTGCCCAAAGATCTTAATGCGGAATATCATGCAATGTTTAAAGGCAAAAACATTCTCATAACCGGTGGGACCGGTTTTATTGGCAGAGCCTTAATTAAAGGTATTTTACCATATGAGCCAAATAAGATAGTTATTTTTAGCCGCGATGAAGTTAAACATTATCAGCTTATACAACATTTTAACGATCCCAGATTGTTAAGTGTCTTAGGCGATGTACGTGAATATGCATCACTCAAAAAAGCAACGCGAGATATCGATATTGTTATCCATGCGGCGGCACTTAAACGACTTGATACCATAGAATATAATATTTGCGAATCCATTAGCACCAATATACTTGGTACTGAAAACGTGGTACGTGCATGCTTTGTAAACAAGGTCAAACATGCGATATTTGTATCTTCAGATAAAGCCTGTTTTCCGGCAAATGCATACGGAGCATGCAAATATGTATCTGAAAAAATATTTACCAACTACGCTAATGGCACAGGCGATACAAAGTTTGTCGTAGTGCGCTATGGCAACGTGCTTGAAAGTACCGGCTCCGTGATACCATTCTTCTGCTCAAAAATCAGGAATCACGAAATAATTCCACTTACCGATGAACGCATGACACGATTCTTTATCGCAAAAGAGCAGGCGGTAGATCTGATATTTAAAGCACTTTTGTATGGTGAAGGCGGTGAAATTTTTGTCCCTACGTTGCCGGCATTCAAAATCGTAGATTTAATTGCTGCACTGCAAGAAATACTTGATGGTTCCTCCGATGTTAAAGTTATTGGATTGCGACCGGGTGAAAAAATAGATGAACTTATGATTAATAGCACTGAGGTTCCACGCACGTATGCATTTAAAGATATGTATGTCATAACCTCGTCAATAACTAATCTAAAAGATCATCCACATCGCGAATCATTTTTGGATTCGAATACGTTTTTCCAATATAGTTCAGGTGATGCTGTGCTATCCAAAGATGCATTAATTCAGCTATTAACCGATTACAATATTGTCTTAAAGTCACGCAAATCAACTATCATATAGACAAGGAACATCATGCCAAAAAAATACCTGTTACTAACAACGATACTCTTTCATGGAATCGTTGCTGATCAGCCGGTGCGTATATTCACCTATGTTTATAATCGCCCTGATTTTATAGAGCTGCATGTAAAAACATTACAAGCTTTTCTTAAAGATGAATATGAATACATTGTGTTTAATGATGCATCAAATATGGATATGAAACGCACCATAGAAGAAACCTGCCGGCGCTTGAACGTGCAGTGTATACGAGTTCCGGATCATGCACCACATAGACAGACTCCAAGTTATCGCCACATGGACGGCATCCAATATTCATTGGACATCCTCGGCTATGATTACAATGGCATATTGGTACTTCTTGACGCTGACATGTTCTTAATTAGACCTCTCAGCATTAAAGAATATATGCGTGATCATGATTTTATAGGAGGATATGAATACCGTTGCCGTGATGGTGGATACTTTAAAACTGCTGAATCACAATTTGTTAATGGCGCCGCATTTGTTGCAAATGACAATCAGGTTACCTACACTTCACCCTGTTTAGTTTTTATGAATATGGCAAATTTACCAAACAAACGGAGTATTAATTTTGATGGCGATCGCGTTGAAGGGATTGCCTGCGATGTGGGAGGTCAATCATATTACTATTTTAAAAATAATCCCGATATATCACTCAAATTCTATGTAGCGGTCTCAAAGGATTTTTTAGTCACCTTGCCTAAATCACTTACAGAATATGGCTTTGATACTAATTCCATAGATTTAATTATGAACCATAAACGGGAATATGGATTCCAATTTCATGGCGGTACTTACTTTCTTCATTTTTATGCCGGCGGCTCCAATTGGCCCGGATATACCGCTGAATTCGTACAACAGAAAACCGATATTGTAAATCAATACATAGATAAGCAGATACAAGATTATGAAAATCAATAACTATTATTCGTTGCTCTTGCTCATACACTCGACTCATGCTACAGAGTTTGTGTATGATATTAATGATACAAAGGATATCGAATTTATAGCACAGTTCCCTGAGTATAGAGATACAACTGTCTATGGAACTCGGCCAAACGTACTTGATGCATCACATCTGGTAGATCTTAACCCCCTGGTAAATTGGGATATACCGGAAACGTATCAATTTAAAAACCCTAAAGAGCTATATGTTGCAAAACTCAACAATGCTCGAGTATCACCTGCCTTAATAGGCACAATCTTTAATCAGGATCAACAATTATTATTCTCTATCTCCTGGAATCCGCAAGCTCCTATATTCTGGGCAGATACCACAAAAAATACAAAGTTCGTTAAAAAACTTGCCACCGTTCAAGGACCAACATTCTTTTATCATACCATCATTGATAGGATGCCAAGCATACTTCTTTTACGCGATACCGTATTGCACAACCCTGAGGTTAAATTGCTTATCAATAGACAAGGCCCCATACCACACTATATACTTGAATATTTAGATTTGTTAGGCATCAATACAGAACAAATAGAACCTGCAGGATTTGTCGATATGGTTTTTGCAGAGGAGCTTTATTTTGCAACTCCTTTTTTGATGGAACCAATACCACGTACTTTGCTTCTTAAATTGCGAAATGATCTGCTAGAGGCTTCAAAAATGAGGTCGATCACACGTACCTACAATGATAATTTAATTGTTGTCATTCAGCGCCGCGAACCTGATCGCAGAATTCAAAATCTCAATGAACTTATACAAGCTATCAACGGAATATTTCCTTCCAACTATGAAGTATTAATTTTTGACGCAAGCCAAAGCGTTGCAGAACAGATTCAAATATTTCATAACGCAAAAGTCATTATTGGCCTTATGGCATCAGGACAAACCAATATTATCTATGCAAAACCAGGAACTGCCATTATCGATATTCGCCCTAGTTTGAGTAGCGGCCCACCAGTAAAAAATCACAATGGTGGCCGGGAATGGTGCTGGTGGCTTTCATGTGCATGCGATCTTGATTATTGGGCGCTATCACATGATTTTCAATTTAGCGATCTTTGGGTCACCTGTTCAATTGAAAGTATTAAACAGATTTTGGAACAAGTTAAAATAAATATAACTAAGAGGAACTAATATGAAAAAATCGATTATCTCAAGTGTCGCGCTATTTCTTGCCACGCACGCTGCATTTGCATTTACGCCCTATATACAACACAATAAGGTCTACGTTTATACTAAAAATAGCCCCTATTTTCCAGCGGTAAAAAACGCATTTGAACGATTCCACGTTGATTTTGAAGTCGTGTCGACACTATCACAGGATGATGATGCACTCTATATTATTTTTGACGCATATGGCATCAAACAAGAAGAGCTACCGAAGCATTATATAATTTATCAAACATACGATTTAAATAATACGGTACGGGCATACTACATGAAGCAGCTGGAATATGCCTATACAAAGGTACTCAAAGGCGCTGTCGCCGTGTGGGATTATAGTAGAGATAATATCGCTAGTTATAGTAATGTTGTTGGCCACTATTATCATTTGCCACAAGATTACGAATATGTTGATCCCGTTATTCTTCCGTGCTTTTTACCAACCAATGCACTTGCAACGTATAAGGAACTCCTAGCGTATAGCAACCAAGTTGACACAGAAATATCGAGCTTAATTCCTATGTTATTTTTTCATAGCTTTAACACGCAACCAACACGCATGCTTGAAACAGGTGTATGCTTTGGTTTCTCCACACAGGCATTCATAAAAACATCAGATTTTTTTAATACATATTTGATCGGTATCGATTTCGATCCAAATATCACAGACTCTTATAACTGTGTAAAAAATGGCGTATTGTGCCGGATGGATGATCTTAAGTTTAAAGATTATTACCATGAACATTATAATGACAATGAACTTTTTGATGTTATTTTTATAGATACGAGCCATGAATACCAACATACACTCGACGAATTGCGCGACTTTTTACCACTCCTTGCCCCACATGGTATCCTTATGTTTCATGATGCAAATGTAACGCCGCTCATAGTTGACGGAAAAGAAGCTTGGTGGCGCATTAACAATACTATTCAAAAAATGCATGGCAATACACCTAATCCACGAGGCGTTGCTCCAGCAATACGAGAATTTTTCTCTATCCCGTTTGATGAAACCAAATATATTAACACCGAATTTGTATTTAATAACGCGAATTGGCACATGATTCATTATCCATTTTGCAATGGCCTTACCGTATTAAGAAGGGTCGAACAATGAAAATTCATAACAAACTTCTTATTGCCGCATTGCTAATTACATCATGTCAGGCACAAATACGCATTCTATTAACTGCTGCCATTACTGATGCGCACGCAGAATTTAGGAAAGCTCAGTACATTGAAACGTTTACTATATTGGCAGACTACGGTTACACCAAAGATGATCTCTATGTTGTAGAGGCATTAAAGAAAACAGGACCTTCATTCTTAGAAGATTATGCGGGGCATGTATTTTATGCAACAACCAATGACCCGACATTCATCAATAACGGTATTAATGAGGCAGCTACTGTACTGGAAGCAATTCATCACTTTGGATTTGATGATGAAGACATGATTATCAAGTTTACCGGTCGTCACCAACTGACTTCAGACTATTTACTGCGCCTAGTCGAAAACAATCTTGATTATGATACCTTGGTTAAAGTTAACTCTGATTACAACGTGTTTACCTTAGGATTTGCAATGAAATGCAAATACCTTAAAGAGATGTTTGGTGCTATGGATTTCAAGAATATGGGCTATATTTTGCGTCCGGTTGAATATGATGTAGGCGATTACATTAAATTAAAAGTACGTCAGGGTAATTTTAAAGTATTCTACATACCGGAATTACATATGAAAGCACAACTTTTTGGCAGCAGCACAGCTCCCGGCGTAGAGGCACAAGTATTATATTACTAGTTATGGTTACTTTTGAAACCAGTTGTAACTACCAATTTAAATCTTGCTCATACCCTAAATCGATAAGCATTTGACCTGCAACTTGCTTAAACATTCCTTTATCGTCTGGAGTAAAATGTGTGCGCCATGAACCGATTTGTCCTGTGCGAAAGGTCTCAGTGCCACCAAATAGATGTTCTTGAATTGCTTTAATATCTATATCGCTTACGGCAATATTAAGATAACGTGCAATATTATAAATCTCTTGATATTGTTCCTCATCACTTCCCCCACCCTTTGCTCCCACTAATTTTTCAAACGTAGTTATATAGATATTAGGATATTCATGCCACCCTTTATACAGATCATAAAAATTCTTAATGCTACCGATATTTTTAAGTAATGGATCATTCCAATCAGACTCTTGATGCGTATTATAAACAGGAACATCAACTATTAGTTTTGAAATCAAAACATCAACAGGAAGATTACTATCAACCCATTGTGGATACTTTTTCATAAAATATGCAAACGAAACTACCTGATCTCGAGGATCTCGATATATATATATAGTTTTATAGTCAATGCACTCGTGTATAGGGCCCTGAGGCGCAACGAGGTGTGTCGAAAAATACTTTTTACCTATTAATCCTCGCAAGTTTTGATAATCCATTTGTACAGTAGTAGCCATTCTATGGTGCTGCAGTGAAAAACCCAATTCTTCAAGCAATTTTATCAAAAGGTGCGTCCCGCATTTTGGTATTGAAACGGCTAAAACTCCTGGAATTTGTTCTGCACAATCTCTTAAAAAATCAAATTCTTTAACGCCTGCTGGCTGCGTTTGCTGCAAACATAACAGACAGCTTATCTGCGCAACTAACGCAATACATAGATAACCCCATTTGATCATTTGAACCTCCATTCATTATGAAATAACATTCTATTCTTAATTAAAATATCACATTAAAAAAAAATCACATTAATAGTTGTCACAAAAACCAACTGTTTATTTAATGAGTCCAAGTTCTCGGAACAATTGCACCATTCCCTCATGTCTTTTTTCTGGATTATGAGCCACAGGCGCCGCAAATCTATAATGAATAACATTTTTCGGCATATCAACCCATGCATGCGGATCGCAATAATCTTCATCTTCAATGCAAACCAATGTAAATTGAGCATCGGGAAATTTATTGGATAACAATGTATGCAATTGTCGCGCCTGATCAGCAGAAATTATACGTCTAAAAAGATAAATAGGCACCCCCAAGCTGAATGCATCGTAAAAGCGTGTTATTCTTCGCATATAATATGCAATTACTTCGTTATATTTTGCCAAACTTTCAGGTGCCGCGGGAACAAGCCCATTTGGAGTTTCGATCCAATCAACAATATCAAAATCATGATTTAGTTTAAACTCATAACGTTTGTTATATATCGTATTTTCAGGCGCGTTAATTGCTAGGTCGCGCAAATCTACAAAGCCTTCAAAATCATGTTCTAAAATTGCGTACAATGCTTTAAATGGCGTTATATTCCAATCAAAGGGAAATGAACGAATGCGCAAACCATGATCCCGCAAATGAAATGCAGGAAAACAGTTATATCCTAAACTTATTGCGATAAAACGCTCATTTTTGAGCTCTTGCAACTCAGTTTCGCGTTCGCATTGCGCATTTAGTAATCCTTCCACGCTGTATTCTTGCGGAAAAAAAGCTAAATTAGCCAAACATATTCGGCTTACGAACACCAATGCCACTATAGTTCTTTTGTACATCATCCCCCCTATCATCCAATGATATAATGATATCTAATAGTGCACGTACAGAAATCTCATCAGTCATATGCCGCAGCACCCATTGCCTAGGACTAAATTGCGGCAACAACTCTTCTATGTGCTCAAGATATACTGCAAATTCTTGCATATTTTTCCATGGTAACCCTGTTGCTGGCGTCATAAATGGGCACGCTGAAGAATCCGGATAATAAATACCCTGGTATGAATGCGGCCCTTTACAATTCCAAACGAGTGTCGGTACATCCATAGACCATGATTCAGCTAACGCAAGTCCCTGCGATTCTGAATAACTTAAAAAAACTGCAAATTGCACTTGCTGCAAGAGCTCTTTAAATTGATCTATAGTATATGAACCATACGATACACGTAGAGGAATCCATCCATAATCACGCAACATAACTTCAACAACATCTGCTAATTCTGGCTGCCATTTATCATAGACTAATACATGCCTCCCTTTTTCTTGAGACACAGGTCGCCAAAACCATGCATCTACACCGGAAAACCATTTTTTAATTTTAGTTGGATCGAAATCAGGATAGGACCGCATAAAACCTGAAATTGTCCAATCTGCTAAAGAAAGTACTCCATCGATATGCTCATCATACACATACGGACTACCTGCACGACAAAATTCACCAAAGTTTGGTCCAACTATTATTTTTTTTACCAGACCTCGTTGTTTTAAGGGAATCACTTGATCTAAAACAAATGTTTCACCCGCCATGATATGCACCACATCACCCACCTCATGCAGATACATGGGGTTAACATTAAAGTTAACGCCAATATGCTGCAGCCCATCTACTAAACTGCGCTTTGCACCCTTATGGCCATGATCGGCCTCGCCTCCAATATATTTTGTCAGCACCGTGATTTTAGTGGGATTATAAGCAATAACTTGCAAACATATGCATAACAATAAGAAAGGTACACGCTTCATCAGTACAATCATACATACTCACTTTCTGTAATGCCTATTTTATTATTTACTTAATATAATACCTATTTCCATCACGCAAAAAAAGAATTTCTACTTCTCAACAACAATTATGCATGAAATTCAATAACACGTCTGTCAACTTAAAGACCTGGGTGTTATCACAAATATGGATTGACAGACGCACGTTATTTTTTTAGTATCCAATCACACTATCATAGTAAGTAGTAGACTAAACTACAAAAAAAAGGAAAATTAATGGCAATAAGCAAAAAAATCGCCCTGCTCTCACTATTAACATGCACAGCAACGACAACTCCTTATTCAAATTATCTTAATTTGATGAAAAAAACGCTTTTAAATTTGATATATCAAGACGGCAACACACATGGACATCCATTCAATTTGGGAAATAGACTCCGCGGAAGAGATTGGCCGGCATCCGCTCATACCATGGTAGGACTCGATGGCCTCAATAATATAGAATTTTGCCTACGTGATGTAATAAAAAACAATATACCTGGTGATTGTATAGAAACGGGTGTATGGCGCGGCGGTAGCTGCATTTTTATGCGCGCTGTCTTAAAAGAGTATGGCATAAAAGACAAAACCATCTGGGTAGCGGATTCTTTCCAAGGCATGCCGGAAATAAATCCTGAACAGTATCCTGCTGACACTGCCCCCATGAACTATCCTGATCTATGTATTTCACTTGAAACCGTAAAGAGCAATTTTTCCAAATATGATCTGCTTGATAACCAAGTAAAATTCTTGCCGGGATGGTTTAAAGATACATTAGCAACCGCACCTATTGAAAAGCTCTGTTTGTTGCGACTTGATGGCGCTTTATATGAATCCACCATCGACGCATTAACTGCACTTTATCCAAAATTGTCAGTAGGAGGCTATGTTATTATAGATGACTACGTGGCGATGCCCAATTGCGCCAAAGCAGTTCAAGACTATCGTCGCGCAAACAACATTTCAGATGAAATGGCTGCTATAGGATGGTCAATCGTCTATTGGAAAAAAACAAAATAAAAAGGTGTATGCACCTTAATAAAGGAATTTTATGAAATACGTCTATACTCTGGCACTTCTTGCAAGTACCACTCTTTGTTCAAATCATATTGAAGAAGTTCTTGCGCCCTATAAAGATTTTTTGGAAAATGGCACACTTGAAGCTTTGCATGGCTGGCCAAAAACAAAGCCTCTGCCGCGCTCGCGCTATTATACGTTCAAAAAGGCATTCGAGTACTTCGAGCAAAACGGCGGTAGAGTTATATTAGAGCTCGGCACAACACGTAGCTACACACATGGCGGGCATCCGGGTTGCAACATACATGATCGTAAATATTGGACACCAAACCAACCTGAAAATTGGGATTGGGGTGCCGGTTCATTCACGCGCATGGCAGCAGAAGCATTAGCGCACCTTAATCCCGAATTTCACACGCTTGATTTGGTCGCCGCCCATATTGGGGTTGCACGGACAATAACGGAAGAATTTCCGTTCATGCATTATCATATTTGCTCTTCATTAGATTTTTTACGCACCTGTAACTTTCCTAATGGCATAGATCTTTTGTATGTTGACACCGGTGACATGACACCAATTGAAGAAACAGCGCAACTACAACTTGCTGAAGCGCACATTATTGTTGAGCGTAACCTTCTTTCTGATAATGGTATTATCTTAATTGATGATGTACGTAACCAAACACCAAAACAGTTTGGTGAAACTTCAGATTTAGGCAAATCAAAATACGCATTGGCATACTTCTTGGCAAATGGTTATGAAATTATCGAAGACGAATATCAAGTAATGCTCAAAAAGAGCAGTTCAAAATAGTATTACATCGGCCACCCACATGACGCTTATGTGGGTGGTACAAAATCAGCACACCCCCTCAATTTCATTTACCCCACTCAATGGGCCTATTCTTGAAAAAAAGCCTTATTTATAGGCTTTTTATTGCATTTAGCCTCTTGACTATGTTAAATTTAAAGTAGAAATAATAATCGAGTGTATCAAATGCATGGATTATTGCATATTAACAACCAGTATTGCTCCTAAAATGGGGGCCGAAGGGGTCTTTATTATGAAGAAGACTACATTATTTTTATTTTCCCTTGCAATGGCAACTGCATCAATAACTTATGGCGCAAGTAGCCAAGGTTTTGTGGTAGGTATCGAGAACAATACTCCTTACCAAATCGGGTATGAACATTCTGTTAATGATAACAACACCGTTCCACCATCGCAACTTATGCCTGGAGACAAAAGTGGACGTATTCTCGTTAATCACGGATTGCATCGATTCCCAAATATTCAAGTGAACTTGACCAATGGCACATACCTTGGAACATTTACATTCCAACGTATGGGAGGCAAATTGCCAGCTTTCAAACCAAATGCGCGTATAGAGCTTTTTGAAACAGCAGATGGTGATTTAGGCGCAATGCTAAATGGTGAGCAACTTGAAGTTAAGCCTTTAACTAATTGGTTTCAAACTGCAAGTGGAAAGCAACTTCAGTTTTAATCAAAAAAAGTAAGTTTAGATAAAAAGGCGTCTTTGTAAGAAGGCGCCTTTTTCGTGTACGCAATACTAAAAGTCCAATAACAAATTTCTATAATTTTCTCGTTTGATTGTGCTATCGTATGCATATAACACATGAAAAAGCACTGTAAAGCGAGGACCACAATGCAATTTAAAAGTTCTGTTATTATTATGCATTCTATTGTTTACAGTATTGCGGCAGCTCACTCAGTGCATGCACTGATGTTGGATGAAAAAGTTGAATATCAAAAACCAGAAGAAGAAGAAATAACGATATCAAGAAACTTATTTCATGATGACACACCCGATGAAACTATATCTCAAGATTTTATCATCATCCCCTTAGGATGCCATTGTGGCCCAGCATGGTGGATGCGAAACATCAACCTAAGAGTCTTCGCTTTTCCATTCGATTGGTGTATAGTTCCTTACAAATCATTGTATCGAGTAATTGATAACAATTTTAAAGATTACTTTAACAAAGAAAATTTAGTACCATCATCTACTCCTTATTGGAGTACATATCTTTATGATTTTTATCAAAGAATATATCACACTGGTGTAGATGGAAGTTCAGGAGCAGTTTTAGACAAACATTTTGAGATATTATTCAACCATGACTTTCCTAATCACGAACCTGAAACCATTGCCACACACTATGATACACAATATAAGAAATATGCGCGACGCATCAAACGTTTTTTTGACGAGCTGAAATCCGGTAAGCACATCTATTTTTTACGCATGCATGATATTACCAAAGATGAAACATTAGAACTGCATCATCTGATTAAAAGCAAATTTTCGACAACTTCATTCACGTTGCTCGCGATTGGATCTGATCCCCAAGAGTTTTCTGAAGATTGGAACATACCTCATATTAAAAATCTATATATATCACGAGATGATGCCAATGAATTTCCACCATCAGAAATTTTTTGGCAAAAATTTTTAGACGATCTTCTTGCAGGAAATTTTAAGTAAAACAAGATTACCCAAAAAGAACTTCTACATCTTCCCTCTCACCATAGTTTATGCTATGGTGATCAACAGAAGCGCATGACTCATAAAAAGAGGAAAAAAGGCACAACGCCTTTATAAAAGCTATGAACTATAAACATTCAATCAGCGTTATTCTTTGCACGTATAACCGGCATACGGATCTATATACATGTTTATCCTCTTTAAGCACGCAAACGCTACCCCCAAATGAAATTATTATTGTTGATGCTTCCAACGATGCATGGGACAATCATCCTGAACTTATAGAACTATTCAGCCATTCCTATTTTCCTCATACAGCGTTACATTATCTTAAAAGCCCAAAAGGACTTACTTTACAGCGTAATTTAGGATTACGTACTGCAACGCGCGAATTTATCTATTTTTTTGATGATGATGTTATTCTTGAACCGACCTATCTTCAGTGTATGGATGAAGTATTTGTGCATCACCCTCAGTATGTTGCTGGCATGGGCACCATTACCAATATTGCACCAAAAAAGATCGGCTTACATCGACTCTTTCGCAAAATATTTCTGTTGCAACATGAACATGGATCAGGAAATTTTACTGCATCGGGCATTCCAACTCATCCCTATGGCACACAACAATTTAAAGAGGTAGAAATCTTAGGCGGTTGCTGCATGGCATTTCGTGCACAAGTACTTAAAAAACATCAATTTGATACTGCACTGGCAACTTATGCTTACATGGAAGATGCCGATATTGCTCGCAGAATTAGGCAAGATGGGCCACTTTTTTTTAACCCAGCTGCACGACTACAACATATTCAAAGTCCTGCTGAACGTGATGCTATGTTTGCCAATCGTGCAATGTTGATGCGTAACTATCGTTATCTGTTTGCAAAAAATTTTAACACTTACAATCCTTTGCGCATGATCGCCCATTGGTGGAGCATTATAGGATTATTTCTTGAAGCGATGTTATTGCGCCAACCTGAAGCGTACAAAGGATATCTGCATGGCCTCCAAACGCCGCTTACAGTTCCTAAAATCATACGGCAAACCACGTTGAGTAATCAACATCGATGAACATTAATCGTTCCAATTTTCAGTTTCTTTATCATATGTTTCATCTATTATTATGCCACTCAAAACAGATGATCGATACGTGTATACATCGGCTTGCTGCGAATCATGCGCTCATATTGTTCCTGTTTTACTAAATTTATCCTAAAATCGCTAATGGGATTTCTTTTGTTATATAAGTAAAGCACATCAGGTATAAAACGTATGCGCTCGCCCGCCATTTCCAACATAGGAATCATAAAGGCCAAATCCCATGCAACACGCATAAACTCATTATCTGCGATCATATCTTCAGCTTTAATATTTTTAAATAGTTTGGCATAAAATGTACGTAGATGTGATGTAACCCATGCATGGCGCCTAAAGCTATTGCTTGCAATAACATGAGCGGGCATGGGTGCGCAGCAGCCCATAACCCCATCGGGATCACCTTGAAACTGACCATAGGTTAACCATACTTCATCGGCGTAAGCTTCGTTTACGATCTGCAATACACGATTATGCATTAACCGATCATCACCGTCTAAAAGCACAATAATGTCTGTATTATTACAGCTCAATACTGCATAATATATATTTGCCAGTGCACCTTTATTTGTTGTATTGCGTATAAAGGTGACCCGATCAGCAAGTTGATGCTGCTCAATATATGCTTGCACCGCATCACCGGTACCATCGGTAGATGCATCATCAATATAGATAATGCGATAGTTATCATATTCCTGAAAACATGCCGAGTTTAAGTTCCCCTCATACCATGCAATATTATTATAAGAAGGTATAATAATCACCATAGATTTTTGCGCAATCTGTGCGCATGCTGTTTGCAACAGAAACAGCAACATAAGAAATCGCTTCATTATCTCTCTCCTCGATTAACTCTATTACCAATTCATTACAATAGCGCATTGCTTCATAATCTGTATTTCATGCTGCATCATTTCATTAACCAGTTCATCGAATGCCACTTTTGGTTCCCAATGTAACAGTTGTTGTGCTTTAGTAGCATCACCAATAAGTAGATCAACTTCCGTCGGTCTAAAATAACGTTCATCAACACGTACAATTATTTTACCGGTTTTTTTATCGACACCACATTCATCAACGCCACTGCCTTGCCAAACAATATCAATACCACAGCAAGCACATGCTGCCTCTACAAACTCACGCACGGTATGCATCTGTCCTGTTGCGATGACAAAATCATCCCCTTGCGGTTGCTGTAACATTAACCACATTGCATACACATAGTCTCGAGCATGGCCCCAATCTCGTTTAGAATCAAGATTTCCTAAATACAATGTTTCTTGCATGCCATATTTTATGCGTGCAATGGCGCGAGTAATTTTGCGCGTTACAAACGTTTCCCCACGTCGTGGTGATTCGTGATTAAAGAGAATACCATTGCAAGCATGTATGCCATATGCTTCACGATAATTTTTAACGATCCAAAATGCATAGAGTTTTGCTACACCATAGGGCGAACGTGGATAAAACGGCGTCTTTTCCGTTTGCGGAATCTCCTGCACTTTGCCATACAGTTCGCTGGTTGATGCTTGATAAAAACGTGTCGTCTCTTCCATGCCCAAGGTCCGTATAGCCTCAAGGATATGAAGCGTTCCAAATGCATCAACTGAAGCCGTATATGCCGGCATATCAAACGAAACTTTTACATGGCTTTGTGCTGATAAATTATAAATTTCATCAGGTTTTATTTTTTGCAACAAGTTTATAACGCTGCATGCATCCGTAACATCCCCATAATGTAAATAAAAATTGTGATCACGTCTTTCATGTTCATCATGATGTAAATGATCAATACGCATCGTATTAAAACTTGAAGAACGACGCTTTACGCCATGTACTTCATAACCCATATCAAGCAACAGCTCAGCCAAATATGAACCATCTTGACCGGTTATACCAAAAATAAGCGCAACTTTTGCTGTCAGCACGTTGCTTGAAATAAGTAACATACTTAAAAATAAAGGTAATCTCTTCATTAGTTCATCCTTTCAAAAACACGTTGCTCATTGCACCATGCATAGGTAGTAGATATTCCTTCTTGTAATGGTATTTGTGCAGTCCATCCAAGTGCACGTAAACGCTCTACATTAAGCAGCTTACGTGGCGTACCATCCGGTTTGCTCGTGTCCCATACAATTTCTCCGGTATAACCCACCAGCTCTTTAATTAATTCAGCAAGTTCACGGATCTGCACATCCGTACCGGTACCAATATTTATAATTTCAGCACCATCATAGCTCTCCATTAAAAACAGACATGCCTGGGCAAGATCATCCACATGTAAAAATTCACGATACGGTGTTCCGGTGCCCCAGAGTACAACCTCAGGAGCATTTTGTACTTTAGCCAGATGAAATTTGCGCAATAATGCCGGCAACACATGCGATGATTGTTCATCAAAATTATCATATGGACCGTATAAATTAGTTGGCATAACCGAAATAAACTTGGTGCCATACTGCTCATTATACGCTTGGCACATTTTAATACCGGCAATTTTTGCAATCGCGTAGGCATAATTAGTAGTTTCGAGTTCGCCTGTTAGCAGATATTCTTCACAAATGGGCTGCGGTGCCATCCGCGGATAAATACACGAGGAGCCCAAGAAGAGCAACTTTTTAACCCCAAAACGGTACGCCGCCTGTATCACATTTGCTTCAATCATAAGATTATCATATATAAATTCGGCAGGATGATCACGATTAGCTAAAATACCACCAACTTTTGCCGCAGCTAAAAATACATAATCGGGCCGCTGTGCAGCAAAGAAATTAAATACTGCCTGTTGATCGCGCAGATCAAGCTCATGATGCGAGCGTGTAATGATATTAGTAAATCCTGCGGTGCGCAACGCACGTATGAGTGCTGAACCAACCAATCCACGATGTCCGGCAACAAATATTTTTGCTGTCCGCGCCATAGATTGTGCGGCCGCTGCTGATGCCATAAAAGAGATACTTATTACTAACCACAACCTTTTTTGTATGTGCATAGGTTTATTGCCTTGTATAAAAGCGTTTGTACTATGCGTTGTAGCTTAAAAAATATGCCTTTAAATGTAAAGCAGAATCATACCGCAACATAAACACCACAACCGCCATCTAATCATATGTGCATTTTTATAAATGCTGCGTACTATTGCGTTGTTTAAGCAATTTAACAATACCACGCACATCTTCAGTAGCAGAACGATTAACAATCAACAGTGCATCATCAACTTCCACAACACAAAGGTTATCGACACCTACAAGTGCCACTAATTTACCCGGTACATCAATAAGATTATTTTGTGATGCAATACCGATATAATTAGCGTCCAGTGTGTTATAATTTTGCTTTAACGTTAAATACACTTCAATGTTACCTACATCACACCAGGAAAAATCTACCGGCAATACTGCAATATGATTGCTCCGCTCTATAACGGCATAATCAATTGAATCTGAAGGTATGGCATCATAGGAAATTTCGCCGCGTCGATAAGCACAGACTGCCTCATAAATATGTGGTGCAGCTGCTGCATATTCCCGAATAAAAGTACTCACTTGTGCACAAAATATACTTACATTCCAAAGCTTATTGCCATCGTCTAGAAACTGCTGCGCAACTTCATACGAAGGCTTTTCACGAAAGCGTGTAACCGGATAGGGCGGCGTTGCTCTGCGTGCAGTCTGTTTATCATATTCAATATAGCCATATCCTGTTGCCGGAAACGTCGGCTCTACGCCAAGCAACACTATTTGATCATGCTGCAATGCATACGCTACTGCATCTTGGATAAAACTGGCGAACTTTTTATTATCACGTTTGGGGATAAATGCATCAGCTGGAAAGAAAATCGCCAACGCTTGCGGGTCCTGATCTTGCAACTCTAGACAATCTAATAAAATAGCCGGTGCAGTATTACGCAAGCCCGGCTCAATCACAAATCTACCTACACGTGTGCCAATATTCTGTTGCAATGCATGGGCATGCTGCGCCGTTGTACCAACCCAAATATTACTCTTTGGTGCAATCATTAATGCACGCTCCAGCGTCTGCTCTACCAATGTTTGATCGGTACCCAATGTTAATAACTGCTTTGGGCGCAATTGACGGCTCAATGGCCACATACGATGCCCATCACCACCGGCCATAAGAATCGGATACAAATGCTTCTGGCAATCTTCTTGCACACCAAAGATTGAGCTTGCAATACATAGACTTATCATTACTTTATTCAACATCTTGTGTTCCTCCCCCTTTACATGCAAGGGCATCAATAATTAAAGTTATACGAGCTACACGCAACAAACGTTCAAGTGGTATGGGCGATTCAAACACGGGCTTGCGCAAATTGGCAAAAAACTGCTCAAGTAACGCTGTATGCCCTTTGTCTGAAACCGAATAAGTTTGGTCAAAACTGCTTGAAAACCCAAATCCTTCAAGAGTTGTATAATCATCAAGCACAATAGCTTTACCATCAAAGAAAAGCTCCATGCGTTCTTTATTCATCTTACCATGTCCTATTGCCGTATAAAGCAATGAACATATCGAACCATCTTTAAAACTCAAATGCACTACAAAGTTATCGGTTGGGAAAATATGCTCATCCATGCTATGCATCGCTTCTACCGAAACGGCAAATACATCAGAATCAATAAGATAACAAAAGAGATCAATAATATGGCATGCATCACCAATAATGCGTCCGGCACCAATTTCAGTTTGCATCCAATGATCTTTTGCCAATGATTGCACCTGCATGCGATAATGCATCATAACCGGTGTATTACGACCCTGCAGCGCCTGCTTTATTTTTTTGATTGCCGGCGCAAATGAACGGTTGTAATCTACCACAAACGGTGCATTGGGATACAATTTGAAAAAATCGGCACAAGCCTGCAGCTGCTTACTATCAGTCACCATCGGTTTTTCTAAAAATACCGCTTTTGACATACTCAATGCATCCAGCGCTTGCATGCAATGATAGCGATGCGGTGATGCAATCACCAAAACATCAACAGCATCATCTTGCAAAAGCTCTTTGTAATCAGCACATGCAATCTGTGCATCATAGATTTTTTTAGCCTGCATTGACACCGTAATATCCGCATCTGCAATTGCTTGAATCTTGATATCTTTAATGCGGGAAAGCAAAGGCATCAGCGTAACTTTTGCAAAATCACCAACCCCAACAATACCTACGCGCAATTCATCTTTGCGTGCCGGCATAAAGGTACAACGTATTCCCGTTGCCACCGCTTCCGCCGGCTGCTCTTGTAGCTGTTGCACTTGGTACTCCGGCATATCATACGTAAGCAATGCACCCAAAAAGCTTTGCTGCTTAATGCCTTCATATACCGTTTCAATTTCATTGACGGCAACTTCAAGTCCAATAAGTGCATGAATGTTTAATTTTTTTTGCTCAAGCAGTTGCACGAATGCCTGCATATTGCGCTGTTCATTCCAACGTTGATGTGCACACAGTTCTTGTCCTGATTGCTCCATGTGCGCATCAAATGCTGCTGCATGCGCTGAAGTAATAACATGAATATCAAGCTCTTTACACGCTATTTCTGCATCAATTTCCACCGTGATATCTTCAGTAATAACCACAGCACCTTTATGCCGCATAATACCAAAAAGCTCACGCATCTCCATCGATGAACCTGATGTCACAATAGCTGCATCAATACCATTATGCGCAGACATGTAGCCAACGTTTGCAGCCAGATCGGCATCAAGTGTAAGTGCTTCATCAGCACCTATTTTTTTTGCCAATGCACGACGCTCTTCAGATTGATCTATTGCAATAACTTTACATCCGGAATTTTTTGCCAGCTGCACAATAAGTTGCCCAATAAGATTTAACCCCACCACAGCAACCACCTCACCTAATTGTAATGATGCTTTGCGAATTGCATGCAAGGCCATTGCACCTAAGGTTGTTACACTTGCTTCTTTAAGTATTGCTGCATCAACGGGCACAACAAAATGCTCCGGCACACAAACAAGATCTGCATGATATGCATATCCTGAACCGGCACATGCAACGTAATCACCCACGCGAAATCGCGTAACTTTTTTGCCCACAGCAATAACACGTCCCGAGCAGGAATAACCCAATGCCTGAATGCGACCTTTAAGTTTACTTTTAATGAGTGATTTTGCGCCATCAATACCATGCGCGCTAAACGATTCCACGACGCGCTTAATCTTATAGGACATATTGGAAAATAACTCAAGTGATCCTGCCTGTTTAATAAGCGATGCTTCCGCTTCTGAACAGATACATGAATAATGCACTGCTACAAGCACCGCATGCTCATCCATTGCCGGCTGACACACTTCATTAATTACCATCGCTCCTTTTTCTAAAAATACCTGCCTCATGCACTCTCCTGTAACAATGGTGATGTTATGTGTGGCATATATGCTGCAGATACTTTTGGCCAATGCAGCTCATCTGCAGAACCTTTTTGATGCATACTGCCACAAAAATCAAGAACTTTTTTGGTTGCTAATATAGTACGATCTATTGCTTTAAACCGCGTATGTGCTACTAAAAATACTATAATATCAGCTTGTTCTACACCTTGGGTTATATTCACAACACGATTGCTTAATTCACCTTTAAGATATGTCTGTTTTACATGCGGTTCACACACAAGCAGCCGGCACGATGGCTCATTTTTGAGCATATGTGCAATATGCAATGCCGGTGATTCACGTAGATCATCCACATCCGGTTTATACGTTAATCCCATCAACAGTACATTAGGAACGCGTTGTGTGCTGCGTGTAAAGGCCAGTATCTCTCGTTGAATATAGGCAATGATTTCAAGCGGACGTGCATCATTTATATGCCGTGCTGCCTGCAATAAAGCAGTTTGAGGCTGCATAGTTTCAATTAAAAACCATGGGTCAACGGCAATGCAATGGCCACCAACTCCCGCGGAAGGTTGCAAAATATTAACTCGTGGATGCCTATTTGCAAGATCGATAATCTGATACGGATCCAATCCGAGACTATATGCCATGGAAGCAACCTGATGTGCGAATGCAATCTGCACATCGCGTGAACTATTTTCAATAAGCTTAACTAATTCTGCACTTTTTGCATCAGCAAGATGCAATGCGCCTTTAACAAACTGTGCATATACTTCGCGCGCTTTTTGAGCACATATAGGCGTAACGCCACCAATAATACGGTCATTTTGCAGTAATTCATGAAATATATTTCCCGGCAATACACGCTCAGGGCAATGGGCAATAAATATATCATGACCAACTTTAAAGCCGGTTCTTTGTGCAAGATACACCGCAACTGCATCAGTTGCGCCAACCGGCACCGTAGATTCAAGTAATATTGTATCACCGGCTTTGAGTACCGTTGCAATCATATCCGCTGCAGCATATACATACTGCAAATCAGCTTTTTTTTCTTCTTTAAACGGTGTCGGCACCGCAATGATGTAATAATCTGCCGTGCATATTTGGATAACTGCTTTAAAATTATCTTTTTGGAGTGCGACTTGTAAGCGCTCATATATTTCCGGTTCTTGAATAACTGCATCACCGGCGTTAATTGCTGCAACGCGAGCCGCGTCAATATCTACTCCGGTCACCGTATATCCGTGGTCTGCCATTACAAGTGCGGTTGGCAATCCAATATATCCTAATCCGAGCATTACTACATGCATTGTGTTCCTTTTTGTTTGTATTAATGGTGTCTGCAGAGTTGATGCATGCTGCTCATGCGCAAGTTGTGACACCTCTTGATATCTTTTTTTAAGAACATGAGTATCCACTATATGTTGTACTATTTTTTCAGCCGCTTTTCCATCCCCATAAAATGTTGTGGTTCCGGTTAACAATGGCGTTGCATACAACTGTTCCATATAGGCCATAATCATAGCATAATCGGTACCCACCAGATGCGCCATGCCTGCAGCAATGGCTTCGGTACGTTCCGTTTTTTCGCGTAATATAAGTACACGTTTGCCTAAACTTATAGCCTCTTCTTGAATACCACCTGAATCGGTAAGTACCAAATCAACCTTGTTTAAAAGATAAACCATATCAGCGTAACTGAGTGGCTCAAGAAGATAGCAATTTGCTAATTCTTGCATCTGTGCATATTGCAATGCCTGTACCACATGGGGATTGGGATGATACGGATAAAAACATACAACGTCATCATGCTCACGCAAAAATGTTGCAACTGCTTGCAGAACACGCTCAATACCGCCATCAAAAGATTCACGTCGATGCATGGTCAGCAATATAATATGTTTTGCATTAGCTATACTTTGGGTAATGCGCTCCTGTAAACGTATGGATGGTTGTATGCGCCCTTGTGCAAGCGCATCGTTCAACATATACAACGCATCAACTACCGTATTACCTACAATACTTATTGCTTGATCTGCAATACCTTCAGCTATCAAGTGAGCTGCAGCTCCTGCAGTGGGTGCAAAATGATGCTGCGCAAGTAAACTTATGCAGCGACGATTAAATTCTTCAGGAAATGGTGATTGCATATCACCCGTACGCAAACCTGCTTCAATATGCATGACCGGAATATGTGCATAAAAAGCGCTAAGCGAAGCGGCGAACGTTGAGGTTGTATCACCTTGAACTAGCACCAACGATGGTTTGATCTGCTGAAAAAGCTCTTTCGTTTTTTGTAACAGCGCTTGCGTTATATAAAACAGATCCTGACCTTGACGCATAATGGCAAGATCATAATCCGGTTTGATGTTAAACAGATCAAAGACATCCTGCAGTAACTGCTCATGCTGCATAGTACTGACTAACAGAACCGGCAATCCTGCTTTTTTGAGCGCAAAATATACCGGAGCCATTTTGATGCCTTCTGGGCGCGTTCCTACAATAAGCACTATCGGATGATAATCCATGGCTAATGCTTCCTTTTTTTAATCAGCGACGTTGATATCCTGAATGCAAGTTAGCGTAACATACCATAGAAAGTTGGCAAGTGATAACCGAAGTGCTATCCTACTTAGACGAACTTGGACTGATAAAATAGGTATAGTTTCGTGGTTCGATATTAACGATTTCTTCACCATGCGGCTGTACAACCCTGACTGATAATACCGCTTGAGGCAACGGAAGAACCGTACTTACACGTGAAACTGGAATCAATTTGGTAGTTGCATCAAAGCATATAGGGTACACTTGCTGATCTTCGCATCGTTGTCGTTTGCAATTCTCTTCAACCCACGTGAAAAAAGATAATTTAAACATCACGTCTTCATTGATTTTTTTGTGCAAGCTTTGAGCCAAACTAGAACATATTACTGACGTTGATCCGGATTTATCTGTACGAGCGACATGTGGAGTAGTTTGTGCAGCTCCACTACATAAACCCCACGCTAAAAAAAGCATACATGACATGAATAATTTGTGTTGCATCGTACATATCCTTTCAAAATTGTACCTTGGTGTTTAAAATATAGTGCTCTGTAATGTACCAAAAAAAGCGATAGTACACAATACACAAAGCGACAATTAATATGTATCATTACTGAATAGATAGTTCTTTTTGATGTGTTAAACGAGCTCTACACTCTACTTCTATGCAGGGATCTTTATAAAATATAGGATATTTTACATCATCATCAGGATTGCTCCAATTTCGTCCTTTTATATAACCATCTTCTCGAAATACCCTAAATGTATCACATTCTATAGGTTTAGATCCTTCGTTTTTAACCGATAGCTGCAAGAAAACTGAATCTAAAAAAGAGTTATCAACTATTAACTTTTCAAGCGCATATGAAAAAAATAGATTGGTATGTGATTTTTCATGAAATATATGTAATTGCGTACGCAATAAATCTGCAGTTATTTCAGGTTTACAGGTGGAAGCGATCAATGTTGCCTGTGCGGTTTTCATACTATACATGCCAGTATATCCAGGAGATGGAACTTTATAACAAAGCGTAACATTATTGGGCAATGTCATATGAATATCTGTCAATTGCACTGAAGTACTTATCATATCCGCTGTTCCCAAATATACATCACCACCATCATTGCCAAGTTGCGCAGATAATGCCAACCATTTTTGATATGCTATTTTCCTTTTACAAACTCCTTTGCCAAATATTACTATTTCACGCGTAGATAACCGTTGTATCTCACATTTTGTTTTACCCTTTACAGAGTAACAACGTCCGTGAATCATAAACGATGGCATAAGCAAGGTGATAGTAATAGGCTTTCTGAGCTTATTCAACATGGTAACTATCATATCTTGCATAGAACCCACCGTCTCTTGATTGCAACGTTTAATTAATTTTTTTGCCAGATATTCATGATGAGCTATACGAGAACATATATACAGTAATGCAAGACCTTTCTGCATAGGTATTTTCGGCACAGATACTACAGGCTCGGTAGAACAAGAAGGGATATGTGACGGTACGTGCATAGGCACAACTTTTCTCTTTGTAGGATAAAAAGAAAAGTTGTAGACCGGAAACAGACGCGCATCAGTTCGTTCTTCTGGGTCATCAGGATAAGTTGGAAGATTATTTAAACTTGCCCCATAAATACTCTCTACTAATGCAAGCAATAGTATAATCAGAAACTTGCAGCGTAACATCTGTATCCCTTGTGTAAAAATCTATCTGTGTACAAAAAATGCCATTACACCGCTTATTTTAGCAAAAAAATAGATCGTTGGACACAAAGATCCCTCTCTGCTGTGCAAATCACTACAAAAGATCTTAAAAAAAAGATGTAGCCTAAACTACATCTTCTTTTATCATGCGATTGTTAGATCGCACAAACTTTTAAGTATCAACGCTTATTACTGCGCAGCGCCTCTGCTACGAATCTCTTGCATTAATTTCTCACGTTGAGAAAGTTCAGCTTGAGGTCTTGGTTTCAGTGGAGTCTGTTTTGCAGCCGGTCGCAAATTAAAATCACTTTGCGCACGTTGTTTAAGCTCTTCAATAAATGGTAGCTGTTTATTACTTGTTGCTGCCACCGGCTTAAAGTTACGAGCCTTTAGTTCAGCTTCACCGGTTCTGATAAATTCTCGAGCTTGGCCTAATTGCGTTCTTAATCTTTGTGCTTCTTCAGAACCTTTTGCTGCGGCGCTCAAACGTTGTTGCAGCCCAGATAATTGAGCCTTACGCTCTTCAATACGTTGTTGCAAATCTGCAAGTTGATAATTGTCAAAATCTCCCGCACCTACTGCGCATAGTGAACCCATTACGCAAAGTGCTACAATTGCTACAAACTTCTTCATAATTACTCCCTATCGTTATTAATAGATTTATTCAACATCTTTATTACTTATTTATTTCCATACGTCGTTTCTTTAATGCAGTTTCCTGGTCTTGCACAGTAGTACTCATTCTTTTTTTACCAATGGTCGCTTGAATACCTTCTCCTTTAACCGAAAGCTGCTTCTTGTTGCCACCACGTATTTCTGCAACCAACGATGCCTTTTCTGTTTCAACTGCAGGAATTTCTACCATTAAACGCCCTTTTTCTAATTGCGTTATCGGTGTTATCAATATCGGTTTAATCGGCTTTATTATCGGCTCTTGAGCGGGTAATGCCGGTACTTCAACGGGAGCCACCACCGGTTCAACTTCTATTTGTTCTAGAGCTGGTGCTGGTGCAATTTCCGGTTGCGCAACTACTTCAGCCTCTTTTTTTACTTCTTCTACAACTGGTACCTCTTCCGGTTGCGTTACTGGACGTAATGTTGTACCTTTGCGTATCTCTTCAAGCAATGCTGCATCGGTACCTTTTTCTACTTTTGGTTGTTCTATTGGCAATGCCGGTGCTACCGGAATTACTACCGCAACTTCGTTTTTTATTTCTTCTACTGCAGGCGCGATTTCAGGATATACTTCGGTGTCTATATATACACCTTGAGGAACTTCTGGCTGTTCAACCGGTAATGGTTCTGGAATCACGGTAACATCTTTATACACTATTTCTTCGCTTGGAGTTTGTTCTATCGGCGTCTCTTGTACCGGAACTTGTGCCGTCGGTAAAGCAACAGGAATTTGTACTAAACTAGGCTTTTTGCGACGAGCATCTAATTCAGCCTGCCCTGTGGTTATAAATTCTTCGTATTGATTAATTTTTGTTCTCAATCTGCGTGCATCTTCGGAACCCTTTGCCGTTTGCTTTAACTGCTTTTTAAGTTCAGGAAGCTCAACACTCCGCTCGTAAATTTTTTTTTCTAAATCTTTAAGTTGCACATCTTCTTGCGCAACAGGACGTGCTTGCAATGCACCTAACGTGCATAAAATAATGATAATTATCGACTTTTTCATGCTAAAACCTTCCATTTAGTCCACTCTTCTATCCTTATAATAGCAGGTTGATGAAAAAGAAGTCAATAATTAATTTCATTTTGAAATATTTATTATGGTAAGATCTGCTTGCAAAGCATGCTTTAAGCATGGTACATTAATGAAAATAGCCTTTATCTACCCTATTATTACCCGGATACCATAATGAAACAGCTTTTTTCTCCCTGGCGCAGTGACTACACCGAACATAATGGCCGCAGCAAGCAAGAAGATGCCACTGAAGATGAATGTGTTTTTTGTATCCAACTAAAAAGCAATAAAGATGTAGAATACCTTATTTTAAAACGCCACAAGCATCATGCCGTCATGCTGAATAAATATCCTTATAATGCAGGGCATTTACTCATACTTCCCTATGCACATATTGCCGATTTGCATGGTCTTGAACAAGCAGCACATCATGAATTGATAGATTTGGTTGCAGCATACAGCGCTCTACTTAAAACTAAACTAAACGCGGATGGCCTTAATGTTGGTTTTAATATTGGCAAAGCTGCGGGCGCCGGTATCCCATCACATATGCATACACATATTTTGCCCCGCTTTTACGGCGACACCAATTTCTTACCGACACTTGCCAACACGAAAAATATTCCATTTGATTTGAACGAATTATACACTAGGCTCAAGCCATTGTGCCCGTGAAAATTATTTTTTTTACTTGTTCATGTGAAACGGTTTCATTGCCTGCCCGACGGAGCCTTGCGCGTAGTCTGGGTCTTCATTCAGAGCCGCTTGCGCAAGCACACCTAAATAAAAGTCTTCCAACTCATCTATGAGATGCTGGAATGTAGCAATATCAAGAATTACGGCAGTTTTTTTACCCGCTTTATCCACGATAAATTGTGGAGCTATCTCTTCTAGTAAAGATTTCATCTTTATTCTTTTCGATTTATACGGAAGATCCTTCGACCCAGACGTCGCCAAGGCTATGTCGGGCAGGCATGCTCAGGATGATTATATTAAATAATTTATTATTCATACAATCGAGTCAGTTGTAATAAGAAATCCTATAACCCATAAATCATCCTGAGCATGCCTGCCCGCCGAAGCTTTATGCGAAGGCTGGGTCGAAGGACCATCCTCATAAATTTAATCTACCACTCAAGCGAACCGGCAGTTTGATACTCAGTAACACGCGTTTCAAAGAAGTTCTTCTCTTTGTTTAAATCAGTCGCTTGTGACATCCATGGGAATGGATTTTTGCTACCATACACTTTTGGCAAATCAATACGCTCAAGACGACGATCTGCAATGTATTCCACATATTCGCTAAACTGCTCCGCATTAATACCAAGCATACCGTTTGGACATGCATCATGCGCATAAGCTTGCTCTAAAATTACCGCTTGCTTAATAAGCTCGGTAACCTCTGCTTGGAATGCAGGCGTCCAAATAGATGGATTTTCCGCTTTAATCGTGTTGATTAAATCGCAACCGAATGCCAAATGAATACTTTCATCACGCATAATATATTCAAACTGCTCACCAATACCAATCATCTTATTTTGGCGCTTAAGCGCAAGCATCATTGCAAATCCGGCATAGAAGAAAATGCCTTCCATAATCACATAGTAACCAATTAAATCACGCACAAAACGTTGCGTGTTTTCGGCGCCTTGCGTTGAAAAACTTGGATCAAAAACAGCAGTTGTAAGTTGTACAACAAAAGCATCTTTTGCTTTGATAGTTTCGATAGTTTCGTACATGGTGTAAATTTCATCCAGATCTAATCCCAATGAATCACAGCAATAGATAAACGTATCGGTATGCACTGCTTCTTCGTATGCTTGGCGCAATAGATATTGACGGCATTCCGGGTTAGTCACATGACGATACAATGCAAGCACAATGTTATTAGCTGTTAATGATTCAGCAGTAGAAAAGAATCCGAGATTCCACATGATCAATCTACGCTCAGCATCAGAAAGCACATTCTTTGATTTCCAATGCTCAACATCTTGCTGCATAGAAATCTCTTCCGGCGTCCAGTTGTTGGCAACGCCATTTTTATAATGTTCGCGCGCCCACATATAGCGCATAGGCAAAATTTTATTAGGGTCGATCATACTATTGTTAATAATACCAGACATGAGTAATTCCTTTAGAGGTAAGTATTGATGTTAATTATTGACACGAATCACAATCAGGGCCGTTCAAAATGCTGCACATAACTGCTTTATCGGCCGATTCTTGCGTCATTTGCGCATTTTTTTTCTCCGGCACCTCAACCTGATTACGTTTTTGCGTAAATCCATATTCCTGTGCATTAAGCGTTGATTTTTCAATCTGTGTTGCACCCAATGTACGGCAATAATAGGTTGCCTTCAGTCCAAATTCCCAAGCCTTCATATAGGTATCAGATAATTTTTTACCCGATGCGCCCTGCATAAAGATGTTGTGCGATATACTTTGGTCAATCCATTTGCCAAAAGATGCCGTAACTTCTAACAACCATTCCGGATCAAGCTCAAATGCTTCTTTATATTTCGCTTTCAGATGATCAGGTATTTCCGGCACCTGTTGAATGTTACCATCATAGAATTTAAGCTGATCAAGCATATGCTCATTCCACAAGCCCAGTGCTTTTAAATCCGCAATCAAATACTGGTTCACTACGGTAAATTCACCACTCATATTTGATTTTACATACAGATTTTTATAAATAGGCTCAATGCATGGATAGCAGTTTGCGATATTAGAGATAGTTGCTGTAGGTGCAATTGCCATCGTATTAGAGTTACGCATACCATGTACACGAATGCTATTGCGCACCGGCTCCCAATCAAGCTTGCCACCACGCGCTGTTTTAATCGGCACGTTACGCTGTTCTTGTAGTAGATCTAACGTATCTTGTGGCAAAAACCCGCGATCCCATTTTGAACCGACAAAACTACTGTATGCACCACGTTCTGCAGCAAGTTCCGATGATGCCTTAATCGCATTGTACGATACTTTTTCCAATGTTTCATCTGCAAGATCACGCGCAGCCTGCGCATCAAGCGCAATATCGCTCATGTAGAGCATATCTTGCCAACCCATGACACCCAATCCAACCGGGCGGTGACGCATATTAGCATTTTTGCCTTCGATGGTAGGATAATAGTTAATATCAATAACGTTATCCAACATGCGCATAGCACCTTTAATTGTTTGCGCAAGCATGGTTTCATCAAGCTTGCCATCAATCATATGGCGCGCTAAATTAACCGATCCTAAATTACATACGGCTGTTTCATCAGCAGACGTATTTAAACTGATCTCGGTGCATAAATTTGTACTGTTAATAACTCCAACATGATCTTGTGGCGAGCGTACATTAAATGCATCTTTAAAAGTAATCCATGGATGACCGGTTTCAAAAATACGGCTCAACATTTTACGCCATAGCTGTGTTGCCGGCATACGTTTGAATAGACGAATTTTACCCTGTTCTGCAAGTGCTTCGTATTCTGTATAGCGCGCTTCAAATGCAGCTCCATACAAACTATGCAGGTCCGGCACCTCATCAGGTGAAAACAGTGTCCACATGCCATCTTCACGTACACGTTTCATAAACAGATCCGGCACCCAATTTGCGGTATTAATATCATGTGCGCGACGACGTTCATCACCCGTGTTGCGACGCAAATCAAGAAAATCTTCAATATCATAATGCCATGTTTCAAGATATACAACCAATGCACTGCGCCGTTTACCGCTACGGTTAATCGCGGCAGTGGTATCATTAACCACCTTCAAAAAGGGTACTACACCTTGACTTTCAACACGTATGCTATTAATCATAGCACCGGTTGCACGAATATTTGTCCAATCGTTAGCAGCACCACCTGACCATTTGGACATCTGTGCATTGTCACCAATACATTTATAGATATGATGCAGATCATCAGTAACGGTAGTTAAATAGCAAGAACTGAGCTGCGGTTTAGTAAGACCGGCATGCAATAAGGTTGGCGTGCTGGGCACATAACGCAAAGTAGAAATTAAATGATAGAATTCAATTGCACGTTCGGTACATTTTTCTTCCAGCAATGCAAGCCCCATCGCAACACGCATCCAAAATGATTGCGGTAACTCTGAACGTTTGTTTTCGATTTTCATAAAGTAACGTTCATTGAGCGTTTTCATACCCATAAAATAAAGTTCTCTATCACGCTCGAGCACCATTTCTTGTGCAAGACGCTCAAGATCAAACTTAAGTAAACGCTCATCAAAAAGTGCTACCGCTACACCACGCTTAATGCTGGAAATAAATGATTCGCGATACAAACGATCACGGTCGCAATATTCAATAGAAACGCCCGTGACTTCACGAAATAGTTTTTTAAGTACCAGCTGAGCAGCAACATATCCGTATGCCGGCTCTTTTTCAATAAATGGCACCGTACCTAAAATCAATGCTTCAGAAATTTCTGCCGCGCTAATACCATCGTATATGTTACGAATCGTTTCTTGCAAAATTGCATCTGCATCAATAAAACGTTCATGACCAATACTTGCCCAACGAATCGTTTTGTACATACGATTAACATCAAACAATCCACTGCTGCCATCATGATGCATTACCAAATACTGTTTGCCCCGCGGCATTTGCGGTGAGCTATTTTGCGCCATTGGAGCCATGTGCAAACCACCGGCTCTATTTTTTTCCATATCCATGAAGGACACCCCTTTATTTGTTATGATTAATTATTTTCAACACTACACATGTTTGCCCACCCCACTGCCTCACTGCATAATTTTTTTAAAAATTGTTTCAATTAAGAATATTGCAAATTTTGAGGCATAAGCATATGGTAGCGATTTACCTTTTTAGACGCAACATTTTTTTATCAAACATGCAATGCAACATCTGAAATTTTTGGATACAAACTAGAGAAACAAATTTCTATTTGTGTCATCCAAAAACATGATCGAGTGCGATACCATCATCAATCTGCCCCGATCTGAAGAAAAAATTTGACCCGCAAATAAAAGAGCGAATGTACAAAAACGGACGCACCAATTTCGGCAAAAAAACAGTCTGGCATTTTCTAAGCATCATAATCATGCAGATAGTTGATCATCGTAAAAAAAAAGAGGTATGCTTACAATTGCTTGCACATAAAAAAATAAAAAATTACGCATTATAAAAAAAGGAATACAATGCAACGACGTCTCATTATTGCATGCATACTTGCACTTAACATTGCCACAATCAAATCTATAATGGTTGAAATTAACGGACCTCAGAATCTTAATAACTTTAAAGCACAGCACGCACAACGTGTTATTGCATTTGTAAAACCAAGCTGCCCACATTGCAAAAAGATAGAAAAACCTTTTGCTCAAGTTGCCAATAATCCACAACTAGAACATGTTGCATTTGCACACATTGATCTATCAAAAGAGGCAAATGCTACAATTCGTGAACAATACAAGATTAAGACAGTACCACGTTTCTTTATTGAATCCGGCGAACAACGCAAAGAAAGCACAACCGCACGCGACAATATGTTTGTACAAAACTTTACCAGCGAAATTATGCATATGTGCCCGGCATCAACATCCATACAAACCCAAATCGATGCTGATGCAACGGTTGTAGTAGCGGCATTGCCAACTACCTATCCATACAATTTGCCTAAACTGGCCTATGCTTATAATGCATTAGAGCCGCATATTGATGCACGCACTATGCAGATACATTACGAAAAACATCATCAAGCGTATGTTGATAATCTTAATGCAGCATTAAAAGAGCATCCAAAATTGCAGCAAAAAAAATTAAAACATATACTTAAACATCTTGATCACGTGCCATCAGATGTGCGCACAGCGGTGCGTAATAATGGCGGCGGACATATGAACCACAGCTTTTTTTGGAGCATCATGCAACCGCAAGCACAAGCGGTTCCTGAGGGTCGCATAGCACAAGAAATTAATAAACAGTATGGTTCATTTGCAGCATTTAAAGAGGAATTCAACGCAACTGCAAAAACTGTATTTGGTAGTGGCTGGGCATGGTTAGTAACCGATAGACATGGTAATCTTTCTATCATCGCCACACACAACCAAGACAGTCCGCTCTCTGAACATCAAACACCGATATTAGGTCTTGATGTATGGGAGCATGCTTATTACCTTGCATATCAAAATCGCCGCATGGACTATATTACTGCATGGTGGCAAGTAATTAATTGGCCACAAGTTGAACAATATTATATGGATGCGCTGCATCCTAAAAAAAAGTGTTGTGATCACAAATAATTAAAGGAGATACGATGAGTCAACCTATTTCATTAAACAAATCGGTTTTGTGGGGCATTAAAACCTTTTTCGAACACTGGCAATTGGCACTCATAACGATTGCTATTCAAACAGTTATATTTCTGTTGTTTAAAGACACGGTAAGTTCTCCTATTATAAGCATCGAACCAACAGAGGCTTTTACTTCTTTAGAAGAAATACATGCATTGGCTATGCAACCACAACATAATTATCTCTTAAAATTAATGATGCTCATGTTAAACATTATTGCCAACTTGATCTTTATCCCTTGCGCACTTGCATTGTACCAACGCGGATCTGCATCAGTTAAAGATATTGTGCCATCGCTACCGGTCGTAGTGCGTTACATATTTTTTATAATTGGTTATGTATGTGTTGCTGCCATCGCTATACTTTGCTTTCAAGGCGCTTATTACATCTTTAGCATGCGCGATATACTGTATAAAAATTTTAATGTTTTAAACTCTATTGTTGCATATATCGCTATAGGATTCATTATTCCAGCACTTTGTCTTGCGGGTGCGTATCTTGTAGCACGTTATTATCTTGCTTATTTCGTTATATTTCATGAAAAAGTTGGGCTTATTGCATCGTTTAAACGCGCTGCGCAACTGGCACAAAATAATTGGCTCGCACTAGCAGTAATCTTTGCAATTGAAGGCATTTTGATGAACTCGCCATTATATTTTATAAGTATATTAATTGCCGTACATGCCTATGGTGCAGCACGTGGCACAGATCCTTATCAACAAATGTAATATTTGCTACAAAGATGAATGAGCTGTTAACAGTATACATGCTGCAGACAGAGTGAAAGCACAGCAGCCAACAACATTTGCACACATACCTACTGCTCCCTCTTCATCTGCTTTACTACTTAAAGTGTACGGAATATTAAGCGGTATTATAATATCCACTGGATTGAAAGGCTTTTCGGGCCGCATTTCAGCTTGAGCATCTTTTATCTGTGTAACTACTTCTGCCGGCGGAAGTAGTTTTTTGTTTTTGCGATAATGTGTCCCATGAACGATTTGCATACACATAACTGCTGCGAACATTACCAGATGCACTCTATTATTGTTGAACATGTTTTTACTTTCGTGAATATACTCAAATAACATTTCATCAAATTATACCAGAGAGTGTATCTAAAAGTAACTGGCAGCAATCATCCGGCCTACTCATTTGCTCAATATTTGTATGCATGGTATAATTCAAATAATATATAACCAATGTAAGGGACATACAATGCATATCCGTTTCATGAGTATCTTAACACTCGTAACCTCATCAGCATTATTTGCTGCATCCACACCATCAGCTCCTATGCAATTAATAACGGTGGCACAACAAACGGATTGCCATTACAAAACGGGATATATTCGCTGGCCTGAGGGTGCACGCGTAAAATTAGGCGCTGGCGAATGTGGCATCCTCATACAAGCGAACACGGAACTTGGTCCTCATGACACCTTCGAAATAATAAATTCTCCGGCAAGAATAGTAAATAATCTTTGTAAAAGTTTAGCTGGCTATGTAGCACTCCATCATGGAACATTAGACCCAGCCGAGCGCGAAGCAAATAAATGTCATCTACAAACATTTTGTAAAGAAAGTATAGTGCAAGTATTAACCGACGAGCACGATGGTCTTCTGAGCGCATATTTAGGTGTAATGTCCCTAGAAAAAAGTCCAAGGATTATTACCCTTGCTATTGCGCTAGCACACAAAGGGATGATCTATCATGCTGAATCACGCTGGGATGGAATATCTGATGTACTTATGCCATTCACTACTATTAATGATATACAATTAAACGTGTGGCCTGTCCGGATCGGCACTGATTTTCCCGGTGGTCTTATAACATATCCAAGAAAATAAGTGACTTGCTAAATCTACCAACGCATGCTATATCTGAAGCCGATATCTAAAAGCAGATAATTTTTAAGGAGATAGCATGAATATTCGTTTAATTGGTTTAGCAGCGGCTTTAACAACATCGGTTGCATGTGCAATGATGCATGATTCTGGAGCTCAATCATCACAAACATTATTACCAGCCACATCATCAATGATATCATTGTGCAAAGATAATTTGCCTGGTACTCACGCAGCTGCTTATATCCCGTGGCCAAAGGGGACTTCCACCTGGCTAGAAGCAGGAGAATGCGCGATGATGGTACAAACTAATATCAAAAATGAAAATGATGTCTATAATTTGTTTACCGTACCACAACTTATAGTCAATGGTATGCCAGAAGAGTTAGCTAATTATGAACGATGGCCAGCTGATCTTGGTGGCAGCGATACTGCACGTTGTAAAGGTATCTTGGCTGGAATGATATCACAAATGAACCGCCAACTTGTAGCTGCGTGTTCAAATCGTGGATATGTACTTAGAGAAGAACCCCAAAAAATTATCGCTCTTGCGATTGCACTTGCTTACAAAGATTCTACCTATCACGCGCAAGCAAAATGGGATGGAAAAGCTGATCAACTTGTACCATTTATCTCCGTTGATCACATACATGAAGATACTGTTCCAGTTGCTCTTCGTATTGATAGCATTACCAAAACACCTATTGCTGAAAACGCAGTAAGCGGGCTGTAAAAAAAATGATTTTCTGAGCATTAACAGTTTGTGTTAATGCTCAATAACCTTTGCTGCACAATGCGCGGGCTCTCAGGGTACAGCAGCATATCTTTATGCTCCTGCAAGAACAACTGCAATTCATCATCAATGCGCGCAAGAAGCTCATCACGCGTAATGCGACCATTAAACCAAGCGCGGATTTTGTCACTGCCGACCGATTTATCAAACACCGGCGCAAACGTAACGGCTAATCCTATATCTTTTGCCCATTGCAACACTGCAAGAAATACCTTAAATGCCGGCACGTGCGCAATGTCATTAATCTGCAACGCCAATCCATGATATTCCTTTTTTTTGCATGCATTAAAATAGGTATATGGTCGACTTGCGATACTATACTGCATAAGCTGCTGCTGCAGACGACGCCATTCGGGCTCTTCCGGCGCATGTTCAAGCGGCAAGGTAATCACCTGAAAAGCACGCTGCGTACCAACACCAACATCAAATGGTGCAACTTCCCCCAGCAATCCCAAAAAACTATAACCATGTGCTGCATGTAGGTTAGCAATATTAGGAGAAAGATGCGTAGGCAAGCGTTCCATGTTCGCGGTACGCGTAAAATCTTGCAACGGTACAATTGCAATATCTGCAGGTTGTCGCAACATTTTTGTATTAAACAGTTGTGCCAATTCACCAATCGTCATGCCATGGCGTAACGGAATAGAACAAATACCAATAAATGAATGTAGATTGGTTGCACAGAGCGGCCCTTCCATGCAATCACCAAGCGGATTAGGGCGATCAAAAATAATAACTTTTTTGTTATAGTTGGCAGCAGCTTCCAGCACTTTATAGAGTGTGGAAATGTAGGTATAATGGCGCATGCCAACATCCTGCATATCGAACATCAGCAGATCAATATCCGCAAATAGTTGTGGACTAATATCTTTTCCAGCACCATGTTCATACAAACTAATAACCGGCAACTTAGTTGTTTTGTCCTGCGTATCAGCGACTGCAAGCCCTGCAAGAACTTTGCCATCTAACCCATGCTCGGGAACAAATAATTTTGTAATGCCAAATCCTTGGTTCAATAATATATCAACCGTACGTGTACCTTGTTGATCAGTGCCGGTATGATTGGTAACTAATCCAATACGTGCTGTTGTATGTGCATACTGTTGCTTGAGTTGCTTGGGTATTGCTTCTATGCCTAGTTTGTAACAATGGGCAGCACCCATTGTTAACAACAAAAAAGGAAAACTCGATCTAAACAATCTAACAAATAACGCGTTAACTTTTTCTTTTGTCATCCTCCCGCCGACGCTTTTGGCTATGGCGGGCAGGCGCGACTTGTCTCGGCGAAGCCTTTGGCGAAGACGGAAAGCAGGGATCCAGCGATAAAATAAAAAACCTAATACTGGGTCCCAGCCACCGCCTCGATGACAGTAGTTGCTGTTACAATAAAAAAAGAAATTATGAATAAACATCTTTTTAAAACTTTCGGCACTAGCAAACTACACCAACACTACCTGTGGCAATGGATGATACATAAATGCATTAAATGCTTGGCGATAAAACTGTTCAAGGTCATAATTAATCGTATATTTAAGCTCTGCTCTACTTACTTTGCCGTCAACATACAACCGAACCATAGGTGACCCGACAAGATCATCAAAACGCTGCGTAAAACCAAGTGTTAAGCCACATTGCTTAAAAAAAACCAACGTTGTCAGCAAGGTATTAAAACTATCGATAGCAAACATATCATCAATCTGTAACTTAAGGCCGGTACAATAACATTTTTTAGGCGGACTATAATACGAGCAAATGGTCGATTCTATACCAACATTACGCAGCTGAATCTGCAGTTCGTACCAATTTTTTTTATTAAATTCTATCTCTTGCGGCAAAGCAACCACCGTAAATGCATGTTCAGTAGCAAGGCCAACATCAAGCGGCATCACTTCTGCTAACAGATTACACAGGGTAGAGCCATACAGCTTTTGTTGTTCCGTTGTTGCATGTTCGGTAGTACGCATACAGATGCTGCGGTCATAATTATGCATTGCAACTACTTGAATAGGTAATTTTATCTGCGTGTGCGCCATATAATAATGCATAAGTTCACCAATAGTCATACCGGTACGCAAAGGAAATTTTGTTGAACGTGCACCATGTGATGCTACCAATAATGAGCCCTCGATCTTTGGCCCTAACAAATTAGGGCGGTCAAGCAACACTATGGTAGGAGCGCTATCCTGTTCAACACCGGCAATAATACCTTGGACAACTTGTACCGTATGGCATCCGGTATCTTGCAAATCGATTAATACCAGATCATATGCACGGCAATTGTCCATAATAGCAGCTATTTCTTTATAATCGGCAACTTCAAGATCAAAGGTTGCATCAACCTGAATACCACGCTCTGCCAAAATCGCACTACTTGAACTACCGGCATAATCACGCGCAGCATTATTGGTAATTAACGCAATAGAAGGATGGGGTTGTGGGCATATATGCTTAATATAATCGGCAGAAAGTACCTGCACCGCAAGTTTAAAATCGGTTGCATTGGGGGTAAGAGCAATGTGGGCGTGCCGTTTTTTGTGACCTACAATAAACATTTGGGGCAAAAAACAGATAAGCGAGAAAATAAAAAAGATTTTAGTTAATGATATACTATGCTGTACCGCTTGATACGCAACCCTCCACATCATACACCTCTACCGCCATGTCTACAATAAATCTATGCACTCCATCTCTGATAATTAAGTATACAGAGTGCAGTATACAACTTGCAATATATTTCTATTGAAAAAAATAAATCCCGTCAATAGCCGAGCATATTGCAATAGATATAAAAAGTTAAAGTCGGATAAAAATTTGATATAATTCAATTTGCGTGGTATTTTTTACAACAGTATTTTGTTAACATCGTTGAAAAAGAGGAATAGATGCGCATGTTCAACTTGAATTTAACCGTATTAGTAATCTGTATATCGTCAATTTTTAATGTTGCTGCGAGCCAACTTGATGGTAATGAATATAATAATCTTATTTCGCAATGCATACTCAAAAATATAACGCGTGAAATTTTTTTCACTTCACAAGGTAGCAAAAAAGTAACCTTTGAAGCTCATCCAAGAGCCTCGTCCAGCCAACCAAACGATGCTGAAACAATTATCACTTGGTATAATAGATCTAAAGATAGATATAAGCCCGAAACACCGCCTACTCTTATGCTCAGTATGGAGCAACGCGGACAAACATTTACCATTATACAAGATAGTTATAAACGATCGTTTCGTATCAGTGATAAGTACGAAATTCGCCGTGCCTGGTTCCATTCATGCGAATCGGTGTCAATTCTTCTTGCAGACCAGAATGGCAAGCTCACAACACAAAACTATCGTGTCTGCCATAGATCCGATCTGGAAGATTTAACTGCAGAACAACGCACTCTATTTGTACAAGCAAAAGATATTTTACAAAGCGGCCGCACACCCGTTATTCGTAATCTTGAGGATTATCACACCTATCTTAGCTTACCAACAGACTTGCAAAAAGCATTCAAGGTTCACCCCGAATTTCTACAAAAGCATGTAATGCAACGAAAAGCTTTTACCTTGGCCGCTTTGGCAACTATACTGGGCGGCTACATGACTATTTTTTAATGCTAGCGTAACCAGGCAAGTGCGCTACCTAATGTACCTGCAGCACCTAACCCTGTTAACATATCACGCCCTTCTTCTGGTTCAGATGCAAGACCTGCACCTAAAACACACGGACCAATAAGTGTAACTAATATTTTAGCACAGCGTTTATAATAGGCCTTGTCCTCTGCATTTGCATATTCATGCTTAAATGCTGCCGCTATGGTAAGCACCATTGCAGACAAACCGGCTTTAGTAAAGAAATCTGACCAACTCATCTTGTCAAAGACGGTTAAAACTGATGCACTTCCTGCCGTCATTGCCAATGCAGTTGCTTCTGGACTCCAAGGGATATTGCGTGATGTTGCATCGTTATCACAATTCATAAACGCAAATAATGCTGCAACTACACCGGTGCATGCCACTAATTTTTGGCAATCTTCAGCTGTTGCTTCTTTAAATGCCCTGCAAATGCCTTCACGAGAAATAGTGCTACCGCTTGTACCTCTACAGATCATATCTCCAATCTGAAAGCATACCCTGCTGAGTTGAAACAGCAATGAGTTATGCAATGGCTCTTCTGCATGCAGAGCAGCTACATTGAAGCTCATCATACTTATTGCTGCAATTGTTACTATAGTTTTTTTCATCATAGTATACCCTTTCAAGTTGTTATTTCATGCGTACACAGTTATAACCATGCCAATGCGGTTGCAATAGATCCTAACAAACCAAAGCCTTTTAACACTGGAGCTGAAGCTTCGTCTGGACAGGCAAACCCTGACGCCAAAACTGACGGTGCCATCAAGGTTAAAAATACTTTCGTCATGCGGTCGTAATATCTGCGCTCATCTTTTTTCCAATGGTCGATGAAATCATGTTTAGCCCCAGTTATAAAAGCACTTGAAAACGCAGTAAGTCCAGCAAAAAAACAACCTACTGCAATGTCAGGTTTCTCCGTAAATGTACATGCACCAAGTACCCCACTGATTACAGTAAGTGCGAACGCAACAAGTTCCGGAGCAACGGTATATGTAGCAGGAGCCGCACAGGCGTATGCTTGATCGGCTGTTTTTGTTGTCGCACGTTCTACTGCGTGCAGATTATCTACATTACATGCCATAAAGCTGAGTGTAAGCGCTAATACCATATTTTTCATCATAGAAACCTCTGTCGTTTAATTAATATCGAATAATACAAAGTATAATTTAAGCATATCTAAGCGTAACATAGTGCTAACCATTAGCAAAATGCCTGCCTGACCAGCATTTGACTTGACATAAATAACCATTGGGATATACTTATAGTATGCATATAATAAATCCTGATACTTTACCCTCATTACCGGGCGTTTACCTCTTTAAAGACGCCAATAATGCCATTATCTACATTGGTAAGGCAAAATCCCTCAAAGCACGGGTAAAATCCTACTTTCAGAATAAAACTGATTGGAAGGTGCAATCGTTGCTGGAAGAAGCAGCTGTACTGGACCATATCATTACCCATACGGAAGTGGAAGCGATGCTGCTGGAGGCAGAACTGATTGGGATACATAAACCCAAATTTAATGTGCTGCTTAAAAGTGGCCAACCCTTTGTCTATATTCTATTCACTAAAGATGAACCGGCAGCTATCGAAATCGTACGTAATAAACGTAAAAAAGGGACCTATTTTGGCCCATTTCTGCACAAAAACCAAGCGCGCAGCGTTGTACGGTTTCTTGTTGAAACCTTTAAATTAAAGCTGTGTAATAAAAAGATTGCCAATGGCTGCCTGGATTACCATATCGGTTTGTGTGCCGGCAGCTGCATGGATGCATTCGATTTACAAGAATATCTATTTCGTATCGAACTGGCTAAAAACGCATTGCGCCGCAACCAACCAGCGTTTTTAAAAGGTTTAGACACGCGGATCAAAGAGCATGTACGTCTATTGGAATTTGAAAAGGCAAAAATGTTGCATACCTACCTGCTCCATTTTGATACCATTTTTAGAACAATCGCTGCCAAATACGATAGTCACAAATATGCTGATGCCTTATTTAAAGCAATGCAACCAAAGCAAGAGCTATCCAGCGATGAACAACAGTTAGCGTACGATCTGCAAGAACTTTTGCAAGCAGAGTTCCCTATTTATACCATAGATTGCTTTGATATATCACACTTTCAAAGCACTTATATTGTCGGCTCATCGGTGCGTTTTACCAACGGCATACCGGATAAAAATAATTTTAGACGTTTTAAAATACGCAGCTTAATGCAACAAGACGATTATGCCGCACTACGGGAAATTGTCGCACGCCGTTATCGCGACCCGGATGACATTCCCGATCTTATTCTTATCGATGGTGGCAAAGGGCAATTGAATGCGGTTAAAGATCTGTTACCGGGACACCTTTTTGTGAGCCTTGCAAAAAAAGAAGAACTTTTATTTACCCCTCTGCACCCACAGGGCATACCACTTGATGTTAAAACAAATATCGGCAAAACGCTTATTGCTTTGCGCGATTATGCGCATCATTTTGCCGTTAGCTACCATACATTGCGACGCCATAAACAGTTAAAAGCCGCTTAATTATAAGCCAAAAACCCCTATTAACCAGTTGTTTATTGCTAAAAATCAGCTATACTTGTATTTATGGTAACAAATATAAGTTATATCAACCATTTAACTCGCAAAGGACGATACATGAAACAGTATCTTTCATTACTCTTAGTGAGCCTATTCAGTTACGGCGCTGACCAGATTATAGCAGATGTTTCTTGCTCAGAGATTACCTGCGATTATAGTGAATTCGGTAAAGCAGAACTTACCCCGCGAGCTCACGCAAACGTTAATAATGAAAACAACGATGAAACTCCGCTTTTACCCTATAAACCAAAACGCATAATTAAGAGATTACGACGCGCACATAGTACCTATAATAGTTTAGGGATGCTCGTTGGTGAAGACTTAACACCGCATGCACATTCAATCATAACGTTAACAGGTGGATCAAGAAAATCATATAGACACCTTGAAGCACTTGCCCAACAAGCTCGTGAAGAAAAATGGCCTGCAGTTGAACAAACGGTTATTGCAATGTTTATGGATAAACATCATTATTCTCCAGCAAAAGAACAGAAGCGACTGCAAAGAAAGTTTTGGCGTAAAGTAAAGTAGTTAGCATATCAACTGCAAATAGAAGGTCCAAGCTCTATGATGCGCATAGATTACAGAATTTTCGTTATTTTAAGCACGTGTGCATTATGTAGCGGTGCAGCCAATTCTTGGACACTATCAGATAAAATTATACCTGCTGCTTGTCATATTTTCGGTCTCAAAACAGATGCTTCTCTTGCAGGTATGGATGCTCCGTATCAAGCACTACCGGATCCATCAAATGCTGTATTAAAACGATTAACCGCTGTCTGTAATGCGTATCCAAAACATGCTGCAGTACTGGGACATTTAAACCAACGTGAACAGCTTCTATTTAACGATTACATGATAGCAGCTAATCCACACAGAGCCCTTCTGCGACGAGCTTCGTATGCCCGTCTTAACAATTGGCCTGAAGAATATCTTGTTGCACTTGACGTACTTATCACGCTTACAAAAGATATCTACATTTAATCCAAATCCAAACACATAATCTTTATTCTTGTTGTGATTGACAAAAAATAATGCTTTTTTTAGAATCACTGCATCTCAATTAATATCTAAAAAAAGGTCGTACTCATGAAGAAGCTTGTCGCTATTTTATCTATATTTGCAACGCAATATAACTTTGCCCGCCATATTATTATTGATGCGGAACAACCACAATTAATAAAGGTGTATGCTGAAGATACAGAATCTCTAAATCTCGTTAAGAATATTATGTCTGCTTGCGGCCTTTATTGTCAAGAAACTACTACTTGTTCAAAAGGAGATAATTGTCTATATATTTTGGCTGGATCAGATATCAAGCTAGACCAACAATCGCTTCCAGATAATTATATTGTATATTACACAAAACCTTTCAAAACCGTACATCCGGAATTATTACAAAATGCTCTTGTTATTTGGGATGTATCATGGGAAAACATTGCACGTTATAAAAATGCATTTTCACACTACTACTATTTACCTAACGAGAATTATACATATCTTGATCCGGTAATTTTGTCTTGCTATTTGCCTCTTGACTTGCTCTCTACCTATAAAAAGCTATTACAATATAGTAATAGCGTTAACACAGATATTTCAAGCCACGTACCAACGTTATTTTGCCATGCTTATTTTCTCAAGCCTTCTATCATGGTTGAAGCCGGTGTGCGCGGACACGAAGGTTCAAATGTTGCATTGCAAGCGGTTACACAGCCATATAACAGCTATTTAATTGGCATTGATATTAATGATGATTCACGCGTTTATAACAACATCCCTCATGCAACATTTCTGCAAATGGATGATCGTAAATTCCCGGCTCACTTTAAAACTATGAAGGTCAATAAAAGCACTATAGATTTTATATTTATCGATACATCACATGAATACCAACATACAGTAGATGAGATTAGACTATTTACCCCCATGCTTTCTGAACATGGGGCGCTAGGCTTTCATGATTCAAACATCGCGCCCTTATACAACCGTACTGCATACGCCAGATTAAATGGCACAATTTTACGCGGTAATTGGGAGGATGCAGTACGCGGTGTTGCTCCGGCAATCAAACAAGAATTAAATATCGATTTTGATGAAGCGCAATATGTTAATCGTACATTTACAAAAGATAGCTATGTTTGGCGCTTTATTCATTACCCTTTCTGCAATGGTTTGACCATTGTAAAGCGCATTCAAAAGATATAAAGCGCATAAGATGCAAAAGAGCGGCTCCAGTCGCTCTTTTTTTTTGCAAAAAATACCATGCAAAAACTATTGTTTCATGCCCACAAATGTATTACGTTATATAACGAACATTACAGATGAGGTACCTATGAACAATCAGCAAGCACCAAAAAAAAATTACGAGACCTTAGAGAAATATGCTCAAAACTTAACTGAGCAAGCACGCCTAGGCAAACTTGATCCGGTTATTGGCCGCCATGATGAAATTAGACGTGTTATACAAATACTTTCACGCCGTACCAAAAACAATCCTGTACTTATTGGTGAACCGGGCGTAGGAAAGACCGCTATTGTGGAAGGTATTGCTCAACGTATCATCAACCAAGATGTTCCTGAAAGTCTTAAAAATAAAAAAATTTACGCACTTGATCTTGGTCTGCTTATTGCGGGCGCAAAATATCAAGGCGAATTTGAAGATCGCATCAAAAACATTCTCAAAGAGATTGAAGAACATCAAGATGATATCATTCTCTTTATCGATGAATTGCATATGCTCATTGGTGCCGGCTCTTCCGGTGGTGGCATGGATGCATCCAATTTGCTCAAACCCGCATTAGCGCGCGGACAACTCCATTGTATCGGTGCAACTACACTCGCTGAATACAAAAAATATATCGAATCTGATGCTGCACTCGAACGGCGTTTTCAAAAAGTATATGTTGAAGAACCTACAGTGGAAGATGCCATTTCTATTTTACGTGGCCTAAAAGAACGTTATGAACTACATCATGGTATTCGTATCAAAGACCAAGCATTGGTAGAAGCGGTAAAGCTCGCTGATAAATATATCATAGATCGCTTTTTACCCGATAAAGCCATTGACCTTGTTGATGAAGCTGCAGCAATGGTAAAGATGTCGATTGATTCGCAACCGGAAGTCATCGATAAACTTGAGCGTAATATGCGCCAACTGGAAATTGAAAAAGTTGCACTGACTAAAGAAAAAGATCCACAAGCGCAAGAGCGTTTAAAGGCGTTAGAAAAAGAGTTGACGCAAATTAAAGAAGAGCATACAAAGCTACTCAATGAATGGAAAACTGAAAAGAAACCACTTGAGCGCATCAATAAAATTAAAGAAGAAATTGAACGCGCTAATAATAACTACAACATCGCAGAGCGCAGCGGCGACTATGCTAAAGCGTCAGAAATAAAATATGGAACTATCGTAAAACTTGAACAACAACTTGAAGAAGAGCTGAACAAACTTAAAGATCTTAAGATTCGTTTGATAAAACAGGAAGTTGATGAACAGGACATTGCCGCGGTGCTTTCTCGCTGGACCAAAATCCCCGCAGAAAAACTACAGGAAAGTGAAACCGAAAAACTGTTGCAAATGCCGCACATTCTCCAAGAGCGCGTCATTGGTCAAGAGGAAGCGATACAAAAGGTCTCGCAAGCAATCCAGATGCACCGGACGGGATTAACCGATCCCAACCGTCCAATTGGTTCATTTCTGTTTCTTGGGCCAACCGGCGTTGGCAAAACGGAAATTGCACGCACCCTTGCCGATTTTCTCTTTAACGATCCGGACAAAATGATACGCATTGATATGTCCGAATATATGGAAAAGCATGCGGTTGCACGCCTTATTGGTGCACCTCCGGGTTACATTGGGTACGAAGAAGGTGGTCAGCTCACCGAACAAGTACGGCGCCATCCGTATAGCGTGATCCTCTTTGATGAAATCGAAAAAGCACACCCTGATGTGTTTAATATCCTTTTACAGATTCTGGATGATGGCAGATTAACCGACAGCCAAGGACGTACCGTATCATTTAAAAACAGTATCATCATCATGACAAGCAACATCGGCTCGAGCATTATTCTGCAGGCACCAAAACTTGATGATGCAGTAGAAGAACAGATTGAAAAGATACTGTATCAAACCTTTAGACCGGAGTTTTTAAATCGCATCGACGCTATTGTATACTTTAATAAGCTTTCACCAGCCGATGTACAAAAAATTGCGCGCATACAAATTCAGAGCGTTATCAAACGATTACAGGAACAGCATATCAGCTGCAGTATCACTGATGATGCTATCGCGTTGCTTGCTGATCTTGGTTACAGTAGCGAATTTGGCGCTCGTCCGCTTAAACGCATAATCCAAACTAAACTACTCGTGCCCATTTCGCAGTTGCTCCTTAAAAACCCTGCAACTAAACAGATACAGATAAAACGCGCAGGGGAAGCTCTTGAAATCAGCTAAAAGTAAAAAAAAAGCACTTACGCCTAAAATCTTTGTAGCAAACTGGAAGATGAATAAATCGTATGATGATTCAGTTCTGTTTGCGCGTAACCACATAAATGATTTAGCGCAAACTATACTCCAGACCGGCCATACGGTCATTATATGCCCTAATTATCTTGCCATAGCGCCCATTAATGCCATGCTGGGCAGCAGTGGACCCATGTTAGGCGCACAGAACTGCTCTCGCCATGGATTTGGCTCATATACGGGCGATACAGCAGCCTCTTCTTTGGCGCAAGCGGGATGTAGATATGTCTTAATTGGCCATTCAGAGCGCAAACGATTTTATGCTGAGACCAGCATTGACCTGGAGCACAAGCTTAAAGAGGCGCTCAAAGCTGAACTGATTCCTATTCTTTGCATTGGCGAGTCGGAACAAGAGCACGCTGAAGGCAGAACCCGTGAAATTCTTGAAGCGCAACTGGCACATCAGCTGGAAATTATCAATGCAGCCCCGACTCAGCCTACCACCTATTTTATCGCCTATGAGCCGATTTGGGCAATCGGATCGGGAATTACCCCCGAACCACATGACCTTTTCGTAATATTCCATTGGTTGGCCGAATTTTGCACCCGAAAAAGCCCTGTTGCCTATAAACTGCTGTATGGGGGTAGCGTAAAACCGGCAAATGCCGCATCTATACTTGCAACCAAGCATCTTGATGGGGTTCTCATTGGTAGCGCAAGCCTTGAATTTGCATCGTTTGATAGCATAATAAAAGCTGATTTATTGTCATAAATATAGCATAGGTGGGGGCTCTTGCCTAACCAAACCATTTTTTGGTATACTTTGAATACGTGGACAAATATTGTGTGTATAGCGTAAAGGATCAAATTTGTAAGAGAACCGGTCACTATTTTTTTAACCAAGTCTATTTTATTTTATTAAATCTCTTTTTTGAATGAATTAATTATGATTACTATTTACGTTGGAAATGTTCCTTTTAAAGCTAGACAAGAAGAACTTGAAGAACTATTTGCTCCATTTGGCGCACTAGAATCAGTACGCATTATCACTGACAAATTGACCGGAAACTCACGCGGATTCGCGTTTGTTAAGATGGACGATAAAGACGCTGGTCTTAACGCGATTGAAAAGTTGAATGGTTACACATTTATGGGTAAAACTCTACGTGTAAACGAAGCACAACCACGCGAAGCTCGTCCAATGGGCGGCGGTAGCAATGGTGGCGGTCAACGCCCTTACCGTAGCAACGGTGGCGGTTCTTCTTTCAATAGCCGCAGATACAACGACTAAGCTATATTAGCTTAATTTAAGTATTTAACCCCGAGGAGTGCATATGCATTCCTCGGGGTTTTTTATCTACTGACGCTTGACTGCAACATCACCAGTAATACCGCGTACACCTAAAGAAGGCAGATATAACCCATTTGGATCAATTACCTCTTCTATCGGATTATTCGACAAGTCTAAACTATGAAATTTGAGCCTTGAAAGTTCTGGGCCTACTCTTTTCAGCTTATTATTATACAAACTGAGCGTGGCAATTTTTACCTTGTCAAATGTACCAGGAGCAACATAACTTATCTGATTATCATTTAAAAATAATGTGCTTAAATAAGTTAGGCCGGCAAATGAGGCTGGGTTTAATTCCTTAATCATATTGTGTTCTAAATGCACATCATCCTTAAGTTTTTCGCCTTTACCTCTTTTCATAAAGAGATTATTTAATCGTTGAGTCAGAGCGCCTAATCCGTGAATATCGGTAATACCTTTATTATCGAGATATATTATGTAGGTTGAATGACCGGGATGCGCTAATTTCGCTCCTCCAAATGATGGCATTACCGAAAGCGGCCGCACGCTAGCTGCCGATCGCACTAATGTCATAAGCTCTTCATCACTCATGCCAGCAATCAGATCAGCTATACTCAGCCCCGCACCTGCTGGACGAGACGCAGCATATAAATGCGTAATACCTATGCTCAATGCGCATAATAGTAATAGTTTCTTCATATTTTTCTCCCTTTGGACCATTATTCAGCCCTTTTTTGTTGTGGATATAGGTTAGCTCCCCTATATAATTTAATAATAGCAAATCTTTAAAGCGAAAAACAAGAGATTTTAACCAGGTTTATAGCCTTTTTTTGACCTTTATAGTAATCATTGACAATTGCTAACTGAAACTTATATAATAAAATTAGATAAGCTATTGTTTGGCTAGGGTTATAAAAAAAGGAATACTGACATGAAACATATCTACAAGTTATCTATGCTATGTATCGCCATGATATGCTTAGCAGCAACTACTTATGCAAATTCAGGCGATGTGCTGCCACAAGGGTACCAATCTCTGCGTAACAAATCTGTTTGGGAATTGCAAAAAGAACTTGATCGTGAACTACAGGTACAAGAAAATCTATTAAAACAGATTGAAAAGTTAAGTGTTCATGCCGGCACAGACACTGTTTTAGATAGAGACTTAGGTCACTTAACTAGATTATACAGACAACGCTTAAAATACACTGATGAACTCAATAAAGAACTTACTCGAAAAGAAAATCTGGGTAACCGTTAAGTTTTGAGATCGCTTAATTCAAGTATATTAACCGGAGGAATACATATGCATTCCTCCGGTTTTTTTCATTCTCGAGTACCCTCTTTCTGCACAATTGTATCTATGTTTTCCCAACTTATAACCTGTGCAGCAGTCCGTATCTGATTTTCTTTACCGGCATAAACCAGATACGTATTACCCGGAACATCCGTATTCTCTTTCCAGTAGGTAAGATTATCGAAAAAACCTGACTGAATTGTCTGACCACTTTTAATCTCAATAGGCACTAATCGCAAGCCCTCATCCAGCACGCAATCTATTTCATGCCCTTTAACTGTTTGCCAAAAATAAAGATGGGGAACAAGTGCTCTGTTATAATACCCTTTTGCAATATCGGCTATCATCAAAGACTCAAACAGTCCACCACGCGTATAGTGTAACGGAATTTCAGTGCGCTTAAGATTAAGTAAACTGCATGCAATACCAGGATCGTAAAAAAATATTTTTGGTGTTTTAGTAAGTCGTTTATTAAAGTTTTTATGATGCGGCTTTAATAAAAAAATAATATAACTTGCATCTAAAATATTCAGCCAACGCCGCGCGGTAACATCACTTATGCCACAATCATTTGCTAACGAAGATAGATTTACCGGTTGACCAATGCGCACCGCAACCATCTGCATAAATGTTTGAAACAGTCCTAAATCAGAAACATTGGTTAATTGACGTACATCCCGCTCAATATAGGTAGTAATATAATTTGCATACCATTGTTCGGTGCTCAACTCTTCACGCACGTAAATAGGAGGATACAACCCTTTATACAACACAGTATAGGCACTATCAGGCAGTAAGCCAGCCTGCTTTAATTCATCAATTGATAATGGCAAAAGCGTATGAATTGCAATGCGCCCTGCCAAACTTTGCGTAATTGCCTGATTCATCAGAAAATTCTGCGAACCGGTTAAAATAAATTCACCAAACCTCTTATGCTCATCCACACGTGTCTGAATATAAGAAAGTAACTGAGGCACCAGTTGAAACTCATCGATGATAAGGCCTCCCTGAGCATACGTTTCAAAAAAAGCACGCGGATCTTTTTCGGCAAAAGTTCGTTTATCAAAATCTTCCAGATTTACATAGGTATAATCAGCAAAAATCTCCTTTGCCAGCGTAGTTTTGCCCGATTGACGTGGCCCTAGAATCGCTACTACAGGGAAAGTGCGAGCTGATTTTTTAATAGATTCAGCTGCTGAACGTTTAATATACATAAATTCCTCATTATAATGGCCTTATAATCAGGGTAACATATCAATTGGGTAAAAATCAACATTCAATGTCGAATTTTATCCACTCAAAGTAAAAATCGCTTTGCAAAGCCTAGTTTAGAGCTATGCCAAACTATTGTTATCCACTTGAGAGCTCGATATACTAATGAACATATTAACACCCCAAATGAGGAGCACTGAAGATGTATATACTCATGAGCATATTGATATCGCTCATCTATACTCAGCACATAGCATGTGCCGAAGATGATACTCCCATTCTTGCCCCGGAAATACATACTATTTACCATCGCGATACTCAAATGTCTCTTGCGGAACTACTGCAAGACACATCCGCATGCAAACAAGCTTATCGCTATATGAAAAAAATTAGTACACAACAGAAGTTCAAGGTGCCGCCATGTGCAGCGCGATGGAATCATCTGACATACCGTAGAATGGATTGGCAATCTCTCGATAAATTTTTCATTGAATGTTTAACTGCCGAACAACGGTCGTTGGAGGCCTCCAAACCTGCTGATTTTATACACGATTCTGATTTCAAAGCACTTTTAATAGCTAATGCATTATTTCAACAGAAATGGTTTAATGCTGATCCTGAAATCTTTAAGCAAATGTTTGAGGTTCCTGATGCAGAAACCGTAACTAATCAATCTGCAACTACATCTGAACCTGATAAACCGATTCCATGTATATCATCCGAGCAAACTGTGCAGATGTATACACGTGGGTTTTAGCAATAATCTTCTTCAGCCTTTTTATTGTTATCCGCTTGTGAGCTCGGTATACTAAAAACCAAATTAACACACAACTAAAGGGCACTGAAGATGTATATACCAATCTACCTACTGTTATCACTCATCTATACACTGCAGATATCCTGCGCAGCAAGCAGCACCCCCGCATTTCCTCACAAAATACATACCATTTTCAACAAATGCACTGCCAATAGTGTTGACGGTCGCAGCCTTGCAGAATTACTCCAAGACTACGAAGCATGTGTACAAGGAAGTCTCTATATGGAGTCGTTACGTATGCATAGGCCATATTGGCAACTCATAAACGAGATAAAGTGTGAGCGCAACAAAAAAAAACGTAAAACTATGTGGCAACGACTTGATTTGCAAGTCTATCAATTTTTAACGCAGAAACGCGAAGAAGTATTGGACAGTCCAGCGCTTTCTGCTGCTATGCAAAATTCTGCTTTAAAAGGTCTGGTAATAACCAATGTTCTCTTTCAACATGAATGGCTAACAATCGATCAGAGAACATTTAATAGCGTATTTCATGATCAAATTGCGGGCAGCAAATCTTCCAAAAAAAGAGCTACTTCTGCATCAAGCAGTACTGCACGCGTTCCTCGCTCGTCATCTAATCGGTATATTCATCAAAGAGGAAGATGATTTCTTGCATTACCAAGGACTATATGTTTGACCAGAAGCATCCGGATAATATTTTCTTTTAAGCGCATCCGCATCACATTCAAATGTACCATTATCTTTTTGTCTGCATGCATGGGTTAAATGCGGCAAGATGAACCATAGAGGTATCCCCGCACCAACCGCAATACCAGTAGCAGTAGACATACTACATGAGCGTACTATAAAATCCCGTACATTGTCTGGCAGATAGTTTGCAGATAAGCGTGCTATACCTGCAGCAAACATTGCAGCAAAAAACGCCGCCGTCCAACGGTTAGTGCGCTCTTGTTTATGAAAAGCTTGCCACTTATAGGGATTTACTTGGGAATATTCTCCCTCCAAACACCACTTATCTAAAGCTATTTTATTGAACTGAAAAAATTTCATTCTATCTTCCAAAGTAGCCCAACGAAGAATGTTTCCTAGCTCAGAACGTGAAGATGCCGCTACATTTTCTTGCGCAACTATTTCAGCTCTTATGCATAAAGCCGGTAAGGTTGTAAGCACACCCGCTGTCACAAATTGCCATGTTTTAGCAGGAATTATAAGATCACCTGCATCTGCACGCGACTGTCCAATCAATATGCATCCGAATAAGCACTTAAGTAGTAAGCGTTTCATAGTATTAAGTTTTTCATAAAATTGTGTAATGTATATTTGCTTAGCCAATAGTATAAACAAAAATACTTTTTTAAATAGGTAAATGTGCAATTGTTTATTCTGCATTACAATCACGTTGAACTTCATAGAACAATTAAGTATACTGACAAACAATATCATTTTTTATTTACGAAAGATCATCTATGTTATTTCTTGTCGCGCTTATGTCCCTCTGTTATAGTTTTCAAATAATCGCCGCAGACAAAAATATGTTTGCGGACCCCAAACTTATCGGTGCTTCATTAACAATGCATTTATCAACTGATCATTGCAAGCGAAGCAGAGATCTCACGTTCGTACATACTTATGTAAGCGCAGTTACACATATATCTACTCAGCAAACAATTTTAGAAATCATTAAAAGCGCAAAAGATGATCCTAATTATAAAGAAGGTATAGACGCGTTACAAAGTCAAATCACGCAAAATGGACTAATAGCTCTAGGTAGTTTGTATACTTTAAAAGTAATAAATAGGCCATTAGCAAACCGTATAGATGCCCTCTTACGAGAGCATCCAGAAAGCCGATCGTTTCTCGTTGCTTGGTCAGCACATCAGCTAAGTAAAATCGAATCTGAGCTTTTTCGAGCTAGAATCTAGTCATTCTCACGCAACTGTCCATGCTCAAGCGTAAGCACGGTGTCCATTCTTTTGGCAACGTAACTGTCATGCGTGCTAACAATAATGCCCATCTGCCAACGTTGTTGGCAATCAAGCAATACATCCAGCATGCGTTCACCCGTTTCAGGATCAAGATTGCCCGTTGGTTCATCTGCAAGCAGAAAATCTGGTTGCACGCATAATGCCCGCATAAGCGCAACGCGTTGTTGCTGCCCGCCGGAAAGTTGGCCCGGTAGTTGGTTTGCTTTATCAGCAAGGCCTGCAATGGTTAATAAATGGTGTGCATGCTCAGTAAGCTCCGCAGAAGAACCGCCGGCAACCATGCCTTTAACCATCACGTTTTCTAAAACCGTTAATTCTTGTATAAGATAGGGTTGTTGAAAGAGCAACCCTATGCGATGGGTGTAAAAATGTTGCCATTCCTGCGCATTCCAGAGCGCATAATTCTGTTCATCATAAAAAACTGCACCTGCTGTTGGCTTGGTAATACCGGCAAGTATATGCAATAACGTAGATTTACCCGTACCGGAAGCTCCCATAATGGCAACAGTATTACCGGTATTAAACGTGATATTAATCCCATCAAGAACCCGTATTATAGTACCGTCATGCAAGGGATATTCTTTACGTACCTGTTCGAGTCGCAATGATCGCACGCGCATTTTTGCCTCTATGAAGATGTTTTAAACAAATAAATCAAATGTTTTTCAGCTTGTCTAGTTAAAATAGATTCCGGCACTTTTTAGTGTACTATATATACTCCTGCTGCCAAAGGATAAATTTGGACGTCGATTGCCCAAGTATTGTTTTTAAGCAGAGCTTGCCTCTAGACTTTTTATGAAGGCGAGGAGCTTGAGCTTCGTCGTATACGCATAAAAAGGGGCGTAGAAGCAAAATAAATAGGAGGCGTGATGAAGACCGCACTTAACAAAAAGATGCACACAACTATACCTGAAATATTGCCCGTCATTCCAACAATGGATGTGGTAGTATTTCCTCAAATGATTGTTCCCTTGTTAGTTCTTGACGAAAAGATCATTCAAGGAATAAATCTCGCTATGCAAGGTTCTAAAATGGTATTGCTTTTGGCAGCAAAAACAGCTGTTGAAAATCAAGCAGCCATAGGAACCAATGATCTGTATAGCATTGGAACCGTAGCAACTATTATGCGGCTCATCAAAATTCCTGAAGGCGGTATTAAAATATTAGTGCAAGGCATCACTAAAGCTGTTGCTGCAGAACTCATTACCCACGATGATGGGTTAAATGCACATATTGAAGCCGTCGATATGATAACGGACAATCAAGAGCACATTGTTGATGCACATATTAAAAACATTAAACAGCTGACGGAAAAAATGGCTGCCAATGGCCATAGTTTTAGCCCGGATTTCCATATCATTCTTTCTAAAATGCATGATGCAGAAAAGATCGCTGATTTTATACTTTCACACTTAAATCTTAAAGTACAAGAGGCACAAAAACTCCTTGAATGTACACATTTGTGTTCGTTCCTTGAAGGTATTTATCAACAACTTGCTAAAGAGATCGAAGCTGCAGAAATCCAAGAACGTGTGCGTAACAATGCACGTGAATCTATGAACCGCTCACAAAAAGAGTTTTATTTACGCGAGCAGCTGCGTGCCATCAAAAAAGAGCTTGGTGACGATGATGAAGAAGAGTTAGAAGAGATGTACATCAAGTTGGAAAAACTTGATGTATCAGCTGAAGTTAGAGCAGAAATTAAGCGTCAATTAAGCAGATTAGAACGTACTTCACCAGATTCTATGGAAGCTGCAGTTTTGCGTAACTACCTGGAATGGGTGTATGCATTACCTTGGGGAATCCATACAAACGACAATTTAGATATCAATCATGCAAAAAGCATTCTTGATGAAGATCATTATGGCCTTAAAGATATTAAAGATCGCATTTTAGACTTTATCTCAGTACGTAATCTTAAATCAGATGGGTATGCACCGATTCTTTGTTTTGTTGGGCCGCCGGGCACGGGCAAGACTTCATTGGGTAAATCCATTGCACGCAGCTTAGAAAAAAAATATATGCGTATTTCATTGGGCGGTGTACGTGATGAAGCAGAAATTCGTGGCCATCGCCGTACCTATGTCGGTGCAATGCCGGGTAGATTTATCCAAGCAATGCGCAAAGCTGAATCATTAAACCCCGTGTTGGTAATAGATGAGCTTGATAAAATCGGTGCGGATTTTAGAGGTGATCCTTCAGCTGCAATGCTTGAGGTATTAGACCCGCAACAAAACAGCACGTTCTATGATAACTATCTGGGATTGCCATTTGATTTATCTAAAGTGATGTTTATTGCCACGGCAAACAGTGTAGATACTATTTCTGCACCGTTGCGTGACCGTATGGAAATTATAGAACTTTCAGGTTACACATTACCGGAAAAAGCAACCATTGCTAAAAAGCATCTTATTACGCATGCATTACGTGACACCGGCCTTGAGCCACATAACGTTGCGATTAACAATGATGTTGTTGAGCATATAATTCAAAACTACACGCGTGAATCCGGTGTACGCCAACTTGAGCGCACCATTCGCAAATTATGCTCAAAAATTGCACGTACCTATGTGGAAACTGAGCATATTGAACAGGTTACCTGCAATAACCTTGATGGTTATCTTGGCCCACGCCAATTTATAGACGACGATGTATGCCGCACACCGCGTGTTGGGGTTACTAACGGCCTTGCATGGACAATATTTGGCGGTGAAATGATTAAGATTGAATCGGTACTTATGCCGGGAAAAGGGGCATTAATTTTAACCGGTCAACTTGGTGATGTAATGAAGGAATCTGCACAGGCTGCACTCAGTTATGCACGTGCTCATGCCAAGGAGTTTAATATTGCAGCTGATGCATTTACCAACTACGATCTGCATATTCACGTACCTGCAGGAGCAGTTAAGAAAGATGGTCCATCTGCCGGTATTACCATGCTTACTTCGATTTTATCAGCACTTACCAATCGTCCAATTAACGCCGATTATGCTATGACGGGTGAATTGAATTTATGCGGTGATGTCATGGCCATTGGTGGGGTAAAAGAGAAGATACTTGCTGCAAAACGTAATAATATACCGCATGTTATAATGCCACTTAAAAATAAGCATGATCTTGTTGGTATTGAAGAGGTGGCAACTGATATTGAAGTAATTTGGGTGGAGCATGCTAATGAAGTGCTGCATAGAGTTTTGATGCAAGTGAATGCATAGCTTCTAGGTTTTGTTTGTTTTATTATTTTCAAAATCATTTTTCTCTATATATATTCTTATGCGCTTGCCGCGCGGGCGTTAAGGAGGTGTCTTGTCACACCTCCCTAACAACCCTGGACAAAAAAGGGAGGCCCCTTTTTTAGCCCCTACGCACATAATACAGGCCTCACGCATGCAGCATGCGTTCGTGCCTTCCGATGTGCTAATAAGGCCTGCAATTACTTGCCACCTGCAATGCTCATCAACCGATCTTCAATAGCGTTCTAACTTTACCTTTTGAAAACGACATGCAAACTCTAGAGCTCGGCTTATTGCGTGCAACTTCTTAGAATTATTTTGTTAAAATCAGGTAGCAGTTCAGCTGGCCGTAGCTAACCCTGCAAGGGTTTGCGTGTGCCTAGCTGGTGTTCGTAGCGGGAAAAAAGAGGTTTTAAAAGGAGAAAAGTTCTCCTTTTATGATAAAGCGCTCATCAAGAGATAATGTTAAGTTGCTACCGAAGATCGATTGACTAAAAGTGTAAATTGTAAGTTATTGCGGACCTTATTAGCGGACCCGCAAGGCATTCCAGCCGTCGCTCTGCGAGCTATGGCGGACAGGGATCGCATGCTGCATGCGTGAGGCCTGAGTGGAAGCGTAGGGGTTAAAAAAGGGACCTCCTTTTGTGTCTAGGTTTGTTAAGGAGGTGCGACAAGGCACCTCCTTGATGCCCGCGCGGCAGGCGCATAAGAACAAATATAGAGAAAATTGATTTACACTAATAATTGAATACTGGATTCCCGCAAGCGAGAATGACAAAGGCAGTCCTTCGACAAGCTCAGGATGATTAATAAACGATAAAAAAAATATTATAAACAAAAAAAGCGCCAATAAGTTCGTCCAACTTAAATCAAATCCATTTTCAAAACATTAGAAACAGCAAAAGAAAGCTTATCCCCCATTAAACTCTGCGCAACCCCACCGATAGGAAACGCCCGATAGGGCGAAAAATAATTTTTAAGATCATCAGCACCATCAACTATATGATCTGCAGCATACAAAGCTAAACTCGCAGCAACGGGCAACCCTGCAGCAGCACCAATATAATAGATAGAACTATTCTCTTTATCCGCTCCCATAATGGGTGCAATATCTTTGCTGATACCAATTAATCCCGGCCAGATATGCTCAAATTGCAGCGTAAGCTGCGGAAATTTTTTCTTAAAGTAACGCGTTAATTTATTATACATATACCGGCTATTATGCGTTTCATATGTATTGTAGGTATTAAGTACCGATCCACCACCAAGCAATAGCCGATTACCATGCAGACGATAATAATTGTAAACGAGTTCAGTATCCCAAACCATATAGTTGTTATGTGGAAAAATCATCTGTATCTGTGCATCTGTAAGCGGTTGCGACATTAAGATAAAAGTTTGCACATGATATATCTGCTGCTTGAGCATGCTCAATGTGGGCATAAAGCGATCAGCGCAAACAACAATACGATCAGCGGTTACCTTTGCATGTAAGGTATCTATACTTTGCTGGTGCACAGCAAGCACCGGCGTTTCTTCACAGATTGCCACCCCTTGCTGTATAAGAATATCTTTCATCGCTTGGCAATAGGCATACGCATTAATGCCAAACGTATCCGGATAGGTTATGCCACCATAATAACCATGCGCTCCGAGCACTGCTTGTAACTCGTTTTTTTGCATATAGCGGCTTGCATACCCAAATTCTTGTAATGCAGTGTGTTCACCCATCAATCGCTTTACATCACGCTGTTTACTGGCAACATAAAGCGAATCTTGTTTCATGTATTCACAATCAAGTGCATACTGATCGATATTATCTTTAATGTGCTGCATGCCGGAAGTTATGCGTTTCCAGATAGTGCATGCAGCTTGTTTGCCAAACAGATGCGTAAAATCGGAAATACCCAGTTCGCCATTAGGTGTAATAAATCCGGAACTTTTGCCCGATGCACCTGCACCACAATAAAAAGCTTCCAGCAATATGACCTTTTTGCCTTTTTTTAAAAAAGCTTGCGCAGCAGTTAACCCTGCCATGCCACCACCGATGATTGCGACATCAGCATGCACATCTTCGCGTAAAACATTTGCTGCAGACCTCTTAAGATACCAAAATACTTGGTCTTGGCTTTGTATGGTATTCTTCATATAACATGTAAAACCGTATGCTGAATAAACCACAATATGAGTCCACTACCAATCAACGCAACAAAATAGCGTAATACCGACTTATGATTGGGCAGAAAATAACGCTCTACTAAATTTTCTAATCCCCAGGTGGCAAATACCACACATGTTGCAACAACAACCGCTATGATTACTTGATGATGACTTGCAAAGTCACTGACTTTATTAAAGAATTTTACAAACATGCTTGCCCCTTCTCCTTCAACAACAAAACATTTATCTATAGCACCTCTTTTTGTCATCCTCGCTTGCGGGGATCCAGTATTAAATTAATGAAATCAACGAATCATTTTAATATTCAAAATGATTTTATACAAAATTGCCTGGATCCCCGCAAGCGAGGATTGTAAGTTAATCTTCTGGTATATTGATAGACAAGGGGGGAAAAGCGTGCTGAGTCGATGACCGTGCGAGGATAGGGTCTATGCCCGTTGTCATCAAGGCTCTCGATCCAGCACCCCTCTTCCTCCTCGAAGTGTTTGTATACTTGAAAGGGCCACATATGCCCGTTTACAATCCTAAACTTATCGAGGATCCATATGAATAAATATACCAATTTTTTTGGTGTTGATACAGCAAAAAGCGAATTTGTTACTGCGCTTCATGGACAAAAAACAACAAATTCTTTTGCTAATGCTCCTGAAGGCTTTATTGCTTTTGCAGATCAGTTTCAAGAGCAATTGGAGGGAGGTCTGGTCATTATTGAGACGACCGGTGGCTATGAGTGGGAGCTGATAGCATTTCTCAATGGGCGTGGAATCGCCGTTCATCGCGCTGATACTGTAAAAGTAAAAAGTTTTATTAAATCGCTACGACGCTTCGGTAAAACTGACGCAATTGATGCACGCGGTCTAGCAATGTATGGATACGAGCGACATTCTTCGCTAACACTCTTTCAAGTGACAGAAGATAAGCAATTTCATTTGCAATTGCTTATGCGTAGGCGAGATGAGCTTGTTAACATGAGAATACAAGAGCTTAATCGCTCTCAAGGCCCACTGAGCAAATTATTGCCAATAGCATCTTCTTTTTCAAATATACTTGCAGCTTTCGATTCAGAAATCGATATAGTAGAAAAAGCTATGCAAGTATTGATTGAATCGGATCCAATCTACGATGAAAAGAAAAAGCTTATGCTACGTATGCCGGGTATTGGTGAAATTACTGCAAATAAATTATTGGCATTGGTTCCTGAATTGGGAACTATGACTCGCAGAGGAATTGCAAGCATTTCCGGTGTTGCACCGCATCCATATGATAGTGGTAAAATTAATGGCTATAGAAGAACGCGCGGTGGAAGACCAGATGTCAAAAAAGCTTTATTTATGGCAGCAATGGCAGCTTGTAGAACTAAAGGAAAGTTAGGCGATTATTATCGAAAATTACTTGAGCGGGGTAAAAAAGGAAAAGTTGCTTTAGTCGCTCTTATGCGAAAAATACTCGTTATTCTCAATGGCCAAATGAGAAATTTATTAACAAAAGGGGGAACAGTCCTCCTCGTTTAAGGATTAATAAATTTTTCATTTAATTTTAATACTGGATTCCCGCAAGCGAGAATGACAAAAAGGGTGTCTTTTGTCGCTTTTGATGGGCATTCTCCAACAAGTTTCATAGTTTTAAAGAGCTATAAAGCCAGTTAAATCATGTCCAATTTTTATCTAATTTTTACTCTGACAACTTGATTCAAAAAAATTTTTCAACATACTTGATGACAAAAGGATTATTAACATCATTTCACCGGAAAAACCGTGCCATTAACCACCGTAGCACGTACACCAATATCTTTTATCTTATCAGGGGCAACTGTCAATGGATTGGCACCCAGCACCGTAAAATCTGCCAATTTACCAACTTCAATTGAGCCTTTGCAATGATCTTCAAACTGCATGTACGCAGCCCAAATGGTTACCGCTTTTAATGCCTGCAACGGCGTCAGCGCTTCCTGTTGGCCAATCGGTTTACCCGAAATTGTTTTACGATTAACCGCAACCCACATAGCAAGCAACGGATTAATTGGCGAAACTACATCAGTATGCAAAGAAATTGGAATGCCATGCTCTACCAATGTTTTGAGCGGATGCATCGCTTGTGCACGATTATATCCCAACAATGTGTGCATATGTATATCGCCCCAATAATAGATATGGTTACAAAGCGAGCTTGCATTCATACCCAGGGTTTGCAAACGTTGTATCTGCGCCGGTGTTGGCAGTTGTAAATGCTCAATACGAGTGCGATGGTCAATGCGCGGTACCATATCAAGTGCATATTGCACAGCATCCACTGCCCATGCAATAGCTTCATCACCATTGGCATGCATGGTGACTTGTAATTCCTGCTTAAAGGCCTCAACTAAATATTTTTTCAGGTCATCCATGCTGATATTAAACATGCCATTGCTGCCATCAAGATAAAACGGCCACAATAAACGTGCTGTTTGTGCTTGCAATGAACCATCGATAATAATTTTAACTGCACCAAATTTCAGCCACTCGGTGTTATCTGCTTTTAATTGTTTAACGTACGCAAATCCCCCTTTGTCTTGGATTTCTTTGCCCGTAATAACATCTATAAATGGATACAGGATCATACGCATATTGCCTGCGCTTTGCGTTATTTCCCTAAATGCTTGGTATCCATGCGGCATAAGCCCAAATGCTGCATCAACCATGGTAGTTACCCCAACGCGATGTGCAATCTTGAATACATTCTCCGTCGCCTCGCGCAATACTTCGAGCGTAATATCAGGAAAGAGTGGATATATTTTAAAGATCGCTTCAGCTTCTTGCGCCTCGCCGGTTAACTTACCATCACGACGCACAAAACCTTTAATAGAAGTATTTTCATCAATACCAGCTTTGCGCAAGGCAATACTATTGACGTAGGCAACATGTAAGTTAATATCGACCACAACAATAGGATGCGTTTGCGAAAGTGAATCTAAATCAGCAATACCCAAAGGGCCTTCTTCATAAAAACTCGGCTGATATCCCCAGGCAATTACCGATCTTTCCGGGTCAGTTGTTGTTGCTATCTCTTTTTGTATGCGCTCAAGAATTTCTTTTTTGGTAGCACATCCGGCTATTTTTTGCCCCTGTGGGGTGGTGCGCTCAAAACGACCAACATAGGCATAGCGCCATGAATAGCCAAGCATCTGTGCATGCGTATGTGATTCATAAAATCCGGGGACAATAACATCGTTTTTAAACGTAGTATCAAGCTTGTAATTGTTAGGTTTCAGCCAATCTGACATCTGCTCAAGTTTGCATGCAACTGCCAAAATTTTGCCATCTTTTACTGCAACATAGTGTGCTGTTGGCATGGCATTCCATAACGTTACAATCTCTTTTGCTTGAAACACGGTGATTGCCGGCGATGTTGCCGGACCGGTTGTTTTTTTACCCGGCGTCAAGGTAGAATCAACGCCTCGATCAAACAAAGAATGCATATAACCGATTGCGGAAACAATATTCATGAAGGTAATTCCCCTACGTAATGTGAACAATACTTTTAATATTGCTCTGAGCTTACCGTAGAGAAATAAAGGGAAACAATGATTTATGAAAAATAGTGCTCATCGTGCTCGATTATTTTTTAATAACAGATTTAGATTAGCCAATTCAACATTGACTGATATAATGGACAATACACGAAAGAAAAAAATGCGCAAAAAAAAGACATCCAAAAAGCTCGAATTCTCATTCAAAAATATGCAAGAAACTAAGATTGCTCATAAAGAGAACATTACTACATGGAAGCCAGAAAGTAGTTTTACTGATCTCTCAGTAGTAGGTCCTGCATTATTGCAATGTTTAATCGATAATGACACTGAAACGTATATGGAAATTCTAGAATCTTACCTTCGTATGAATAAGTTACAGGTTGCTAAAAAAGCAAAAATGCCGCGCTCTAGGTACAATTAGCTTTTTCAAAAAGCGGAAACCCTACGTTAAAGACGTTGGCAAAAATTGTGCATGAAGCTTCTTTAAAAAAATAGTGGTTTAACATCAGCTCGACTTTTGCAGTTGGCATAATCGCTACTTATGGTATTCTTGTGATCAACTAAAACATACGTACATTTTGAATTACTATGAGGTCTTTTCTATGAATAAATTAATAGCATCTAAAATGCTATATCTCATTATTGCAAGCATGGCTACAGGCACTATATGCGCCTATATATGCGAAGCTGATCTTTTGGCATATACCAATCACTTAAGAAAGATGCACAAGCATTGTATGCAATTAACAATAAACCGATATAAGCGCTTTCTTTCGCCTGAAGCAAAAGAAAGAGAAATTACTATGTGTGAGCAAATTGCTGCAGAACTTACACTTTATTCAAATGCCCTTGCCGATTCTATGAGATTAAGCAATGAACGAGGAAATGAAAGCATGGTGCGTAGTGCTAACACATATTATCAAATCCCTCCCACGAATAAAGGTAATAATAAAGCTCAGTCTGAATCTGTGCCAGAAGATTCTTCTACAAAATAATTTAGGAATAAACCATGAAACGTTTACTAACAAAAAACATATTAATATTACTAGTTTTATGCTCATCTACTGTCATACAAGCTCAAAATACAGACTCCGTATTTTGGCAAAATCTTTTATATGGAACAGTTGCCGTAGGGGCTACCATTTCTGCTGCAATATGGGCTCCACAAACTGTTGATATGATAAATAAATATGGTTTTTTTCATGCAGTTCAGTCAACGCATGTACCACGAATCGCTTTAGATGCATTAACCATCGGCGCTTGCGTTAATGCATTATATAGAACTAATTGCAAACAAACAACGCCAGAACACCGTTAAGTAATTTTACTTGCTTAAAATCGTTATACGGCACCGGACCACTTAAAGTCAGGTGCCTTTTTTATTTTCAAAGTACTCTCGAATAGCTTAGTAGCAATTCTGCAAGGATCGATTATTTTTTTAACAGCTGATGCAAAGCTGTAAAACCGCCTAATTGATGCACCGCACACAAACTACCCAAGCCGCCGATTAATCCACCGGCAACATATGCACGATGCGCTGGTGCTTGCGCTTGCAGATAAACTGTGCGCACCTCTTGTAGAATGTCAGAACGAGGTTGATTATCGCTCCAATTGTTAACTTTCAGATGATCAAGTGCATTGTTTACAAGTTGTGTTGTTGTTCCTAATTGTTGTATGTATGTATGTACATTATCACCTTGAATAGGCTCTTTAAGCACTCGCTCTATAATATCAGCAAACAAAATCTTTTTATCATCGATAAATCTATTGTGCTGCTCTATTGCTTGCGAAATAATAGCAGCTTCTATTTGTGCAGATGGAACATAAAATCGCCATAATCCTTTGCATGCAAAGCCAAGACCAACTACTGCAGCACAGCCGGCTAAAAATGCTCGTTTGCGCGCATCCATATCTTTGATATATGGCAGTTTATAAATACCACACAACAATGCTAGTGGAATACGCCCTGCCCATAGAAAATTACGCCAAAAACTGGTTTGTAACGGCGGTTGCTGCCATTTTTTATTGCGCTGTAAAATGGAAAGAAAATTATCTACCGTACGTACGCGAGGAGATTGTACAGCTTGACGTGAAGTAACAGCAAATTCTTCCCCTAAAATGTCAGTACTCCATGGAAGATAGTCAATAAATGTTTTATTGTTTTGATGTCTATCAACTTTTGCAGTCGCCATAAGTGCAAGCAGATTATTTCCTGGAAATTTAATCTGAAACGCTCCAAGAGCGCCCACACCATTCGGCCCAGAATTTTGATCATTTGAACTTGATAGAATAGATGCTCCATTTACATACCCCATCATCATTATAAGCGATAAAGTAAGTATTTTTGCGCCACGATAACTAAATATCATTATAACCTCAAACAAAGTATAGAATTAAGCATATATTGTTCTTACATGTTTAATAATGACATAATCGATCGACGTGTCAATAGAAATAAGGGTACTTTTTGGGTTTTTTTCTCTAAAAATAGCCATTTTAGGTCATAATAGCTGTTTTCCTATTTTTTAATAATAATTGACATAATTGTAAAATATGATAAGATTTATACTAAATAATGATCTCTTTAGGTTATCTATGGGGGATAACAGGAAATCATAGAATAAGCGTTTTAAGTGAACGGCACACGGCTTAAAAGCCGTGGCTTCCGCGGAGAAATGCTCTGAAGCTTATACGGAAAATTTATTGATTTTGTATATATTCGCGAATTTT
>JAGVLK010000007.1 GCA_020049835.1 Candidatus Babeliales bacterium | reverse complement strand
GGTAATACTGGTAATACGGGTGCAACGGGTAACACCGGTGCTACCGGCAATACCGGCCAAACTGGCGTAACAGGTAATACTGGTCAAACTGGTGCAACCGGCAATACGGGAGCAACGGGTAACCAAGGCGATACCGGTAATACTGGCCCTACCGGCCCAACAGGTAATACTGGTAATACAGGTGCAACCGGCAACACAGGCGCTACCGGAAATACAGGTCAAACCGGCGTCACGGGTCAAACTGGTGCAACTGGAAATTGTGGTTGTACAGGCAATACAGGTGCCACTGGCAACACAGGTCAAACCGGTGCCATTGGAGACACGGGAGCAACCGGAAATGCTGGCGCAACGGGTAATACCGGAGCTACCGGTGCAGCCGGATCGCAAGGCGCAACTGGTAACACCGGCGCTACTGGAAATACAGGCCAAACCGGCGCTATTGGCAACACGGGTGCAACCGGAAATACTGGCACAACGGGTAATACCGGAGCTACCGGTGCGGCCGGATCGCAAGGCGCTACTGGTAACACCGGTGCAACCGGCAACACAGGTCAAACCGGTGCAGCCGGTGCTCAAGGTGCCACCGGTAATACTGGAGCTACGGGCAACACGGGCCAAACAGGCGTAACAGGTAACACTGGCGCAACTGGTGCAGCCGGCGCTCAAGGTTCAACTGGGAATACGGGCGCCACAGGCAATACCGGTGCTACCGGTGCAGCTGGCAACACCGGCGCAACCGGCAACACAGGTCAAACTGGCGTGACAGGTAACACAGGTGAAACTGGTAATACTGGAACTCAGGGAGCCACCGGTAACACCGGTGCAACCGGAAATACTGGCGCCACTGGTAACACTGGTGCCACTGGTCCTATAGGTAATACCGGCGCAACCGGTAATCAAGGTCCAACTGGTAACCCAGGACCGGCTGGTGGATCTACCGGCAATACCGGTGCAACTGGTGATATTGGACCTACAGGTAATACCGGTCCAACAGGTCCTGCAGGAAGTTCAACCGGTAATACTGGTGCCACTGGTAATACTGGTGAGACTGGCGCAACAGGTAATACTGGTGCCACGGGTAACCCAGGAACTCAAGGTTCAACTGGTAATACCGGTGCAACGGGCAATACTGGTGCAACTGGTGCAGTTGGTAACACGGGTACTACTGGAAACACCGGTGCAACGGGTAATACAGGTCAAACGGGTGCTACTGGTAACCAAGGCAATACTGGTGCTACAGGTAATACAGGTGCTACTGGCAACACTGGACAAACAGGTGTAACTGGTAATACTGGCGCTACCGGTAATACGGGTGCAACAGGTGCAGCCGGCGCTCAAGGTACAACTGGTAACACAGGCGCTACTGGAAATACAGGCCAAACCGGAGCCATTGGCAACACGGGAGCAACGGGCAACACCGGTGCAACAGGTAATACAGGTCAAACGGGTACTACTGGTAACCAAGGCAATACCGGTGCCACCGGTAATACTGGAGCAACGGGCAATACGGGCCAAACAGGTGTAACTGGTAATACTGGCGCTACCGGTAATACGGGTGCAACAGGTGCAGCCGGCGCTCAAGGTACAACTGGCAACACCGGCGCGACTGGCAATACAGGTCAAACCGGTGCCATTGGCAACACGGGTGCTACTGGAAATACCGGTGCAACTGGTAATACAGGTCAAACGGGTGCCATTGGCGACACGGGAGCAACCGGAAATACTGGCGCAACGGGCAACACAGGCCAAACTGGCGCTACTGGTAATACAGGTGCAACTGGCAATACTGGTGAGACGGGCGCAACCGGTAATACTGGCCCAACCGGCGGACCTATCACTACTAACTTCTTGTCGGCTTATGCTACCGGAGCTCAAACAATATCGCCGGCTGGTACATATCAAAATGTACAGTTTACAACGACACCGGTAATAAATGGTTGGACAACCGCGGGAACCACAGGGTTCGTACCGTCAGCTACCGGTGTATATGAGATCATGTACGATGCTGCAGTAACCAGCACAATTGGTGTTGTTTCGCAGGTAGAAATGCGCGCATTGATTGATAGCGTTGAAATAGACGGTAGTTTATTTAAAACCAACACTCCTGCTGCTGTGCTTGCAACAAGCATGCTGTCTAATTCATTCTTGGCTACCATCAGCCCTACAGGAATACTCTCATTTGAAGTTGCAACAAATGCATTGCTTGGAGATGTAGAACTTGATGGCGGCACAAGCATTGTCACAGGAAATGCTATACCAAGCGTAACAATAGCCGTCACACGAATTCAGTAAACAGAAACTGAACTAAAGAAAAAGATCCCGGACTCAACATCCGGGATCTTTTTCTTTGTTAACTATTTTTTAATAATACCGGCGCCAATGCAGATATCATCTTGATAGAATGCCGCAATTTGACCGGGAGCAATTCCTTGATCATCCGCATCAAGCGTTACTACAAGTTCGTTGCCTTCAGTTTGTATGCTGCATGCATGCTTGTGCGGTCCATGACGTAATTTAACTGAAAGGCGATCGGTTGTTGGTGCACTGCCGGCAAACCATTGTAAATCCCCTACACGCAAACTATTACGCTTTTTATCCACATCATAGTAAGTGCGCGAAAAGTAGACAATATTACGGGTGGTATCTTTATCTACAACATACCACGGTCCACCGCCAAGGCCCGAGCCCTGCCGTTGCCCAATAGTATGAAACCAAAACCCTTTATGCTCACCCAGTTTTTTGCCCGTTTCATACTCAATTTTATCACCAGTGCGCTCACCCAGATAATGCTTTAAAAAGTCATTAAACTTAAGTTTGCCCAAAAAACAGATTCCTTGGCTGTCTTTACGCACTTTATTGGGCAAATCAAATTGCTGCGCCAGTTCACGCACCTCTTGTTTGCACAGATGCCCAATGGGGAACATCAAGCGCGCAAGCTGCTGCTGACTCAAATAAGAAAGGAAATAACTTTGATCCTTAATTGCATCTGGTGCCTGTTTAAGGAGATAATGATTAGTATCTTTGATTACCTGCGCATAATGCCCAGTGGCAATAAAATCAAACTTGCCCGGATACTGGGTATCGATATACGCCATAAACAGACCGAATTTAATCATTTTATTACAAAAAATATCCGGGTTGGGTGTGCGCCCTGCCTTAACTTCCGCAATCGCATAGGCTACCACATGCTCAAAATACTCTTTTTGCAATGATACCACTTCCAGTGATACCCCCGCCTGTGCGCATACTGCCTGGACATAGGCAAGATCCTCTTGCCATGGGCAATCACCCAAATAAGCAAGTTCATCTTCCAGCCAAATTTTAAGATAAAAGGCGGTTACGTTATGCCCCTGCTGTTGCAATAATCGCAAAGCAACAGAGCTATCCACCCCACCGGAAACCAATACTGCTATATTCATGAATTAAAAACCTTTGTCTATGTTAATACTAAGAGTATAGCGCAAAAAAAGGGCGAAGAAAATAGGTTTTGAGCAGCCCCCCGGGGTTGTGTAGAAACATACAAATCTATACTTTTACCTGCAAGCATTATATAGTACTCATGTACCCAAGAACAAAATGAGGCCTCATGACGCTTAAACGTTTGCCCAAAGGAATACAATCTTTTGCAAAACTCATAGAAGGCAATTATGTCTACGTTGATAAAACGAAGCATATCTATGATCTTATCACTCAAGGCACCTATTATTTTTTCTCACGTCCGCGCAGATTCGGTAAATCATTATTAATTTCTACTCTTGCAGAGCTTTTTGCCGGCAATCGTTCGCTCTTTAAAAATCTCTGGATAGATACAAGCAATTATATATGGACATCACATCCGATTATAGAATTAAGTTTTTCCGCCCTTTCACATTCAAGCGGCAGCAATCTACAAGCAGACCTTATCTGGAAACTTGAACAGATTGGCAAGAAATATTCCATAGACCTCACACACGCACCATCGCTACAGACAAAATTCGCTTACCTCATCGAGCAGCTTGCACATATAGAAAAAGTGGTCATTCTCATAGATGAATACGATTATGCAATCTTAAGCAATATAAATGATCTGAATAGAGCAACTGAATGCCAAAAGGTATTACGTGATTTTTTTGCTGTCATTAAAGATGTTGACCGCTATCTTAGGTTTGTATTTTTAACCGGGGTCAGCAAATTTTCCAAAACCGCTATATTTTCCGGTCTTAATAATCTTGATGATATAAGTCTCGATTCTCAAGGCGCAACTATATTAGGTTATACGCACCAAGAATTAACAACCTACTTTGCTGAGCATATAACGCTACTTGCACACCAATTGCACCAATCTCCCGATGCTCTTATACAACAGATGGTCGCCTGGTATGATGGTTACCAATTTAGCAAGCACCTTGAACATGAAAAACTGTTTAATCCCTACTCAGTATTGCTTTTTCTATCTCATGGTGAATTTCTTGATTATTGGTTTGAAACAGGCACACCACGTTTTTTAATGGATCTTATCAAAGCAAAGCAGTTTCCCATTATGAATTTAGAGCATATTGAAGCTAATGCGCATGAACTGGGTACGTTCGAAATCGATGATATAGCACTTAAAACAATTCTGTTCCAAACCGGCTATCTGACAATTGAGAGATATAATGCAACAACCCACAACTACCAACTACGCTTTCCAAACTTTGAAGTTGAATCATCATTTTTAAAACAAGTGCTTAAAAAGTTATCATCGTTACCACTATCAAGCATTAATGATTTTAATGTTCGTTTGCTACAGGCACTTAAAAATGAGCAAATCGACCTTTTTTGCAAACTACTGCAAACATTTTTTGCCGACATCCCCTCAACAATCCATATTCCATTAGAGCGGTATTATCAAACAATTATTTATGTTCTTGCAAAAATACTTGGCCTCAGCAGTAATGTTGAAGTTTCAACTAATATTGGCCGCATAGACCTTATTATAGAATTTCCAGCAGTACTGTATATTTTTGAATTTAAAATTAAAGGCTCAGCGCAACAGGCAGTGAATCAGATTGAAGAAAAACAGTACGCACAAAAATTTAAATTTGATAACAAAAAAGTTATCGCCGTTGGCATACTGTTTAATACGAAGAAAAAAAATATTGAAGAATGGTTGGTCACAAAAAACGATGAGCAACATAAAAGTTGATTGCGTGCATAAGGTATACATCTACACTATTTTTAAGTATTCTTATACTAGACTCAACAGAGATTTTGTAAAATAAAGTTAAGGCCTATGATGAACATATTTAAGCAGATAGAAAACGATTTTAACGCTTTTTTGGCACATACGTTTACCCTTGATGCAAGCACCCTTGCACGTACAACGCTGGCAATTAATAGTGACGAGCAAAAAGCAGAATTTGGCGACCTCAACTCTAACGCAGCCATGATTCTTGCAAAAACGCTCAAACAAAGCCCAGCATCACTTGCAGAGATTATTGTCGGCCAATTTACCCATCCGCATGTTGAGCAACTGCGGCTGCATATGCCCGGATTTATTAACTTCTTCCTCAAACCGGCAGCATTTCAAGAACTTGCCAAAGAACTATTTACACAAAAAGAAGCTTTTTTTAAAATCTATCCAGCGCCAACCAAGAACATCAATATCGAGTTTGTAAGCGCTAACCCGACCGGTCCATTGCATTTAGGCCATGGTCGCGGTGCGATTATCGGTGATGTACTTGCTCGTGTACTTAATTTTGCCGGACAAAAAGCAACCAAAGAATTCTATATTAATAATGCCGGCGCGCAGATGCAAAAGTTGGCAAACTCACTTAAAATTCGTGTTCAAAAGGCATTAGGTAGCGATGTACAACTGCCTGAAGATGCATATCATGGTGAATACCTGGTTGAACTTGCTCAAGAACTGATTGCCCAAGAAGGACCGCAGGTTGTCGATCGCGATGCTACATTTTTCGCCAATTATGGTGAAGAAAAGCTCCTTACAGCTATCAAAGAAACGTTGGCAAGCTATGGCGTTACCTTTGATGTCTGGTTCCCGGAAACCAAATTGCATACATCCGGTGAAATTGTTAAAGCACTTGATCGCCTTAACGCAAATGGGTACTTATACGAAAAAGACGATGCAACCTGGTTTAAAGCAACTGCATTTGGCGATGACAAAGATCGCGTTCTGATTAAAGACGATGGGGAATATACCTACGCATCAGCAGACGTTGCTTATATGCTGGATAAAGTAGATCGTGGATTTAATAACCTTATTATGATTTTAGGGCACGATCATCATAGTTATCTTATGCGCTTGCAATGCATACGCCAAGCATTGGGCATAGATGCGCCACTTGATATCATTTTGTACCAGCTTGTAAAGATGAAGCAGAGCGGCCAACAGGTACGTATGTCCAAACGTGCAGGCAATATTGTCACACTTAAAGATGTCACCGAAACAGTTGGCACCGATGTTGCACGCTTTTTCTTTTTAAACCGTAAAGCAGACGCGCAGCTGGAATTTGATCTTGATTTAGCGCTTGCCACCACTGAGGAAAATCCGGTTTATTACGTGCAATATGCCTATGTGCGCACCAAGAGCATTCTACAAAAAGCCCAAGAAACTATCGGTTATACCGGTGCAACCGCATCTGATGCGCAGTACATTGGTGATGCAGAGCATCTCTTGCTTAAAAAAATCGTGTCACTGCAATCGATACTTGAAACCATTTGCACCACGCATCAGACCCATTTGCTGACCTATTATATCTTGGAACTTGCACATATTTTCCACAGCTATTACGGTAAAAACCGCGTGGTTGATGAAAACAATAGCGAGCAAAGCAAGGGGCGGTTATTGCTCATACAGATTTTACGCGATACCTTCGCAACCGTATTGGATTTGCTTGGCATATCAGCGCCAGAGCGCATGTAGTCGGAATGGACTACTAGTTGCGAAAATGCATAATTCTGGCAAAATAAGATTAATATAATACTTGTAGCATATAGGAGCCTACGACATGGCTATTGATTTAGCATCGATTCAAGAATTACGTGATCGCACCGGCCTTGGTATGATGGATTGCAAAAAAGCACTCATCGAAGCTGATGGCAACATTGAACTGGCAGTTGAACTATTACGCAAAAAAGGCGCTGCTATAGCTGCAAAACGTTCTGGTAAAGAAACTGCAGAAGGGCTTGTAGTTTCATACATTCACCCGGGTGACCGTGTGGGCGTATTGCTTGAACTTAATTGCGAAACCGATTTTGTAGCAAGCAACGACCAAGTGCGCCAAGTGGCAAAAGATATCGCTATGCATATCGCTGCACTTAAACCACTGTACCTTTCACCTGAAGATGTTGACAGCAAGTTCCTTGAGCATGAAAAGGATATTCTCCGTGCTCAACTGGCAGACTCAGGCAAACCGGAAAAGATCGTAAACCAGATCATGGAAGGTAAGTTGCAGAAACTGTACTCTGAAGTGTGCTTGCTTAAGCAAACGTTCATCAAGAATGATCAAATAACTATCGAACAACTCTTGCAAGAAACGATTGCAAAAACCGGCGAAAACATTAAAATTCGTCGCTTTGCACGTTACGAAGTAGGTGCGTAAGCAGTATGGATCACAAAAAAAGGATTTTACTCAAACTTACGGGTGAAGCATTTGTCAATCCCGCAACAGGTAAACTTGCACCGGAAACTATTATAGCTGTTATCAACCAAATACAGCTACTTAGCCATTCCCATCAGTTTGGACTGGTTGTCGGCGGTGGCAACTTTTTTAGAGGTCATAAAGAGGGCAGAATGCTTGGCATGACGCCCTCATCAGGTCACCAGGTTGGCATTTTAGCAACCATGCTCAATGGCATTATTCTCAAAGACCTGCTTGAACAACATGAAATCTCCACTACTATCTTTTGTGCACTGGAATGTCCTGCCGCGGGCAAACCGATTTCGCAGCAAGGCATCACCGCAGCGGTAAAAAAAGGTGATACCATCGTATTTACCGGTGGCACCGGCAATCCATTTTTCACCACCGATACTAACGCCGTTTTGCGCGGCCTGCAAATGGAAGCGACAGAGATCTGGAAGGGCACGAAAGTTGATGGCGTGTACGACAAAGATCCTATGCTCCACACCGATGCACGTCGCTATGATCAGCTTACCTATCTTGAGGCAATCAATAAAAAGTTAGGCATCATGGATCCCCCTGCGCTTGCGCTTGCACAGCAGTTTGATCAGCATGTACGCGTATTTAATCTCTTTGAGCCGCAGGCCATGCTTAAAGCCGCCCAAGACGACACGTTTGGTACATGCATTACCAATTAAGATCGTGTTGACATCCGGAGGCGAAAAAAATACCCTTAAAAGAGCAACATGCGCACATTTTTACCTAAGGACATCTATGAAAGATATTATACTTATTGAGAATGAAACAAAATCGTTTGAAGAGCCAATGAATGCTGAAATGCAAAAGGTTCTTAGCCATTTTGAAGGCGAGCTTATCAAAATTCGCACCGGCCGTGCCCATACATCACTTGTTGAAGATATCATGGTTGAGTGCTACGACGGCTCCCCAATGCCCATGAAAAATTTAGCTGCAATCTCTGCTCCTGAATCACGTTTAATTGTTATTCAGCCGTGGGACACAACTACATTGCCGGCAATTGAAAAGGCACTTAAAGCTTCAGAAATCGGCATTACCCCTCAAGTAGATGGCAAACTAATTCGTTTACGCCTGCCGGAAATGAGCACCACGCGTCGTGATGAGCTTGCAAAAATTTTAGGCCGCAAATTGGAAGATTGCAAAGTTGGCGCACGTAACGTACGCAAAGACTTTAATAATCTTATTCGCGATGCGAAAAAAGATAAGAGAATCTCTGAAAATTTCTTTAACCGTTTAAGCGATTCATTGGAATCTATCACCGGTAAATGGATCGGAAAAGCTGAACAGCTGGCGGAAAAGAAAGAAGCGGAAATCAAGAGTTTTTAAAAAATATGCGAATGTTGTAAAATTCGCTTTATTTTCTCATACGATATGCTACACTATTGATACGTTTTACCTGAGACGTATCCAATAGGGGCTGCTAGCTCAATGGTAGAGCAACAGACTCTTAATCTGCAGGTTCTTGGTTCGAGTCCAAGGCAGCCCACCAAAAGGGTTTTTTGATATGCAAGTGTGGCGGAATTGGTAGACGCCCTGGACTTAGGATCCAGTGCCCGAAAGGGCGTGGGGGTTCAAATCCCTCCACTTGCACCATATAAAAAAAGGAGCATTTTGACATGAAGCAACAAAATTCTCAATCCATTTCTTCTGCTGCAGCCGGATCATCGCAATCCCTGCAAATCCAGATCGAACATACCCGACCAAATCTCTGTGCAATAACGGTAACTATCCCCAAAGAGCATATAAATGCATTGTATACATATGCAAGCTCGGATCAAAAACGTGTTTTACAGACCATTGGATTTAATAAAGGCGAAATACCGCTTGAATATATCGGCAAAAATTATAACAATGCATTAACCGATCATGTACAAGAGTTCCTGTTTAGATACATGGTTCTACCCTTTCTATACCGTGAAATTAGAGCGCATAAACTTGCCATGAGTGGCGAACCCCGCCTTGCTAGTATTGATCTCACGTATGATCAGGATGGACAATTTACCTTTGAACTCAGTTTAATTGAAAAGATCAGCATACAAGAATGGCGCCATTTTCCTTTTAAAGCGGCCAACCGTAAAAAGTACCGTGATCTTGATCGTCAAGTTGATAGTTTTGTTAACGACGAACTGGCTGCACTTAAAGCATTTACTGCAGATGGTGTTATTGCCATTAATGACTGGGTACATTTTTCCATTGAACCGATCTACGAAGATGGCACACCGGTCATCGCCTACGAACCACTCAAGCTTTGGTTAAAAATGGGCGATGAAGAAGCGGATGTCCTTGTGCATAGCATATTTTTGCACCATCGCATCGGCGATACATTTACTTCAAAAGGTCGGGGGCTACAAGCAATCTTTAGCAATGAGTTTGAAACTAACTATAATTTTTCTATCACTATTCTTGATGTTTTGCATAATGCCTATTTCTGCTTAGAGCTCTTTAAAAAATATTTCAAAATCAAAACACAAAAAGATATGCTCCAGAAGCTTATTGAAGTATTTTCGTATCGCAATAATTTATCGCAACGCCGCACCATGGTGGAAGAAGCATTATTACTAATGCTTTCCAAGCATAATTTTTCTGTACCTGAGCACATTTTGCTTCGACAACAAGAGGCAATTATCGATGCCATTTGCCAAAATCCTGATTATCCTGTCTACAAAGCACAAAAGGATTTTGCTGAACGCATTGAACAGCTTGCTGAAAAGTTAGTTAAAGAGATGGCATTGCTCGATCAACTTTCCTATCACGATAATATTATCGCATCAGACAGTGATATAAAATCATATCTTAATCTGCTCAAACGACCACGTGCAAAAGAGTTTGTATATTTTGATCAGCCGGTGAGTAAAATTGATGGCAAAGAGCAACCCCTATGCACAGAAGAGTTACGTCATATTTGTACACGCGAAAAGGCAATAAATACTATAATTTATCATCTCACTCGTAAATAGGAGCATAACCAGCATGGCCGCAGCACATCGTACTACCAAAGTTGTTATCATCGGCTCAGGACCTGCCGGACTTACCGCTGCTATTTATGCAGGGCGAGCACGCTTGCAACCTATGGTAATCCAAGGCAATAACCCCGGTGGCCAACTTATGGGTACCACGCTGGTGGAAAATTGGCCCGGTATTAAAAGTATTATGGGGCCCAAATTGATGATGGATATGCAAGAACAGGCTCTTGCATGCGGTGCTGAATTTGTTTCTGGTATGGTAACTGAAATAGATACTACGTTGCGCCCGTTTGTGCTCACTACCAATCATGGTATAACTATCGCTGCCGATACGGTTATTGTAGCCACCGGTGCGGTACCAAAGCGATTAAATGTTCCTGGCGAACAAGAATATTGGGGCAAAGGAGTGACTTCCTGCGCGGTATGCGATGGTGCATTTTATAAAGATAAAAAAGTGATAATCGTTGGCGGTGGCGATACCGCTATGGAAGATGCGTCGTTCATGACCAAGTTCACCAATGAGATCACTATTGTGCATATTCTTGATAAATTGACAGCATCCGCTGCAATGCAAGAACGTGTAGTCGGTAACAGTAACATTAAGATTATTTATTCCAGCACGGTGAGTGAAATAAAAGGCAATGGCGATCATGTTACCGGTGCAATCATCACGAACAAACTAACAGGCAAAGAAGAGACAATTACCACCGATGCGGTATTTGTTGCCATCGGCTATAGCCCCAAAACGGACATTTTTAAAGGTAAACTGGAAACGGACGATTTTGGGTATTTAAAAGTAACTAATCATACGCATACATCCGTACCGGGTATATTTTCCGCCGGTGATGTTGCCGATTATCGCTACCGCCAAGCAGTGACTTCTGCTGGCAGTGGTTGCATGGCTGCGCTTGATGCTGAACGTTATTTGGCGCATAAAAAGAAGTAGGTGCTATTTAACTTTTCTGTGTGGAATTGCCAAACCATTCAACGTTATAACAACATCGCCGCCATACCCGATAATGGTGATATCACCATGCTCTTGGAATATAGGCTTTCCATATGCACCATTCGGCATATAGGGATTAATCTTGGCAACTACGTCGCCTTCATCATCAAGTATGGTAAATGTAGGAAATTCTGTCAGTTGCGCATTAACCTCAATGTTACTTTCAGTTCCCGGTCGCGTAACCGCCATGGGGCTCTTGCGGACAAGGCTTGAACTATGCTGAATGTTGTATGGTGTGTCATTGGTAAAGGTTATAAAAAAACCGCTCGTTTTGGGCTTCATGCCCGGTACCACGTGATAAAATCCTGCATTATTACCAAAATTTTCACCCGCTTGCATTGCCACAGTCGTTAATGCAATACTCAATAAACCAATTAATAACTTCTTCATATCGTTCCTTTATAGTATTAAAACTCGATTATTCGGCAATAGGATCTTTGCCATTTCTTACCAGCGCTAACATGCGCCACATAGAAAAACTAACCGGATGTCCGTGATTATCAAACCCACCCGGTGTGACCATCGTATCTTTACCTGGAAGATTTTGTGCTTTTTCAATCAAATCCTGCGCTGCTGCTAGATTTTTCTCATCTGCTTGTAACAACTCTTTGGCATCTTGCAGTGTATCAACGATAAGCTTTAACTGCACGTTATTGGTAACCCCATTTAAACCTAATACACGATTTAGGCCAGCCAACACATTTGCCACCATGGGATCACTGGTTGAAACCGCGATCGGCTCGTCAGCATAACTTACCGTTATATGCAAACCGATAACACTTATAAGCATAATTTTTTTCAAGTTAAGCATGATGCACTCCTTATTTGCTTCTCTTTTTCTTTGTCTTCACTCTTATCGTAGCAATATCCGACATAAAAAGTCAATAATAATGCATATTTGCAATTATAATACAGGTGAGAGCAACGATGCAATAGGCATTTTTGGCGAAAAAGGCTTATACTATAGGTTTTTTTCCACTTTTTTCTTGCCCCCCATGATTAATTTGCTATTATGAAATTAAATAAGGGCGGGGTAGTCCTGCCTACATTATTAAAACGGCTCATAGAGCCACAAAAAGGAGGTTTCATATGAAGAAACTAATTATGCTGTGCGCTTTAAGCGCTATCGTTGGTGCCACCTACGGAGCATCCAGTAAAGATCAATTAATTCAAGGTACATTAGATGTGATGCGTAAAGTTGCATCTGGGGATATGTCTGCTGAAACTAACATAACGCAGCAGCTTTTTTGGCTAAGCGAACCCATAACTATGGCTGAGGTTATCAAAGATGTGCAAACATATTTGAAACCGAATTACGTAACAGAAGGAATGATTTTTGGTGCACGCCAGAAAATCGAACTATTCAAAAAACTCACTGCTGCAATTTATCAAAACAAAATGAATGAAGCTGGTGCTATGGCAGCATTAATACAGGCATTTAATAATAAAGGTGACAAAATAATACCTGCAGAGGTCGGCCTACATTTTATAGAGCTTGCATATTGGGGAGTTCCTTTGAGCATCTTGGAACCATTGTACCTCGAATTGCAAAAGGCACAACGTTAATTAAAACCTGTCGATTTTAAATGCAAGAGAAATACTTTTTCCATTGCATAACATTCTGCATTAGAGGACGTTTAAATTTAAGCGTCCTCTAAATTTTTTTACGCAACAATCTCCAATTATTCTCACGCTAAAAAAAAGATTCCTAAACCTAATCTTTTTGCCTCAATCATCGATACTTATATCGATCCTAGTCCAATTTTTGCTAGAGTAAAATACATCATATACGTCAACCAAAAAGGAGAATATAATGCACACCACCCTAACTAGAGCCTCGATCGCCATATTTTTAGTAACAGGCACTCATTTATGCGCAAGCTTAGCAAATGACCGGCTTGAAAATTTCGTTATTACTTTTGCAGATGCACATCCTGCAGCATTCAATCAAGCAGATTTTTGGCAGGAGCTGCATGCAGCATTAGTAAATGGCGCAGATCTTGCAACGATTGATCTTAATATCCAAAATCGTGATACCGGCGTTACGATGCTTCATTGCACAGCACGCGTTGGTGATGTTGAACTTGTGCAAGCATTGCTTGATGCCGGTGCAGATCAGCACCTCATTGATACTATTTTTTATTATACACCGCTGCACTTTGCCGCACTTAATGGCCATGCGCAGGTTATCGATCTTTTGTGCAGCAGTGGTGCGCACATTAATACACAGGACAAAAATCGCCAAACGGCAATGCATCATGCTGCTACCAAAGGGCATTATGCTGCATGCCAAGCACTTATTGCACATGGCGCGAGCAGTACCATTACTGATCGTTTTGGAAAGATGGCAATCGACTACGCACGCGCACGAGGTTATGACGCTATTGTTGAATTACTTAGCTAATCATTTCCTCTTGTGCTCAACACCAGCCATGAATGCCGCAATCTGCAGATAATCCTGCTTATCAGCAAAAAAATTTATCGAACGCGCTGATTCCACAATGGTGCCATTGCGCATTAAATGTATAGTGCAGGGAATTTTTTCCAGCAGCTGCGGCGAATGTGTGGAAACAATAACCATATAACCTTCTGCTGCAAGCTCTTCAATATTACTTGCAACATAACTGGTTAACAGTGGGTCAAGCGCCGATGTTGGTTCATCAAAACATACCACTGCCGGTTTAAGTGCAACCGTACGTGCAATAGCAAGACGTTGCTTTTGGCCGCCAGAAAGTTGCCCTACTGTGTAATCTGCTTTATCCAGCAACCCATAACGTTCAAGTAGCTCATGCGCAATTGCACGTGCTTCTTCTTTGCTTTTGTGCAGAACATGTTCAAGTGCAATGGTAATATTTTGCTCAACGGTTAAATGTGCAAACAGATTGAACTGCTGAAATACCATGCCAACCGTATGCTGTGTGCGTAGCTGTTCAGTGTCAATTTGTTCGCCATCGAGTTCTATAGTGCCGCCGCTGGCAGGCATAATACCGCTCAGCACACGCAATAGTGTTGTTTTACCTACCCCTGATGCGCCTAATAAAACTGCAACTTCGCCACGTTGAACTTCCAAATTTATTTCACGCAATATGGGCGCCTGTTGAATACATTTATACAGATTTTTAATGATTAACATAGGATATCTTTCGTTCTAATGCGTGTAAGCAGCATGTCGCAACTGAAGTCATAATTAAATATATAATCCCAACCGCCATGTACGTGGAAATCGCATCATATGTGCGAGACATCATAAAAGAGCCTTGATGCGTGAGTTCTGCAACACCAATTACTGACGCTAAACTGGTCTCTTTAATGAGTGTAATAATTTCATTACCTAATGCGGGCAGTACGTTGTTAAATGCTTGGGGCAAAATAACCAGACGAACTGTTTGCCAGCGCGTAAAGCCCAATGTTTGCGCCGCTTCTTGCTGGCCAATACCAACCGATTGTATGCCAGCACGCACAATTTCACTAATGTATGCAGCACTGTTAAGCCCTATGGCCAGCACCGCCGTCCAGAATGCAGGAATAACAATGCGCAATGATGGCAATACAAAAAAGAGCGTTACAATCTGCACGAGCATGGGTGAACCACGCACAATAATTACATATGCTTTGGCGATCACACGCATTGCTTTATTGCCATAGAGCAGCATAACCGCCAACAGGGTGTCGCCGATAAACCCGAGGATTACCGAACAGATAGTAACTTTAAGTGAAAGCGCTGCACCAAATAATAGATTTGGTAAGTAGGTTAAGATTATTGAAAGATGTGCAATCATTGTTTAACTCCCCATTTTGCAAGTAATGTCTGCATACTACCATCCGCCTTCATGCTCTGGATAACTTTTTGTAATTCCTTTTGCAGCTCCGGACATTGCGGCGCCACTGCAAGTGAAGCATTTTCTGTGGTGTCTGGAATAATAAATCCATGAAATGCATCCGCTTCATATTGGTCAAAAAATGGTTTAACCGCATTATATGCACTTACAAATGCAGCAACACGCCCACTTCTGAGTGCTAAAATAGCTTCTGCGGGGGATTTTAAACGCATTATCTTAATTTCCGGTAATGCAGAAATATAGAGATCCGCTGTATAACCTTCGTTAACCACAATCTCTTTATCCTTAAGTTCTTCTAGTGATTTGATTGGCGCTGAACTCAAGCTCACCACCAACAATGCATCTCGTTCAAGATACGGATCGGTAAACAGTACATGCTTTGCACGCTCAGGTGTCGCTGTTAATCCGCCGGCAATAACCTCAATGGTGCCCATTTGCAGCGATGGCAGCAACGTACCAAATGGCATATCAGTAAAGACAATTTCCTTATGCAAGCGTTTGCCAATTTCGCGCATAAGATCGATATCAAGCCCCACAACTTCACTCTCTTGCATGTAGGTAAATGGCGGGAAATCTGCACTGATCCCGACAATAATGCGATCATCGCCAGTCGCACAGCTTTTAGATTTACTCAGATGCCATATGCCTGCGGCAACCACCGCGAGCATCAGCACGCTCAGCATATACATAGTTTGTTTATTCATGTTATTCCTTTATATTAAGTCGTTCAGCTATTTTTTTAATATCACGTTCTATCGTTGCTATGGTGCGCGGCACCACCAGAATAGTATTTTCTCCCGCCAAGGTGCCTAAGATATTCAGATCTTCTTGCGTATCCAGGTAATCGGAAACTACACCGGTTGCCCCGGGCATCGTTTTTATCACAATCAACTGTTCATTATGCTCTATAGAAACTAATGCATAGCGCATAACTTCAGCAACAATATCGATTTCCGGTAATGTGTAGACCATTTTGTCGCCATGTTTGCGTTTATAAATGCCAAGATGACGCAGATCGCGTGATATTGCCGCCTGATTGGTAGTGATATCATAGTGCTGCTCTAACAGATCGATTAAATCCTGCTGATCTTCGATATCGTATGTTTTAACCAGTAGTTTTATAGCATCTTTGCGCGCAAGCGCCCGTTTTTTTAACATTGGTATGTAGACCTCAAATCTGTACGTGAATAAATATTTATATCTACATGAATAAATATTCACCAAATTGGGACAATTGTCAAGAGATAGGAATTATTTGCAAACAATACATATTCATGTACACTAGAATATGTACTTAAAAACGTAATTTCACTCACATTGGAGCAAAAACATGTCAGTTACTCTATTTAAAAAGAGCCACAAAAAACGTCGCAGAAAGCATGGATTCCGCGCTCGCATGAAGACTCATGATGGTCGTAAGATTTTGAATCGTCGTCGTGCACGTGGCAGAAAACGCGTTGCTGTAAGCGTTTACTAATCAATTAAAGGCTATGACAACACCTATGTTAAAGCCTCATGCCTCTTTAAATAAAAAAGAGATTCAGACTATATTCAAGCTGGGAAAGCGGGTATTAAGATCGGAAGGCCTTGATATCATCGTGCATCCTAGCTTGACTGCTTTGGGCCGTGTACTGGTGGTAACATCACGCAAAACAGGATCGGCTCCCTGGCACAACAAAGCACGCCGCCGCATTAAAGCTATTTTCTTTACCCATCAACTGTATACAGCGGGCAAAGATTGCGTCGTCATCATGAAAAAACCGGGCCTTGCCTATAGCTACCAACAGCTTGAACAGCTTTTATGCCCTTTATTCCCATCAAATGTATGAAAATCTTCAACTATTGCTTGATGTTTTGCTACTGCTGCGTTCGCTCGCTACTGGGCCCTGCAGGATGTCGTTTTTCCCCAACGTGCGGTGTGTTGACTATGCAGTTACTGGCTACAAAACCCCTTCATGAGGCTATTCCGGCCATTGCACGCCAGGTTTTGGCTTGCCACCCCTGGGGCCGTGCCACTTGATTTTTTTATGTTTTCCTATAGAATTAAAACTGAAATATCATATTATTAATCATTTTTTATAAAAAATGAGAGGATTCACTGATGTTGAATCGCATATTATTGAGCTTACTGTCAATCGGCTTGGTTGCAGGTACAGTGCAAGGCGCACAAGATAATTTCGGTAACCGTTCATATTTTTACTTCGACAAAGGTGCTACTGGTGATGAAATTTTGTATGGCCGATATAGACCTTTATTCTGGCCAAGCCAGTCCTTCGGTACCACTGCAGATATATCTGAACAAGTTGCTTTTGTACAATCGCTTAAAGAGATTTCTCGTCATTCACGCGTAGCTGCAAAAGATGGTTTTTTCTATGGATTAGGTATAGGCAGCATATGTGGTGCGTTAGCTGGTGGCCTTATCGGAACTATCATAGGTTGTTTTTCTAAAACATCTAACGATCATGCATTTGCCGACAAAAGTAAACAGCAAAAAATTAACATGCTACTAAAAGGTTTAAAGGGAATTTTATGGGGCTCAATCACTGGCGGAGTAACCGGTGCCGGCCTTTATACTACTGTAGCAGTAGATGAAAGCACACGCCTGTTCAGCCCAACTGCATGCGGTGAACATTGGCTAAAGAAGTATTGCACCCTTGCTCATAGCCATGCCTATAATCAACTTATTAATTTTTCTCCAATAACTCCGGAACTTGCTGCTATTCTTTCTAAAGCACGTGATGGCAAGGCACTTTCAGAAGTAGAAAAGGAGGAACTTAATACATCGTCAATTCTTTTCTCGCCTATCGATTCAACATATTATGTTCGCGAGGCTTCACTTGCTGAAGTCGTAGAAACATTTAATAAAACAGATGTGTCACAACGTGCACGTGTAGCAACCATCGTAAAAGGTGGCAATAGAGCACAAGAGTATGCAAAAAATAATAAAATGACTGCATTGATGGCCGCAAGTAAAGATGATATTGCTCTCGCAAGTCTTTATTCTGACTTACAGGTAGAAGATCATTTTAATCGCGTTCAATAAGAACAAAGAGATTCTTTATAAATGAGGAAATTCACAATGATAAATCGCATATTATTGAGCTTACTTTCAATCGGCATGGTTGCAGATACAGTGCACGCGACATGGAAATATAATACATCATCTGATGGGACGTTCAATTACCATCAAGGTGCCACTGGCGACCGCTCAACTGACAAAGAATATGTACCATTATTTTGGCCAGAAGATAATTCTATTGACCCTTCTGTTGCAGATAAAGCACGCAGAGCTGCATTCGAACGCACTATAAAAGAGATGGCACAGCGCGGACGCAATGGCGCAAAAGAAGCTGTGTTACCAGCATTTGGCAATGGTGCACTTTGGGGCGCCAAATGGGGTGCACCTACTGGAGCAATTACCGGATTTTTAGTGCGTGCATATTATAAAGTATTCCGTGATCCTTCAGCAGGTAACTTAAGCGTAAAACTAAAGCAATCTTTACCGGGTGCACAAGATGCATTATATGACACTTTTATTGGCGCCGTTTCAGCGGGAATTCTATGCGGTTTAGGCAATGCATTTATTGAAGCATGGGATGGTAGCAAAAAAGGCATGTTAAAACATAAACCAAGAGTTACAGATCAAGATGAGCTCAATATGTATTGCGACACAGCTGATACATTTGCAACACAACAGTTACTCAATCATCTTGCTGCACAAGAGGATACCGAACATCTTCGCAACATTATAATAAAACATCGCGCTGGAAAATCGTTATCCACAGATGAGCAAAATACTCTTAATGATCATAACATCGCGTTTGAACAAAATTACTTTGCCATTTTTCATTGGGACAATGCATCTCGCAGGGGATTCAGAAATAGCAAGACAGTTTCACTCAAAGATATATTACAATCGTTTGAAAAAAATGATATACGCAATCGTGAGCTTATGCCGCATATCATAGAAGGTGGCAAATGGGGCCAAGAATGGGCAAGCAAACACCATATTGCAACCTCTCTGTTTAATTAATTAATTACGTTCAAAGATAATTTTTTAAGGCCATGGGAATATATATTTCCATGGCCTATTTTTTTGCGTTATACTGATCGGCAATTGTACTGTCCAAATCTTTTTGCGCAAAGGAATCTGATGATAAAAGCAAATCTTTTTTTAGCGGCAGCGTTATTACTCTGCTTAAGAACCCCGGATCTACATGCCGTACGGGTGCCAAAAAATAGTCGCGCATACGCACTACACACCATCATAGATCTTTATAACTGTTCGCCGCATACGTACTCAAATCTTTATGCACTTACTTCCTGTATGGCTCAAATTTGTTCGCGTTTAGGGGTGCAACTTATTGGCGAACCATCCGCTACCTACCATCAAGCAGGTTATGGTTATTCCTCAGGTTATACTATTACCCAGCAGGCGACGGGGCATACCACCATTACGTTACATGTTGATGAGCTGCGTGGTGATGTGTACGTCGATTTGTTTAGCGCGATGCGCTACGATGATGATTTGCTGCGTCGTTTTCTTATTACTTATTTTCAGGCTCGGTCATCTGAAACGGATGCTATTTTGCGCAACTAAAGCAATATTTAATTTAATGATCCTTCGCCCCACCCTTCGCATAATGCTCCGGAGGGCAGGGTAAGGCTCAGGATAATTAAATAGTGGTATAGCATAATGTAAAAAGTCAGGTAGCAGTTCAGCTGGCCGATCCAGCCTTCGCATAAAGCTCCGGCGGCAGGAGCTAGTACCCGCAAAGGGTTTGCGTGTGCCTAGCTGGTGTTCGTAGCGGGAGAAAAGAGGTTTTAAAAGGAGAAATCTTCTCCTTTTATGATAAAGCGCTCATCAAGAGATAGTGTTAAGTTGCTAACGAAGATCGATTGACTAAAAGTGTAAATTGTAAGTTATTGCGGACCGTATTAGCGGACCCGCAAGGCATTCCAGCCGTCGCTCTGCGAGCTATGGCGGACAGGGAACGCATGCTTCATGCGTGAGGCCTGAGTGGAAGCGTGGGATTCAAAAGGCCCTCCTTTTGTGTCTCGGATTATTAAGGGCGTTGACCCAGGCTTCGCACAAGGCTTCGCCGGGCAGGCTAAGAACGCCCTTAATGCCCGCGCGGCAGGCGCAAAAAGAAAAAAATTAGAGCACGATCCTTCGACAAGCTCAGGATGATTAATAAATGACTTTGAAAACAAACAAAAATATAAAAAAACTAAAGCTAAAGTAATTCACTCGCTAATTGACTCAATTCACTACGCTCACTCGTTTCAAGATACACAGAACCAAACAACGACTGCCCTTTAAAGCGCTGGCTGGCAATAACTAAACCATTACTTGCAAAATCAAGGTAAGGCGTATCGATCTGATACGGGTCACCCGCAAGTACAATTTTACTGCCTTCACCGACGCGCGTGATTAACGTTTTAACTTCATGCGGCGTAAGATTCTGTACTTCATCAATGATAATATATTGGAATGGAATTGAGCGACCGCGCATATAGGTAATTGCTTCTAAACTTAACTTGCCATTATGCACAAGATCTTCAACCGTTCCAATACCACCTTTACGCTTACGATCTTTTTTACCATGACCATGGCCATGTCCGTTGTGATCACGATGCTTTTTACCACGATATTCTTCTTCCAATGCCTGCGCTTGCGGTACTGAAGCTGCTGCATGAGTAATAAACTCCATGTTATCGTACACAGGTAACATCCAGCTATAGAGCTTTTCTTGCAAATCCCCGGGTAAATAACCAATATCACGACCTAAAGGAATTACCGGGCGCGCTACAAGCATTTTTTCATACAGATCATCCATAAGTACCTTATGCAACCCTGCAAGCAATGCTAAGAAGGTTTTACCCGTACCGGCAGGTCCAAACAGTGTTACTAAATTAATACTGTCATTAAACAGAAGATCAAGTGCAATAAGCTGCTGCGCATTACGTGGATGGAACGGCCATTTAATCATTGGCTCACGCACAGCGGCAAAGCGACTGTTGCCCAAGTAACGAAAAATACGATAATTATAATCGTTGTGCTGACTTTCTAAAATGACATATTCATTAATCGAAAGCGGCGCATCATGCGCAATCTCTTTTAAAATAGCCGGTTCATTATCTTTGAGCATAACTGCAGGCACGGCAACTTTTACCCAACCGCGGTAAAACTCATTAATATCAACTTTTTCTTTTTGATAATCTTGTGTTTCAATACCCAGCGCGTCTGCTTTTATGCGGGCATTAAGATCTTTGGAGATAAAGATAACTTCGCGTCCTTCTTGCTTGAGCATAAGCGCTTCAAGCAAGATTTGATTATCTTCTGCATCAAGTTTAAAGGGAAATTTGGGCACATCTTGCATAGGTAAAAAGAGCACACGCACCGTACCGCCATTATCTAACTCCACCCCTTGTTGTAACGATCCACGACTGCGCAATTGATCGAGTAAGCGAATTGCTTGCCGGCAGCTGCGTCCACGATCAGTACCTTCGCGCTTAAAGTTATCAAGCTCTTCCAGCACTACCGATGGCAAGCCGACATCAACCCCTGCAAAATCAAAAATTGCACTGGGATCGTAGACAAGCACGTTGGTATCAAGGATATAAATTCTTTTTTTACCCGCATTTGAGCCAATTTGAGTTGCCATCATGCTCTGTCCTTTTTTTATATGCCAAAGACGTTATTTTTCGTTTTGATAGTAACATAGCATCATAGTGCGTGCAATAATTGGTGCCGTCCACATATTATTTTGCCTAAATCGTGCTATACTTTTTCTAGTAAAATAAGAATTTTGACCACAAGAAGGATCTATATGGACAACAACTATTCAGACGCGATTATGACGCTTCGTCACTCAGCTGCACATTTACTTGCGCATGCCGTCAAAGAGCTGTATCCTGAAACCATACTCACCATCGGCCCTGCCACCAAAGAGGGTTTTTTCTATGATCTTTTACCCAAGCAAAACTTTAAAGAAGAAGATCTTGTACCTATTGCAGAACGCATGCAGGAGCTGGCTGCCAAAAATATTCCACTCACGCATCGCCAAATACCCAAAGAAGAGGCACGCAAACTGTATGCTAACAATCCATTTAAACTTGAACTGATTAATGATATACCCGGCGACAACGTTGGCCTTGCTGAGCAAGGAGATTTTTATGATCTGTGTAGAGGCGGTCACGTTGCACATACCGGGCTGCTTAAAAACTTTAAATTATGCACCATATCGGGGTCATATTGGCGTGCAGATCGCGAAAACCAACCATTACAACGCATTGCGGGCGTAGTATTTGCAACTGCAGATGATCTTAAAGCGTATGAACAACGCATTGAAGAAGCACAAAAGTACGATCACCGCCGCTTAGGCAAGCAACTTGATATGTTCTCGTTCCATGATGAAGGCCCGGGATTTCCGTTTTTTCATGCAAACGGCAAAACGGTGGTAAAAATTCTTGCTGATGATATACGCAAAGAGCTTACCAAATTGGATTATCAAGAGATTGAAACACCAATTATGCTCAACGTAGAGCTGTGGAAGCAATCAGGCCATTATGACCATTATAAAGAGAATATGTATTTCTCTGAAATCGAAAAACAACAGTACGCAATCCGTCCCATGAACTGCCCTGGCTCTATCTTGGTATATAAAGAGCGTCCACGTTCGTATCGTGAGTTGCCATTGCGTTTGGCAGAATTTGGCCATGTACATCGCAATGAACTTTCTGGTGTTCTGCATGGGCTCTTTCGTGTACGCGCATTCACCCAAGATGATGGGCACATTTACTGCGCGCCTGAAAGCATTGAAGATGAAGTATTTAACACCATTGAGCTGGTTAACCGCACCTTTGCAAAATTTGGGTTTCATGAGGTGAAAATCTATCTTTCCACCAAGCCTAAAAATGCTATGGGCAGCGACGAGCTGTGGCAAAAAGCTACTGATGCACTTAAACATGCACTTGAACGTGCACATGTACCGTATGAAATTCAAGAAGGTGAAGGTGCATTCTATGGCCCTAAAATTGAATTCCATATCAAAGACTCCATGGGCAGAACTTGGCAGTGCGGCACCGTACAGGTAGACTTTAATCAGCCTGAACGCTTTGACTTGAGTTACGTAACTTCTGCGGGCACCAAAGAGCGTCCGGTGATGATTCACCGCGCAATCTACGGCTCTATGGAGCGTTTCTTTGGTGTATTACTTGAACATTTTAAAGGGAATTTGCCATTCTGGCTTGCGCCGGTACAGATGAAGGTATTAACTATTACCGATGAGCAAAAACCATATGCGCAAGAACTGTATACGGCGTTACGTGCACATGGCTATCGTGTTGTTATGGATGAAAGTTCTGATCCGCTTGCCGGTAAAATTAAAACGGCACAACTTGAGCGCGTTCCTTGGATGCTCGTACTTGGTGCAAAAGAGGTTGCACAAAATACCATCACCCTGCGCTATCGCGATGGCAAACAGGAATTCGGGTTGAGCTTAGATCAGCTGCTTGCAAAGGCTGCTGATTATACTAAGAACTATACGATATAAATAAAAAAAGGCACGGAGATTAATCTCTGTGCCTTTTTTTTTGCAAATCAAATCAAATTTATTCGTTGATATCTACACGCTCTACAACTTCTTCAGAAGCTGCCGGCAACGCTAATTGCCCCGCTTCAGGAAGCGCTAATTGTTCAGGCATGTTGACTTCACGCCACTCTTCTAGTTTTGTCCATCCAACATTTTTTGCCAATATTTTAGAGGCTTCAGGCGAACTTAAAATAGCGCCAAACAAAGGTTTAGCAATTGGCTTATCATGGATTTTATTGAATGCAGTATTATTAATGTCGCCAGCGCTCATTATAGCAATCTGCGGATTTCGCGTTAAAAATTCTGCTACGAATGGATTCTCATAATATTTATACCCAACTAATTCCTTTATCGCATTCTTAATATAAGCATCAAATGCTCGATCTAACGTAGGATCATTAATCGCTAGATCTGTTATAGCTGGCCCTTGAGCGTGGAGTATTTGGTATAAAGTGGGGTAATCTAGAGAGCTCAATTTATCTCTAACGACATCAGCGTTTTTGCTCATCAATGAACTAAAAAGAGTAATCCCATCAGGCGTAATTAACCATTTGCGTGCAATCGCAGGATAGGTTAATAAGTTAGCAACTGTTTCAACTGAATAATCTTCAGGATCTCTTTGCATAACTGTTGACACCAATTTGCGTCCCTTGGGAGTGCCCATCTCACTTCCCAATTTTTCTAACAGTTTAATATAGTTATCGTAAGGGCTATATTGTTTATCATTCGATTCTATAAACCCAAATAGGTTAAATGCAACGTTGCGTGCAAAATTTTCTCTAGCTTTTAGCATTCTATTTCTTTCTTCTTCTCGTGCATCTTTCGCTTTTTGACGTGCACGAGCTTCTTCTCTAGCTTCTACTTCTGCAGCTTGTCGCTTGCTATAGGTAAACGGATTTTCCCAAAAACTTGCCATGTAGCGCTGCTGCATACCTGCCGGGCAGGTAAAGATCTGCGATTCTGACACTGCAGGCTCAACTAAAGGCTGAAAACGCGCAGATTGCGAACCAAATACACGAGCGCGTGGCGCCAATAATGATGATCGCGATGTCGACATAGTCGCTCGCTGTACTTGTGGTACAAATTGCTGCCCCGCTCTACGTAACGCTGCTGCACCTGCTGATGCTGCACCATTAAGTTGTATTGCTGTTGCCAATAATAAAATTGGCATTATTATGAGCTTTTTCATAAGACTCCTTGGTATTTTATATAAAACATTAAAAACATAGCCATTCAATTAGAATTATAGCATAATTTACCGCAATAATACAATGTTTTAACTAAAAAGCTTAAATCGGTATCTTTTGCCTTATTTATAGGCATTTTTGATGGTTAAACGGGACGGACATAGAAAATATGCTCGCCGTATCTTTTTATTCGCTGAGAACTACACGCTCTGCTACTTCTTCAGAAACTGCTGGCAACGCCAATGGCTCAGGCATATTGATTTCTCGCCAATCTTCTATTTTTGACCAACCAACCTTGTTCGCTAACTGTTCAGTCGCTTCAGGCGAACTTAAAATAGCGACCAATAAAGGTTTGCCCAGCGGATCTTTCTGTATTTTATTAAATGAAGCGTTGGAAACACTACCCGCAATATGTGCGGCAACCTCCGGGTTTCTCATTAAAAAGTCTGCCACAAAAGGATTTTTATAATAATCATAGTTATAAGCAAGTACTACAGCTAATGTAATATAATTATCAAAAGCTCTTGCTAATGGAGGATTATCAATCAATAGGTCGGTTAAAGCCGGTCCTTGTTTATCCACTATCCAACTCATTGTATTGCGATGTAAAGAACCCAGATTAGCTACAACAACATCCACATTGTTGCTTGCCAGATATTTCAAGAGAGCGATCCCTCCATCGGTAATCAAGAGCTGACTTGCAAATTGAGGATAGGATAATAAGCTAGCAATCGACTCTGTAGAAAAATGTTTCGCATCCCTTTGCATAAGTTTTACTACCAGTTTACTCCCCTTAGAAGTACCCATTTCAGTTCCCAATCGCTCTAACAACTTATCAAAGCCTTGATCATGATCAGGCTGCTCCTCTAATCCAAATATCCTTAGTGCTATATCACGCACAAGGTTTCTTTTTGCGATCACTGCTTGTTCTGCTTGTTCTTCTGCTTTCTGACGTTCTTCTGCCGTTCTTCGCTCAATATAGGTAAACGGATTTTCCCAAAAACTCGCCATGCCACGCTGCTGCATACTGGCCGGTAAGTTGAATAGCTGCGATTCTTGTGCTGCAGATTGCGATGATGATCCCAATTCCGGTTGAAGACGTGCAGCTCCTGCTCTTAATGCGGCCGCACGTGGCGCCAATATTGATGATCGAGATGTCGACATACCTGCTCGCTGCCCCTGTTGAGCTAATTGCTGCCCTGCTCTACGCAATGCCGCCGCGCCGGCTGATGCCGCTCCATTAAGCTGAATTGTAGTTGCCAACACCATAACTGGCATTATCACAAATTTTTTCATGATACCCCTTGGATTGTATACTATTGAAATATACTCAAAATAACTCTCTATACAATAATTTTAACACAATTTGAATTTTTTAATCAATGATTTTGACTAAACAGTTTGGATGAGCCTCTTTGACCCTATGTATAGGCATTTTTGGTAGTTGAAAAGGGCGGGCATATAAAATATGCTCGCCCCTGTTATTTTGCAATCGGTTATATATCTATTTTAGCTCAGGGAATTCTACGTCGTAGTACCCTTTCTGCCGATATTCTTCAATTAATTCCTGCCCCTTGCGCGCTACCGCATTGCGATGAAAGCAAACCATCGCATTTCCTTGTTTTTCCAAAATGTAGCTCATCAGACTCATTTTACCTGCAACCATACCAGGCATGGTAACTATAACATTAGGACGTCCGGTACGTTTGTTGGTAATCGTACGGCTCGTGCTGCATTGGGATAAAAAGTGATCTGCCAACCGTGTAAATGCATGCACCTGACGTGCCGTTGCACGATATTTAAATCTATCTGATGCAGGATCGTTGTACCCCTGTTCTGCAAGTGCATCTTCCGGAGCATCAAACCATTTCTGCACCCAAGAAGTGTAATCGGGATTCGTATGCTTTTGCTGCGGTTGTTCAACTTTAAATAGCTGAATCTCGGTATTATTTGGCCCATCATGCACGATTACACGAATATCATCTTCATGTTTTACATACGATCCATCCGGATGTTCAATGCGCTCATACATAAGCATTGGTATTTCTGAAAGTTTGTAATTCTCAATCAACTCCTGCGGGCTAGCAAAGAGTTGATGATCAGCAGTATCTTGTGCTACCGTTGACTCTGGCAATGCAATACTCACAGCTGTATCAGATGAACTACATGGTTGCATACGTGGCGCTATCTGTGCTGCTCGCGCCGGCGCAACCTTCTTTTTCTTTGTCGGTTGTGGACGCTTTGCTTTTTGTTGTGCTTTCACTGCTGGAAGACCATGAATAAAGCTCATAGGATCTGATTTTGTAGCAGACAGCATGCTGTTTATATCCTCTTGCAACAGCGCTAATTGAGGCTTAACAGTTAAATAATCGTGCACTATCGGCTCTAACTGCTCGTGCGCAGAAATAGTTAATTCTCTTGTCTTTGGTATAACGGTAAAAACAATATATTCATTTAATGCGTCACCGGCCAGGCGATTTCTAGCGTCAGTATGCAGATGTTCACTTGTATCTATAAACTCCTGTATAACTGCACAAGCTGTATGCGCAAATGCAAGCGGCCCCTTTTGCCGATTGCGTAGAGAACGAAACGAAGACTGCCCCCGCAAACAATTATATTCTGTAAGTAACGAATTAAGAGGCTTTTTAATATGCTCATTATTATAATAATTAATGCAAGCAAATTCCCAATTTGCCTTCCCCATGCGTACAATCTCACGTATGTAAGCATTTTCGGTATGCTGCCACGACTGTACTATCCTTTTCACATGGGCATAACTTTCGACACTAAAAGCGGGAGCCGGCTGTAACAAAAACATATACCGCAATGCAAATGCTACGGCTTCAGGATCGGTTAATTCCATAGAAAAATTTGTATACAGTGCATGCTCCTGAACTGACTGCATCCAGCCGGCCATTTTATCAAAATGATATCGATCAAAGCTCAATTGAGCATTGCATAAAGGCACTATCTTATCCTGAATTGATAACAACTTGCCTAAACCGGTCAAAACAGAACGTTGTTCGGCAACTTGTTTATCAGCCGGGATAAACCCGGAACGCTTGAGCGCAGCTAGGGTAAAATCAGCTGAATGATCAGAAATAGAAGCTGCTTGCAAGAAATACCAAGAAGCTACAAGTAAAAATAGTATGCGGAAGGGTTGCGTCGTCATCTTTTATCCATTTTAGTTAATGTTAGTACATAATGGCATGATTTTTTATATGTATAGTTTATTCTACTTCGCAAAAAAAGCCACAGGTCTTAAACATTGGCATGCTACATTGCCAAAATAACATACAAATAGAAATTTAAAGCTCTCTCCATGCCACCAATGCCCTTACCCATTTTACATTTACCTGCGTTTCGGCATACTATTTTATGTATATTGAACTCAAACCCTTTATCTATAAGGATCTATCTGTGATAAAGAAAACAAACCTGTTCCGTACAGCAGCTTTATCTGTGGTAATGCTCATGACCCCTTCAGTTACTTTATCTATCCAAACGGTGGATGATATAACATTAAACGATGTAGCGGCTCCTGCAGCATTTACTTCCTCGATTGAAGGATTAACATCTGCATTTGATTACGAAGAAGCTCTAACCGAGCTTGATGCTGCGTCTCAGAAAATATTCGCAAAACTATGTGCGTCCTGGCTTAATCTTCGCGACGCTGATGCTCAAACATGCCAAGCGGCTCTTGAACAATTACCTGCATGGCAAGAGAAAATTGATGCACTCAGCAGCTGTGTGCAAGTTGCTAAGGCCAGCGGAAGTCATCCGGAAAAAATAGCTCAATGCGAAAAATGGATACGCGCTGCTCAAGACAATATCAATTGGTGCAATAGCACAATTGCAAGCACGTTAAGATGGCAACACATACGTAATTCTACAACTGCATTGGTTACAGGTGTAACATACAGTAACGCTTGGAAAACATTAAAAAACACAGAAGGCATACAAGAAAAAGCGACAGCCCTTTGGAATGATCATAAGCTAGCGGTTTTTGGTGTGGCTACTGTTGCAGCTGTAACTACCGCAGCGATAACAGCATGCTATGTATACCGCAATAAGATTAAAGCCGGTTGGAATCGCTTATTTGGTTCTAAGAATACAGAAGAAAATACTCAAGATACAGAACTATAACCCACAACCTAAGGATACATTATGATAAACAAAACAAATCTTTTACGCACAGCGGCATTAAGCTTAGCATTATTGGCATCTTCATGCCGCGTATACGCAGCAGCTGATACTAATCCATTTGAAACCATCATCAATGTTATTAGAACAATCAAGATTACTGAATCTGATGTTGCAACTCTCAAGGATCTTTTAAAAGAAACACATAATGCAGCGCTAATGCTCGATCTTAAAGCAATGGGATGCTCTGATATTACAGCTTGCCTAAAAATAAAAGAAGATGCTCAGACGCTTCGCACTGCGCTTGCAGAGCTCTCTACCAAATTTTCTTTTTTAAAGATACAACGTGGTGCAGATGAGCCTCTATGTACATTATTCGAGTATGCTACTTATTATCTTAACTCTGCAGATTCTTACGCAACAAGAAGTATAGCATGGCAAACACATATTCAAGATATTTGCGCGTTCGCCAAAGATCTTATTTCCTCAGCAACATACAGCGATGCATGGCAAGTTGTAGTAGCACCGGACACATTGCTCGGTAAAGCAGAAATTCTATGGAATCATCACAAACCTGCAGTCGTAGGCGCAGCAATTGTTGCAACCGCAGTAACTGCATGCGTTTTAGGTCGCAATAAGATTAAGGCCGGTTGGAACAGATTGTTTGGTTCTGCCCAGCCTTCGCATGAAGCTTCAGCGAGCGAGCAAAAAGCAGAAGAAAACCAAAATTAATAAGAAACATCTCATAAAAAATTGCCGGAGCTGATTGCTATATGCAGTTGCCTCCGGCATATCTATTTTTCTACTTCGCAAAAAGAATTTTGCTTCGAAGAATTCCGCACGACATACTTTTCATTATCAGCGAGCGCTTCACTTTTTTAATTGTTGCAAAGATGCCTGTTTGCAATGCTTGCGCCGATGCACACGATCTGCAGATGCAACTTGCAATAATGGCTGCGTTTCTTGCCGCGCAAGCCTTTGACGCGTTTTAATCTCGTATAGCAGCAACCCATTATAGGTCAACGTTACCCCTGTATCTTTATCCGGCTCAAGACGCAATTCACAACGCTCAAAAATCGATGATAACCTGATTCCTTCTATTTTTCGTTGAATTTCATGATCACCATTGCGTTCATTATGATACAAGAATAAAAGCTCGGTTGTACCAGGAGGAAATGCGACAAATTGCCCTTCCTCGGGTGCCAGCACCAAACCACCAAATGCCGGAATGGTAATGGTGCCATCAAGCCCATTTATAAGACGAATCTCTATGCCATCGCTGCTAGCGGCAGCAGCATGTAGAGATATTACCCAACCAAACAGAAATAATTTTATTATATTCACGAACAGACCCCTTACGTATATAACCTTTCATCCATGTGAAGTTGAGCGTAAAGGAAGCGGTGGTGACAGCGCTATGATTTTACTGAAAATATACCAAAGCGCACTATATTACCGCGATCTGGTAACGCCAACGCGTTTGCACAGATCAAAAAGTGGGCATTTGGAACAAAATGGAGAAATAGGGCCGCAGATGTTCTGTCCCCACACAACGATAAGCCGTGAATATGCACTCCAATACTCACGCGGAACGATCTTCTCCAGCTCCTGTTGCGTTTGCTCCACAGTAGTGGTAGAAATGAGCCCTAAACGGTTAGAAACGCGATGTACATGGATATCCACATAGAGCGCCTGCTGGCCAAAAGCTTCCGCGAGCACTAAATAGGCTGTTTTAGGCCCAACCCCTTTAATGGAGATCAAATCCTCGTAATTGTCGGGCACTTTGCCACCAAAACGACTGATTAAATCGTGGCTGACACTGTGCAATAATTGAGATTTATTCCGGTAAAAACCGATGGAATGGATAATGCGCTCAAGTTGAGCTTGCGACAGGCGTAGCATCTGAGCAGGAGTTTTTGCATGTTTAAACAATGCAAGAGAGACAGGAATTGTAGCTGCATCTCGAGCTCGGAGGCTCAAGAGGCAGCTTATTAGTATCAAATAGGGATCATTGCCGAATTTCTGTCCAATGACAGCACTGGCAGGTTCAGGCATATGTTTTGTTGCAATACGCAGAATGTTTATAATTCTAATAGCCAATTCACGATTGCGCTGCACAACTATCCCCAAATTTGCTTTTACTAAAAAGCCATCCTTTTTTGTGTCCGCTTTAAATTTATGTTATACTCTATCTGTTAGAGTGGGAACTTTTTAGGCGGAAGTTCAAGCAAAATCACAATGACTGGTAAAACATACATTGCTGCGAAAATGGACAATTTTTGAAAAAACTTGTGCATGTTAACTCCTGGTAAGGTTTATTATTTTAATACTTATAGTATACAACAATTTTTACTTATAGTGCAATAAAATCATGTTATCGCTTATTAATATACTCGAAATATTAGACGCAACCGTAGGAGACTTACGTTTTCTTTTTATAGCAACTGTAGCTTCACTTTTGCTCAAATCGCTTATCTTTTATTTCTTATGCACTCGTACTAACAATAATACTGCAAAAAAAGCAAAAACTCTTTTAATCGTTATGTTATTGTCAGCCACAATTATAGATTTTTCATGGACAATTGTACTTGCAAATGAGCTTTTTTTCCCCGCTTTTGATTATCGCATACGTATTTTTATTATACGTATGGCCTGGGGTTTTCAAGCAATTCTTTTCATGACAATTTCACTCTTTACCGAAGCTTTGATATCCAATGAACGCAAAATGTACTGGTTTCAATTCTTGAACATGTTTGTATATGGTTTTTTTGCTCTCGCCTTTTTCGCACTCATGATTTTTCATATTAATTGTGATGACATAACCAATCGTTCACCATTTGAAGTGTATCTCCTGCAGGCATTCATAGCCTGTTTTTTAATCATGCTCCTCGGGACAATTTTAATAAATATACGCAATATTCGGTCTGCGACAATCCCCACCATTGTAAAACAACAACTTAAAATCTTTATCAAAGGTATTGTTTTTCCATTTTGGTTTACTGAACTGTTGCAAGCATGGCCTCTTAATGATTTCACCACCAACAGCTATGCAGCCGCCAATATATCCACCTTGCTCACCACCATCGCTATCTATTTCTCCACCCGCAAATTTATCGGCTTACGTTTTTTAAACTTCCGCAATCATGTGGAATCCACCACGCGCTTTAACTTTATTGATGAATTTAAGATTATTCTTGAGCGATTGAGTCAAGCAACCAGCATACAAGAGCTGCAGCATCTTACCCAAACATCATTTAAAGATATGTTCTCGTTGCCCATATCACGCGCCAAATTGTATGTACTGTATGATAATCAAGAGCTGGATCAATCGTACCACGTTGAACAAACGGTGGAAAACTTCCTTGCCATTCAACCTGAAATCGTCAATCAATACGTGCAAAATAACCGCATCTTGATTTACGATGAGATCGCCTTTAATAACTTTTACGATAAATCGGAAGAAGGCAATAAGGCATTGCGCTTTCTGGATGCAATTAACGCAGATATCTTTATTCCCGTGCATACCAAACAAAAGCTACTTGGCTATATTATTGTCGAGCGTTTTGCACGTCCCAATGAGTTGTATAGCAATGTAGAGCATGATGAAATGGCCGTGTATGCCAACTATTTAGGCAACATTATCAACTTATTGCAAACACGTAATATTGAACAATTAATGCAACGTGAGCGCGATCTACATGAAGAGTTGTATAGCAAGCATCAAGAGATTAACCAATACAAAGAAAGTATTCATTCCTTCCTGCGCAAAAGCCACCAAAAGGAGATCGGCGTCATCTTTTATAAAAGCCGTCGCTTTACCTTTGGTAACCAGATTGCGCAAGAGCTCATCGGCATAAATCTTAATCAGCAACAAGGCCATCCGTTGGCACAAAAAATGTCTCATTTAGTGCGCATGGTGCTGGAATACAAATCACCGCAAACCTGTTTTACCAAAGATAAAAGCGGCAATAAGCTTATTCTTGCTGCAGTGCCGCATCTTGATCTTACCAGTGTTATTATCACCGTGCATTATCCTGATGTTGCTGATTTAATTAAAAAGCAGATCGATTGCCTGAAAGACCCGACCAAATGGGATTACTTGCTGTACCTGGAAACGACGCAATCGGGTAAATTAATTAACCAACTCATTCCCGGCAATGGTGAACATCTACTGAATTTTAAGATTAATCTCCTGCAGGCCGCATTAAGCCGCAAAGCTATATTGCTTGATATGCCTGAAGATGACCTCATGCCAACGGTGCAGATACTTAACCATATCAGCTTGCGCGAGCAGCTGCATACCCTTAAACTCACACATCCATGTAGAGGCAGCGATATTGCACCTAAACTCTTTGGGTTAAATCCACTCTTTGAGCAGCAAACGGAACGCGCATTACTGGAAAAATTGGAACCATCGGGTACCCTGTTTATTCAAAATGTGCATTACCTGGATATTGAGACACAAAACTACTTGGCAGAATATCTGATGTACGGGTTCTTCCGTGTATACAAGAGCGATAAGCGTATTCCAAGTAATGTACGCATCATATGCTCAAGTAATAAAAATCTGTCACTTCTGGTTAAAGAAGGTGGCTTTAGTGCACAGCTGTTTAACCAGTTGAACAATCATGCCCTTGCATTGCCATCATTACTCACCATCACCGAAGGTGAAATGCATGAACTTGCTGACGGGTACACCGAACAAGCGCTTAAAGATGAAGATTTTAAAAACTTCCTGGAATTAACGCACAAAGAGCGCAGCCGCTTAATTACGCACCGCCCGGTCAGCTTGCAAGAGCTTAAAGAGCGCACGCACCAAATCCTTATGCATAAGTCTAAAGAGCATCAGATTTATGATGAACATACCTTTGATAAAGCGTATGAAATCAGCGATCCGGAACTTATTGAAGCTGCACGTTTAGGCAAAAATGCATTGCGCGATGAACGAGTTATGAACCTGCTATGGCACAAATTCAAAAGCCAAAGCAAAATTGCATCATTCTTGAATGTAAACCGCTCATCGGTTAATCGCCGCTGCCGTGCGTATAATCTTATTGAAGAATAACGATATACAAGTTCGCAATAAGCTCACTTGTATTCATCTCTTGTATCATGCTATTATATAGTCATATTTTTGTTATTCCAGCATAGGCTGGGATCTCGTGATTAATTTAACATTAGACTTCTTCTGAATCTTGCAGGAGATATTTAGTTAGGTTTAAATTATTGTTTAAATGTTCCTTTTTGTCATCCTCGCTTGCGGGGATCCAGTGTTAAATTTATGAAATTTAATCATCCTTCTTCTTTGATAAAAATATTAAAATATAACACAATTAAATACTGGATCCCCGCAAGCGAGGATGACAAAAAAAGAGACTAACATTAATTAACAGAAATTGAAGCACGCCCCTCAATAAAAAGGATGTAGACAATGAACCTGGAGCTTTTTACTAAACATGTACGTAATTTTTTAACTTTTTTAGAAGTTGAGCGCAACGTATCCGAGCATACCCTGCGCGCGTACAGCGGCGATCTGTACCAATTTATTCATTTCTGGCAAGAGCTTAAACCGAACGAACAGAAGCTGCTCAGTGTACGGCAAGTCATTGAACGCTATTTGGTTAACCTCTTTTATAAAAAGATCGATAAAACTTCCATTGCGCGCAAATTCTCTTGTTTTAAATCGTTTGAACGTTTCTTAAATGGCTGCGGCATCGAGCTTAAGCTCAAGCTCACCCGCCCCAAATTGGATAAAAAACTCCCGGTATATTTAAGTTTGCAAGAGATGCTCCACCTGCTTGATAGCATCAAACCGGAAGAGCTACCGACCAAATTTCCGCTGCGCGATAAAGCGATATTTGAACTCTTGTATGCCACCGGTGTGCGCTGCTCCGAGCTCATTAACATACGCATGTGTGACATCGACATGCAGGAAAAAGTGATTCGTATTTTTGGTAAAGGCAAGCGCGAACGCATGGCGCTATTTGGCCAGCAAGCGCAAGATCGCATCATGGCCTATCTTAAACATGAGCGCGAAGATTTGCAGTCAAGCGATGATTATCTGTTTGTTAATTACCGTAATGGGCAGCTAACGAGCAGATCGATTCAGCGGATTATACAGATATTTAGACCATTTTTAAAATTGGATCGGCACATTACGCCGCACAAAATACGCCACTCGTTTGCTACGCATATGCTCAATCAAGGGGCTGATTTGCGTGTAGTACAAGAATTACTCGGGCACAAAACGTTATCCAGCACGGAAAAATACACGCATGTTTCTTTAGAGGATTTACATCGCATGTGCAAAAAGGTGCAGCCGCTGCGCGATCCTGAAAATCAATAAAGGTAATTACTATGAAAATTTTTGAATTCTTTGATGAAATGTTCTTAATCTCATTTGTAGTCATATTGTTTATTTGGGGAATATCCTATATTGGATTCTCTTTGGCTGGTGACACCGAGGGAGCTCGCGAGATAGTACGATATCTACCTTATGTATGTTTTTATATATGTTTTTTAAATATCGTGAGACTTTATAATTGCAGGAAGCAGTAGATAAACCCTATTACTCCTGTAAACGTCCGGCTGCAGGTGCTACTTTAAGCTCCTGCCACAATGCATTAGCCGTTTCCGGTGCAATGTTTTGATGTGCCACCATCTGCGCAAACTGCAGTTCAGATAAATTTTGTGCAAATTTTTGTGCCGCATAGGGGCTATTGCTTACCAAGAATGCAATGGTATAAAATGGCAGTTCATTGTACCCTTTGAGTGCGCTTTGTGCAATTATGCGATCGGTTATCTCTTGTGCGGCCTGAGGGTTTTTTGCAGCCAAACGACGCAACACAGTTTGCTCGCCATCAGTTGGGTTTTCCCCGGTTGACACATATTTACCACTCCACCAACCGCCTTCCCATCGTTGTGTTTTTGCAATATCAGCATCTTCTTTAAGCAAGGTATACCAACTTTGTGCACCTGAACCTAATGATGCTGGCCATGGTAATGCAATGGCAAGTTTTAAGGCGTTCGCACCGGAAACATCCGCGTCTATAAATTGGCCCAAAAGTTTTCTCTGAGCAAAATTTGCACAACACGTCACTGTACCGTTTTGAATTAGTTGTGCAAACTTATCTACAAGTATCTGTTCAGCTTGTGCATCCTTTGCAGCGAGCATACTCACGGTGGCTACTGCTTGCGGATCAGTAAATATAGTTACAGCATCACTACCTTTCGCCGTTGCAATAAGTTGCGCCAACTCAACTGCAGCTACCTCTGGTATACGTGCAAGTGACATTTTAGTTCTTACTGCATCTTCGCGCTTGAGCAATCCCGCAATTGAGCCATATTGAGCTGCATACGTATCATATAGTTTATTAAGCTGATGCTGTTTATACAATTCTTTATCTTCAATATTGCTCGCTAATGTCTTTGCAGTTGCGCCTAAGCCCAGAATTACCGCCGCAATTTGGCGTGCAGAATAACGGTTTTGTTGCTGACTACCAGCAGCATGTCCCGCCGTTGATTGGCCATATAAGCGCATGGTAGGGCCCATATATAGTTGTGATGATTGTGATGATAAAAATAGTTTAGGTTGCAGCAACGATCCGGTTGGAATTGATAACGTTGCAGCCGATGGGGTAAATGTTGGCATCGCCGAAGACCCACGTAATGCGGTCGATTGCGACAAACCTCTGCGCAATGCGCCACTCATAGCTGCAGCATTAAGCTGTGCGATAGATAATGTTAGAAATAACAAACGCATGCTTTTCATAGTCACCTCTTCATGATGCATTTCGTGCACTATTTTTGTTGTAATTCAAAACGTTTCTTTTTGAGTGCTTGTATCAGTTCTGCCTGCGCTACCATTTTCTTATTATGTTCGGTAAATGCCCGTTGCGCCCGGTCTACTTGTACAGATAGATCAGCGTATGTATTCCATGCTGAACCGGTTGTTCTTGCTGAATCGATATTCTGCAACGCTTCTTGTGCACGTAACAATTGCCCGCGCAGCGTATCCTGTTTACGATACATATCGGTAAGAACTTTTTCATCCTTGCGAATTTGATCATTATACAAGCGTGACAGCTCATTTATAGCCGCTCGCCCGTATCCAGGGCCCTGTGGAGTTTGTACCGGTGATCTGAATGTTTCACGAGCTGCTTGCCAAGCTTCTTGCGGTAGTTGTCCAAAACGTGAGCGCATTTCTGCCGCTGTTGGTAATGCCGGTAAAGCAGCACGGACGTCCGCAGCTGTAATCGGTTCAAATGAGCTAAATCTGCCACCTAAACCGGTAGTTCCGGTATAAAAGCGAGGTGAACCTGCAAAAGTTGGTCTGCTTGGCGAAAAATAGACACGCGTTACGCGGCCTGCTTGCTGCCCTAGAGTACGCAATGCACCTATACTTGCACCATTTAACTGAAATACTACCAGCATTGCGCATAGACTTGTTGCTAATGCGGCTAGCAATCGATTTATTGTAAACTTTTTCATGAGAATCTCCCGTATTATTCATAACTTATATCAATAATATGCTCTTTATTTACAGTATAATTTATATTTGTAATTATTTTCAATGGTTTAGAGAAATATGATGTGGAATTTGGGTAAAACGCCACGTAAACAATAAACCTTTATAATCAATCCACGCCACCCCTTATGTCAACAGTAATCGTTCGTTATAGCTTAAATTTAAGCAAATTTAACCATAAATTAGTCGTGTTCTACCCTAAAACCCCAAATTTAAGCTATCAAGCACATTCTTTTATTGACAAATTTTTATGTTTATATAAAATCAGAGATAGTAGTTGTATATTAATGTTTTCAAACGAAAGGATATTTTCATGAAGAAAATATCAATGTTGATCGCGGTAGCAGTAACGTGTGTAAGCTCAATGCAAGCTGCCTTCTTTTTGACTGGAGAAAAAGGCAACCTTGTATGGTATGCAAGCTGTCAAAGAATACTTAACAGTCCGGAAGAGTTTGATAGCAGCAGCGATAGATTTTTTAGAACATATGAAGCATGCTTCGAAGCATCTACATTCCCAGGGTTACATGAATATCATGAAGACCGTGTAAATGAGGTAGCACGTGAACTTGTTGAAAATTATGAGCAACTCTCGGTAAGTGATCACGCACAGTTGTTACCATTAGTTAACAGACACCTGCTCTGCTCTTGTGCAAGATATTGCAAAATAGCCACCAATAGTATTTGTACTGAGAATGAAAAGAAGTTACAAGAGTTTTTAAATTCTGTTAATGGTAAAACAAATTAAAGTTGTTTATTTATAAAAAAATCCCAGGCGTTAAAACCTGGGATTTTTTTTATATACTAATAATTTCTACCGTTACATTTGAATACGCGCCATGCGTTTGCTCTCCTCAGTCAAATCATTCAGCACCACTACTGGCAGGCGTTGAGTTATAACCCCATCAATTGGATCTAAGAATCCTTCTTTTAATTCGCTCTGAATATCTTGAGCTGTAACCCAATGCTCAGCATACAGTTTATACGGTTTTTTTACGTTCGCTAGATGATGAACATAAGCGCTTCTACGTTTAAATGTATCACGCACACATGCCAATTTAACTCCTATCAATGCACACACAAGGGGTGCAATGGTCGCTTCTAATGTTGCAAATTCTAATGCAAGCCAAAATCCAAAGAGTGCACCGCCAGACCCACCATAGAGCGCAGCAGGACATTCATCAAAACTACGTGCAGGTACCATCGCTTTTTTGTTGCGTATCAGCGCATCAAATAAACGCACTTTATTTTTTGCTAGTACCCTACCCTCCGGATGACTCAATACATCATCCCAACCAATTTGAGCATATGCATTCCAATCATTGCCAATAGGCTCTTGGCTAGCCATAATGCTCAGATTCTTTGTCGGCGCATTACTATAACTATACAAGCGAGCAAGATGCACTATGGGCATTTTTGTGGATGTACGCGCAGCTTGCATAAGATGTGCTGCGTTAGCTTCAGCTACCATCAATAATGTCATACCTATCAGAATGTTTTTCATGAACTACCTCGGCGTATAAATATGGATTAAAATACGCCATTAGCATACACGATCATACAATGAGGTCAATTATAGTTTGGCCATTTTTAAGCCTGTGCTTTGCCAGTCAACACCAGCAAATTATCAATCGATGCAGAAATAACTTCATTGCTTTCATCAGTATAGCCGCCAGACAAGAGCATCACAACAGGAATCGAACGTGTGAGCGCTTCATGAAATACCATTGCATCACGCTTGATAATACCTTGTGCTGAAACTTTCATGCCACCAAGACGGTCACCAATTAAAATATCGGTTCCGGCGTTATAGATAATAAAATCAGGCTTTGCCGCTTCTATTGCCTGCGCGAGTGAGCGTTGCAATAAACCAAGATACACCGCATCATCAATGCAGGTACCTGGTCCGATATCAAGCGGGAAATTAAAATCGATGCGCTGGCACAGCTCAAGGTCTTGTTGTGGGTAGTTATTGCCACCATACACATCAAATATCGTTACGCGCGGTTCATTAATAAACGCTTGTGCATGCCCGTTGCCACGATGAGCATCAAGATCGATAATCATTACTTTGTGCATTGGATGTGCATCAAGATAACGTTTTGCTGCAAGCTGAATATCACCATATACGCAAAATCCTTCACCACTGCCCGGTTTTGCATGGTGAAAACCACCACCTAAATTAATTGCCCAACCATGCTTAAGCGCCAATTGTGCAGCAAGCAACGTACCTGCTGTCTGTCTGCGCATGGGAGCGAGCACATAGCGATCTACCAACCAATTGGGTAATTTTGCCAATGGCGGAATTTCTACAATTTTAGCGACGGCGGCGGCAGTGTGATTTTCTAATAAAGCAATATATTCCGGGGTATGAACTTCTAAAAGCTCTTTATGCGTAGTTTCTGCCGGCACATTTGCAAGTCCCCAGTACGCACGGTGCAAATGAGCTGCAACCTTGGATGCTTTGGCTACGTCAAACGGATGAACAAATTTTAAGAGTGTTGTGGTCCCGAATGGGCCCATAGCATAATCGGCATTATACACAATGGGGAGTCGAAAATTATCGGGAACTTTTGCCAGGTTTTTTTTGTCGATACCCGCATACTCTGTGCATTGCACGAGTAGCGAGCTTACCAGCATGAGATGATATAGTAATTTCATATTGAATACCTCTGTAACGGCCCTACTACGTCTCGGCATAGCCCTTTGGGCGTCGCCGGACTTCCTACTACGCCTCTGGCTACAAAGGACTTCGTCGCAGGGCTGCTTTATGCGCAAGCGAATAGAATAAACATAATATACTAATTATTACTCAGATTATTGATAAACAGGGGATATGTCAAATGCTTAGGGTTAGATATAAATAACGCGAACTCGACCTAAGCAACAACAGAGAATGCTTGTCTAGAAGCTTATTATAAATATTGCTCTCGTTTTGTCATCCTCGCTTGCGGGGATCCAGTATTGCCTGAATTATATTTTAGTATTTTTATCAAAGAGCTACGATGATTAGATTTTATTAATTTAACACTGGATCCCCGCAAGCAGCTTGCCCGCCATAGCCGTAAGGCGACGGCTGGGAGGATGACAAAATGAGTGATCAATAAACATAATAAATGAGAATTTTACATACGCTTAGATCGATTTTGGATATAGATAGCAAAAAACCCCAGTCTTTTTGTACCGGGGACAAATTGCATTGTAAGACCTTGTCCGGCGACGCACAAAGGCTATGCCGAGACGAAGTAGGCCCTGACCTTCGTAGCTCATGTTCCATGAGCGTAGTAGGTTAGGCGTTCTTTTCAGACGCTGCTACACGCTTTGCTAAGCGACTAATTTTGCGGGCTGCAGTATTTGCATGGATAAGCCCTTTTGATTTTGCACGAGCGAATTTTGCTTCTGCTTCGCGCAATAATGCTTTAGCTGCATCAACATCTTGGTTTACTTCCAAGGCTAATTTTACCTTTTTTGCTGCAGTCTTAAGCGCAGTTCTACGCGCTAGATTCTGCTTGCGACGCACTTCTGCTTGACGCATCGCTTTTTTTGCCGACTTTATATTTGCCATTGTTGTTACCTATATCTAGATTAAACGACTTTGCTAACTTTTTTTGCTTTTACACACTTAGTACATACTTTACCGCGGTGCACCCTGCCATCATTGCTGCAAGAGAGCGTGAAACGCATAGTATGCACGTTAGGGAAAACCCAACGTTTTACCTTGTTGTTTGCATGACTTACTAAATTGGCGACTTGTGGTCGCTTACCACATATGGTGCATATTCGTGCCATTGGGCAGGATTCCTTTCACTACAATAATCATAGCTAAATTTGATATATCAGTAATAAGTGTACTAAATATAGCTTTTTTTTCAACTTGTCTGACACATAAAGTATATGTTCATTCTAGGGCAAATGGGGCTAAATGTCTACAGGGGATTGCCCCTCAGGCATAATCTTAGCTTTGCACAAACCGCTTATCTTGGCGAGCCGGCATACCCAAAAGCTCATAAACCTCTACTGCATCAAGTGTTTCATGCTCTAAAAGCGCATTGGCCAAGCGATCAAGCTTATCACGGTTATCTTGCAATGCCTTTTTAACCTGATCAAGCGCCGATTGCACAATGTTTTTCACGGCCAAATCGATCATTTCAGCTGTTTTTTGCGAATAGCTATGGCGATGGGTTACATCATACACCACCGGACCTAAATCGCTATCCATACCATGATAACGCACCATTTCCTGTGCTTTATGCGTAGCATTCTTAAGATCGCTATGCGCACCGGTCAGCTGTTTGCCAAATACCAGCTCTTCTGCCGCTCTGCCACCCATAGCAACACGAATTTCAGCAAGCATTTCATCTTTTGAGCGCCCTAATTGATCCGCTTCGGGTAATGCCCAGGCAATACCCAGAGCATCGCCACGAGCCAAAATGGTCACTTTATGCAATGGCATAGCAAGTTCTGGCTGCAATACACGCATCAAGGCATGGCCAGCTTCATGATATGCTGTCTCTTTGAGCTCTTCCGGCGTGCGATCCATGCTCTTGGTAGTTTTACCCACCATAATCTTATCACGCGCTTCTTCAAACTCCGCCATAGTGATAGATTCTTGCTCAGGATTCTTGGTTGCAATAACGGCAGCTTCATTAATAATGTTCTTTAAATCTGCGCCGGAAAATCCTGGGGTGCCACGTGCAATGCGTTCAAGATCCACTGATGGGTCGATTTTGAAATCTTTTGCATGCAGCTGTAAAATCTTAAGGCGATCTTTAAGCAATGGGCTTGGTACCTGTACTTGCCGATCAAAACGACCGGGGCGCAAGAGCGCTTTATCTAAGGTATCAGGACGGTTGGTTGCACCAATAATAATAATCGCCTCTTCTTTGGTATCAAAACCATCAAGTTCGGTAAGCAATTGGTTTAATGTTTGGCTTTGCTCTGGACTTTCATCCCGGCGATGGCCACCAATGCTGTCAATTTCATCGATAAATATAATACATGGTTTGTGTTTACGTGCTTGTGCAAACAGATCACGTACACGTGAAGCACCAACACCTACATATTTTTGAATAAATTCAGAACCACTAATGCTAAAGAATGGGCAGTTTGCTTCTCCGGCCATAGCACGGGCTAATAATGTTTTACCATTACCCGGCTCACCGACCATCAACACACCTTTGCTAATTTGTGCTCCAAGGCGGCTAAAGGTAACCGGATCTTTAAGGAAATTAACGATATCCTGCAACTCTTCTTTAGCGTTATCAAGCCCTGCAACTGAAGCAAACGTAGTTTTTATCTGCGCCGGTTTGTACATACGCGCCAGGCTCGATTCACCCGTAAGCGCCGGTTTAATCGCCTTTTGCGAAGTAACAATAATATGTTTTGCAGCGCGAATATCATCATTTGTAACAATGTCTTGGTTATTGCGTGCCGCCTGTACGGCTGCTTTATTCATTAAATCGGCAATTTCTGCACCGCTAAAGCCTGCAGTATCTTTTGCCAGCTGTTCTAAATCGATATCTTCAGCTAGTTTAAGTGTTTTTGCATGCATCTTTAAAATCATATGACGTGCAACTTCATCCGGGTATGGCACATCGATACGGCTATCAAAACGTCCCGGGCGCAATAATGCTTTATCCAGCACTTCCGGCATATTAGTTGCGGCAAGTACAATAACATTGCCACCGGTCGTTGCAAAACCATCCATTTCAGTAAGCAACTGATTTAACGTTTGCTCGCGTTCGTCATGGCCACCACCGATGCCACTGCCGCGTGTGCGGCCGATTGCATCGATTTCATCGATAAATATTATGCATGGTGCATGTTTACGCGCTTGGGCAAACAGATCGCGTACACGAGCTGCGCCAACGCCAACAAACACTTCAATAAAATCTGATCCGGTAATAGAAAAGAATGGCACGTTAGCTTCACCGGCAACCGCCTTTGCAAGCAATGTTTTACCATTACCCGGCTCACCCACTAATAAAATACCGCGTGACATTTTAGCGCCAATACGTCGATATTTTTCAGGGTGCTTGAGGTAGTTAATCACATTCTGCAGCTCATGTTTGGCATCATAGGCACCGGCAACATCGCTGAATTTAATCTGAATGGTAGATGGCATAAACAGGCGTGCACGGCTTTTGCCCATATTAAAGATATTCGGGCCACCGCTGTTATTATTGGAGCCACGTGATTGGCGCAAGAAATACCATGCAACGAGCAATGCTATCAAAAACGACAAGAAGGAGAAAATAAACCAATAGGATGATTGGCTGCTTGCTGCACCAAAGGTGACATCGATAGAAGAATCTTGAACCAGATCTTTCCAATTGGTGCCTTCGGGCAAGCGGACAGCAAAATGGGTATCGTCTTGCAATATCCCTTGTGCCTCTTGGCCGACTACATAAAGCTTTTTGACTTTTTGATCAGCTACTAAACGGGTAAATTTGCTGTAGTTGATATCCTCAATTCTGGATGAATAGTCTAAGGTGGTTAAAAATGATACTGAAACGAGGATAATGACTGCTGCAAGAAGGAGATTTTTATATCCTGAGAAATAAAAACCGTTTTTATCTGTTTTTTTCATATACAATCCATATGTTTGTTTAACAAGGTTAGTAAAAGGTTACTTCACCCCTTTAGTATAAAAGAAAGCATAAAAACTGTCTAATAGTGTGCTCAATTAGGCTCGTTTTGTGCTCAAACCCACCGATCTTACCCCGCCGGTAACCTTCAGAGCATCAACTACTTGAATCACTTTACCGTAATGCACCTCTTGATCTGCCTTAACATACACTGCCCCTTCAGAGCGCTCCAAGAGCTCGGGTGTTAATTGTGCCAGCATCTCCTGCAACCCTATGGCCGTATCATTAAGGTAGATCTTTTCCTGTTTGTCGATATATACCACGATCGGCTGCGATGACACTCCATCCTCTTTTGCTTTGCCTTGGGGTAAATTAACCCGAATAGCATTGTGCATCATAGGAGAAGCGATCATGAAAATAATCAGTAACGTCAATGCTGTATCTATCAAGGGAGTGAGCGGCACCTCAAAAAGCATGTTGCGCTTTTTCCTTCCTCTGCGATGGCGCATGGGTAATCCTTTGATTAATAAACAAACATAATCTGTATAATACGGTTAAACCCTTGTGCAAGCGTATGCAGCTGCTGTTCTGCACGTGCAAGTTGGCGTGAAAGATAATTGAACATCACGAGCGCCGGAATAGCAACCATCAGCCCTGCAAGGGTGGTAATTAATGCTTCTGCAATACCGGGTGCTACGGTAGCAATATCGGCAGCCTGTTTTTCACTAATGCTCATAAATGCATGCACGAGTCCCCACACGGTGCCAAATAACCCGAGCAACGTTGCTGCCGCTGCAGAGGTTGAAAGCACCCAAAGACCACTCTCTTGCGCACAGAGTGTTTCATCAATTGCGTGGTACATACTGTCTTGTAATCGTTCCCAATGTGCGATACCTAATTTACCGATATCACCCTGCTGACGTTTGAGTTCAACAAGTGCTTTAAATGATTGCAATGTGGTGGTTAACACATAACCGGCAAGTGTATGGCGGTATTTATCCCCTATCAGCGCAAGATCCTCCATCGTACTCATCATGCGCATATACGTAAGCAGCTGATTCATATGCTGCTTGGTTGAACGTAACAGCAGATATTTATAGATAAATAATGACCAACACAGTATCGACATGCACAGCAGTGTGCCAAGCACCATTTTTGTTGCGCCATCAGCTTGATAAATGAGTTGCCAGAGTGGTCCTGAAAAGAATGTATGTAGCATTATCGCTCCTTTTTTTGTAACGCTTTGTATTGGCAGCTTAACAAAATATCTAGGTTCAGGAAACCATCTGATGCTATACGCACAAACAATATGCTAAGGTACCTATGAAACTATAACTTTTAACAAACGGAGAAAATACATGAATATGCGTGTCGTTTTTAGACATATGGAACCGGTCGCTTCTATTGAAAATTATGCACATGATGCCATGCGCAAAGTGTTTGATATTATCTCTCATGAACGTGATCCGGTAACAATCGATCTTATATTGGAAGCTTCCAAAAATCATGGCCACAATCGGGTGGAACTGCATATACGTTCACCGCATTATGATTTAATTACACATCATGAAGGTCCAGAATTTTATAAAGAATTAGATCATGTTATTGATGTCATGGTTCGTTTGTTGCATGAAGAAAAACGAAAACAAGTTGATGCACGCAAAGAGCGCGTAAAAACAAGCGAAACCGGTGAATTTGGTGGACGTCATGAAAGTGATGAGGAAGAGGAAGAAGAGTTTGAGGATGAAGATTTTGATTTTGAGTTTGATGATGAAGAAGAGGATTTTGAGGATTAGCGTATCCTCACTACTTTTTTATTTAACTTCTTAATTCATTTTTCTCTATATATTTTTTTATGCGCCTGCCGTGCCTCGACAAAGCTCGAAGAGCGACGGCGGGCCGCGCGGGCATTAAGGGCGTTCTTAGCCTGCCCGGCGTAGCCTTGTGCGAAGCCTGGGTCAACGCCCTTAATAATCCGAGACACAAAAGGAGGACCTTTTGAATCCCTACGCTTCAACTCAGGCCTCACGCATGAAGCATGCGATCCCTGTCCGCCATAGCCAAAGGCGACGGCTGGAATGCCTTGCGAATCAGCTAATAAGGTCTGCAATAACTTACAATTTACACTTTTAGCCAATCGATCTTCGTTAGCAACTTAACACTATCTCTTGATGAGCGCTTTATCATAAAAGGAGAAGATTTCTCCTTTTAAAACCTCTTTTTTCCCGCTACGAACACCAGCTAGGCACACGCAAACCCTTGCAGGGTTAGCTACGGCCAGCTGAACTGCTACCTGACTTTAACAAAATAATTCTAAGAAGTTGCGCACAACCAGCTCTAGAACCTGCGTATGCTTGCTTAAAAGGAAATGTTAGAACGCTATCGAAGATCGGTTGATGAGCATTGCAGGTGGCAAGTTATTGCGGACCATATTAGCGGACCCGCAAGGCATTCCAGCCGTCGCCTTTGGCTATGGCGGACAGGGATCGCATGCTGCATGCGTGAGGCCTGAGTGGAAGCGTGGGATTCAAAAGGCCCTCCTTTTGTGTCTAGGATTGTTAAGGAGGTGCGACAAGGCACCTCCTTGACGCCCGCGCGGCAGGCGCATAAGAAAAAATATAAAGAAAAGTAAATATAAAAAAATTACAAAACAAACTTCAATAATTGCATCTCAAACTCTTTGAGCGAAAATTTATGCACATCACCAGTCCATTTTTGCAACATGCTTAAATCATCTGCATCAACAATAATCACCGTCGGAAAACCGATAACAGCATAACGCTCAATCAAACCTTTAATATCCGGGTTACTGGTATCACTACCATCAACCACAAGCGCAACATAATGCTGTTGCAAAATCTCTTGTACCGACTCTTGCGCAAAGAATTTTGTATTAATCACACGACACAATGAACAGCATGGCGCTTCCACTTTAATAAGCAGCTTCTTATGCTCATGGCGCGCTTGGTTAATCGCGCATTGATAATCTGTTGTCCAGATGCCCACAACAGCACAACGCTCAGGATAATACAATGCACGCACTGCAACATACGCAGACATAACCGCAATTGCAATAAGAACGCATCCTATACCGGAGGCGAGCATGCGCATGCCCAATGTTCTGTTTTTGCTACCAACATACAGATAGTACAGTCCTACTACAGCAAATAATGCGGTGAACAATAACGCCGTAACAAATCCTGAAAGTATAGGGGAAAGAAAATGTATGCACATACCAAACATCACAAAACCAAAAAAGCGTTTAATCTCCACCATCCACATGCCGGCTTTTGGTAACAAATTAAGTGATCCGGAGAATGTGCCGATAATAAGTAACGGCATACTTAAACCGGTACCGAATGCAAACAACAGCATAAATCCATAGAGCGGATTGCCTAATTTTGCAACCATACCAAGCACGAGCGCCAAGCCGGGAGAAACACATGGCGATGCAATGGTGCCACTTAATGCACCAAAAATAAACGCTGCCACGGGCGATCCACCGCGCGCAGTAGAATTTGAAGGCTGCAGAAATCGGGGAATATACATATCATATAATCCCACCATAGAACCGGCAAAATAGGCTAACAACAACACGAGCCCGAGCACAAACAAAGGATGCTGCAACGCCGTGCCAAAGAGGCTTCCGGTATAGGCAGCGAATAAACCCATGCAAGCAAATGTAGTTGCAACACCGGCAGTATAACACAAACTTACAAATAGATTTTTACCAAATGATGCAGTGCCTTGCCCTTGCAAAATCCCCACGGTGATAGGAATCATCGGATAAATGCAAGGCGTTAAACTCAACAACATACCAAGCAAGAACACCAACAATAACCGTAACCAAACGGTACTGGTATCCTCAATTACATGTGACAAAGTACAGTACAATGACTCACCTTCATCGTACGTTGTCTCATCCATAACAAAACCATCTTCCGTTGCATGTTCAATTTCAGCCTCAGCATCCACTGCCGTTTGTACCGATTCAAGTACGATTGCATGCGTTGGTGGCACCATAGTTACATTATGCTCCTGTATGCGCCCGATAGATTTTGTATAATAGGTAAAACGTACATGCGCCTGTTCAATCGGTTGCATCACCTGCACAGGTACCTGCATGGTCACGGTATTAAAATAGGCAGCTTTGTTCTCTTTAAAAATAGGATCATATATCATGACCGCTTCGGCATCAGTTTGACAATCACCCAGCTGTACATGCTCATGATCGCACACCACATGGGTGTACTCTTTGTACAATGCATCATCTGCGTCCATGGCAAATGCAACGGTCAACACACCATGCTTACCATCTGCATCCCACTGGAGCTGATGCGTAATCGGCTCCTGGCAACGCACATTCAAAAATGAAAATCCTACTAACAGTACAAAAAATCTACTTCTGTTCATTTGTCTATCTCGCTAAAATGGTATATACTTACATCTATATCTGGGGCTGTAGCTCAGTTGGTAGAGCGCATGGATGGCATTCATGAGGCCACCGGTTCGACCCCGGTCAGCTCCACCAGATATCTCTTATCGCTCTTCAATTCTAATATTTCCCTGTTTACATTGCAGCTCAATACGCGCTTGCGGATTCTTGCCCAATTTGCCACGAATATTCTTTTTCACTGAACCCCAATACTCTTGATCTAGTTGTGCTTGATGTTCCATGACACTTACCGTTTGCTGACTGGTAATAATGCCACGCTCAGTTGTCGCAAAAAATTCCGTCTCCACCTGTTTTGGTAGTTTTAATTTAATATCACCACGATGATTAGCTAACGAAATTTTTGTCTGCGCCGGTACCTGTTTTGCTTGCAGATACAGCGGCCCTTGTTGTGTCTTGCCAATTACATCAGATTGACTGTCATTAATATAGAGCGCACCTTTGTGCGTACTTGCTTGCACCGGCTTTTTAGGATCAATAATCACAATATCACCCTGTTGTGTTATGGTTGCATGCACCGGACCTTCTGGTGAAATGATCGTGATATCACCACGCGCAGTGGTAACCGTAATGGTACCTTTAACGCCGATAATATGTATCGTGCCCGTTTGTGTGCTTAAACGTAATGAAACCGATTCGGGTACCGTCAGCGCATAATCGATATGTCCTTTAACTTTTTCATAATCGTATGCAGAACGCAATGCTAATTTTGCAGAACTTACCTCTTCTTCAATAACATGCATATGCTCTAAATGCTCTTGATTGTTTGCATGCTTAGTTGCACGCAATGCGAGTGTACGTTTGTCTAGCCCCGGCTTAACGGTGATGGAACCTTCGATATTTTGTATCGCGATTAATCCTGTTTGATCCAGCACATAATCTTTTTCAATAACTTCTTGATAAGGTTTGCCACCAAAAAAAGAACGCACGGAATCTATCGAGTCGGTAGCCGTTTGATGTACAAACAGTACACAAGAGAGTAAAATGGCAAGAGAACGGTAATTCTGCATAGCAAATCCTTTAACACAAATATGGTTGGTCACGACATTATGAAGTGTAAACAAAATAAAGAGATAATTCAAAAAGCATTGCATGAAATCTATCATGCGCATCCATATCTTACCCCTATACTTGCAGCATGCGCACAGCATGACTACCGTGCATATCTTGTTGGCGGTGCAGTACGTGACATTATTTTGCAACAACCCATATTAGATATCGATATTGAAGTTCATGGATGCACATTTGAACAGTTATCAGATCTATTGCAACCATATGGATATGTTGATCTATGCGGCAAATCGTTTGGTGTCATTAAAGTGCATGGCTTAGCAGTTGATTGGACATTACCGCGCAAAGATAGCGCCGGCAGAAAACCACTGGTGGCCTACGATCCACAAATGTCGATTGAGCAAGCACTCATGCGTCGTGATTTAACCATGAATGCAATGGCAATCGATCTGCATGATACTACCTTAATCGATCCATTTAATGGACTTGATGACATTAACCAGAACATTCTACGCACACCTGATGCCAATTTTTTTGTGCAAGATCCGTTGCGATTTTTTCGTGTCATGCAGTTCATTGCGCGCTTTAACATGCAACCGGATGATGGATTGAATGCCGTGTGCAAGCAGATGGTTATTAAAGATCTTTCACGCGAGCGCATTGAGCAGGAATTTAAAAAGATGTTAATGCTCAGCGCAGCACCATCATTGGGCATACGCTGGTTACGTACAATCGGGCGCCTGCAAGAAATTATGCCGGAACTGGCTGCAACAATTGGCGTTGAACAGGACATTAAATGGCACCCGGAAGGTGATGTATTTGAGCATTCTATGCAGGCAGTTGATGCTGCAGCACAGTTGCCTATTGCAAACGCAGATGATCGTTTAATTATTCTGTATGCGGCATTGTGCCATGATATTGGCAAAGTTACCACCACCTTTGCAGATGAACGCGGCATCCATAGTTATGGACATGCTGAAGTTGGTGCAAAATTGGTGCGCACACTGCTTGCACGCATTACGACGCACAAAGAGCTTATCGATCGCGTAAGCAAACTTATTTTACATCATATGCAACCGGTGCAGCTGGTAGCACAAGATTCTTCTGCTGCCGCATACAAACGTCTTGCACATAAACTCTGGCCTACTTTGGATGTAAATATGCTGGCATTGCTGTGCCAAGCGGATGCACGCGGACGCAATCCCATTGGCAACAAACCGCTTGAAGGACAAATGCCGACGGTAATTACCTTTCTTGAACGCGCTGAAGCTGCCGGTGTGCGCTATGCACCTGAGCAACCACTGTTAACGGGAAAAGATTTTCTTGATCATTTTGCACCCGGACCAGTAGTAAGTGATGCGGTAAATATTGCCTATAATCTGCAGCTGGAAGGCATACGTGATCCGCAGGAGCTGAAAGAAAAAGCAATAGAGCAGGTACAAGAACAGATAAAGCGCTCACCGGCTTAATTGCCTATGAGCGCTTAGAATAATTTTGAATCAATTTAATTTATATCAATTCACAGCCATGATATTGTTTATCGACCGCTCGACGTTGCCCTGGGGACGATGAAGTACTCGCAGATGGCACTGCCTGCTCTTGATGCCACACATCATCAGCGACAGTTGGAACCAACCCATATTGTGTAGCAACATTAAGTGCCATGGAAAGTTGCGCAGCTTTATACAGCATTTGTTGTTCCGGCATGAGCTGAAGATGAACATTGCTTTCTATAGTGTTGTCTACCGTACCAACTATTGGGAACACAATACCAGGAATAGCTTTTTTTGTTATTTTTGCCTGCATAAGACTATATTTTATGCCCAGTGCACCCAATGCAGCAGCACATTTGAGCGGCGATGCATTATTCTGCACAAGTGTAGTTACAGCAGCTGTTAATTGCTGCACTACCGGGTTAGCAGTTATAAAACCATTATATTCTTGTGCCTGTGCAACGACAGCAGGATCTTCCCACAATGAATTTATTCCGTACGGACTTTCGTCAATTGCTACGTAGATTAAACCCATATCACTCTTACGTGCATCCTCTGGCAACCTCCCAAGACCTGTATGTATCATAGTATTTAACGCTGCAGCCGGTTTTTGCGCAATAATAGTCACAGGACCAGATTGCTTATCGGCAGCCGCATATGCACATCCCATGCTGAGCAATAGCATGCAATTTAAAGATTTCTTCATCATCTTCATCCTTCAGAATAAAAGATTAAAATATATTCCTAGGCAAGACGATAGCACAGAGGTTATAAAAATACAATAAAGGGATGAGCATTAGCGCTTGCGCACAATAAATTTGACCGGCACGCCTTTAAGATCATATGCACGGCGCAATACATTCTCAAAGTAGTTAAGTTGTGATGGCCCGAACCACAAAGGATCGTTCACATACATCACAATGGTCATAGGCGCAGATTTAATCTGTTTTGCACGTTGCACTACCAGACGATTGCCTTGATAGAACAGTTCGCGCTCACACAGTGCGTCTCTAAAGAGAATGGTAAGATCTGCATCGGAAATGCGCAGATGATAACGATCAGAAATATCTTTAATAAGTTGTAATAGCTTACCGATATTTTTACCCGTTGCACATGAGATATTCATGGTCACGAGCTTATTAAACAGATGTGCATAGGGCTCAAGCTGAAAAGTTAAATTCGCTTGCGCCTCTTCCTCAACGATGTCCTGTTTATTAAACAGAACAATAAGCGCTTTATGTTGTTCAAATGCATAGAATGCAAGTTTAAGCTCTTGATCTGCAATTTCCCCCATGGATGCATCCACCATAAGCAATATGATATCCGCCTCTTTGAGCGATTGCATGGTACGCTTTACCATGAGCTGTTCAAGATCTTCCGTTACGCCACGCTTTCTGCGCACACCCGGAGTATCGGTAAACGAAATATCTTCTTGATAAAAGGTTACTCGTTCGGTAATCGGCTCACGCGTGGTACCCGGAATATCCGAAACAATGGCACGTTCTTGTTTGAGCAAAGCATTCAGCAACGATGATTTACCTACATTGGGCTTGCCGATGATAGCAACTTTTAATGCTTCAGATGCTTCTTCTGCATGTATTACTTTTGGTAGTTGATCGATAATAAGCTCAAGTAATTCAGCGACGTTAATACCATGTTGTGCAGAAATTGGTTGCACGGGATAAAAACCTAGACGATCAAAATCATGTTGTGTGTCGTGCACATCTTTAACATCAAATTTGTTAACCGCGACGATAACCGGTTTGTCCAACGTATGCAAAAATTTAGCAAACTGAAACTCTTCCGGTAATGCACCAACGGTGCCATCAACCACAAACACAATCACATCCGCTTGACGCACTTGATCGTAAATAATGGCAGAAACTTGTGAATACAATCTATCCGTTTGCTTTTTCTGCTGCTGCAAACCACCCGTATCAATAAGCCTAAAGCTGGCATCTTCCCACGTTACGGTATCTTCGATAAAGTCACGCGTAACTCCCGGTTCATCAAGCGCAATGCTTTTGACTTCCGGTGCTAAACGATTAAAAAGAGTAGATTTGCCGACGTTGGTACGCCCAACTAATACAACGCGTGGTAATTTAGCCATGATGTGGTTGTTCCTGTATTTCGTACAGCGTGCCGGGGAAATAGTGCAAAATCATTGCTGTTTTTTGCCACTGCTCGGGTGCGGTAAGAGTAAATTTTTGTTCATAGAGTGATTGCTGTTTTTTATTAGTGGCACTACGATCGCGGTTGGCATATGCCATTGCGCCTTGACGTTGTGTAGGTGCCTTTGGCGCTTGTGTAACCGGTTTAGGCACAGTTGTAGGTGCCGGATGTACCACGTTGGTTACTTTCGGAGCTTCCGCTCCACCTGCCATACGGGTAAATTCCGCCATGAGCATCACTTTGCTGCCAAACCATTGCTGTATAATTGGTTGCCATAGCTGACGCGTTTCATCAAGCTTGTCTTTAAAAAAGAGCATTCTTTTTTCAAACTCAACGGTTAATACACCTGATGCAGCGTCAAATGATGCAAAGTATGATTGCTTATACAAAGAAAGTAAAACCGGATCGTTCAATGATGCAATGTCATGCACACAACGTTGCCACAAACTGGCTGCATCGCTGCGCAGATCATCCATCACTACATCATCTTGTTCTTCATCTTCTTGCACAAATTCCGCTACCGGTACGGCTGTTGCTTCTAATGCAGATGCAGCGCCGGAATTTTTATCACTATCGGTGTCAGAGCCTACAATGCCCGTGCACAATTGTAAAAACAACATCTCTAAATAAGCAAACTGATCGCTTGCTTGCAGAAAAACTGCTTCTTGCTTGTAGCATAGCTCAAGCAACAGATAGAGATCTTTCCAGGTGACATTACGTATCACGCGCTCGATTTCCGGCAACACTTGCTGGAATGCATCAACGTGTACGCCATGCTTGTAGCGAATTGCCGTATGCAATAATTTTACAAAATGAGTCCAAACAAACGTAGCTGAACATACGGTGCGATCTAATTTATGTACATGTGCTAACAGTTTATGCACATCACGAGACAAAATAGTTGCCAAAAGTGTTACAAAGTAAGCATCCTCTACATGCCCTAATAGATGTGCTACTGCCGGCCGATCAACTTTAGCCGCAGAAAAACGCACGCGCTCAAGCGTGTTCAGCGCATCACGCGCAGAACCTTCAGTTTCTTGTACAATAAGTGCAAGACCTGCAGCATCGTAATCTATCTGTTCACGTTCACATACAGCAACCAAATGATCTATTAAGGTAGGTGCTGCAATCGGTTTAAAGAACAACTGGAAACAGCGTGAACGAACCGTATCTATAATCTTTTCAGGATCGGTTGTTGCTAAAATAAAGAGTGCTGTTGCCGGTGGCTCTTCAAGAATTTTTAAGAACGCATTAAATGCCGCTTTGCTGAGCATATGCGCTTCATCAATAAGATAAATCTTTTTGTTTCCCATGATAGGCAACAGTGCTGCTGCATCGATAATGTTGCGCACATTATCAACACCGGTGTGTGAAGCAGCGTCAATTTCTATAAAATCGGGATGTTTGCCCTCACGCATAGCAATACATGATGCGCAAGTAAGACATGGCAACAATGCCGCTTGCGGTTGCTGGCGAAATTGTGGTAATGATTGGCAATTAATCGCTCCGGCAAATACACGTGCAGTGGTTGTTTTACCACAGCCACGTTGGCCGGAAAAAAGATACACAGGGAAAAAATGCTCGCGATACAGCGAATTTTTAAGCATACGGACGACAAGATCTTGACCAATTATCTGATCAAAATTCTTCGAGCGCCATTTGCGAGCGAGATTAAGTGTATCAACTATATTCATCTAATGTACCAATACCCAACTATGCCAAACCTCATTTTTTGAAAACTCACAGCGGGCAATACCGATGAGGCGAAGCATTTTTATTAAATATAGGAAAGGAGCCTATACAAAACCGAATCCCATGCTGCTGCTTCCTTCCGGACCTGACAGATTAACGGGCATAGTTTTTATACGCTCCTTCCCAAACCTATTATATTTCAACTCGATAACGTCAAAAGCTCTTGGTGGAGAGAGAGGGATTCGAACCCTCGATACCTCTTTCGAAGCATACATGATTTCCAATCATGCTCTTTCAACCACTCAGACACCTCTCCGTTTTCCGCCTTCGCACTGCGTGCTTCGGCGTGATTTCAACTTATTTGCTGCCGCCAGAACGCTTAGGACCGCTTGTGCGTGTCATAGGTCTTCTTGGCGCGCGCTTTTCAGCACCTTTTGGACTAGCCTTTTTACCTGACTCTTCTTCATCAGATTCATCAAGAATACGCGCTAGATCAGGCTGTATTTCTTCTTTTACTTTCATTGCACGCTGCGCTTCACGTTGTTGCTTTTGATCAGCTTTAAGCTGTTCAAATTCAACAGCACCCGCTTTTGCAGCTTGCGCTAAGTAATCAACAATAACTTTGATTGCACGAGGCGAATCATCGTTGCTTGGAATTACATAGGTAATCAAGCTAGGATCTGCGTTGGTGTCAACAAGTGCTACCACCGGCACACCCATAGAAGCTGCTTCACGAATTGCAGAAGCTTCTTTGATAACGTCAACAACAACCAATGCGCCTACCGGCCAGGTTAAATCAACGATACCTGAAACGTTACGGCCTAATTTTTCTGCAGATTTAGTCATGGTGCTCATCTCTTTTTTAGTGTAATGAGCATGCTTATCTGCTTTTTCAATAACATCGTTAAAGTGCAAATATTTGGTTACTGACTTTTTAACTTGTGGGAAGTTGCTCAACGTACCACCAATCCAACGATGGTTAACGTATGGCATATCAAGTTCAGTACCGGTAGTCTTGATAATATCTTGTGCCGGTTTTTTAGTACCAACCCACAAAATAGTCTTGCCATCAGCTGCAAGTTGCTTTAAAAATTGTGATGCGCGTTCAAGTTGCTGCGCCGTTTTTGCAATATCAATTAAATGAATATTGTTCTTGTGGCCCCAGATATAGCATGCCATTTTAGGGCACCAACGTTTTTTTTGATGACCAAAATGAACGCCGGCTGAAAACAGTTTCTCCAATGAAATCATACAATTTTCCTTGAGGGTTACGACCCGTTGTTTTTTTAGGCTTTGTATGCGCTTTTTTGACGCATCAAGAGGCCACCCTGAGCAAAAAAACAAGTGTTTATACGAATATCAATAGTCTTAATTGTACCAAAATCTCTATCAAACACAAGGTAAATGCAGCTATTTTGGCGTCACTGCTTCCTTGCCATCATGCTCATCGCCATCCTCTTCATATCCCACAACGGAGTTATGCTTTACCAGATCCTCAAAGCGCTTGCCCAAGAGCCATGCCGTTGCTGTCCAGAACCCAATTACGGTCACAAAGAACAAGCCATGCGCCGGGACAAAGAGCGCCGGACCAAGCCAGCGAGCAAACAGATTAAAGGTTGCACCTGAAGATTTTGCAAATTTTGAACCGAATGCATCGATCCAAGATTTCGATTTAAATTTAATAGCTTTGACCGTTGGGATATATAACCCTTCACGGACCGGCCAGCTAAAGGCATAATTTACCGACTTTAACATCACATAGGCAAATACCACTAATGTTGGGTTTGCGCTCTGGAACATAAAGAGCGTCAGCACCACCCCAATGGTAAGTGGGATCAGCAATAAGCAGAGACGTTCGCCAAGCTTTTGCAGGAGTGAACGGGTACCGAAATAGGATATTACAAAGCCAACCGCATGAGTTAGCAGCACGTTATATAACAGGAAGCTGGTAACATCGGAGATACTATTTGAGCATTCTTTTGCTACTACCAGACGTAAGTAACTGATAACCACCATGGTGACTTCATAGAAAAACACCATACCAAAAATACCCATTACATAGGGATATTTAACCAAAAGCCTGATACCTTCAAGCACACCGGTTTTAGTTTTACCCTGTTCCTTACGTGCCTTTTCCGCTTTGTATGCAGCCTCATAACCATGCAAAAAACGTCCGGGCACCGAGTACATTAGGTACACAATTGAACAAGGGATCGCACACAAAAAGAAAGCAGCGAAAACGAGCAATAATTGGTGAGCGACTATATCTGAAAAGTATGCTTGGCCCATCACATTTTTAAGGCTCAAAATGCCAAGGCACAATGAAGCACTCAGCACTCCACCTACTTTTGAGCAGGCAGTAATGTTACCATATCTTTTTTTAGCATTTTGTGGGCTGCTGATAGAGTTTACAAACGCCCAGAAAACACTGACCACAAACGGAGAAAAGCCTTCAGAAAAAAAGTAGAAAAGCCAGCCAAACCAACGCGAATAATCAGCCTGTTCATTAGCGATACCGATAAGGGGGTCTGCAAAGTAATAGGCGAACACTAAGCAGCCTACCGCATAAACTAATGCATATAGACAGAGAAGATAGTAGCGTCGCAAGGAATCAACCAGACGAGAGTAAATAAGGATTGCGCTGGTGAGCACCAACATGGAGCCATAACGAGCTTCATTAACGAACTGGGCACCTACGATATGCGCAAATATGGAATCTTTAAGTGCTTGGACAATGGTATAAGCGGCTATCACAAAAAAGAAGGTGACACCAAGTAGAATAAACTTTTTACGCTCGTAACGCTCTACGACTTCATGGGTATCAAGCGCGGTTGAAACATGTGACTCCATAACATCAATCCCTATCATAATGAATTAAAAGTTACATCCGAATCGCTTCATTTCAACTGTTGGTTCTAGCGAACTCTCGGTTACTACCAGAATTATTGTAGCACAGGTTACCCCGCTTGTAAAAAAAAGCTTGCAATAAATGACATTTTAATCAAATAATTCAAATAGAAGTGTTTTAATGGGATAATAGAGTTAGGCTGCCTCTTTATGGTTTTAGTCCCCGGGGGGATGCGCAACCGCCAAAAAAATGCTATACTGGTACAGTAGTTAAAGAGTAACATTCCATCGCATGCTCAGTGAGGATCCTATATGGTTGAAAGCCACGAATACACAATAGAACAGGCAATTAATGCTGAATTACCCCCTACATTGCCATTATTGCCCCTTAAAAATGTTGTGCTTTTGCCTAAAAGCATTACCCCCATTATTGTAGGCAGAGCATCATCTATCCGTGCTGTTGAAGCCGCTTTAAAGGCTAATCGCATGGTATTTATATCTACGCAAAAAAACGCCGAGGTGGAAAGTCCGACCGTTCAGGATGTATACCCGGGTGGTACGCGTGCTGTTGTTTTACAGGTTACGCGCATGGAAAATGGCTCACTACAGATATTAGCTGAAGGGTTGTGCCGCGCAGTTATTGAAAAAACTGATGAAACCGAGCCTACATTCCTGAATGTCTATTACAAAGACATTCCGACACCCGCAATCAAAAATGAACTCGAAGCACAGGCTATCTGGAAACAGCTAAAAAAGCTCTATCTTGATTATGCACGCCTGCACGATAAAATGCCTACCGATCTGGTTGCACGGGTAAAAACCGTTCAAGACATGGATTTTATCAGCGATACCATCGCTATGCACCTCAATTTAACTATTGCAGAGCGCCAAGACATCGTTATATTAGCTAACTTAAAAAAACGTATGCTCAAGCTGTGTAACTTCTTAAAGCGCGAAATCGCCTTCTTGGATGTTGAGCAAAAAATTACCAGTCAAGTACAAACACAGGTGGAAAAAAGCCAGCGTGAATACTATTTGACCGAACAAATGAAAGCTATCCAAAAGGAACTGGGGCGCGAAGATCAATCTTCAGAAATTAATGAGCTGTATGAAAAAGCTAAAAAAGCCGGTCTTTCAGCTGAAGCTAAAGAAAAGGTGGAAAAAGAGCTCCGTCGCTTGGAGCAGATGCCACCAATGTCTTCTGAAGCTGTGGTAAGTCGTACTTATATCGATTGGATCTTATCATTGCCATGGAGCAAAACCAGCAAAGATACTATTAGCTTAGAACAAGCTGAGCGCATCTTGAATGAAAATCATGCAGGTCTGCATAAAGCAAAAGATCGTATTATTGAATTCTTGGCTGCCAAAAAGTTTTCCAAAAATCTTGAACGTTCACCGGTTATATGCCTTGTGGGCCCTCCCGGTGTTGGTAAAACATCACTTGCGCAAGCAATCGCTCAAAGTACCGGGCGTGAATTTGTACGCATTTCATTAGGCGGCATTAAAGATGAAGCGGAAATTAGAGGCCACCGCCGTACCTATATCGGTGCTTTACCGGGTAAAATTATCCAAGCAATGAAAAAAGCCAAAACCCTTAATCCGGTTATATTGCTTGATGAAATCGATAAAATGGCGCGCGATATGCAAGGTGACCCTGCATCAGCATTGTTAGAAGTGCTTGATCCGCAACAAAACAAGCAATTTTATGATCATTTCCTTGATGTTGGTTATGATCTTTCTAAAGTGATGTTTATCGCAACTGCAAACATGATGGATGGCATTCCGTATCCACTGTTTGACCGTATGGAAATCATCACCTTATCCGGTTATACAGAACCGGAGAAAAAAGAGATTGCACGCAAGTTCTTGATCCCTAAAAATCTTAAAGAGTATGGATTGTCAGCTCGCCAATTTAAACTACCCGATCCTTTGCTTGAAAAGATCATTAATGAATACACCAAAGAAGCGGGCGTACGTCAACTTGAGCGTATTATTGCAAAATTAATGCGTAAAGGAATTCAACTGCTTCTTAAAGATGAAGCTACGCGTTCAGTAACCGTAACTCCTGAACTTATACAAGAGTGGTTAGGTTATTCTAAGTTCAGAAAAACAAGTTTGAATAGCCGTAAAGATCGCATCGGTCTGGTAACCGGTCTTGCATGGACAGAGTTTGGTGGTGACGTGCTGGAAATTGAAGCTTCCGTGCTTTCAGGTAAAGGTGGTTTAACACTTACCGGGCAACTTGGTGAAGTGATGCAAGAATCAGCGCATGCTGCTTTAAGTTATATTCGCTCACGCAGCGCAGAACTTGGTTTGCCAAAATCATTTTATAGCACGCGCGATCTGCATTTGCATATTCCTGAAGGCGCAACGCCAAAAGATGGCCCTTCTGCCGGTATTACTATGTGCGCGGCATTGATTTCCGCATTAACGGAAAAATCAACTAAACCGAACTTGGCAATGACGGGTGAAATTACCCTGCAAGGGCGTGTGCTTTCTGTCGGTGGTCTTAAAGAAAAGTTACTTGCTGCAAAACAGCATGATATTACTACGGTGCTGTTGCCGCAGGAAAATTATGATGACATCCAAGAGATTCTTAAAGATACACCACTTGATAACTTGAAGTTGGTCTTTGTAAGTACGATGGATGAAGTTATTGCTGAAGCGTTTACTATTGCTTCGTTTAAAAAAGCAGCGCAAAAGAAAGCGGTTAAGAAAACCAAAGGGTCGTCTGCATAGCATTCTTGCATTGTAGAATAAAAGCAGGTATAACTAAAGGGAAAAGTCGCGTATAACCTGTTTAATCAAAACCTCCGGAGATCATAATGAACAAGCTGTTTCTTTTAACATTTACCTGTGCCATGGTTGCTTTTTTGCCTTCATGCAAAAACAACAAACCGACCAGCAAAAAACATCGCAACCACAAAACTGAGCAGATGGTTGATGCAATGGATGCAACAGTTGAAGATATGTCTGTAAACAACAGCAAGATCTAAATCTGTTTTATCACGAATGTGATTTTGGGTTCCCCGCCTTCATCGGCGGGGATTTTTTTGCTCAAATTTCCGACCCAAAGGGCATAATCATGCAAAAAGAGCCAATTATCCCGATATATAGGGCTAATTGTGAATTCTTGACATATTAATTATTTCGTATATATTAAGAGGTAAGATAATAAGTTTTTTAGCCGTTTTTCATTGTTTTGGAGGATTAAAGTATGAAATCACGTATATATATACTTTTACTCAGTTTAATATGTACGCAAAGCGCATTATATCCAGCTGCCGCTGAACTAAATCTAATAAACAATGAACGCCCACTTATAAGACATATCGCTCAAGATATACAGTTTGCAAGCGGTATTGCTGCCGGATTCTTGGTTCCCAAGCTTATTGATAGTCGCGGTGGCAATGGCATCAAATATGCTACAGATATCCGATGGGAAACCAATGATATTGTCGATACCTTCATGCATATAGGTACATCTTTTTTTACAAATACTACGCATGCAACTAAAAACGGCGCTGACTACACAAAAATTACAGAAAAAACCTCAGCCGCATTTGCAAAAGGCGCTTTTAATACGATTTTGATAAATTCGTTTAAAACCTATCGAGCCATACCTAATTGCTCAAGTAGTAGATTAATTGAGGAACAGGGTTACACGGTTGCCGGCGGTGCCGCTGGTGCAGCTATAAGCGCATATGCATACAATGTTTTTATGGAACACAGCATGCTACCTTACTTACGTTCAACGTTACCCTCTGACGAATACGATGCTTTACCCATTATTTACCAAAGCCCATCTACTTTGACTAAAATGCTCATTCCCCTTGCTATTATAGGATCTTCTCATTTCGCACTGCAGGAAACTCTTTGGCCCAGAATGGCATTTGGCGACAACCTAAAGATAACCATATTTCGCGCATTAGAACGGGCTAACAACAATTATACTGAGGCTCTATGGGATGAAAGCGATAAAACTGGTATTATCAACCTACTTACACCAGCCGCCAGCATAATGAGCTCTGTAGTACCCATACCTACTTCAATTAGTCGTGGTATGGCATTCGGTCAACTCAGCTATCTACTCTATACACTATTGGCACAACACAAAGAGATCTTTGCATCATCAAGATTTGTCAAAGCAGCTGCGTTAATCAGCGGTAGTACCCTTTTGGCACGCATGGGATGGCTTGCATATAAACAACATCAAAGTGTTAACGCTGCGCAAGCATTCCCAGTCGCACAACATCCAGCTGCATAAAAATAAAAAAAAATAACAGAAATAGTACTCCCCGCTTTCATCAGCGGGGATTTTTTATTCTACTTCGCAAAAGAACCCTATGATTTTAAACTCTGGTGATAAATTGCGAGTAGAATAACCCTTCGAAGCCTTGGCGTAGTAGGGTAGTGTCAATGTACACTCAATGCTTCAAGCTGCGCAGCATCTAACGTAATGGGTGGTTGTTCATTCTGCAGCATCGTCGGTACAGGAATCAACAGAACACCCGGCGTAGCAAATGGCTGCGTAAAGACCTCTTTTAATAAACTTGGTTTATGCGAAACAATAAGAAATCGTTGTGATTTACTGGTCACCACCGGCAGATTAAATGTCTGTTCACGATCGAGCAATTTAATAAGACCAACACGTTGCGCTGAATGTGATTGCACGTAATACAGTGCACCATATACCGGTTGCACGCCGGACGCTCCATGTACCACAATAGTTTTTGGTGCTGCAGCAGAGAGCAAGAATGGTATTGAACCCATAAGTATATGAACTATAATATTTGCTTTGTGCATACTACCCCCATTTTTAGGCGACACCAATTTTTATTGAGTGTAGCGAAGGTACTATTACAAAGTAAAGAGCTTGCGTAGTTCTTGCACTACGGCATGCGGATCATTACCATTGTTATAGATTACATGCGCATCGGCAGGAATGCGCAATGGTGCAAGTGCACGACCGGCATCACGATCATCACGCTCTTTAATGCGTTCACATGCTTGCTCTAATGTATAGATGTTGCCCTGCTTGCGCTGCTTGCCACGCCAACGTTCTGCACGCACGCTCATGTCTGCAGTAAGAAAAATTTTTAACGATGCATGAGGAAACACATCAGAACCCATATCGCGACCGTCAGCTACAATATTACGCTCATGCGCAAGTTGATGCATTTTATTATTAATCCATGCGCGCACCGGCATAAAGGTACTTAAACGTGATGCCGCTTCATCAACGGTAGCTGTATGCAGTTCAGAAGTAATATCAACGCCATCTAAACGCATATGATCTGCACCATCTGCATCCACGCTATACGCAACTCCTTGCAAGGTTGCCTGCGCCATCCAATGCATCACGTCTGCATCGTTCATCTGTGCGACTGTATGTTCACGCAACCACACATAGGCCAATGCGCGATACCACAATCCCGAGTAAAGATAATAAAAGCCCAAACTATGTGCAAGTGCACGTGCAATAGTTGATTTGCCACTTGCTACCGGACCATCGATTGTTATAATCTGCATAGTTTTTACTCGCATGGTAATGCTATATCAATTCCTGAAAGTTCTACCGACACTTTACCATTCCAATGATTTTCACTAATATTTGCTGCTACATGTAACGGTTTATCGCCATGCTCTTGCAGCGCCACATATAACTCCGGTCGATTAAAGAAGATAATAGGCTTTACGACCCCATCGGCAAACAGCATACATTTAACATGTGCGCCTTTAAGTAGTTGCGGTTGCTGCACCATAACCAGATCTTTAAAATAAAAAGCTGGCTGACGATTTTCATTACCGAACGGTTCAAGATGGTGCATGTCGCTGATTAATTTATGATTAACATCAGGCAACGTTGCCTGAGCATCAAGTTTTAGTTTAAGTTTAAGATCTTGCGGCGAACATATGCGTGCAATGCGCGCTTCCAAATTTGCTTTGAGTGTACTTAACGATGTTACCGGCAGCGCTAACCCTGCAGCTTGACTATGACCACCAAAATTTTTCATGAGCGCACTATTTTCCACGAGCGCATCGAACATATTAAATTCCGGAATTGAGCGGCATGAACCTTTTGCTAAACCATCTTTGCTTAAATGAAACAGTAACGTCGGTTTGCCGTAGGTGGAAACTAAACGTGATGCTACTAACCCAATAACACCCGGCGGCCATGCATTGCTTGCAGCCATAATAATATTTTCTCGTGAAAGATCGATGGTGCCATCTTCAATCTGTTTCATGACTTGCGTACTGATATCCCGCTCAACTTGCTTGCGCGCTTCATTGAGTTCAAGTAGAATGCGCCCGACTTTTTCTGTTTCGCTATAATTGGAACCGATGAGAAACTTAACTGCATCACGCGCATCTTCCAGACGACCTAATGCGTTAATTTGCGGCGCGATAGAAAAACCGATATCCATAGAACTCATAACCGATTTAGTTACTTTGCCATTTTGTTTAAGAATCTTAAAGGCATAACTTTCTACACGGTTAACGTAACTTAAACCATGGCGCACCCAATACCGATTTTCCCCCTGCAATGGCACCACGTCCGCAACCGTGCCAAGCATCAACAGCTCATACACTTTTTCCGGTAACGTAAGCCCTTTGCGTTCATAGAGCAATGCCATAAGTTTGAACGCCACGCCAACACCGGCTAATGTTTTAAACGGATAGGGACAATCATTTTGGTTGGGGTTAACAATGGCAAATGCATCAGGAACATGATCATGTGGTCTGTGGTGATCGGTAATAATCAGATCGATACCCAGCTCACGTGCACGATTGGCAGCATCAAATGCAGTAATACCATTATCCACGGTAATTAATAGTTTGTAGCCATTTGCAGCAGCGCGCTCTACCGTTTTAACCGAAAGACCATACCCATCTTTTACCCGATGAGGTAAAAAGAAATTAATCTGCGCGCCAAGCGGTAACATGCAGGTAAGCATAACTGATGATGAGGTGACACCATCAACATCATAATCCCCGCAAATAAGTATTTTTTGGCCATGTTCTATTGCAAACAATAGGCGGTCAACGGCACGATCAGCATCCTTCATGCGCGAAGCATGTGCAACATCACGCTCAAGTGATGTAAACAGGAATGCATCAATCGCTTGCGGTGTTGTATAACCACGCTCAATAAGCGTTTGGGCCACCGGGAAAGAAATACTGTATTTGTGTGCAATATCGAGCATACGTGCACGATCATCCTGCGGAACTTGCCACAGATATTTAGCACCTTGAAGCGTCTGCGTGCTCACCAAGTTACTCTTTACGCTTTAAGGTAGGAAAGAGTATCACATCTTTAATAGATAAAGTGTTAGAAAGCAACATAGTCAAACGATCGATTCCGATACCTGCACCAACAGTAGGCGGCAAGCCATATTCGAGCGCTAAAATAAAATCCGCGTCATAGTAATGTGCTTCTGCATCGCCGGAAGCACGCGCTTGCGCCTGCTCATGAAAGCGTGCCGCTTGATCGAACGGATCATTAAGCTCATTAAAACCATTGGCAATTTCCATACCCGCAATAAACAACTCAAAACGGGCTGCGATTTCAGGATTATTAGCATCACGTTTTGAAAGCGGTGAAATTTCAATCGGGTAATCGATAACAAACGTAGGCTGAATAAGTTTTTTCTCAACGATTTCTTCAAACAGTACCAACAGTTTTTCACCCCAGGAAGCATTTTTATTAGCAGGAACAAGCTTATGCTCTTTTAAAACTGCATCGATATCATTATCAAGTCGTTGTGCTGGAATCTCAGCATACTTGATCACGGCATCTTTCATGCTGATGCGATTGAAATGGCTAAAATCAATGGTCTGCTCGCCAAATGGTATCTGTAAGTTTAAGCCTGATTTTTTAATAATAAATTGGATAAGCTGCTCAATAAAGGTCATCATCCATTGATAATCTTTATAAGCGATGTAACATTCCACCATGGTAAATTCAGGATTATGGCGTGTTGATACACCTTCGTTGCGGAAATTACGGTTAATTTCATACACGCGTTCAAACCCACCCACCACCAAGCGCTTTAAATAAAGCTCAGGTGCAATACGTAGATACAGTTCCATATCTAAGGCATTATGGCGCGTAACAAACGGTTTTGCTGCTGCACCACCGGGAATTGGATGCAACATAGGAGTTTCTACTTCGATAAACTCATGCTCATCATAAAAATCACGCATATAACGCAGTATGTTTGAACGAATGTGAAAGCGTTTACGGGTATCCAGATCAGAAATCAAATCAAGGTAGCGCTGACGATATTTTGTCTCAACATCAGCAAGCCCATGAAACTTTTCCGGCAATGGATATAAACATTTACTTTGTAAGCTCAGATCTTCCGCTTTTAAAGTAACTTCACCGGTTTTGGTTCGGAATGAAGTTCCTTTAACCCATACGATATCACCAATATCGATGTAATCTACAATGAACTGAAACAGTTGCTCGCCAAGGTCATCTTTTTTTAAATATACCTGCAAGCGGCCGCTACGATCTTGAATGGTTGCAAACATCGTTTTGCCATGCTCACGCATCGTTAAAATACGGCCTGAAACTTCATAATTAGGCGATGTTTGTTCATCTTTAAATTCATCATGTACCTGTTGGCAGGTGGCATTAACCGGTTTTACCGCCGGCCATGCTGAAATGCCTAATGCGGCTAATTTTTCTACTTTTTGGATACGTAACTGATGCTCGGAGGTGCCTTCGGCATGTTTTGTCTCTATCATGGAAGATCTTTTTAAGTTCTTTTAAGGGTTTATATGATCTTTTTTTAGTTTAACTGATTTAATTTTTTTATCTATTTTTCTCTTGTTTTTCTCTTTTTGCGCTAGCCGCGCGGGCACCAAGGGAGGGTTTTGCCACCCTCCCCTGGCAACCCCGGGCACAAAAGGAGGACCTTTTGAAACCCACGCACAAAATCAGGCCTCACGCATGAAGCATGCGATCCCTGTCCGCCATAGCCAAAGGCGACGGCTGGAATGCCTTTGGTTGTGCTCAATACGGTCCGCAATTACTTGCCACCTGCAATGTTAATCAACCGATCTTCGTCAGCGTTCTAACATTACCTTTTAAGCAAGTGTACGCAAATTCTTACAGTGCTAGTTGCTGTACTATACAAACCAATGATATTTAACTTTGGGCATGTCGCTTACAACTGTAGATCGTAATAATGTAAAAATCAGGTAGCAGTTCAGCTGGCCGATCCAGCCTTCGCATAAAGCTCCGGCGGACAGGAGCTAGTACCCGCAAAGGGTTTGCATGTTTCTAGCTGGAATCCCGAATAATCCGATAACAATCACTGTCCTTCCAGTCTCTGCTGGAAGGATAAAAAGTTCCCCCTTTTATGATAAAGCGCTCATCAAGAGATAGTGTTAAGTTGCTAACGAAGATCGATTGACTAAAAGTGTAAATTGTAAGTTGTTGCGGACCGTATTAGCGGAACCGCAAGGCATGAACGCATGCTTCATGCGTGAGGCCTGAGTTGGAGCGTAGGGATTCAAAAGGTGCCCCTTTTGTGTCCAGGATTGTTAAGGAGGTGTGACAAGACACCTCCTTGACGCCCGCGCGGCAGGCGCAAAAAGAAAATATATATAAAAAATTGATGTATAAGAAAAAACAAAAAATATAAAAAACTACAACTCTAGACAATCTTCAACAAAACCCCAATTAATCACGTGCCACCACGCTTGAATATAATCAGGGCGCCGATTTTGGTACTTAAGATAATATGCATGCTCCCATACGTCAAGGCCAAGTATAGGATGCATATCCTGTTTTAAAGGCGAATCCTGATTTGGCGTTGTTGTAATGCGCAAGCGCCCTTCTTTATCTCGGCATAACCATGCCCAACCACTGCCAAATACCGTCTTTGCCGCCTCATTAAACTGTGCTTGAAAGGTCTCGAAATTGGTAAACTCTTTCTTGATCGCAGCAAGCATTTTGTCATGCGGTAAACCACCACCCTTTGGACCCATGAGTTGCCAGAAAAAGGTATGGTTGCTATCACCACCGGCATTGTTACGCACTTTTTGTGCAATGTCAGCAGGAAGTTGATCGTATGCAGTTGCCAGTTTTTCTAGTGACCAGCTTTGATATTCCGGATGTTGTGCAAGCGCTGCATTCAGATTGTTTACATACGCTGCATGATGCTTGTCATGATGAATCTCCATTGTTTTAGCATCAATGTAGGGTTCAAGTGCGTCAAAAGCATACGGCAAGGGTTTAAGTTCAAATGGCATTCCAAGAACTCCATATTTTAAAAAGGTGTACAAGTTGCTGTCAGTATAAAAAAATGGAGTGCGTAATGCAATGATACCACAAACGATATATCAGCTCATTCGTGCTGTCATCGCCAGTAACTTTTGCACTGCAGGCGTATCATGGGCGAGCAACAATCCAGCGCCGAGCGCCCCACCGGCAGCTGCACCATACTGCATGCCCTGCCAATAATCATCACCGTTTTCACATTGTGCAAGATTATACCGCGCAAACATAAATGCAATGAATGCCGCTGCAGCAGAAAATCCACTTGCTACACGTCCGCCATTATCGCTCGGGAGCGAAGCATAAGCTCTTAATCCTGCAAGTAATGAAAGTCCTGCCCCAGAAAAAAAACCGCTGCTCCACCACCATGGATCAACTGTTCTACGTACGCGTGGCAACTGTCCTTGCTCTGGTATTATTTCAGCAATCATGCCATCATGCCGTGATGAGTTGCCCTCAGAATCATCATCTTCATTGCTTGCCATCGTTTCATCTGTATATACTGGAGGTGCCGCTGAGGGTAATGAGCTTGGTCTCACATATCCATTGTCAAATAGTCTAATGCATGCATCTCTAAATTTGATACATCTCACCGATGCACCTTCACTAGTGCCAACTCGTACAAGAGCTATATGCCGCAATATAGAACCAAAATCGCTATCCTTTTGTGCACGAATCTTAGCTAATTTGGAAATAATGCTTTCAACTAGCCCGCCATCAGGTTTTGTGAGCTCTACATTTGTACTAGATTCATGAAGATTGAGCGATACTTCGTCAACCACAATTGGACAACCAAATTTTTTTGATTCTTTAAATATCCGAGCACTATCGGCCAATACTTGATGTGCATGATCTTGATCTTCAACTGTTACTATAGGTTGTTGCGAAATAAATCTTATTACAGGAAATTTCCCTTCATGAGATAGAATAAAATTTGAAATTTCAGTGAGATTACTTGTCGTATTACAAAATGGTATAAACTGATTTTGTATAAATTCTATATGCCGCTTTTCTGGCGCCTCAGGCTTTTCCCAATCATGCTGCGGAAGCCGATTTGCTTGTATAAATGAATAATGATCATTGTACCGGGCAAATGTGCACCCATATTTTTCACAGCGTGTTTGATATTCTTCATTTCTCGATTTTGCTGCTGCAAATAGATTACAACCTACCATGAGCGCGGTCAAAGCTACGATCTTAATTCCATTAATCTGTTTCATGATTTCCTATTAAACATTACTTCGTGTGCGCTATCAATGCAACTAACTTTAGCTACGAGGCCTCTCTTATGCTCGCGACATTTATTCCTAGACCCATAATCATACCTATATGAGCTCCATTACATATGCCGTCTGAAGAAATATGATTACTATCTGATTGCGCAACCTTACGATGCGCATATAAGTATGGCATACATGCCGTAAGTGTATGAATCATACATGCGGCTGTAACTATACTCTCATGGCGTGAGCGAAGATATGGGGTCAAATGAAAAAACGCTGCCCACGTCAATCCAGTCCAGCTGAGGCCGGCAAAAAATCCACCCCACCAAGATGGATACAATACATTATAGAATGTTGAAGGGCTTGTTTGCATGTGAGCGCGAATAGCTCTATTTGCAGTTGCAGTCATTTGTGTCGATGAAGGAATTGGTTGCTCGTCCTCTGGCGCTGGTCTAATTGCAACCCTATTGCCCTGCATGGAACGAGGAACAATGTGAGCATTCTGCAGTTGCAGGCGAAAAAAATTAAAATCTTTTTGCCGGCGAATATTTGCAGGATGCCCTGCAATTGCATTAAGCACTGAGTCAGTATCAGTGGACAAAGTTAATTGACCTGACTGAGCCGTAACGAGGCGACTTATTGCAGCAACTATTACAGGAATAATAACTGTATGTACAGGACTAGTAACAGTATCTATTCTTACTTGAAATGTACTCGCTATTTCTCTATAACGATCTAATGTTTCTCTTGCTCGTTCATAATCAACTGCTTGCACATGTTGGTTTTCAACAACATATGTGTCAAAATATGCAAGCATACTATTCTTGTCCAACGATTCAGGAATCACATGGCGCTCTTCAGGCACATCAACGTTTTCCCAAGCCTTTTGCGGTTCAGCCACGACATGAATATACGGTAATCCTAAATAAGTTTCCACACTCATAAACCTGCAATTTATTCGCTGGCAAAGCCTTCTACCGTTAATTTCAGCAAGCAGACCAATACGATATTGATCGATTTTATTGACTCGTGACGCGGTAAATCTTTTTTTCGTTTCTTGCAGAGCCGGCCCATATTGCGGTAAATGCATTAACAGGAAGTTACCATCGTTTCTAAGATTTTGCTGGAGTGATATTGGCACATCAAGAAGATTATCGCACTCGCTGGCCCAAGTTCCCAACTGCGGATTACGTTGTATAAACCAAGCATAATCACGATTCAGCATCGCTAAAGCATTAGATGTGTCACATTCTGCTGGCGCATGAAATGGCCCACCAAAAACTGTAGTTACATGATGCTCCCATTGCTCGTAGTGATCCAAATCAACCACTTTCGGCCTTGGTGGAAACCATGATCGATCCTCTTCAACAGTTAATTCAGAACATTCATATGGCTGTTTAAACTTCGGCTTCCAAAGATTGTAGCGGTAGCCATTGATATCATAAACACCATTCAACTTTGAATATTGCAGAGGTTCTTCTGCTGCTGCATGGCACAATGGTGTGCCCAATAGAGCGATAAGCATCGATAGAGCAGCGGTAGTAAAATGTTTCATTGATTTCGTACAACCTATACTATGTTTCTATATCAATTATTACGCGCCGCCATTGCGAATAATTTTTGAACTGCAGGTGTATCATGTGCAGCAAACAATCCACCGCCAAGCACTGCACCAACACCTGCACCATCGCGCACGCCACGCCAAAATTTGTGATTAATACCTTCGTTTGCAAGTTTATGTCGCGCAAACATAAATGCCATACCTGCAGCAGCTGAAGCACAACCGCTTGCTATGCGTACGCCATCCTGGCATGTGCGCAAAAGATAGATAGCAAACCAAACGGATCCCGCCCATCCTAATCCCGCAAAAAATCCTCCCACGCGTGGTAATCTGTTTGTGGTTTTGGTGGTCGGTGCAATGTTTTCTACGGTAGGTATTTGTACAATTGCTTGCACTGGCACAGCACCACGAGCATTTTGCAACTCACAGAGCGTATTAAAAAAATCCATATCTTTTTTCATGCGAAGGTTTGCAAGATTCTGCACTATCCCTTCACGCACAAAATCGGTAATGCCTAGCACAAGAAGTCGTGATTTTCGCTTTGTCAGAAGACGTTGAAGTGCCGTCACTACAACCGGAACAGCGACAACACCTACAGTTACATTCGATCGGTAAAAAATATCTATATAGCGATTCAATACATGGTCCGCATTCACATAATCGTCCGTTAAAGCTTTTTGAGGATTTTTAATATAGGCATCATAAAATTCACCCGCTGGATCATCGCCCAATGGTTCAGGGATTACATGGCGTTGTTCGAGAACATCAAGCTTTTCCCATGCTTCTACTGGTTCAGCATTGACAAGAATATACGGCAATCCTGAATGAGTTTCCACCTTGATGAACTGACAACCTATGGTAGGGCAACGCTCCCTGCCTTTAATTTCAGCAAATAGACCAATACGATATAGCTCAATCTTAGCAACCCTGCGTTTGGTAAGTTCTTTTCGTTGTGCTTCAAGCCCTTGCCCCAGATTGGGATCTTGCATAGAAAGTCTATTATCCGCAACTATGAGATTTTGCTCAAGAGATACCGGTACAACCATACATTCCCAAGGATTATCCGCTTTTCGCTCGCTATCAAACTTCACAAACCAATCATAATCACGCTTCATCATCTCCTGAGCGTTGTCCGTATCGCACTTGGCTTTAGCTTGAAATGGCCCGCCAAAAAAATTATCTACGTGACTATCCCAATCATCATAATGGGCATATGTAACCACTTCAGGCCTTGGTGGAAACCATTCCTTAGCTTCTTCTTCCGTTAATTCAGAACATTCATATGGTGCCTTAGGTTCTAACTGCACAAGCGTATATGATATATTCTCCTTGAAACGATAGCCCACGACATTGTCAGTATATTTTATAGGTTCTCCTGCTGCTGCATGGCATAGAGTTGTGCCCAATAGAGCGATGAGCATCGACAGCGCACCAGTATTAAAATGTTTCATTGATTTCTCATACATATTCGTAGGTAAGATATGGAGTAATGTTATTAATTTTATGTTATATAAATCTATATTTTTGTCAAAGCTTATGCAAGCAATTGCTAACCACTGCATGCTATGATACGCTGCATAATAAATAATTATTGTAAAGGATTACACAATGTTACACAGATTAATGTTGATACTTATCACCTGTTGTGCAGTTGCAACTACAACAACGCAAGCAACTACCTACAAACCAAACCCTTATATTACCACCGCGTATCTTGAAGGTATCAAAGATGCCACCATCTATCATCTTGGTTTTTGGGCGGCAGCATTGCTCTGTAACTTTCAAGGCCCTTTTGCTATTTTAGGCCACGCATTTGGTGCACTTACGCGCCATTGTGCAGCACAAGAGCATACGCACCAAGAAGCGTATCATAGAGGTGGCAGAGATGCGATGACGCTTTTGGCCATATTTGAGTTATTACGCAGTATCGCAACGCCGCAACAGCAACGAGAATATCGCTATCTCTTTATGCCTGTACCTGTTTGGCAGGTTCGGTGAAGCGCGCATCCGCCTAAAGTCTGATGTGTCGCGCGCGAAATTCTTCTTAGCAATACTCTACCCTACTACGCTCTTGCAGAGCTTCGAAGGGCATTCTACATGCATTTTACTCTAAGTGGTTAATAACTAAGCTTCGTTGCGATGTAGAATGAAGTAGATAATATCTCCATCATGGCTCATTTGCAGCTGTTCGCGCGCCATTTTTTCTTTATAAAAAGGATGCACGTTCCAGGCGATGATACGTTGTTCAACCTGTTCAACTTCGCGCTGTTTGCAAACGATCGCTTCATTCAATTGCATGCAGTCGGTTTTAAGTTGCTTGAGCTGTGCAAATCCATCGGAACCACACAAATAGATCGCTGCAAATATAATAATTTCTAAGGTAAATGCCAGACGAGAGACCATATACCGTATATCAATAACAATCATCGCTATCCTCCACCGCAAATAAACGCTCAACGAGCAAAACGTTCCTTTTCGTATTTAAAATACGGTATAACAGAGGTACAAGTAAATAGTTAGCCAAACATAACCGTAGTACATAGGGGATGCACAATGAATCAGTATCTGAATGTTTTTTTTCTCGCGACTATAACCTACACATTCGCCATATGTGCGCCAAACAAACAACCAAATCAAGCTGCTTTTTGCAATACACCGGTATCTTCCTATGCAGAAAAGGCATTTACCTGGTCACGCGTTAATGCTGAAGTGGTAAGCCTCACCGGTCAGCGGCATGTTCAGGTCAGTTGCGGGCAGGCGGATGATGAAAAAATCGATAACTGTTATATTGAAATGCTCAATGCATTTGTATCTTGCACTGATCCACATTCCAGTTTTTTGTCCCCTAAATCGTACCAAGAGATTGTGCGCTTAACATCCGGTAGCTTTGGCGGCATTGGTATTGTTATTGATAATACACGTCAAACTAAAGATAGCTCGCTCACCATCATTGATATTGTACCGGGTGGCCCTGCTGAAACCGCAGGCGTATTGCCACTTGATAAAATTGTAGAAATTGATGGCAATCTTCTAGAAGGTATGACAACTGATGAAGCTACTGCAAAACTAAAAGGCAAACCGGGAACCACCGTTGATATTAAAATTTTACGCGAAAAATTCCCTGATCTTATTAGTTTAACCATCACGCGTGATACCATTAAAGAGCAAAATTCACTTTGCTTTTATTTGCCTGAGCAACAAATCTATTACGTTGCACTCAATACCTTTACCACCAATGCAATGGCGCAAATTGAATCGTTGTTGAAAAAATCGCATCATCATCCCTATAAAGGGTTAATTTTAGATTTACGCAATAACTCCGGTGGGCTACTGGAAGCTGCAATTGATATTGTTGGTATGTTTGTACCGGCAAACAGTTTGGTAGTACAAACAAAAGGTACGGGTGACAAAAAGCTGCATGATTATCGCACGCAACGTGAACCGATTGTAAACAACAAATTACCCATTTTTATTTTAATTAATAACTACACCGCATCGGCGGGAGAAATTTTAGCCGGCTGCCTGCAGCTGCATGAAAAAGCCTTTTTGGTTGGCACGCGCACCTTTGGCAAAGGCTCAGTGCAAGAGATTATTCCGGTAAGCAATAACTGCGCAGTTAAACTGACCACTGCGCTTTACTATCTACCGGGTGATATATCGATTCAGGCAATTGGTATTGAACCGGATTTTGTCGTTGAGCGCATGCTGGTGCAAACTGAACATATGAAATGGTTCACCAAATCGCATGGCAGAGAAAGTGCACAGCAAAATTATATTACTACTGAATTGAGCAAAAAGCATACCGAAACGGAAAAAGAACAAGAACAAGCAAAAAAAGAATCATCTAAGCACAAAAAATGGGCTGAACGTGGCAAAGAGGCGCTTGAGCAGGACAATCAGTTTAAAGCTGCACTCATGCTCATTAACATACTTGATGTTGCACATACCTGCTCACCGGAAAAGGTGAACACGCGCGCAAAAACAAAAACATATTTGAAAAAGCTCTTTTGCGAAGATGGACCGTTGGTTATGCAGGAAGTAAAGAATTAAAGAGCTTTAAATCAAATGCAATGCCCGCACAACGATTTTTGTTCAGAAAATCACGCCATGCAGCTTCTTCTTTAAAGTATGTGTAAAGATCCCTTGGATTGTTACTACGTGCTTCATGATGCCCTAACGCAACAAACATGATATCAGTATCAGATGCTATAAATGGATCAATTGTCACGCCAGATTTCCTACCCATGAATATAAAGCCATCAATCTTTCCAGATTGTCCAGTAAGTGTAATTAATCCTGCTAATAATGCTGATTTATCTTTGGATGAAACTGTACGTGTTTGGTTTAGTTGACTTACAGCATGTATACGAGCGACTCTTGCATCTGCATGCAGGGCAACTCCTGCACAAATCTGTATACCCCTTTGCAAAGACGTACTATTTGTTACCGCAACGGCAGATAGGCCAAGCGCTTCTGGAACAACAACACGAATTACCTCATTTGTTTGGTCAGTTGCAGATTGCTCACGACTGCTACTTGCGGCACCTGCATGCAAAACCGGTAGTAACATGAATAAACAGATCTTTTGCATTGCGTACATATATTATCTTTCAAAAACCGTTGTTAATATTCTTTTTATTCAATTACTATTCCTGCACCGAGGGTGCTAAAAATAGATCATTATAAGCTTCATTTAAAACTGTATAATCGATCTTTATACCCAGTTGTTTTCTTACGAGCATGGTATTAATCCACGACAGCTCTGCCTTTTCAAGCTCACCATTCATAATCAACACTTTAAGCGTTGGTAAATTGGAAAGGCATGCTGCTCCTGTCGGCGTTATACACAACAGATCTATGGTTGGCTGTTCGTCATGTTCTGTGAATGCCATTCGCGATATGCGTCGTAGACTTTCAGTATAAATGAGATAGCGCGGCCAAGCATCATCTTGCGTACGTTTGAGCGTAATTGAAGCCAATACCGTTGGCCTCATTGCATCTTCCTGTTGTTCTACTTGAGCATTATTTGAGTTCTGCATACTCATAATTTCACTACACGCTTGCTTTCGCCAAGGAGTGAATAAAAAATCAGGTGCAGCTACCACATGACCTGCAAAGATATCTGCAACTTTATTGTCCGAATGCACTACCAATGCAGTTCTCACCATAAGTGTACGCTCCGCTGAATTCCATATGAGCTTGCTCTTAGTAACCATTGGCATAGTAAGCACACCCGGTAAGTTTATAATTTGAATCGCTTTATGCAGATTAGCTTTCTGCCACAACGATAGTGGCATATCATCACCATCAGCTGCGGCGGCAGCCGAACAAGTAAGATGCGAAACAACCGCAAATAATAATAAACGATGTACCATGTGAAAAATCCTTCTATTCGTGATGCAAGAGTGCAGCAGACACCTGTTCATATGTACGCTGCACTACCTCGTAATTAAACTTGATACCAATTGCTTTACGCACGCGCAAAAAGTCTCGCCACCATTTTTCAGTAACCGGATCACCTTCGGTAATACGCTTGGATATAGCAGGATCAGGATGCGCGGCAAAACGCTCAAATCCACCAAGACACCATATGCTCATAAGATCTCGTTTAGGTTGTGTGCCACTAGCAGTGTGTAGCGAGTAATGAAATGTTTTTTCCTTCGCTGTTTCCATACAGATTAGGTATTCCGGCCAGCTGAGCGAACTATCGTGCGTTAGTGTAATTGATGCTAATAATGTGGGCGAAATTGACGCATGTCGACGATCTTCAGTTCGGGAATTGCGGATTTCAGCGTATGCTCGTTGCCTCCAAGGAGCAACTATAAGAGTTCCTGGCCCCGTTCCCAGCCCTGCAACATGTTTTCTAAAGATATCAGCTTCATCCACATCCGCATGCACAATCAACGTCGCAGTAACGGATATCACCCCCGTAATTGGATCACACGTAGCTCTTGTTTGCCTAACGAGAGGTTCATCGACAACGCGCGGCAATAGTACCACTTCAATTGCCTGACGTAATGGTTCTGCAATCTCAATAATTGAGCACGGATCGGCTGCACCTAAACAGATAAGATGCAAAAAAGTAGCTATACACAATGTACGATATAACATGGATAAATCTCCTGACTAAGATGTTATATTAAAAGCTTGCACGACGTTTGATTCGCTCCATTACTGCAGGAGCAAACAGCTCGCACCATATATCTTGAATTTGTCGGTAATTAATCCGTATACCAATCTGCCCACGCTCACACAACTGATTGCGCCACCAGGTTTGCACAAGATCATACTGTTCGTATTTCAGGCAATGGGCAATTTCCGGCAAACGGGAAAAATGCTTGATTCTTTTGTTACTTATATTCAACAAATCGAGCTCAGGACGTGAACCGATTGCAGAAACATCTGAAAAGATATCTTGAAATGGTCGTTTTACCTGCACAGAATAGTACGGCCAATTGTGGCCATTGTCCCGCACAATCTTAATCAATGCAATTAATTCCGGCAATTCTACAACATCTGCTGATTTGCCTGCCTCTATAATTTTACGAGCGGCTTCAGGTATTGCTTTTTTGTACCACACTTGCGCCGCAAAATCATCATCTTCCAATGCTTGCTCTGCAAAGATATCTGCAATTTCAGGGTCTAGATGCGTTACAATTGCTATGGTTAATTCGATAGCTTGACGACCCGGAATGACATCAGCATCTCTAATTATTGAAGTACGCATTTTAGAAACTGGACCGCAGACATCAACAGTACCTAGCAACTTCTCTTTTGTAAACTCTTGCAATGATTTTTGTAAACTTTCTTGAGACGGCATTACTGTCTCACCACTGCTGGATGCAGCAGAGCACATGTTGATGCACATGAATACGAAAAATAACAGACGATATAACATTCTAATTCCTTTGCTCAACTTATATACCATAATGTTAGATACAGTGTAACGACAACATGTAAAAAAACAATCATAGAATTATTGACTTTTGGCACCCCGATTTAATATTATGGTAATATAAAGGTTTTTAAGAGAGGATACCGTATGAAGAAAATAATAGTTATTGCACTGCTTATGCTTGCAACATTGGCAATTCAAGCGGCCAGCAGTTCTGATAAAATTCAGCACGCACAAGAAGATATCGCGCGACTACGTTCTGAATTGAAGCGCGTACAAAACGAGCGCGCGGAATTAAAAGCGCAATACGAAAACCAGAATTTTTTTCAGAAAATGTTTGGCACTGCAGAATGGATGTACGGCACCTTAGAGAGTGAAGAGAAACATTTCGCCGATGAGCTCAAAGATGCCGAAACCAAACTCCAACAGTTGCTTGCACTGCAAAAGTAGCCGCAAATTATTCCACCGTTACCGATTTTGCTAAATTGCGTGGGCGATCAATTTCTCGTCCTAACTTCTTTGCAATTGCATAAGCAAAATATTGCATCAGCCCAGTCATTACTAACGGCTCCAGCAATAGTTGTGTTTTGGGCAACATAAACAGCGTATCTGCTAGTTTGCACAGCTCATCCTGGCCATGAAAAGCAAACGCAATAATATGCCCACCGCGTGCTTTTGCTTCTTGCACATTTGCTAATAATTTTTGGTAAATCTGTTCATCCATTGATGAAAATATGCACACGGGTGTTTGTGCATCAACCAACGCTAGTGGACCATGTTTTAATTCACCTGCCGGATATGATTGTGCACATATGTAGGTAATCTCTTTTAATTTAAGCGCAGCCTCTAATGCAAATGGATAGCCAATGTGGCGCCCTAAAAAAATAAATTTATTAAACTGCGCGTAATATGCAGCCAGCTGTTGATCTATTTCATGCTTATACAGATCGATATTTTGCTCAAGCTGTTCTGCTGCACGCAAAAGATCCTCTTCTGCCTGTTCCATCTGTGCGGCAGTAATGTATCCTTGTTCAAGCGCAATACGATGCGCCAACCAATAAAGTGCAGAAAGTTGTGTGGAGAATGCTTTGGTAGATGCTACAGCAACTTCAGGGCCCGCTTGCGTTAACAGTACGCCATCAGCTTCGCGCACCATCGTGCTGGATGCAACGTTGCTCAATGCAACCATAGCAAGTTGCTGGTCACTTAATTGCCGCATAGCCTCTAATGTATCTGCGGTTTCACCCGATTGGGAAATCGCAACCAATAATGTGTGTGCCGCATGGAAATAGGGCATGTGCCGCATTTCCGATGCAAGATGTGCTTGCGTTGGCAGCTGCGCAACATATTCAAAAAAGAACTGCCCAATGCGTGCTGCATGCCAAGACGTACCGCATCCCAGGAGCATAACTTTTTGTAATGCGCGCACTTCGTCTACCGATATGCCCAATGTATGCCAGATTTTTTCACCTAATGATTGCAGGTAACGTACCGTTGCATGAATACCTTTTTTTTGCTCATAAATCTCTTTGAGCATGTAATGTTCATGCCCTTGCTTGGTATGTTCTGCCCAGATAGTGTCTATCATTTGATGATGCAACTCAAGACGGTTGCCGGCAAAATCATAGAGCCGAATTTCACCTGCGCTTACAAATGCAAAACTTTCATCCGGCATAAAGAGCACACGATTGGTTTTATCTGCAAATGCAAAGGTATCGGAGGCAATAAACATTTCATCAGTGCCAAGCCCTATGCACAATGGTGAGCGCTTGCGCACCAACAACATATAATCGGGGCGATCTTGCGTTAATGCTATAAATGCATAGGCACCCTGCAGCTGCTGCACCACCGCACACGCTGCATCAAGATCGGTCAGTTCATGTTCAAATGCATGCTCAAGCATATGCGCAATCACTTCAGTATCAGTTTCTGAATAGAAATGATGACCATGGTGCTGAAGCTCATTACGCAGCTGTGTATGATTTTCTATAATGCCATTATGCACCACGGAAATACGTTGCTTGCAATCTACATGTGGATGCGCATTAAGTAAGGTTGCTTTGCCATGAGTGGACCAACGTGTATGGCCAATGGCGATATGCCCATCAAGTGACTGAAAATCATGATGCGCCATGAGGTTGGTTAACTGCCCTTCTGCTTTTACAAAGCGCATCGCCTGTGTTTGCCAATCCAGACAGGCAAAACCGGAAGAATCGTACCCACGATATTCAAGACGAGAAAGACCTTCGATTACAAAGGATCGGCTGAAATTTTTGCCAACATAGCCTACTACACTACACATTTTTTTCTCCAATACTACTAGTTTACTTCTGGAGCAAGCTCCGCCTTTTTTTATTCTGGAGCGATCTCCAATATTTGCATTCAAGTCATACATTTCATCGTCTTGAGCTTAAACTCAATCATCCTGAGCATGCCTGCCCGACATAGCCTTGGCGACGTCCGGGTCGAAGGACCTTCCCTATAGATTCTATATAATTATATTTTTAACGGTAGATCCTTCGATCCAGCCTACGTGTCATACTACGGCGGACAGGCAAGCTCAGGATGATTATTAGCTATAAGCTTACAATGCTATAATACGTCACATACTACCAAAAAAAAATCAGCTCGTATATGGGCATATACGAGCTGACGTTTTAAAACCTTGCCAAAATTTATCTGGCCAATGCGATTAACGCTTAACGAACTGGAATTTGCGTCGTGCGCCGCGTTGACCGTATTTTTTACGTTCTTTAATGCGAGAATCAACGGTTAAAAGACCATGCTCACGCAGTACCGGTTTAAGTTCTACATTTTGCTCAACAAAGGCACGAGCGATAGCAAGTTTAATTGCGCCAGCCTGAGATTGTAGCCCACCACCATACACATTTATTTGCACATCATAATGCACACCCTTTGGTACCACCTTCATAGATTGGTAAGCTTCTGAACGTGCAACGTCAGTGTCAAAATATTGTTTGTAGTCACGACCGTTTACCGTAACATCACCCTTGCCAGAACGTAACCATGCACGTGCTACTGAGGATTTGCGACGACCAACACCGTGAGCCAATGGATTTCCACCCTTAGACTGTTTTTTTGCTTGTGCTTTTATCATAATAAATAGTTAACCTTCGTACAAAATATACAATTTTACTTACCAGTTTAAAGAACTATGGGAAAATGTCAATCCTCGTTATATCCGGCTCAACCAGCCTGAATATGCCATTATAGATCTAATGGTATGCAACCCCGCTTCTTAAATGCAATTTTTGCCCCAAGATAAGCAAGTGTGAATATGGATAGACCGCCAAACGCATACGTTTCAGCATTTGTTACATAGTTTGTAAAAAAGCGTGGCAAATATTTAAGCCATGAATATCCAAAGCCTGCCGAAGCGGCGGAGTAAAAGAACGGTTTAACGCCATCATGCCAAGATTTACCTTGGATACCATTTAAAGCCACTTTTAAAGCAATAACGCCTGTAAAAGCCTGTGCACCATTCCATACATCATTTGCTACGTCGACATGAAGAGGATTGCGGCGCAACCCACGATATATAGTTTCATTAGCCGCTACCATTCTTCCTACTGACACAATGTTGCGTGCCTCAGTTCCCTCTGGTACTGGTGCCGGCGATAAAAGATGGCCAAAAGTACTTCTTATATTTTGTTGATTATACATCCCAATGCAAGTCGCCAATAGAAGTCCTCCGCCAGTCGCCAAAAACTCCCGACCGCTCTCTTGTGAGCTTGGTGTCAATGCACCTTGGGCATTATACGTAGCACAACAAGCCATCACCAAAAATATTCTTTTTGTAATTTTTGAAATCATATTTCAACCTTTTTAATAAAATATGTATCTATGCTGTACTGGAGCCGATGATCGGACTTGAACCGACGGCCTATTGATTACGAATCAATTGCTCTACCACTGAGCTACATCGGCTTATAGGCAGTAACGTTACTACTGCTGATCATGATACCAGATTTTAACAAAAGGGCAAAAATTATTGCCCCTTTTTAGGCGCCTTGCTCTTCATACGCTTCTTGGCATACCAAGCAGCGCGTAGCGTCAGGATAATATTCAAGACGGCGTTCGGTAATCGGCTTTTGGCAATCTGCGCAAATGCCGTAGGTGCCTTCATCGATCATTTCTAATGCACGCGAAATACGTTTAAATTCGGTGTTTTTGCTATCATGAATAGATGCTTTAAGACTCTCCATGGTGGAAGACAATGCCTGGTCAGCAACATCTTGTACCTGATCATCTGAAAACTTCTCTTGATATAACCCTGTCATTTCTTGTTCAAGCTCTTGCCTGCGCTCTTCCAGTTCGCTCTTAATTTGAGCCAATTTTTGTGCAGACATTCCTTCATGTGACATGCGTCAACCTTTTCGCTTTAAAAAATTTTTTAAGTAACATACTCGCCTCTTCTTGCATAACCCCGGCAACTATGCAAATAACATCCTTCTTGTATAGCCGATCTGCCACCTCTTTGTCAAGATCAAATCCAAATAAAGGGGATGAAGCGCCATACACAACACCTGCCAAACGATGCAGCACGATCGCCTGCATACACATAGCACATGGCTGCAGAGTAACGTAGATCCAACAGCCGAGCAGCCGCCAATCGCCCAGCTTTTTACCCGCCTTTACTAATGCCTGCATTTCCGCGTGCGCACATTGCGTTGAGCGTTTTTCAGTAAGATTATACCCACGCGCAATAATGGCACCGGTAGCATCAACAATAACGGCGCCGACCGGAACTTCATCAAGTTGAGCAGCACGCTCTGCCTGCTTGAGTGCAGCGCGCATATAGGTAGTATCATGTTGGCGTATGTCCGGCGATGACATATTAATCCTTTCAAGTTGTATGCAGGTAGAAAAAAAAGATAGTTGGGGTATACTTTATAATAGCTGAAGATGAGATAGTTGAAAAACGGTTCATCTCTTTTTTAAACTGATAGCAATCCATTTTTGAAACATTCCACACTGTCTGACAGGAGATTTTTATATGGCCAACAATCCGGAAAATAAAAACGGATCTGAATACAAAGCCCATTCCATTCAGGTACTTGAAGGATTGGAGGCGGTGCGTAAACGTCCCGCCATGTATATTGGATCGACCGGCCCTCAAGGGCTCCATCACTTAGTTTACGAAGTTGTTGATAACTCCGTTGACGAAGCTCTTGCCGGACATTGCTCTATTATTAATGTTACGCTGCATGCTGACAACTCAGTTTCGGTAGAAGATAATGGTCGCGGTATTCCTACCGATATCCATCCTACCGAAGGTATATCTGCAGCTGAAGTAGTACTCACTAAGCTTCATGCGGGTGGTAAATTTGATAAAGACACCTATAAATATTCCGGTGGTCTGCATGGTGTGGGTATTTCTGTCGTTAACGCACTTTCTAAAAAATTAGATTTAACGATTTTCCAGCATGGCAAGCAGTACTTTCAAGAGTATCATGCGGGCAAACCGGTTGAGCCACTTAAAGAAGTAGGCACCACCACCAAACGTGGTACGCTCATACGTTTCTGGCCGGATGAAGAGATTTTCCGCGAAACAACTGAATTCAGCTTTGAAACATTATCAGCACGATTGCGCGAACTTGCTTTCTTGAATAAAAATCTCCACATCGATATCTTTGATGAAAAAAATAACAAGAAACATGATTTTCTGTTTGAAGGCGGTATTGTTTCATTTGTAGAACATATTAATAAGAAAAAAGTACCGTTATTCGATCAAGTTCTGCATCATCTCTATGATGATGGTGTCTATATACTTGAAGTTGCACTGCAATATAACGAAGGTTATGGCGAAACATTACTTTCCTTTGTAAATAACATTAACACCGTTGAGGGTGGTACGCACGTTTCCGGGTTCCGTTCAGCGCTTACCAAAGTGTGTAATAAACGCGCAATTGATATGGGCGTACTGAAAAAAGGTGATGAATCATTTTCCAGCGATGACGTGCGTGAAGGTTTAGTTGGTGTGTTGAGCATCAAGGTTCCTGAGCCACAATTTGAAGGACAAACAAAAACCAAGTTGGGCAACAGCGATGTTAAAGGTATCGTTGATAGCGCACTCTTTGGCTGGTTTGACACCTTCTTTGAAGAAAATCCTGCAATCGCTAAAAAGATTTTCCAAAAAGCGGAAGTTGCAAAACGCGCACGTGAAGCTGCTCGCAAAGCACGCGATTTAACGCGCCGCAAGACCGCATTAGAATCTACTATTTTACCCGGCAAACTTGCTGATTGTTCAGATGAAGATCCGCGCAATGGTGAACTGTTCATCGTTGAGGGGGATTCTGCAGGTGGTTCTGCCAAACAGGCACGTGACCGCCATACACAAGCGATTTTGCCATTACGTGGTAAGATTTTAAACGTGGAAAAAGCACGCATAGACCGTGCGCTTTCTAATGAAGAAATTAAAGCAATTATCGCTGCCATTGGTGCAGGTATGGATAAAGAGTTTGATGCGGACAAAGCACGGTATCATAAGATTATCCTCATGACCGACGCCGACGTTGACGGATCACATATTCGTACGCTTTTGCTTACCCTCTTTTTCCGCTACATGCGCCCTATGATTGAGCGCGGGTATTTATACATTGCACAACCACCGCTGTACAAGGTAAAAATAGGCAAAAAAGAGCAGTACCTTAAAGATGACAAAGCGTTCAAAACGTTCCTGTTTGATTGGATTAAAGAGCAGACCATATACAGCGCAGGCGGCAAAGAGCTTTCTGCTGCTGATTGGACAACGCTGTTAAATAATCTGCTTGCGTATGATGAACAGCTGTATAAAGTTGCTGCGAGCTTCCGTATCAGCAATCGCCATGCGCATATGTTTGTTACCTGCATGGGTGCCAATCCATGGCAACCGTCAGAATCAACTGATGTTCTTATTGAGCGTTTACAAAAATGCTTTAGCAACCATGAGATAGCATTAGTGCAGGAAGAGATACTTTCTACTGAAGATGAAACAATTAACCAAACATTTGTAGAATTTAAACAAAAAGGACGCGTCTGGAAAGTTTCACTCGATTTCTTTAGGTCCGGTGAACTTAAAATGTTAGCTACCTATTTTGCTCCACTGCAAACGATTGAAGATAACCAGTGGCAGATTAGTGTTGCCGGCAGAGAACGTGAAATTTCCGGCCAAGGGTATATTGCGTTAATGCAAGGTCTTGATGCATTATCCAAACCATATATGAGCGTACAACGCTATAAAGGTCTTGGTGAAATGAATCCTGATCAACTATGGGAAACTGCCATGGATACTACCACGCGTGAACTGTTACGTGTAACTATAGAAGATGCTGTGGAAGCAGATTCTTGGTTTGCAACCCTTATGGGTGATGACGTGCAAGGACGCAAAACGTACATCGAAGATTATGGACAGTTTGCTAAAAATTTAGATGTATAATATACTGCCAGCAATTATGTGTTGATCAACAGATTTTTCAGGTGAGTGTTGTTAGATCGCTAAGTAGATTAAGAATCATGTTCTTAAAATATGTACGCTATGTTCAACTAACAACACTCCCCCGTTACTTGTGATGTATGAACCTTTACCAAACGCTCGATGCATATGTGCAGAACCATGCACTCATCGCAGCAAACCAAACCATTATTATAGCTCTTTCAGGCGGACCTGATTCCGTTTTTCTGCTCCATTATCTGGTGCATTTGCAAAAAACGTATAATCTTACGCTTATTGCTGCGCATTTAGATCATGAATGGCGCACAACATCGGTTGATGATGCACGCTTTTGTGAGCAACTTTGTGCACGTTTGGGAATTACGCTTGTTATGCAAAAGCTATCAGCACTGCCGGGATCACCATCCCCTGTTGCAAAGACGGAAGAGATGGGGCGCATTGCACGACGCATCTTTTTTGAACAGCTGACAACAACGTATAATGCACACAGCGTTGCACTTGCGCATCATCATGATGATCAACAAGAAACTTTTTTTATTCGTCTTATGCGTGGAGCGAGTTTGACCGGATTATGCAGCATGCGGCCGCACAGCGGCATCTATATTCGCCCGTTGCTTGCAATCGACAAAAAGGATATTGTCGCCTTTTTGGATGCGCACAACTATGCCTATGTGATTGATCCTACCAATGCTTGCGATGTTTATTTGCGCAATCGTTTGCGCAATAACCTTATGCCGTTATTGCAAGAAATAGATCCACGCTGGCAGAAAAATTTTGCCAAGACACTTGAACAACTACAAGAAACGGAGCAGTTTCTTGAAAAATTCACCATCACACTATTTAATGATTTTGCCACCCTGCAACCGGATGGTACCTATCGCTTAAACCTTGCGGTTATGCGCGCAATGGATAAAGTAATGCAGTATCGCCTACTGGTATATTGGCTGGTGCGCGAACAACTACCCTTTCCGGTAAGCCAAGGATTTTTAGATGAACTTATACGCTTTATTATGCACCCACATGGCGGCACACACGCGTTAACTCCACAATGGCAGATCAAAAAAGAAAAGAACTCTCTTTTTATACAGACAACAACTACTATCAAAGAGGGGTCTTAATAGCTTAGACTGACAATAGGCAAAAATAAAAAAGGAGCCTAATAATGATAGAACAACAGCTGTATTTTAACCCTTCATCCAAACGACTCGTTATCATTATTGTCATTGCCATACTTATACATCTGATATGTATGCGTTTACTCTTGCACCAGCATTTTATAACGGCACCTACGCCTATGCAACAGCCACTTGAAGATGATGTTTATTTGGCACAACAGCTCCTTTCAGCCGGCCAGAACCAAGCAACGGTAACCTTTCAGCATGAGCCGCCATCTGATGAAATAACTACACGCGAACAGCTGCCAACACCAGCAGAGCAGGATGAACCACAAGCACAAACTGCTGCACATTTGCCACCCGAGCAAGCACACGATGGCCCTGCACCACGACCGGCACAACCGAAGCGCGCCATTCGTCCGCTGCCCGCACGCCAAAAAACAACCAATCATGATCGCACCAAACTAATTGAACTTACCCAAGGCTTTTTGAAGAGTATGCAACAAGAAGCCGGACACAATCGACCGGCAGTTAATGATATTCGGCAACTTTCATTGCAAATGTACACGAGTAAAATATGGCATATCATTAAACAATCATTTTTGGCTGAAGATAATAGCGTACATCTTTCGCGTCCGGTGCAAGTACAAACACAGCTAGTGGTTACCATCGACAAAGAGGGCAAATTACGTGATATCGCATTGTTATACCCACAACATATGACTGAAGTCCGCCTCATTGAGCGTCTGATTATCAGCCGCGCACAACAAGCAGGTCTATTCCCGCCACTGCCTAATTCTGTTACTGCAGCAACCAAAAGCTTTAGCTTTCCGCTCTTTATCAAGGGAGAAGCGGGTGTGCATAGCTATTCATTGAGTTACCAATAGTTTTAAAATAGTTAAAATTGCGTATACTGTATCCTTAAGAACATCATGTGCTTTACAACAACTGAGCCATTAAATAACAATCATACTCAAGGATCCATCTATGCATTTCAAACAACTTTCACTTACCTTACTTATGGTAGCATCAGCATGTGCACATCAAGTACCCAGACGTTCTGCACAATTTCCAGCATTAAGTGGCGATGATCTACTTTTGCCATCATCACGCAGCAATGGTAAAATTTCCTCTTCTACAACTATTTGGGATCATGTATCTAACGGTAATACACTTAAAAAAATGTGTGTCGGGCCTCAGCGAAATGGATCATGGTGTAGTCAGATAGAAGCATTCGGCAAGGCAATGCAAGATGCCGGAACCAAAACACAAAAAGAACTTCATGAAGCAGATCAGATAAATGCACAAAAACCATTATCTATTGAATCAATGCAAGAAGAATCACAGCAAATGCTTAATATTGTTCTCAATAATGCTATGACAATAATGAACAATGCTGCACCAGTACAAGAAGCTTTACAATCCCTTAAAGCTTCCGATCAAGATAAAAGCGAAGTTATACTAGCACCTATCATTATGTTTGCACAATATGCCGGATCCACACGTGCTGAGCAAAGAAATATTGCTGAGGCTATAGTTATGGTAATGATGGAAGCAGCGATGGCGCAAGCACAGCAGCAACAGCAACCAATGATGCCCGGACGCTCTTCACGACGCTAAAAACTAGTTTCCAAGCTTTCACCCAAAAAAGGAGAGCAGTATATGGCACGTATTGTAATTTTAGGTGGCGGACTTGCCGGTATATCAGCAGCATATCATTTAGAACAAAAAGGGTTCTTTGATTATCAGCTGTTTGAAAAAGAGAATTCCATTGGCGGTTTGTGCGGCTCGATACAGCAAGATGGTTTTACCTTCGATTACACCGGTCATTTGCTGCATATTAATGATCCCTATTTTCATGATCTTATTGCACGCGTGGTGGGCTTTGACCAGTTTAATGTAATTCATCGGCGCTCCTATATCTATTCGCATCAACAATATACTCCCTATCCATTTCAGATGCATTTGCATGGCCTGCCCACCGAAGTTATTGCCGATTGCATTGCCGGTTACATTAAGCGTGCAACACACATACGCTCACCAAAAACATTTGTCGATTGGGTGCACAAACAGTTTGGCGCCGGTTTTGCGCGTCATTTTTTTCTCCCCTATCAGCGCAAAATATTTGCACACGATCTTAATAAAATTACTGCCAGTTGGACAGGGCGCTTTGTGCCACAAACATCACTAGAGGCGATTATTGAAGGTACTATGTATCCTGCTCCGGCACCATCGGTAGGATATAATGCACAATTTTTTTACCCCAAACAGGGTGGCATTGTCTCTTGGGTTGCAGCTCTGGCAAGAAAATTACATCAACCGATTAACTACCAGCATGAGGTAGTCGCTATCGATAGCAAAGCACGTATCGTCACCTTTGCTAATGGTCATCGCCAACCATATGATAAGCTTGTTACTACGCTGCCGCTTGACCGGATGCTTGCCATGCTCGAAACACCAAGCAACCGCTCATTTAGTGCGGCGCAGAACAACCTCATGTGTAATAGTGTGCTTAATTTTAATCTCGGTATTAATCGACCGAATGTTTCTGATAAGCATTGGATCTATTTTGCAGAAAAAGAGTTTCCGTTTTATCGTATCGGGTTTACCTCTAATTTTGCCACCAGCATGACGCCGCCAGGATGCAGTTCACTCTATGGTGAAATTGCGTATATGAATATGAGCGCGGCACGTAAAGATGCAATTGTTGCGCGTTCAATTAAACAGGTGCAGCAGCTCTGTGCTATTGATGATCATGAAATTGCTACACAAAAAGTACTCGATATCAGCCATGCCTATGTAATTTATAATTTTTGGCGTGAAAAGCATTTAACACGTTTACTACAAACGCTTGCGCAGGACAATATTCACAGCATAGGGCGCTATGGCGCGTGGAAATATTGTAGCATGCAAGAGACGCTGCTTGATGGTAAACAGATAGCTGATATCTTGTGCATTCAACCTGCACGCAGATATTATGAAACGGTAACTATAAATCCTTTATCGTATCAGGAGCGAATACATGAACAGCAAACTTAAGCGCACCGCATTACTATGCATTGGTGTTGCAATAACTACATTTAATCTTTATAGCACTCAGGAGAGTAATATGCGCGCATGGTATCATAACAAACGAGCTCTGGTGACCGGCGGATGTGGTTTTATCGGCTCACATATTGTGGAAAAGCTGGTTGATCTTGGTGCACAAGTGACCATCCTTGATGATCTTTCTACCGGTTCATATGCTAATATTGCTGCCGTTGCCGATAAAGTTGCCCTTATTGAAGGTAGTATCACCGATAAAACTACCTGCATACGTGCACTGCAAGACATTGATGTTGTTTTTCATCTGGCCGCATATACTTCAGTTCCCGGTTCCGTTGCTGACCCGATTATTTGTCATGTAATTAATATTGATGGCACCTTTAATCTGCTGGAGGCCATGCGCATAACCGGCTGCAAACGGATTGTATTTTCATCCTCATCATCGGTATATGGTGCAACTGAGCAACCCTGCAGCGAAGAAACTCCCTGCAATCCACTTTCACCCTATGGCTTTTCCAAATATATGGGTGAGCTGATGCTACGTCAATACGCACTTAATTACGGTATAGATGCCGTTTCTTTGCGCTACTTTAATGTGTACGGCGCACGTCAAAACCCACATGCACAGTACGCCGCTGTGGTGGCTAAGTTTAAAGATTGTATGAGTAAGAATGAGCCGGTTACAATCTTTGGCGACGGCATGCAAACGCGTGATTATATACCGGTTGAACAGGTGGCATATGCTAATGTGCTGGTGGGGTACCTGGCCGATGAGCAGCTGCGCGGACAGGTGTTTAATATCGCCACCGGCACCAGCATAAATCTGCTTGAACTATTTGACCAGCTTAAAGTACTGTACCCCGGGTACACGCATGAACCACGGTTTGCCCCTGCGCGCGCTGGAGATGTTATGCACACCACGGCTATCTGCGATAAATTTAGGCAATTGGCCTCTTGTGCATAGTACTCAATTTTGCTCTATGACAAAATGTTAAGAATCTGCTATACTTTATCAAGAGTATAGCAGCATTTTTTTAGACATGTTGGAAGAACATATGAGCACAAAAAACTACTACGACGTGCTTGGCGTTGCAAAGAGCGCTACAGCAGATGAGATTAAAAAAGCGTATCGCACTATGGCGCTCAAATACCATCCCGATCGCAACCCGGACAATAAAGAGGCAGAAGAGAAGTTTAAAGAGGCTGCCCAAGCCTATGAAGTACTTTCTGATGAAAATAAGCGTCACCAATATGACCAGATGGGCCATGCCGGCTATGAAAATATGAACAGCATGGGCGGTGGTCATCAGGGTAGCAACATGAATATGGATGATATCTTTGGCGCATTTGGGGATATCTTTGGTGATATTTTTGGCGGCCAGCAGCAACGCAGCGCCCGCAAAAAAGGGCCACAACCTATGCGCGGCCACGATCTGAGCAAAGAGATAACTATCAGCCTTAAAGAATCTTATTTGGGTACCAAAAAAGAGATCAGTTATTACCATTTTGCCACCTGCAACACCTGCAAAGGAAGCGGCGCAAAAGAAGGCACCAAGCCACAATCATGTACAAAATGTAATGGACAGGGTCAGATTAACCTGCGCCAAGGCTTTTTTGTGTATCAGCAAACCTGCGATGCTTGCCAAGGACAAGGGTTTATTATCACCTCACCATGCCCAACCTGTAATGGTCGCTGCCGTGAAAAAACCTTTGCTAAATTTAGTGTAACCATTCCACAAGGAATTTATGATAATGCTGAACTACGTATCAGCGGTAAAGGTGATGCCGGCATATATGGCGGCTCTTCCGGTGATCTGTATCTTAAGATTCATATCGCTCCGGACAAAAATTTTACCCGTGTCGGCGATGATATTGAATGCTCAGTGATGCTCACCTATCCACAATTGGTATTCGGTGCGCAGATTGAAATTGAGAACATCGATGAAACAAAACTTGCCGTTAAGATCCCTAAAGGATGCGCGGTTGGTGAACGCATCGTTATTCCCGGCAAAGGATTTTCTGCATTACGTGGCAACACCCGCGGTAATTTAATCATTATTACCCGTTGCCATATTCCCAAGAAATTAAGCACAGAAGCAAAAGATGCACTTGTCACCTATGCTGATTTGATCGGCAACGAAACGCAAGATGGCAGCAGCATTGCTAGTTTTTTCAAAAAGTTTTTGGGATAATATTTATACAACATTGAAATAGAACAAAAAAAAGAGCTTCGGAAATCGAAGCTCTTTTTTTTGTTCTACATATATAGTGCTGCTTAGTGTAGGTCAGTATAGGGAAATGGCACTGGAAAGCGTTGAGACCCTGAACCACCGCGACCAGGATACGAACCAAATCTTTTATGTGTTTGGCCACCCATTGGAGGAGTTACTGAACGTGGAGGGGTGCTCGTGCTACGTGACGATCTGATCGGGCTCACAACTGCAACTACTGCGGCTGTTTTTTCTACTATTGTTACCTGTTCTACTGCCTGCGCAACCGACGCTTGATGTGTATCTGCTGCATGTAACAATCCACATACAAATGTGCCTGCAACTAATATAATGCTATGCGTATTCATAAAACATTCCCGTAAAATCTGTTTTTGTTAATTCTTAAATATATCAATCTCGCATACCGACATTCATCCAAAGTAGCGGCTAAGGTCGCCACAACCTGGAAGTAAATCTTCAAATCCTGGCTTACCATATGTTGGCAAATTTGCAGCAGAATGGTACGCAACCGGCCCACCGTGCGATGATCTAAATTGAGTTGTCGTTTCTTTAGATTTCATAATTACCGCTGCTACTTTTGGTGCAACGATCTGTTCAGTTGCTGATTCTGCTACTACCTTCCGTTCGGTAGTATCAGCCGCGTGTAACAATCCACATGCAAATGTGCTTGCAACAAATATAATGATATATGTATTCATAAAGTTCCTATTTATCTCTTGGGATTATAACCGGCACCAGGAAAATCTGCCCAATATGGGTGTGACGATGATGATGAATATGATGCACTGTAACGATGAACCGATCCCGATTCCTGACGTTCCATTACTACGCAACCGGTAGGCAACCCTGAATAGGAATTCCGTTTTGGCGATGCCTGTGGCGTAACAAGACGTGTTGGACTCGATAATACTTGTATAGTTGCTGCCATTTTTGCTGCTTCTTGCTCTACTACATCCTTTGGAGCTTCTCCTGCATATAACAAACCACATGTAAATGTGCTTGCTAACAACATAATGTTATATCTGTTCATAATGAACTCCTCTGGGGCATTAATAATATATCTGTAGACTGAGTGTAGCGAAAAAATTAGCATTGTAAACAACAAGTAGGGGATATGGACAGTGCTATACGCCAATCATGCGCTTGCGTGCAGATTTTTGCGATATTGCAATATGTCGCTTGTGATCTATAGCCAATTTTGTAACCAATTGGTAAAAAAAATCACGGTCAGGACCTTTGACAACTGCCTGTTCATGTGCTTCAGCAATTGCTATGGGATACCCGGAACCTTTTTGTGCTTGATCATAGAGTATTGCAGCAATTGCATTTACCGCTTGTTCATCGCATGCAATCCACGCCGGAAGCTCAACACGTGCAATTTCATCACCCACATCCATATAAAAAAAGTAGATAGCAAGCTCAAGTGGATATTCTTTTAAAATAGAGGCATTACTTTTAAATAAGGTAGTGCGACTGCCGGGGAACAAAAAGAATGATGCCACAGTACTATCGACAATCTGATCCATAACTTTATGCTCGGTGCACCCTTCAAGTTGAAAGTTGCACAGCTGAATACGAATAAGATTCACGAGCTCTTTGCTTTTGGGCATGCTAATATAACCAACATATGCAGAACCTTGCACAAAAAATTGCCGCATAAGCTCAAGGTAACGAGCCATGTAGGTAGTTTTTAACGTTTCACTTGCATTGTTAAGATGCCAGAAAATAAGTGAGCCATCGCACACAAACAGATGTTTGCCCGTAAATATTGGCGTCTTCTGTTCGGCACACAGCTGCAAACCTGTACTAAATTCTAATTCTTGCCGTTTGGCATTTACCAGATCCACCGGATTATCTTCCGCTTCTTCTTCCGTGCGGCCGGAAAACAGATATGGTTGTGCATCAAGACGAACCGGATAGGCACCGCCATAAATAATATCAACCGTGCCAATGTTGATGAGATAACAGCTGGTACCTTGATGGCGATCGGGATATATTTGTGAACCATCAACCGAAATAATGCGATAGGGCTCTTTGTATGGAGTTACCGGAATTGCCGCATCAACGGCACCCTGCCAGTGCGGAATTAACCATGGCGAATTAATTGCCTGCGCTTTAAGCTGGAACAGTTCATCGCGCGCAAGTTTCTGCCACGCTTGCTTTGCAAGATTATATTCCACCTGTGTGTCAGCAAATAGATCCGCTTGAAGCTCGGTTAATGCGTGCATAACTTTAGCATGATGCAACATATTATGATTCTCCAATAGCCTGTTTAAGTGCATAGAGCACCAGCAATGCACAACGCAAACGAGTAGGCCCGAGTGGAATACCAATTAACTTGAGCATAAAATCTGCATCTAACTCCGCTAGTTCTGTTACCGGTTTACCAATAGCATATGCGCACAGCATAGATGCTGCAGCTTGACTGATCACACATCCTTTACCTTGGAATGCGATATCAGTTAATACACCATTTGCAATGATACCGGTAAGTGCAATAGCATCACCGCATGACGGATTATATTGGCCGGTACTAAAACTCGGTTGTGCTACTGCACCATGATGTCTCGGGTTATGGTAATGATCCATAAGAAGTTCATGATACATCTGCATTTATTTACGCACACTCGAGAGCAAGATCTTTAGTTGCCGCTTGTGCAGGCATATCATCCGGATGTGCAAGTCCGCGCAATGCTAACGCCATCGAGTGACGATACATTTGGATTGCTTCTTGATCCGCTTGTTGTTCATGAACTGCAAGAACATCCATTCTAGCCCAATGCAATAACAACATGATATCAATCGGGAACTCTTCAAAATCAAATGCCTGAATGGTAACTAAATCACATGCATCTACTGCTGCTGCAAAATCATCAATGAGCTCGCGTTGCCGATCGGTTAACGTAAGTGTCTCCTGCTCTTCCGCATTGAGATTTTTTTGTTGCTCATCTGCAGTACAAAATTCATACAACTTATACAATGCGGCAGTAATAATACCGGCACCGGCTACCAATGCAAATGCTTTTTTAAAGGTTAGTTGTGTTAGATATGCAAAAAAACCGGCTTGTTTGGGGGACGCTTCTGGAGTTGTAGTTGATACGCTTGGTGGCGTTTGAGTATTCACAACTGATGATGAGGGCGTAGAAGGCCCAACATCACCTGCATGCACGTGTAATACGGTACTGCAAACGAATAATGACAAAGTTAACATGATGCTCTTCATAGTTCTATCCTTAAAGACTTGGGGTATAGTAAACACCCATAAGTATACTTCATGAGGATCAATTTGCAACTTAACTGGGAGTAAAAAAAGAACTCATTATGCGTAATGATTTTTTAAGCGCTTAATAAGCATCGGAACACATGCAAGTACCATTAACAGTACAAATGTCAGCACCACCTGGGGCGTAAAGATATCACTCACCTGCTCAATGGTTGCAAGCTTTTTGCCGGCAAAAGCGTAAATAAATCCTTGGGGAATAAAACCAATTGCTGTGGTAAGCGCAACTTTGCTAATCGGCACTCGGGCACATGCGGCAAGAATATTAATCATCGCATAGGGAAATAGCCCGGAAAAATGCAGCATTAATAGGTAACTTATGCCGTACTTTTGCATCGATTGCTCAAATTTCTGCGCGCGCGCTTGGTATTTCGTGCGTGCCAGATCCTGCAAAAACCAACGGTAAATTACATAGGAAAGCGTAGCCCCCAACGTAACGGCCCATGTCGCTGCAATAGTCGTTGGCAGTACACCAAAAAGATACCCACCTAATAAGGTAAGGATAATCGATGCCGGCAGTGACAACAATATCATTCCGGTAAAGATAAGTGCATAAAAGGATAAAGAGAGGAAAAAATGTTGATCAACATAGTATTTAAGCGCGGTACTCTGCTCTTTTATATTAGAAAATTGCAGATAGTCATATAGAGGGGTGTAATAATAGACAGCTGCCAACAATGCCAATAACAATATAAAGAGTGCGATTCTTTTAATATACATATATGCCTTATGGTAAAAGTTTGTTCCTACTCCACCCTTATGATTATATGTTTAGAATAGCGCTTTTTTGCGCAGAGTACAACCGCTGGGGATTGCAGAGCGGTAATAAGGCTTATTTTAGCCTTGATGGGTAATTCCTAATAAGCGACTGCTACTACCCTTATGCCTAGGAAATAAAGAGCCATGTTCATTAAGCGCCTTCATGTAGTCATTTTTACCAAATGGTAGATCAATATATGAAGAATCTGTCTTTGGTAATTTCGCAGTCGGCGATTGCGAACGACGCGTATGATTTTGTATACCACTCGGCACTGGTGAACGACCTCGCGGCGGCGAAACTTCTTTTATAAGAAGTGGCGCTTGCGAGGATGATGCGGGCATTAATTGTCGTCTTTCAATTGCGACCAAAAGTTCGGTTTGATTTTTATTGGCAAGAGCTTTTAGTTGAGTCAGTTCCGTTTGCATAGTTTCACCCGCTACTCGAATAGCAGATTCAAGTTCTTTTATTCTGTCAATTGCATTAGCATTTCCTGACGAAACTTCATTACGCAATTGGGTGAGCTCTCGTAGATGCTCTTTATTTTGTTCACTATGTGCAACTCCTAGATCATTTAACTGACCTTCCAGTGCTTCTATTTTTTCTAAAGCCGTTGCTATGAATTCGTTCATTCCACTAAATTCCTTTCCCGTTTCTTGCCTAAAATCATTTAGATTTTGATTCACCGCACCAAGATCACTTGCCACATTGTCCAATGCTTGCTCAAAATCGTCAAATTTTTCTCTCTGCTCCTGCTGCCCCTTCGTTAAAACTCCTAATGATACTGTGTGATCAGTTTGCGTACGAGCGATTGTATTTAATTGCTCTCTTTGCTCTTGCTGTCCATTCGCTAAAACACTCAATGTTTCACCGTGTTGACCCTGTGTAGTTAGAATTGCTGTTAATTGCTGCCCATGCGTTTGCTGCGTTGTTTCTATATTCCCTAATCGGCGACCTACGCCTTTATATAAAAAAACACCACCTGCAACAATTCCACCCAATCCTACTAAAGAAAGTAACCCTGCACTTGCCCAAGCCAATACAACTTTTCCCATATGAGCAATAACTTTCAGGAGAGCTTCACCTCCGTAATACAAGCCTTTTCCCGAATAATACAATCCAGTTTTTGCGCCGCCCCACATTGTATGCTCAAATCTTGCTTCTTGTTGCAGCCCCATAGACGCGGCATGTCTAATTGCTGCAAATCGTATAGCAGAAGCTAATGCTGAATGCGGAAGCACAGAAGAACTACTTTGTCGTATAGCAGCAAGAGCTTCGGGCGACATATTACGTGCTGCCTGCTGTGCAAACTGTGCGCTATTGCGTAATGCCGATTGCATAGTATGCATATCCATTGCACATAGATGCTGCATCGATAACACAAGAAGTAATAGCGCTACATACTGCATAAAAAACCTTATATCTAAACACAAAAAACAAATATGTTTCCGTTATGTTGTGTAAGTGTAATATAAGTATGGATTATTGCAATATAGATGTCACTTGTTTTACGCTTTATCCGCATAATAATTATCATTATAAAGGAGATGTATATGTGTTTTTCAGCAAGCGCAAGCTTTATTGCCGCAGGATGTTTGAGCGTTATTGGTATTGCATCCATGCGCAAAAGCACACAAGGCTCACGTTATTTTGCAGCAATACCTTTGCTGTTTGCCATTCAACAAGCAAGCGAAGGTATTCTCTGGATAGCTCTTGCTAACGACTACACATTACTGGCCTCTAGCATGCCGTATATTTTTTTATTTTTTGCTTTTTTCTTGTGGCCTGCATTGTTACCATTTTCATTATACGAAATGGAAACAGATGCACAACGCAAACATATACTTGCAGTTTTAAGTGGACTTGGTATTTCTTTTGGCAGTACATTGTATGGCTATGTATTAATTGTAGGTGCATCTGCAAGCGTAGTTGGATGTCATCTGTATTATGCACTCGATATTAATTATCCAACTCGTATGTTTTGTGACTGTATTTATCTCGTGTGTACAGTTGGTGCAGGATTGGTTGCATCACGCATAGCAATACGATTCTTTGCAGTACTTATTGCCATCTCATATGCGGTAAGCCATTTCTTTTATTATACGCACCTTATTTCTGTGTGGTGCTTTTTTGCAGCGCTATTGAGCGCATGCGTATATTGGATTGTAGCCCATCCTGTGAAACCTGTGCCAGCGCACAATTTGGCAAAGTGACGGCGCTACCGTCATTTTGCATGGATTTATGACGGTAGCGCCGTCACTTTGCAAAAATTGGTTCATATCATTGAACTAATCAACGTTTTCGCGCATCATTTTTTTTTGCTGAAAGTTGGTTTTTGAGGCAAATCGTAAAAAATGTCAAAACAGCTTTTTATATTACACATGCGGCAAGCATCGCTGAGGCCACCGATGTAATCGCCATTTTGACTAGATTTTGTACATTAGAATGTATGTATGCATTTTCCGGCAATATCATCTGAACATAGTCATGCATCGGCGACGGTGCAAGAGCATGCACAACCTGCGTTACACCAATATAGACAGCCTCTGCGGCACTTGCTCGTATACCGGATTTAACCGATTGCACAACATTACCGTTTGTTGCAATCGCTTTGTCTATTGTTTTAAATAACCCTTTATGCCAAATGCGCGCAGCTGCAACTTTACGCACCTTTATCTTGCTATCGGCAAAGGTATATTCACCCGGCCCAATATAGTTCTTTAATCCATACAATGATAGCTCTTCAGCAACAATATTGCCTGAACGAAAAGCAATCGTACCAGGATTATCATTAAAAGATTTACCTGTTAAATAGATCGGGACAACCAGATCTGCAATGCGATGTAGAGACCATGATGCAACTTTAACTTTGTCGCCGGTTTCTTTATCCTGCACACAATGTGCTATTACCGGTCGATGCAATTGCGCAAGCCAAAAAGATGCAACCCCATAACGCGCAGGATAGGCAATTTCTGTGGTATCTGAGCAGATATCTTTAAATAGTTGCGGCATTGCCAAACTGCTTTGGAACATGCAACTAACAAGAACAAGAGTACGCAATATGTGCATAAATTATCCTAACAATAAAGCTCGTTTATAAGCATCTGCCGAAACAGACACTGATAAACGAGCTTACATTAGCACATCGAATAGTCAACAGGTTGCATTATGGATTTTGAGGTGTACTACCGTTACCGCAAACCTTATTGAATACATTAATAACAAAATTTGTACCAAAAAACTGTAGACCTGGACGCACAACAGATTGATATACTTCTGATTCAACTACAGATTTGGTCATGCTACTTTTTTGAGCTAATTCTTCAGCAACCGAGAGCGCTGTATTTACCGCTGTTGTTGCACCCAAACGTGTGCCGCTAGTTTTTGCATTGAAGGTGACTTTACCATTAGCTAGCAAACTGCCAGCGAACATAGTAGCACTATCAATGCCTGCTCGTGTAAGATGTACGGCTGTGATCTGTGCATATTTATTGGAGATTCTGCCTTCTATCTTTCTTTGTGCAACTTCACGCACATTGTAATATCTTAAGCCTAAATTGAGAGCTGTATATGCGGCAGCAGTGCGCGCCGGGCCATAGCCACTCCCATCAATACTAACATTTTTTTTCAAAATGCAATCCTCTTTGCCATCATCAATGCTAAAAACGTTCGCCTGCAGGCACGAAGATGCCCCAAGAGCAACTAAAAATAATATTTTTTTCATCGATTACATCCTTTTTATAAATAAGGCCACAAGCAATATGTTCTTATAAAGATATTACTTGTGGCCAAATAATTTCAAACTACTCAATTAGTTCAGTAGATCAGTATGCTTACGCTGCTGGTGCTGAAGAACCGAATGAGCCAAATAGACCCTTAACTTCTGCCAATACATGAGCAACGATTACTGACAATGCATTCTTAACATAGCCTGCACCGAATTTGTTATACAGATCTTTTTCATCGCTTGTTAATAGATCATTAAGACCTAATTTTTGTATCAGCTCTTGAACACCAAGATGACCAACTTCACCAAGTACTGCTTTTTCAAATTGAGAAGCAAATGATTCTGGTGAATGTAACACAGCACAACCTGCTGCAACTGTTGATGCTAAACCTGCATTTACCAAATCTTTAACGCGCGTTTGCAATCCTGGAATAGCACCATCTGGCACTACATTTGCTAATCTTTTCTGCACCAATGGGATCAAAAATCCACTCACTATAGTGCTCAAGTGTGAAAGCGGACTTTTATTTATCCTCGCCACTATATCACCTTTAATTGCCGCTAGTGATAGCGTTGCATGCATAGATTGTGACACACACAAAGCTAGGACTGCTGCAAATGTTAAACTTCTTCCGACCATAACAATCTCCTTGTTATTAAGGGTTTTATATAATTTCTGGTTATCAATGAGATCTCGATGTACATCACTAGAATTTTCGAGATAAAACTACACGTATAGAAAAAATAATGCAACCTTTTTTTGCATCCATGTCAACATTCGATAAATGCCCAAACAATCTCTCAATGAGATACTTACGATTTCAATAAGCTTTTTAATGCACTTACGAGCGCATGCACATCTTCCAATTTGTTATAAATAGCAAAACTAATACGCACTGACGCTCCGATGCCCAACATTTCTGCCAATGGTTGTGCACAATGATGTCCTGCACGCACTGCAATACCACGCTCGCTTAAAAATGCGGCTACATCATGCGGATGAAAACCACGCACGACAAAAGTAAGTATATGTCCCTGTTCTTTTAATTCATCCATTGGTCCTATGCAGGTGATTGCGGGAAATTGCGTGAGCGCATCAATTGCCGTGCGCGTTAATCTAGCTTCATGAACTTTAATGTCACGCATAGAAAATTTCTGCAGATAACGTAATGCTGCGGCAAGCCCAATTGCTGCGGCTATTGCTGGTGTTCCTGCTTCAAATCGATGTGGCCCTTCAAGATACGTTGCATCGGTATAGGTTGCTTGAAACACAGTACCGCCACCAACTTGAAATGGTTGCATTTCATGCATGGTTGCGCGTTTGCAATAAAGCACACCAATGCCGGTTGGGCCATATACTTTGTGTCCTGAAAAAACTAAAAAGTCGATGGCGAGCTCATGTACATTAACGGTATCGTGCGCAATTAGTTGCGCCGCATCAACAAGCATTTTAGCGCCAACGCGATCTGCCGATTGTTTGATGCGTGCAAGATCGGTGCGTGCACCGGTAACATTAGAGAGCGCACTTACGGCGATAAGTTTAGTTACGGGAGTTACAAGTTCATCGAGTGTAGAGAGATTCAATGTACCATCTGCATTGAGCGGAATAAAACGTATAAAAGCATCACGTGCTTGTGCAATGCGTTGCCAGGGCAATAAATTTGCATGATGTTCATACTGCGAAAGTAAAATTTCATCCCCCGGTTGCAATGTATGCAGTGCCCATGCGTATGCAACAGTGTTAATACCTTCAGTTGCATTTTTGGTAAAAATAATTTCATCGGTATCTGCACCAATAAACGCTGCCACCGTAGCACGTGCATCTTCGTACAAAGTAGTTGCATGCTCGCCGCTCGTGTAAACACCGCGATGAACCGTACCATAAGATGTTGTATAAAAATCTACCAATGCATCGATAACCACCTGCGGTTTGTGCGTCGTTGCTGCATTATCAAGATAGATAATCGGTTGCTTGCCATGCTGGGTAAAAAATGGAAAATCTTTATAAATGTCTGATGGTAATGCCATGTTCAGGTAATCCCTTAGAAAAATGTTGATCGGTAGCAACAAATTGTTGCAAAGCTTCATATACGGCGCCTGCAAAGTGCGGATGTTCGTTGCATATCACTGCAAGAAATGCCTGCAACAAGAGCATACGTGCTTCATGTTCAGGCATACCGCGTGATTGTATATACCAGAGCAACTGCGCATCAACATTACCTATTGCACTTGCATGCATACATTGCACATCGTGGTTACGCACCTGCATCGCCGGCACTACATAGGCACGCGCAGTTGATGACACCAATATATGATCACTCTGCTCATAAGCTACCACACCCGTTGCACCATTTGCAACGTCCAACATGCCATGATGTGTATAACGCGCTGCACCTGCAAGTACCGTTTTTACCTGCACAGAACTTTTTGTATCTGCTGCCGTTTGCTCTTGCACGGTTGTGAGTATTGATGCTTCATGTTCTTTTGCCAAAGCAACAATGCGCACATCCGCTTGCGCTTGCATATCACGCATGTGCAGCATAATGTTGCACTGCAGTTGCACGGTACTCAACAATGCAACAACAACTGAACTTGCATACTGTTGCACAACGCGTAGATTAAAAGTTGTACATGCACTATCCATATGACGCACATCATACTGCATACGAGCGCGTGGTGCAGTTACAATAGTAAGTTGCATATCTGCTTGCAACGTATGCGCACAGGTAACGTGAGCATATTCCTCCAGTAATATAAATATCGGCATCTGCGTAGCAGGCATATCGATGGCAATTTGCTGTCGCGCAGCTATATAAAGTATAATAGCATCCGATGGTGCTTCGGTTAATTCCGGTGCATATGCACTAAAACGATTAAAGAGCTCTGTATGTTGCTGTTTGAATACATCTAACTTATCCAATGGAACCCTCCATTTCATGCGCTATCAAACGATTAATTTCAACCGCATATTCCATGGGTAAAAATTGCGTAAATGGATCGATAAATCCGGCAACAATCAGCGCACGTGCCTGCGCATCAGACAATCCACGACTCATAAGATAATAGAGTTGATCTTCTTTAATTTTGCTTACCGTAGCTTCATGCCCAATATCCACGCGCTCAGCACGAACATCGATGGTAGGATAAGTATCGGTGCGCGAATCTGCATCAAAGAGTAATGCGTCACATTGCACCTTTGCAGTAACTTGCGTTGCGTTTGGCAACACTTTGAGCAGCCCGCGATAGCTTGCACGTCCACCCTCTTTGCACAATGATTTTGAAATAATATGCGAGCGCGTCTGCGGCGCCATATGGATCACTTTTGCCCCTGCATCAAGATGTTGCTTGCCAGTGGCTAATGCAATGGAAATAATTTGCGCAGATGCACCCGGCTCTTGCAACACCACTGCAGGGTATTTCATAGTTACTTTGCTGCCAAAATTACCATCGATCCATTCAACACATGCATCACGTTTGGCCAGCGCACGTTTAGTTACTAAATTATACACATCATTAGACCAATTCTGGATAGTGGTATATCTAATATGTGCACCGGGCAAAGCTACCAACTCAACAACGGCACTGTGCAATGCATTTTTATTGTATACCGGCGCACTGCAGCCTTCCACATAATGTACAAAGCTACCTTCATCGGCAATAATAAGCGTACGCTCAAATTGCCCCATGCTTTTGGCATTTATGCGAAAATATGCCTGCAACGGTAAATCTACGCGCACACCTTTGGGAACGTAAACAAAACTACCGCCTGACCATACCGCGCTATTGAGCGCTGCAAATTTATTATCATGTGCCGGAATTACTGATGCAAAATAACGTTTGAACAGTTCAGGGTATTCTTGCAGTGCCGTACCGGTATCTAAAAAAATGATGCCTTGATCATGATATTTTTTGCGCAACTGCTTATAAATCATTTCCGATTCATACTGTGCACCAACACCGGCAAGATATTTTTGCTCTGCTTTTAAAATTCCCAACGCATCAAATGTATCTTTAATATCTGCCGGAACATCTTCCCAGGTATGCTGCTGTTGTGCAAATGGCTTAAGATAATAATAGAGATCTTCAAAATCAAGCGCTGAAAGATCTGCGCCCCAGGTTGGCATTGGCATACGCTCAAACGTTGCCAGAGCACGCAAACGAAACTCTAACATCCATGCAGGCTCATTTTTGCGCGCGGAAATATCACGCACAAGCTCGGCGTGCAAACCTTTTGGCGGCTGATAGTTCATGAACACAACCCTTGAAATCCATGCTCTTGGACGGCTGCAATAAGTTCCATACCACCCGTACGTATCAGTTTACCTGCATGCATCAGATGCACCTGATCAGGCATAATATCATTAAGTATGTGGCGATAATGGGTAATAATAAGCAAGGTGAGCATCGGGTTTTCTGCCCGCGCGTGCTTTAAAGCTCGTGCTGCGGTAGCAAGTGCATCGACATCCAATCCTGAATCGATTTCATCTAAAATGGCAATTTGTGGTCGCAATAACAATAGTTGTAGCAGTTCTAATTTTTTACGCTGCCCACCGGAAAAGCCTTCATGCATGTTACGGTAATAAAGCGCACGATCCATCTCCAGCAAATCCATATAAAAAAAGGCTTTTTCTTGCATCTGTGCGGCCGTAATGGAGCCATGTAATGCTTGGTATGCCGCAGTTAAAAATGAACTTATGCGCACCCCAGGAATTTCAAGCGGTTGCTGGAATGCGAGAAATATCCCTTTGCCAGCACGTTTATGCAGTGGCAACTGCGTGATATCTTCTTCACCGATAAAAAGTGAGCCACCGGTGATGGTATATGCCGGATGGCCCATAATGGTATACGCGAGCGTACTTTTACCTGAACCATTACTACCCATGAGCACATGAACCGTGCCCGGTTTAAGTTCAAGGGTGATACCATCTAAAATGGTCTGCTGCGCATGCTGCACAACAAGATCGTTAATCTGCATATATAACCAATGGTTTTTAAGAGTATTGTTGCTATTATTTTAATATACCATGGTTATGTAATGATTGCTATTGTTACCTATTTTTTGTTCTTGTACCAATAAATACCATAGCCCAGAATTAACGCGCCGCCGAAGATTACTAATCCATTAATTGCAGGCGATAAAGAGTTGAATATCTCCTTGGTCTCTTGTGGCTCAAGATCTATGGTTAGGGACGTTCCATCTTTTTCAGTACCCTTGTTATATACTATATGCGCACGATCGCCTGTTTCGCCGTCAGTCTCATCGGGTAGATCGGGTAGAATTGATGGCTGCACAAACGGTTCTTTTGCCGGTTTTGTTGTACGTTCATTTGGTGTACGTTCAGGCGCTGCAGCTGCAGGTTTATTATCTCTCCATCCGGGATAAACAATGGGCATATCACCATCGTGATTACTATGATGAAAAGCAGGTAGTCGAACTCCTGGATGAGGATACGCTGACAATTGCATAACCATACAAAAACAATAAAGAATACTAGCTATGTGACGTTTCATGTAGACTCCTTTGATAGACGTAAAACCAATATGGCCACATTCTAGCACAGAGTTACAACAAAAAAAAGATATGAGCACAGTTTGAATAGATTAAGGAATAACGCGCAGGAGATCTTGCAAAGAAATAATACCTTGTGCCACTTTATAGAGTCCGTCCTGCAACAGTGATTGCATGCCAATACCATGTGCTTGCGCACGAATATAATCAAGCTCTTGGCTAGTGCTTAATGCAGCTCGCATGGCGTCAGTAATAGGAAGTAACTGAAATATACCGGTGCGCCCTTTATAGCCAATCTGCATACAGGCATCACAGCCGACCGGTTCATAGAGCGTCTTAAATGTATGGCCATGCTGCTGTAAAAAGTCAGCCTCTTGTTGTGTAACTGCGCGTGCGCGCTTGCAACTGCATAATGTCCGCGCCAAACGTTGTGCCAACACACCCGAAAGGCTCGCAGTTAATAAAAATGGCTCAACACCGATATCCATCAGACGCATCACAGCCGTTGGTGCATCATTGGTATGCAAGGTACTGAGCACCAAATGACCCGTCATTGCAGCTTGCATAACAATAGAAGCGGTTTGCGCATCACGAATCTCCCCGATCATGATAATATCAGGATCTTGGCGTAACATATGCCGCATACCTTTTTCGAAGGTAAACCCCGCTTCGGGGTGAATATGCCCTTGCGTTAACCCCTGCACGTAATATTCGATAGGATCTTCTAATGTTATGATATTTTTTTCCGGACTATTAATATGCAGCAAGGCGGCATATAGGGTGGTAGTTTTACCCGAACCGGTTGGCCCGGTAACCAAAAAAAGCCCTTGCGGTTGTGTTATAATAGTTTTAAATTGCTCTTGCAGCTCCGGTGACATACCCAAATGTTCAATGGTCACCACCTCTTTGTCTTGGTCTAAAATACGTAATGCTATATTTTGCCCAAAAAGTGATGGGAATGTGGAGACACGAATGTCGATGGTGCGATCTTCAAAGGGCAGCTGAAATTTACCATCTTGCGGAATACGCTGCTGTGCGATATCGATATTGGCAAGAACTTTAATGCGTGCAACGACTTGATGCATAAGTTCAACGGGAATAGTTTGTTGATCATAGAGCATACCATCGATACGCAAACGCACACGTAAGCCCTGCTTGCATGTCTGCAGGTGAATATCGGAAGCACCCTGAGCGATAGCACTTGCAAGAAGTGCATCAACTTGATCTACAACCGGTACATGCGGTATGCTTACTGACATGATGGCCGCCTTTGTTATTTACGCTCTCCATAACGAGCGCGCCGATCAACTTCATCACGCTCCAGTTCTGATTCAGTTTTGGCAAAATCATCAATTTTGTCTTTTAAAAATGCTGATTGATCACGATCTTCTTGCGCAACCGGTAAATCATCTAAATCTTCAAGACGCACCATATCTTCGTGCATAGGCTCACCTTCATGATCAAAATCTTCCGTTAACGCACGATCATAATACTCTTCAATGGCATCCTTAATATCCGTATAAATACCAACAAAAAACTCAATATCATACGAAACATGTTCACCAATACGTGGAAGAAGCTCTGGATTAGTCGGATCTGAAGCGACAACAACCAGGATATTTTCATCCCGTTCCATGGGGATTATGCCATTCATAATTAAAAAATTCTCAGGAAACATTTGCAGTAGATGCGTCTGAAAAAAATATCCTTCAACATCGGTTGATGGCACTTGATACACTTGCGACAACGCTTGCAATAGATCCTCTTTGCTAATAACACCTTCTTGCAAAAGAAAATCATCAAAGCGTTCCTGTTCTGCATCGTTAAATTGATGCTCAAGATCGCGCGCCATCTGTTCGGTAATTACCTGTCTACGCGCAAGCTCCAGAAGAAGTTTTGTAATTGCTACACGATCTAACATATGCTTTACCCTAATTTAAGACCAAATAAAAAGCCAAGTGAAGCACTGAGCACAATCCATACATTTGCTTTTATCCATGAAACATAACTATTTACCATTCCTTCATCGAATGATAAACCCTGTTTAATATTGAGTAAATCCTGAACTTTTGCCCAGTTAACACCAATATTAATGATATTGAATTGCTCAAGGATAACTAGGGTAACAATAAATAGCACCAGCAACAAAATGTATTTTAAATAACGCTTAATAATAAGGCCTAAAACAAATCCGGCGCCCAAGAAAATCCCAAGCTCTATAAGAAATTGTTTATGCTCTTGCAGCCGCTGCATAATACCAAGCCCGGTAAACCAAACTTTTACACGGTCTACAATACCAACTGCCTGTTCTGTCATTGGCTGGCCAATTGATTCTGATATTTGATCTGCCATAATAAGGCACCTCCATTTAAAGATTGAGCTACTATATCTCGATCTATTTACTATTAGTATAATAATACACGGGTTGAATTAGCAAGCAAAACTATCAAAGATAGCGTAGAATACAATTAGAAATAGTAGCAATCGGCAATTTTAATAAGACCGATCTTAAAAATAAACCCATTAAAAACATTTCTATTTGAAAACAACTTGGACATAAAAAAAGACACCCGTACTTGAGTGTCTTTTTTATTACGAGAATGTCGCAATTGCTTGGCAATTACACTAATTCTTTAAGAGCTTTGCCTGCGCTGAACTTAGGAACGCGTTTTGCAGGGATAGTCATCTTTTTCTTAGTCGCAGGGTTTACACCAACGCGGCTTTTACGTTTAATTACTTTAAACGTACCAAAGTTAGTCAATACAACTTGTTTGTCTTGTTTAAGAGCTTTGCCTACTGATTGAATGAAAGCTTCTAAGCAATCTTTGCAAGTTGATTTTGGTAATTTAGTCAATTTTGCCATAGCTTCAATTAACATAGCTTTGTTCATCGAGGTCATCCTTTATAGGTTTTGAAATTTTTTCAACAATACCAACACTCACGTTATTATCTTGAGACTTACTTATCTTCTCAAAATTGTCAAGCAATGTTTGTTTTTTTATTTGGTGCCGAGGGCCGGACTCGAACCGGCACGGCTCTATGAACCGAAGGATTTTAAGTCCTTTGCGTCTACCTATTCCGCCACCCCGGCGACACCGTATATGTCTCCTTTTTTTGCAAACGCTTATTACTACTTTTTGTTTGGAGGCGGCACCCGGATTTGAACCGGGGATGGAGGATTTGCAGTCCTCTGCCTTACCACTTGGCTATGCCGCCTTTTTTAATCTCTAACTCGCAAAATTCAACTTATGAGCCAGATCTTCTGTACTAATTATACTTATATCTTTCGTTTCTTCAAGCTCTGGATGCACATCTTTTTTCAAAAGATATGATTTTGTGCATGGACCCTCAACTGGAAGGCCTTTTTGATACCATCCGGCAACACCATCTTCATATGCCATAGCTTTGAATCCTTCTGCTCGTAACTCAGCTGCTGAAGCGCCACTTGCAGTACACATTCTATTAGAGCAATAGGTAACGATGAGAGAATTTTCTTTATCAATATTACCTAAGGCAAACGAAACAATCTCTTCATACGGAACATGTATAGAACCTTTAATATGACAATCATCATGAAATTCTTTATCAAGAACATTAATCACGATGGTGCCCGTCATTTTCTCTTTTTTCCCTTGACCCACGCATCCTGCAAAACTAATCAATATCACCGCCAATAAGATTTTTGGTATACGCATACCAGCTCCTTTAATAAAAAATTAATTATCGTACCCATGAAAGGCAATCATGCCAACGCACACGTTGCCAGAAGCCAATCGGGTGTTTAAGTAAATCTACAATAAACCATGATTCATCACTATCAAGTGACCAGATGCAAAATAGAATTCTACCATGAATGAGCGAATGTTTGATTGGTCCAAAGAAACGGCAATCATGACTGGCCATACGATTATCACCCATACACCAATATTCATCATCGGCTAACGTGATATAAAAAACATCAGAACCGTCAAAAACATTGCCTTGCGGATTTTCTACACGATCTGTCATGGTAGGACGAATCGGATGCCCCGGCCAAAGCATCAATGGTTTACCATCTTTTCCAATTACAATTTTGTGTGGATTAATTTGATAAAATGGTTGCGCATCAAGCGGTTTTGATGGATCACATGAATAGTAAGTATATGCATACATCTCTTCGTTGTTGCACCCGGCTTGCATGTGCTGATAAAGACCTGATGGATCAACTTTAAACAACGCAACGAGCGGATATTTATTAATATAAGGTTCATCAAGTTTTATGCCATTGCGATAGACCACCGGTTTGCCATCTTCTATGCGGCCCTCCATAACATCACCAGGAAGACCTATAATTCGTTTTGTCCAGTTTGCCGGTCCCCACACATAGTTTTCCCATAAACGCGATAATGTATTTGATGAATATGGATAGGTAGGATCGTTAAATGAGATCACATCACCGATTTTGGGATTAATAAAAAGATAGCTCAACTTGTCTGCAAAAAATCTGCCGCCAACTAACATCGTTGTTTCCATCGAGCCACTTGGCACTTGATATAGACCAAATCCAAATGTACGAATCAAAAATACTAACGTAACAAGACCAATAATCTCTTTTGCATTCTCACGCGAAATAAGAGGTTTATCTGGACTACTATCAAATCCTAATATTTTTTTTACCAATCTTATCAATTTGCTATCATTTGGCTTTGTACGCTGCTCATCAAAAAACATGCATTAATCCTTGTAACATTAATATTCAACAACTATTCAACTTTGGTTCACGAAGCCTATGCCTGATCAATCGGCTCTACCTGCGCATGTGCTACCCAACCTACCTGACCATTATATGCTATTTTATCCCATACGGGCGTTCTGCTGAGCAGCGTAACAATCTGCGCCTGCTGCACGCTCGCCAACTGATAAAATGAACTATTAGGCCCTGCATACAGTGATGCTTGCTGCACAATAACCACCGCGCGATCTTTTTCCGGCCTGCAGATCCACGTCATAAGCATTACCAGTATACTCAACAAACTTATACACAACAAGAACCATCTGTGCAACAGTTTATGTTGCCACAACCACAGCATGAGCATCCACAGCGCGATCAGCAGTAAATGCACGAGCAGTAATGGTAGATAACAGGTTATGAGTTTGCAATAAAAATATACACGCTCTTGTGGTGAAATGGTGTAACCTAAACGCTCACGCAGATAGGCGATATTGTGCATACTATCGCGATACAAACGCACATCGGTTGTACGTGCTGCACGTAACCAATACAACATCGCATTACCATACCCATGTAACTGAAATGCCGCATTGCCCGCATTATACCACACCGCCGGACTTTTATCGGCGATGCTCAAAAACTGTTCTTCTGCTGCAGCAAACTGTTGCTCATCATATGCTTTTGTTGCTTGTGCAAACAAGGCCTGATCATCGATTGCATGTGCATACATACTCATGACACAAAGCACAACGATATATAACATTATGCATTCCTTTCAAATTCATCAATCCAGAGCTCAGTCGCCGCAAACAGCTGCTCATCGTGCGTTCGAGCATGTTGCGCATATAAATATTCACGCAAACGCTGTACAAATTGTTGCCATCGTTGTTTTTTTTCTAGCGACCAGGACGTTGCATCAACGCACGCCATCATTGCTTCCTGATCTATGGATTCCGGAGCACACTGCATATGCCGCGCAATAACTTGCGCCAAAATATGTTGCAACTGCTGGTAATTATGTGCAGCTGTCGCGTGCGCGAGCTCTTTTTTTATCTGCTCAAAAAATCTGCGCCGCATATATGCAGGAGCAATACGCTCGAGCAAAGCGTGCGCATACATCTGTAACTGTTGCGCATAGGTGCTCGCATACAATATGAGCGCTAACAACAGTAATAGCCACCATGGCAATCCATAATATAAGAAGTTATAGGTACCAGCGTGTACAGATGCATGTAATGGAGCAATCGGCGATTGCTCAACAGTTGGTTGTGGTATATTTTCTTCTTGCACCGGCGCGGCAGGCTGCACTGCACGTTGCTGTTGATGTATCGGTTGGCCCGACATAATGGTGATATACAATGGTGTTGTTGTTTTTGTTTTATAACTACCGGTTTGCGTATCAAAGTAGGTAATAGTTTGTGCCGGAATGATATAGTCTCCCGGTTGCAACCCCTGCACGATGTATTCACATATATACTGTTGTCCATGCGCAAGCTCCTGCAAATCTGATTTGGAGCGATAATATTTAAGCTCAGGAGGCATTTGTTGTAATTCCGGAGTTGGCATACCGGCAAAATGCGCATCTCCTTCAAAGATAAGTTTGAGCACCAGCCCTTCATATTGTTGTGCAACATTAGGCTCAATAGTGGCGTCAAACCGCGTAAGCTCGCCTACCAAATCAACGGTAGCCGTGTGCGCCGGCAAGGGCAACACCTCAAGCGTTACTGCGTTTGAATGTGCACGTTTGCGCTCATAACGCGGACCAAACAATGCTGCAAAATTACCCAACGCCGCATCCATAGCTGACTCTTTTGTATAATCCATAAATTGCGCAGGTATAACAATACGTCCTGCTTTTAACGGATACATATCCATATGCAATTCAACTTGATTATATCCTTTACCATCGATAATCACCTGCCTCTGTTCCGGTTGACCGGTATGATATACCGTCATTGCCGACGTCGGTTGCATAACAAATGGTTCAATCGCTATACGCTCTGCATCAGATGCAATAAAACGTAACGTTGCACGCAATTTTTGACCAACATACAGATGATCACGATCAACCACAAGTTCAACAACCGGTTGAGCTTGTGCATACCGTTTGCCACCGGCAATCTGCTTTGAAACCGCAGGTTCAGGCGCTACTACTATAATCGTTTGCGTTGCTGAATTTTCTGGTGGATTTGCAATGTGAGCAGGACCTAATATATATTCTCCGGGTGTATCAATGCGTATCTGATAGCGATACTGCAATGATCGCACACCATTAACTACCATAAGCTGGTATCCCGCATTGGCAACCGTAAAGTTACCCAGACCCTCAATTCTTGGTTCTTGCACATTCGCCTGCACATCACTTATGGTGATCTGAATCATAAATGGCTGACCTGCCGTTGCACGCGTAATCGTTTGACCATCAAGATTTTGTAATTGCATACGTACTGTTGCATCAAGATGCAGCGTCAGCAGTATAGCAAGCAGTACGCTCTTACCAAAGATTCTCTCCACGTTTCCCTCTCAACTGTTGACCTACATGTGCTCTAATAACCTGCTTATTAAGTTGCGCATCACGCTCTTCACGCCGTTCAAGCTGCTGCAATAGTTGTGGGCTTAATCCTGCAGCTGCATCCTTTTTTTCTTTTTCTTGCAAAGGCTCTTGCTCTTTCGCTTGAGCTTGCATATCCTGAGATTGTTTCTCATTTAATTCAGGCGAAGGTGAAGCATGCTGCTGTTGTTGTTTGGACTCCTCTTTCTCTTTTTTTTCTTGCGCAGTGCGGTCAGTGTTGCCGCCTGTATCCCTTTGTTCTTGTTCATCGGCATGCTCCTGCTGCTCATCTGGCCCGCCTTCTTGTGTATCTTCTTGATCGCCCTGCTCGTTAAGACCATCTTCTTGGCGATCTTTCTTGTCTTGTGCGTCTTTTTGCTGTTCCTCGCCGGCATCTTTTGATTGCTGCTGATCAGATGATTGTTCACCTTGCTGACCTTGGCCTTGTTGCGACTGTTGTTGCTGATCTCTATCCTGCTTTTGTTGCTGCTTATCTTTTTGTTGATCCTGTTTGTCCTGTTTATCTTGTTGCTGATTTTCTTGCTGCTCGTTATCTTGCTTGTCTTGTTGCTCTTGCTGTTGTTGCTGCTCTTGCTCTTCCAGCATCTTTTTTACCACCGCACGGTTATGCTGTGCTTGGCTGTTGTCAGGATTAAGCATAAGTGTTTGATCATACGTATTAAGTGCTTCCTTGAGCTCTTTAAGTTGAACGCTCGCATTTGCTTTATTAAAATATGCCTGCTCTTTGAGTATACGCGGTGCATCTTTATTGGTAGCTGCAGCATCAAAAAGCGCTTTAGCTTGGCTAAAGTCTTCATTTTTATAAGCAGCTATACCGGCATCGTACAATAGATCAGCACGTTCAGGTTGCTCAGCAACTAATTTTTTAAGCTGCTCATTGGCATCCTGCCATTGCTCTTGCTGTGCTGCGGCAATTGCTTTATCGTAATCGAACCACGCATATTGTGTACATACTGTTAAACAAAGTATGAGTAATCTTTTCATAGTAACCACTCCAACATAAGAGCGCCCAAACTCACGAGTAATGGATAATGATACTGCTCTTGAAACTGTTTAACCTGTTTATCTTGCAAACGCTCTTTATCGAATGTGCGCACAAAAGAAACTACTTTACGGATATCTTCATCACCGATCGTCATCTGCACAAACAGACCACCGGTATCTTGTGCAACACGTTCCAAGATACCCGGATTCATACGCGTAATCACCACGTTACCTTTATCATCAAGTTGATGTCCCGTTTGCTTACCTTTTTGATCGTACAATGGTATTGGTGCACCTTCTGCAGTACCTACGCCCATGGTGATAATATGCAATCCCATCTGGGCAGCTTCCTGTTTGGTAGCAAGCAAACTGCTTGAAAAATCTTCGCCATCAGTAATGAGTAATAAGAGCTTGCTCTTGCGCTCCGGCATTTTTTTAAATACACGCAACGCTTCTTGTATCGCTTGTTCTAACGATGTAGTTCCGGAAGAAATAGTTTCCGCATCAACTTGTTTCAAGAACATTAAACATGCAGATTCATCTTCGGTTAATGGGCATTGCACAAATGCAGTACCGGAAAACAGTATCAGCCCAACACGCTCAGCATCAAGCACGCGCAATAAATCTTTAATTTTCTGTTTTGCAAATGCCAGGCGATCAGGCGGCATATCCGTTGCTAACATACTGCGAGAAACATCAAGTGCAATAAGCAAATCGCGTGCTTCTTGCCTCACTGCTTGTGTTGTCTCATGCCATTGTGGACGCATTAGCGCAATAACGAGTGCCCAAATAGCAACCACATATAACAGTAGCTTTGTCCAGCGTTTAATGACCGAATATCCCTGTAACTGCTGATTATAATTACCACGCGGAACTAAACGCGCAAGCGCACGCTTACTGCGCACAAAACGAAGCACAAGCAAAAAGGTAAGTATCGCCGCTACCGGAACAGCGATAACAGTTATTAACGGATTGCCCCAATGAAGCGGCAAAGAATAAATTTGTATCATATGGTAAACCAAAGAAAGAGTGCTAAAATAAGTTCTAATGCAAGCAACGCGAGTACAAACCACAACGCAGTTGATGCTACTTCATACCAACGAGAAAATGATGGCAGCTCATGCTCTGAACGCTCAAGCGCATCGATGGTATCATAAATAGTGCGCATATCGGCAGGATTACGAGCCAAGAAGAATTGCCCACCGGTCGTTTGTGCAATCTCAGTCAACAACTGTTTGTTAACACCAGGAATTGCAAATACGCCCATCAAACTTTGTACATAGCGCGGACCATCACCACCAATACCAATCGTGTAGATTTTTATGCCCAGCTTTTGTGCGACTTCGATAGGGACGCGCGGATTCATATCACCATCAGATGGCTCACCATCAGTTAACAAGATCATAATTTTGCTTTTTGCATGTGCGTAACGTAAACGATTGAGTGCGGTTGTCATACCCGTAAAGAGCGCGGTGCCATCCGGATCTATAAAACCAATTTCCAGCTCATCAATCACTTTCACAAGCAGCTCTTTATCCATAGTGAGCGGCAAACGTGAAAGCGCATCTTTTGCAAACAGTACCAAGCCAATCGCGTCGTTGTCACGCTTTTGAACAAAACGAATCGCCTCCTGTTTTGCTACATCTAGGCGTGTACGATAATCGGTTTCATCATCTTTGTTTTGCATACTACCGGACACATCAAGCACCATCATGATAGCAATACCTTCAACCGGTAGTTTAGAATCAACATCAACCAAACGTGGCTGTGCAATAAGTAACACGAGTGCAAGCAGCGTTAATGCACGCAGTAGAGTAAGACAGGTAGTATAGTTACTTTTTGATTGTTTATTATGCGCAAGAGCAGTTTGCACCAGTGAAAAAACATAGCGCATCGGCTTGTACCACAAAACGCGCGCATATATGACTAACGCCAATAATGGCAATAACCAATATAAATAGGTGACCTGTTGCCACTGCACAAGATAGTTCATTTACAGCTCCGAAACCGTTGCATATCATACGTAGTTCTGCTCCGTATACCACTGGTGCACGCGCTGTTTAAACTGCTCATCTGATTCATCCGCTGTTTGATACATCGGTTGACCAATCACGATATGTATCGGATAGTAGCTCAGCCAAAATGTATCTGGTGGGCAAACTTTATGCATGTTTATAAGCTTGACCGGCACCACAGGATATCCGGTTCTTTTTGCAAGCATAACAAATCCGGTATAAAAGTCATGTACTGATCCGTCAGTAAAACGACCCCCTTCAGGAAAGAGCACCACATGCATATGGCGCTCTTGTACCCTACGTATAATTTTAATTAATGAACGTGCGCTTTTTTGTGGTGATGCCAAATCTACTATCATTGCCACACGCGGCAAAATAAATTTAAATGTCCAAAATTGCATTAACCATTGCATCGCAAGCCAAACATTAGGATAACCATTAAGCAAGGAACCTACAAATGGAATATCTAGTGATGAGCTGTGATTGGCAATAACCACGGATGGATGCGCAAAGACTGCGCGATCCCCATGGATGTTAATCGGTACAAAGGTACAAGCAACCACCGCTTTGAAAAACAGATTGAGCATCGCAAAAAATGCTGCATTATAGCGATAGCGCTGCGGCACGATAAAAATAAGAATAAACGCCGGCAAAGCAAATGCAAGCAGAATCATAAGCAACATACATCTGGAGGCTAACGTTAAAACAACTGAACGAAATGTAACCATTATGTCCCTGGAAAATAAAGTTTAAATTGATCATGCACGCGCTTGATGTAAAAGTTTTTTAAATAAGTAACTATAAATGGTATTAAACAGAAGAAGATAATACTGGCTGCTGAGAAATATTCTGCAACCGCATGTCTTAAACTATAAAAGAACATCAAAAGAGCAATACCTATCAATAAAAAGACTACTAAAGAAAGGAAAATAAATGGCCAATTGTACACCACCATCTTAACTGCACGCCATAATGAACGCAGCCATTCACGCAGTGACCCTTCACTATCGGCAAAGAAAAGTACCGAAAATAGAAAACCGGGTAACAATATTAACGGCATCCAAAAATAAAGCATAGAGATATACCAAAAAAAGAACATTCCTTTAAACTGCACTATATCAGATAAAATAGGAATATGGGCTATATGCTGCTCAAGTAACCCGACTTGATACAGCAGGTACATAAAAATATTACCTATATAAAAGCGTGCATAACTCCATAAAACTACATAGGCAAAGAATCCGAGTATGTTTTTTTTGATGCTCTGTTTAAAATAGACCGGCCCTTTTTCGCGCAACGATGGTCTGACTATCAATATAAGTACCAACCATAAAAGCATCCCTGTGACCCCTAAAATGGAGCCCATCCATTCGGCTGGCATGACGGCAAGCAATTCCGGGTCCATATTCATAGATCCGATAAAAAGGAGCGCAAAAATAAGTACCAGCCACCAAAAGTAATACATCAGATAACCATAGGTCTCTACCGCCGACTTTAAAACAGTCAGCATAAAGAGCTTAAAATTACTGGGTAAAAACAGCTTTAATGACTCCTGCCACGAACGCAATAAGTACATGCCTCATCCTCCTCGATTAATAACTGCATATGTTACATAATAACATTAACGTACCAAAATACGGCAAAAGAAACAAGAGAATAGCATAGATATATAAAAATCTGTTTTGCATTTTCTGATAAATAGTATACCTTGTTATCCATAAAGTCGTTTATGGTAAAAGCTTGCAGTTATAAGGATTTGCAACCCCCACCCCTTACAATATTTGACTTTTTGAAAATATTTTGTGTAATATTGAATTGACAGTAGCCAAAAAGATCATTCACCCCTAGTGAAATAAAACTATGAAGAAACTATTAATAGTAGAGTCCCCTGCGAAGATTAAAACCATATCCAAATTCTTGGGCAAAGATTTTAAGATCATGTCCACGGTTGGCCATATCATGGACCTACCGTCCAAAAGTTTGGGTGTTACTATTAATGGTGAAATTACCTTAGAATACGTTCCGCTGGAAAATAAAGAGAAGGTTATTGCAGAAATATGCAAGGCGGCTTCGACTTCCGATGAGATATATTTAGCTCCCGATCCCGATCGTGAAGGGGAAATTATCGCTTGGCACATTAGCCAAGAGATCGCTAAAGTACTCAAAAACAAAAGTCATATGCACCGCATAACCTTTAACGAAATTACCGAACCGGCAATCAAAGAGGCAATTGCACACAAAAGCATTATTGATATGAACAAAGTAAATGCACAGCAAGCCCGCCGCGTCCTTGACCGTTGGGTGGGGTACGAAGTTTCCCCCGTGCTGTGGCAAAAAATTAAAAAAGGGCTTTCTGCCGGACGTGTACAATCGGTTGCATTGCGCCTGGTATGCGAACGTGAAGATGCCATTCGCGCCTTTAAACCTGAAGAATATTGGTCAATTACCGGTAATTTCGGGTTTGAAAAAAGTGCCTTTGAAGCAGCATTGACCCATATTGGCAAGGAAAAACTGGATGTCAGCTCCAAAGAACAGGCAGACAAAATAGTCGCTGATCTTAAAACTAAAGAGTATAGCGTTACTGAAGTTACCGATAAGCAGCGTGCAAAAAACCCTGCAGCCCCCTTTATGACCAGTACCTTACAGCAGACTGCATTTAACCATATTGGGTTCCCGGTTAAAAAGACCATGATGATTGCGCAGCAGTTATATGAAGGTTTACCGTTACAGGATAAAGATACTCCCGTTGCGCTTATTACCTATATGCGTACCGACTCATTACGCCTATCACAAACAGCAATTGACCAAGCACGTGGGTATATTTCAAAACATTTTAATAAAGATTATTTACCACCAAAAGCACCGGTATATGCTAAAGGCAGCAAAGGTGCACAAGATGCCCATGAAGCCATCCGTCCTATTGATGTTAATATTACCCCGGAAATAGCAGCTCGTTACCTGCCAAAAGATGCCGCTCGTTTATATGAACTGATTTGGCAACGTTTTGTTGCGTGCCAAATGAAGCCGGCACTCTATGCACAGCGTCAAGTGGTACTCCAAGGTGGCGATTACATCTTTAAGGTAACCGGTTCAACCTTGCTCTTTGATGGATATCTAAAAGTTTATAATACCGTTGAAGACCAAGAAAAAGATCAAAAAGTTATTATACCTACTGGTATTCAAGCTAAAAGCCCATTGAACTTGAAAAAAGTTGATCCTAAACAGCATTTTACCCAACCGCCGCCGCATTATACGGAAGCATCGTTGGTTAAAGAGCTTGAAAAAGAGGGCATTGGCCGCCCAAGTACCTATGCCAATATTTTAGGTACTATTTTGAATCGTAGTTACGTTACATTGGATACTAAAAAACGATTCACACCTACCGAACTTGGTATGGCGGTTACGGGTATGTTGGTAAAAAACTTACCAAAAATTATGAATGTAAAGTTCACGGCGCTCATGGAAGAGGATCTGGATAAGATTGCCGGTGGTGAACTTGATCGCGACACCTTGCTACGCGAATTCTATGAAGCATTTCAAAAAGATCTTGAAGCTTTTGCTGGTAGCAAAAAAGGTGAACGCAAAAAGAATGCCGAACCAACAGATATTACCTGCCCAGATTGTGGTAAACATAAATTGATTATTCGCTTTGGTAAAGCTGGCGCATTTTTAGGATGCCCGGGATACCCGGAATGTACATTCACCTCTAACTTTGAGCGTGATGAAGAAGGCAACATTAAGCTGGTAACTACTGAAGGTCCAAAGATGCTGGATGAAACATGCCCACAATGCGGCAAACAGCTGCGTGAACTACGTGGTAAGTTTGGTATGTTTAAAGCATGCTCAGGCTATCCTGAATGTAAATATATTCCACAAATCAAAGCTGCATTTAAATGCCCAGGCTGCAAAAAGGGAGACTTTGTGCAGCGCAAATATCGCGGTGGCACCATGTGGGGATGTAGCAGATACCCTGATTGTAAGTTTGCTGTCTTTAGTGATATTGAAGAAAAGCCCTGTCCAAAATGTAAGTTGCCCTTCTTGCTTAAAAAAGTAAACAAAGATGGCAAAGTTACCTTACTCTGCTCGGACAAAAATTGCGGCTACAAGGAATAGTTCTCAATACTGATTTTTTAAAATCATAACATACTGCTCTTCATACGCACCCGGCACGCGTGCATAATGTGCAAAGCCCGCCTTTTTGAGCGCGCGCCAAGAACGTTTATTACTCCGATCAATCTGTGCGATAATAGTTGTTGCCGCACTTTTTCTAAAATAGTCACGTGCTGCTAATGCCATCGCTTCCTGAAAGTAGTTTGCTGACCACCAGCCAGGATGTACCCAAGTATACAGCTGTCCGGCAAAAGTAGCCGCATCACGAATTTCCACGCAGCCAATAACGGAACCACACACACGGCTGCGCACACAATAAAAAAAGGTCTGATGATAATACTGTGCAGCAAGACGCTGCTTAAGATAAGCAAATTCATGATCAAGAGTTGGCACGCGCAGTACATGGCGCACTTCAGGGACAAATGCATGCAAATAGGGGCTTACATGTTCTTGTACAAATGGCTCCAAGACAACTTTATAACCTATAACCTCCATGCACAACCTCTCCATTTTTTGTAGCAAGCAATGCTTGCCTAACCTCTTACTGCATTTCTGCCACAGCTTGTGACACTTTTGTATAACCCTTATTATTCTACGTTAAAGCGGTATCTGCACACAAGAATTGCGCAATAAAATTCATGCCACAGGCTATCATCATCAAATAATTCTTTTAATTTTAAAAAATTATATATTATGCTCAACACCAAATAATTCTCATATCTTTTGAGGAGAAGCCATGTTCAAATATATAGCATGCATACTCATTATGCTGCCGATTCATATCATCGCTGCATCAACTGATGAAGAAAAACCGACCGGAAAACCAACAAGCGAAATACGTTGTGCCAATGGCATTGTACGCGTTGAGAGTTCCGATAAAATAAGTTATCGCAGAGGTGAGGAGTGGTGCGCACGCACCAAAAGCGATGGTACCTATACACATGGCGGTATCGCAAAAGTGCCATTTCCAGCTCGTAGATTTGCAGCACTAGAAAAAAAATTTGAAGGAGAATAAATGTTAAACGTATTCGTATTAGCATTACTTGTCCTTCCAATACAATCATTTGGTGCTTCAACAAGCGAAATCCCCGCAGAAAAATATAGTCCGACTATTCTTAATCAACATGGCGTTCTACGATTTGAAAATAGCGAAAAGATATCCTACACCGCTTATGGAGAAAGCTGCACCCACATAAAATTCGCAGATATATTTGAGCACGAAGATCTTAATGGGATAAAGACACAACAATCTGCTCACTCCGTTTATCTAGACAGTAAGGACAAAGAACAATTTTTTGCTTCCTATGCTGCTCGCAGATTTGCAGCACTTGAGATACAATTTGAAGGTAAATAAATGTTCAGCATATTTGTATTTTCCTTGCTCATGGTATCATTACCCGTTCTAGGCGCATCGACAAGCAAGAGTTTGCCAAAAAAATATGGTGGAGGTATCCTTAATGGATGCGGCGTCAATCGATTTGAAAATGATAAAAAAATACTTTATAGCACTGATATCGAACGCTGCACCCAACTAAAAGCAACACAAACATATACGCATAAAAATCTTAATAAACCCAAACGATATGATCAACTTTATTGCATGCGAAGATTTCAAGAGCTCGAGCTACAATTTGAAGGGAAATTAGACTGAATACATTATTATTGGCAATACTGCTTTTACCATTATCGGTGCTTGCTAGTTCATCTGATGATGATAATTCTTGTGATAGATCAACATTGATTCAGCCTGGACGCATCGGCTGGGCACATGATGTTATGCGCATTGAAGGCAGGCTCACCATCACCTATACTAAAGGCAATGAATGGTGCACCTATCTAAAACTCAAGAAAAAATATCTTTATCGGCACCCACATCGCGAGGTTCAGCGACAAGCTTTTATTGCAGAAAGATTTACTGCACTTGAACGTCTTTTTAGAGGCAACAGAGATTAATCAACCACAATGCGCAGCTGCCAGAAACGCTCAACATCAATCGGCCGCTCCGCATGTAATGCAACAGCGGCAACTTTGGTTCCATAGGCGACACTCATCCAGCTAGGTACTGTCGTCATAGGATAATCAGCTATAATTTTGCACAGTTGGCGCCCATTGTGTAAAACTCGCCAACTATACGCATCCTGCATAACAAGTTCGATATCCGGATGTAACAACAAGCGCCATTGTGTATGCAGCTCTGGATGCATGGTACCGATTTTATGCCATCGATCATTAATCGTAATTATATCGTTTTTAACGTCAATATTGCGCTCTGCCTTGAGTCCAAAGCGCTCACATAATGTATGCACGCTACGCATAACCGGTTGCTCAAAAATACTTTTGCTTATATCATTTTCTGGCACTGCCAGAAAAAAAAGATGTGCATCAAAAGGAGTCAGCTCATGATCCTTAATACTCATACAACTATGCATGGAGGCTGAACGAAACTGATTGCGCCATGTCGGCCACGCGGTATAGAGATAACTACCCGGATCAATAATCACCGGTATGCCATCGATTGCAAGCGTAATACTACCGGCATCATTATGAAAATGCCCCGATGGTTGTCGCTTATCATATGCATGATGACGTAAACTCATATGTATGCGTTCGCTTCTCAAAATAGTTAATCCAAAATGAGCATAATGCATAATGCCCAACGGCAACCTATTGTCTACTGCAACAAAACCTGGCCACACTACTGAACCGGAATCACAATCACCGATCATAATCATTTTGCCCGGTGCATAACTACACCACAGTACAAAGGTGCGCATAAGCGCAAGGCGTTCGCTCCACCATGTTGGCATAGTGTATCCGAGCAATAGCAAAACATTATTTGCATGTTCAAACAGTTCAAGCACTAATTTGTGATACGTCGTTGAGCCTTCATAATCAGTTCCTTCTGCATGTACCTGTTTTTGCATTTCATTAATAATCTGATTATATCCCCAAGTAGCTCGTTTGCGCATACCCGGCAAATCATAAAACAACCAACAGAGATACAGATATCCAACTAAATCGGCAAGATAATGATTTGAGGTGCGCCCATCGTACCATTCCCAATGATGCTCAATAAACTCCATATGCAGAAATAAATTATCAAAATACCTGCGCACATAGACATCATCACATGCATCAGATTGCACTAATACTGCAAGTGCAAGTATGATGTTTGTTGCTCGAATACCAACGTCCATTGCACACAACCAATTAACACCATGTAGATATGGATTGTGTTCTATCCAATGTTGCAACTGCCGATGCACCGCTTGTGCATACCGTTCATCATGATTCTGCTTGCATGCTTGCGCAAGTACAACTAACTGCTGCATGCGCGACAGCTCCCATGGAACTTTAATATCTTTTACGCGTTGCTTACTCGAGCTTGCAAGATTAAGATGTATGCGATCAATAGGTAGTGGTGGAAAATACACATCTGCTGATTTGTCTGCTTGTTGTAAACAGATATCAGTATGCCACAAAGTGGGCGACAACTTATGCGTACGTACTCCAAATGCTTCAAGTTTGTCTTGCACATACAGATCTGCTGCTTCACGCATATCCGAAGTGCATAAAAAACGATCGGTGGAAAATAGACACAGTCGGTCACGTAATTGTGTGTATGGCAATGCTGGCCGCGTAAATGCAATAGTACGCATGCGCAACCTATAATAACATGTGCGCATGCGTTCATAGAAAATTCGCCAGGTTGCATATACGCCTTGCCGGCGCAGGGATTTGATTAGTTTTTTTAAAGACACGACTATCTTTCGAATAGTCTCTTTTTTGTCATCCTCGCTTCGGGGATCCAGACCAAGATCAGATACAACTATAATAAGATATCAAAAGAATACATGTGCTTTCTCTGTAACTCTTATAATAAAATCCACCGGCCTGGATCCCCGAAGCGAGGATGACAAAATGGAAAATAACAGTATAAAAATATTTCGTTACGCCAAACGACTACCATTTGGTACAGCCACGAGCGGACGCATAATGATCGCTTTACCGTTTACATCTTTTGCAACGAGCAACATACCTTGCGATTCGTGCCCGAGCATCATGCGCGGTTTTAAGTTACCCACAAAGAGTGCTTGCTGTCCATGCAATTCTGCCGGCTCATACGATTGTCGAATTCCTGCAAGTACTTGGCGCACACCCAATGGTCCAAAATCAACTTGTAACATGAGCAGCTTATCAGATTTTGGCACGGTTTCAGCATGCGCAATAGTACCAACTAATAACTCAACTTTTGCCACATCATCAATTGCGATGTAGGTTGGTTCAACTTTAGGTTCTTCCACCGATGCCTCTTTAGGTTCAGGTTTAACAAATAACGGCGCACCTTTTGTTAGGATGAACGTACGCTGATGGTAGCTTAATGCGATGTCTGCAAGCCGATCATGTTCAGTATCAACCTGCAGTTTGCAACCAAGTGCTGCAAGAAGTTCTTGCATTTTATAAGGCATAATTGGCCATGCAATAACACCGATTACATACAAACTGTGGCAGGTAACTGCGAGCACCTCAATAAACTGTTTGCGATTATCTTTTGCCAATTTCCATGGTTCATGCGCATGAAAGTAAGCATTTACTTGATTAATAAATTTCCACAAACGTGCGACCGCCATATGAATCATTAAATCATCCATATACTCTGAAACGCTTTCAATGGTTTGCCATGCTTGCTCAATAAGTTCAAGTGCTGCCGGTGACCATAGACGTGGATCATCCAACTTAAGCGCATCATGCTTTTCTGCCAAACTAATCGTGCGATTGAGCAGGTTGCCCAAATCGTTTGCCAGTTCAGAGGTGATTGCCTGTTCAAGATCAGCAATAGCAAATTCGCCATCATGCGTAACTGCCATATGGCGCATTAAATAGTAGCGCACTGCATCTGCACCATATTCATTATATAATACAATTGGATCGACAACATTACCTAATGATTTGGACATTTTCTGTTTATCAACTTTAATCCAACCATGCACCAACAAATGTTTTGGCAATGGTTGATCAATTGCCATCAAAAATGCCGGCCAATAAATAGCATGAAAACGAATAATATCTTTGCCCATTACTTGCACGTTTGCGGGCCACCAATGCTTAAATTCCGCTTCTTTGCCCTTTTGGCCCCAGCCGATGGCAGTAATATAATTGTTAAGTGCATCCGCCCAGACATAGGTTACTTGATGTTCATCACCGGGAAATGGAATTCCCCAGGTAACCGTTTTTCGCGAAATACTCAGGTCTTTGAGCCCCGATTTTACAAACTGTATCACTTCATGTGCGCGCTCGCGGGGAATAATAAAATCCGGATGTTCAGCATAATAGGCAAGCAAGCGATCTTGATATGCAGATAACCTAAAGAAATAGGTCTCTTCTTGCATCGCTTGCACGGGGCGACCGCAGGTTGGGCAATGAGGCTGATCATGACCTGCTGCACGTTGCTCATTAATTTCTGTTTCAGTTACAAAAGTTTCGCATGGCGTGCAGTACCACCCTTCATATAAAGCTTTGTAAATATCACCCTTTGCCTGCAGTTGGCGTATCCATTCTTGTACGGCCGCAATATGCGATGCATCGGTTGTACGTATAAAATGGGTATAAGCAATCTCATATTTCTGCCAGGTATCATGATAGCTTTCTATAAAGCTATCGACAAAACTTTTAGGATCTTTACCAGCGGCCGTTGCTGCTTGGAAAACTTTTTGGCCATGTTCATCGGTGCCGGTTAACATATACGTATCGTACCCTTTTAACTGGTGCCAACGGGTAATAACGTCAGCTATTACCGTTGAATAAAGCGAACCCAAATGGGGCTTTGCAGTTACATAATAAATGGGGGTTGTTGTATAACAAGTTTTTTTATGCATGGCGCACTATACCTTTTGTATCAAAATAAGTTAATGATTATCCTTCGACCAGCTCAGGATGATTAATAGTTTTTCAGGATGATTAATAGTTTTTTGCACAATCAACATGTTTTAAAAAATATTCATCACTTTAGCATAATTGCCCAATTAGAATGATTGCCTAACAAATCCATGCTATTTTTTCAATAATCATCCTGAGCTAGTCGAAGGATCTTCCTTAGAGCAATTTTTCATTATAATTAGTCTACCCCAATTATCGTAACTACGCAAAAAGAGGGCATAAGCTCTATGCTCACGCCCTCTTTTAATTGTGCTATGCACTAACGTATTATGGCATAGATTGGCAGAGACCGCGCAATTCTATCATAATCGTTTTTAGCCATCCAATAACAGATTGATTAGTATTTTGAATGCCATCAACCGTGCTCCATCTGGAGGCATCGCAAATACCTTTATCGTTTGGCCCAACTGTATTAGTTAAATTACAACAACATGCTGCAATGTCAGCCAAGAGTGAAGAATCAAATGGCGATACAAGGCTTGGTTCATTAGATCCTTCCGGGCGCGGTGCACGAACAATCGTAGCACCTTCTAATTCGCATACATGTGCAATTTCATCTAAAATATCTTGCGCAGAACATATATCCTTTGCTGAACGTCGACTAGAAGGCATAATAGAATACAAACAATCATCTGCTAACGATTGTATTCTCACATCACATGCAATGGCATGCAAAATACTAACAACTCGTTCAACAGAAAGCGATATACCCAATTCCCGTTCTATATTTCTATGACTCATGTGCAAAAGGTATGCCGAATCAGGCTGCATGTTACGCATCTGCAATGAAGCATTCATAGCCGTATTTGCTGAGCGTGTTGTGCGGGCAATTGACATATGTTTGACATTCACGGCATGCATTGTGACATTCACCAATAATGCTACCGCAACCAACGCTATGTAACGTTCGCTCGGGAAACATTTTAAGTTAGTTTTCATGCTCTTCCTTTGGATTAAAACTATTGTCTAGAAATACGCCTTCATGCCAATATGCCATTCTCTTTCTTTCATGACATTATCACCGGCAAAGATGTATGATGCACCCAAGAATGCTTCAACACATTCCCATTGGCTGAACACTTCAAACCGTACTTTATGAGACAATAGTTTAGAATCTGCTGCAGCAAGATTTGGATCTAATGTTTGCAATACACCTGCTAGATTATAGGCCTGAGTAGCGCAATAGCACAGATCATCTTTTGTGCGATAGTAAAACTCATATCCAACATCCCAACCGGTATTTGGACATTTTGGTAAAAAGACAGTGACATCTACATGTGCCTGGAGATCATTCCATTTAACTTGTGCGTCAATGCATGGACCAAAGTTGTGTACCGTTGAACCTACAAATGCCGCTGCGCGTTTTTCAGTTGCTCTAAAGTTATGGCGCCAGAACACATCACCTTTAATACCCATCCAGTCACATGCTTTATAACCGCCTTCAACACCAAATTTTAACCCAAAGTGACCGTTGTTACCCGTCATCTGCTGATACAGATTTTTTTGATTATCTGAATCAGTACCTGTCGGTAAACGCAACCCAACAAGAAGATCGCCATACCAACAATCGCACCATTTACCACCATAAAAATCAATAAACGTATCGCCGGCACCACTTGTGCAACTGGATAAACTATATCCTTTATCTGCAAAGAAATCGAGCGCAACTGTGCTTGCCAATTGTAGTTTTTGAATTACATAGTCGATAGTATTTTGCACAACAAGACCTATTGGCTCAAATGTTGTACCGCCTGAGCTTGTACCAACCGGCACAACAAATAATTGTTTCTGTGCAGCTACATTGGTTCCTAAATTACCTGCATAATCAGCTTGATAATTAGGCTGTCCTCCTGGAGGAGTAGGTGTAAATCCACCAAACGCTGCCCATTGACCATCAACCGGACCAGAACCATCTGCAGCCAACAACACGTTGGCATCAGAAGATATCATAAGATTTTGACCAGTCGGAGGTACATTGCCGGTTAACGATGCAACAGTTAAACCTTTTGGTGGCAATGGAACTATGCCACTTGATTGTTTATATACATATACAGGTGCACGACGATCATTAGTATCACCACCAATAGTTTGAGTCACATTATTAGTTATATCTTGGCCAGCAATTCGTGTATTACCAGTAATATCACCTGTTACGGTACCATATTCTACCATAGGTGTACCATCAGGCATTTCTAGTGTGCTCAAAAAATCAAGCCGATATGCTTTTACATCTCGCGAATCAACTGAACCTGTACCTGGACTCGTTCCGTGTAACTGCTGTTGAATTGGCACTATGGTATCTTCGAAATCTGGAGTTATTGTTGAAAGCTTCACACTCGCAACTTCATTTACTTGAATGCTGCAAATCGGCAATGCTGCACGCGCACCAACAAACCATGATTTATCGCATCCAACCAAACGATAGGCATTAAGTGCTAATGCTACACCGTTTTCATAGTAACGAAATCGTGGACTAAAATTAGTAAACGCTAAAAATGGGTTACCTTCCGATGATACAAAGCCTATGTCACGCGCTGAAAAATCCGCTTTACCAAACCAAAGTTGTGAAAGTGGTACTGTTTTACGGGTTGTTGATGTATCATTACCATCATCACATATGTTTTTACAATTATTTGTTCCACACAGTGGATCACGACCAAAGGCATCGCATGCAGAACGTTGGTACACAAGACCCATCGTATCTACCTGCCAACCACAATTATCTAATGGTGGTAATGGATAATGGACAGTACCCCAACGGCTTTCTATAAAGCTCAACGGCGTACGGAAGAAACTTGTTGTAGCAGAGAGTGGGCCAGCTGTTAAACTTAACAGGCTCACTATGCTGAGCAGACCTTTTTTCATTGTTCTCCTTTTTTGGTAATTTTGATATAGTTCATATCAGTTGGTGCATGGAGCGAACATACCGTATGTCCGCTCCACCATGTTTTCGTATTATTGGCCTATTTCATTAACGTCCACAATTGCACGTGGAGCACCACCGCTATTTTCTAACACAATAGCTACAACACCTATTTCTAGTGTATGCTCTTGCACCGAAGTTTGCGCTGATTTACCCACTACTTTTTCTATTTCTGCACGCCCAATGAAGCCATCTCCACCAGCGCCCGCTGTATCTACATAACCAACACGAATTTGATTACGCAAATCACTTGGAGCACCAACGCCACGACCATTTGCCGGTAAATCTGCAATAATGTCCTGAACACGTAATAATGCATATATTGAACTTGCAGACAGTGGACCAGCCGCAAATGTTGCTATTATTGGAGTTGACGCTAATATGCCAACTTCATACTCACCTGCTGTACCTGAGTTCACTGTACCGTTAATAATGCCAACGATTGGCGCAAAGATACCTATTGTTGGAGGGCACGCAATTATATTGCCACCACCAAGCAAGCTCATGTTAGAAAGCAAGGTACCATCAGTCGTATCAAATATTGGTGCAATAGTATAATTAAACGGTTGTACAGCACCACCAACACTGTTGCAGAAAGCAATCAATGATGCACGCTCATCAGAACCTGCATACAACTGCGTATGTGCAAATCTGCCGTTATTCAAGAACAGATTCACTTCATTTACGTTGAATGTAGGAGCTACAAGCCAGAAATCTGGTGCAAGGCGACCTTTATTCACTACGCCAACACCAAGACCCAAGAATCCTTGTTGGCCTATTTCAAATGATGCTTCAGGGCCATCTACGATAAGTGAGAAGCTTACGCTACCACGCTCTTCAAGATTAGTTGTATTACCAACCTGGAATGCACCACCCGGTGTTCTACATGCAGGGTCACCAATTTGGAACTTCGCACTGTCTTCTAAACGTACAGTAACAGCTGTCGTTAATATGCCACAGCTGAGATCGTTTTCTACACCCACAAACGCATCACGCGGTAATGAAGCTGCAGAACAATCAACGAATTCAAGCGAACCTTCACCAACAAAATGTACACGTGATGTATCAGTTGATGTTAATGAATTAGGGCTAAATACATCGGTAAATACAATTGGCTCAAACTCTGCTGTTGAGTTCTCTGTCCAACGCAATGTTGTATTGTTGGCAAGAATTACTTTTGAACCCGGTTCAAACACAACACGAACATTACCGGCAAATTCAATGGACTGTCCGCCACCAAATCCGCTTAAATCAAGTATACCATCTTTGGTAATGCGTAATGTTCTGCAACACTCAGAAGAGATACGAAGAACACCGGTCAATGTAATATCCGGTCCAGGTAAGAACGCACAGATATTATTAACCACGACGTCTTCGTTCAAGTTTATCTGACCTTCAGCACCATTGAGGATAACGTTCACACCGTTAACACCAAGTTGAATTGATGCTTCAAGTGAATCTACTGTGCGGTGTGTAGAACCAAGACCAATTTGACCTTGATCTTCCAACACTACAACTGCAACCGGCGCTTCAGCTGAATTGAAACCTGAAAGCATAACGAGCTCACCAACGGTACCACCACGTATTTTAACGTGTGCAGGATCGCCTAGGCGTGAGCCTTTAATTTGCAACTGTTGTACCGTACCTTCAACCGTCGGAATTGCTGATACGTTCATACTTGTCACCGGTGGGCAGAAGCATGGACTATAACAGTCAGTTAAATAGTATGGCATAAAGACTTCATAGTCTTTGATTAAGAACAACCAGTTTAAGGTGTAATCCGAAATCTCTTGACCACGTTGCACAATTACCTGTTCTGACGAGTTGTTCATATTGAGTTGCCAGAATGCAATGCCCACGCGTGGATCAAAGAGAACGCGGTTTGCCGGCAAGTCTATAAATCCGTTACAGCTTGCTGTTACCATTACACCCATATTGGCGCGGAAGAGGCATTGAACACATATTTGATCTGCCGTTAAACGACTACCGCCAATAGTAAAGATACCATTAGCATCAACAAATATACCGCCTTGACCGGTTACATTTGATGTTTCTGGTAGACCTGCTGCTCCGCCACGCGATTCAAATGAGAACAGGTTGCTGTTGATAAGCAATGTTGGGAAAATAAGCGGATTAAATGCAAACGTTGTTTGTGGGTTTGGATAGCTTGCAAAACGTACATCTTGCGTCATGCTCTCTGTGCAACTAACACTTTCAGCACCGATCGAAATGTTACTATTATTACCTAAGTAAATAGTTTGAATTGCATATTGTTGTGAAAGATCACCGGAAGGAATACCAGGTATTAACAACGCCGTATTTGCCGTTGTTGTAAGAATAAGCTCATCAACAAGCGCACCGCCATCACACACATTATCTTGCATAACATTAAGATGTGTATCTTTGCTAATTACGGTGCAACCATCGCAAGCAGTCGAGCCAGGGAAGGTTCCTAAGATCATTGAGCGGCCGGTACCATTATCCAGTATTTTACCATTTTGGTAGAATACAAATTTGGATATGTTATCCTGACAGAAATTAAACCCATCAGTATCGCCACTTGGGCCACCAACCTCAATCAATAAATCAACGCCGGTAAGTGCAACATTTGTATGTATGTTAAAGCGTGAATTAAAGAATGCAAATAGTGGACGAGCAATACATACTGCACAAGATTCGCATGGTATGTGCCAAGTTTCACCGCCAATATAGGTAGGTTCAGAACTTACATCATTATCTTCAACAACAAGATGAATCTCGTCTGTATGATCTAATGAAACAGTAATAAGATCAGCACGCCCGTTATTAAAAATAGCACCCTTGTTATATGCAGCATAGTAGAATAGATCTGCAGTCGGATCACATGGATCGGGCAAAGGTACAGTTGTAAATGTACGGCTCGGGAAAATGAATGGATTATTTACCGGATCTTCTACTGTGTAATCGGTAAATAATGGACCGCCAAACGGCTGCACTTCCCAAGAGAGCACTTCAATCTTACTTAATTGTTGCTCATCAATAAAACATTGCTCAGCTGTACCCGGAATGTTTGCGCCACGCACAAATAACTGACCTTCAATATCCATTACCGGAATACCTGCACCTGGAGTGCGGTTCAGCGGATCAACAATAAAGCCCGGTTGCACCTGACCGTTATTGCCTACCCCTGAACGAAGATATAATCCCGCATGAGCCATAATATTAATAACCGGCGCAGGTTGATCTGAGAATACAAAGCTGTCAGTAAAGAGGGCAGAAGGATTGCGTCGTTTTGCAACAGAAGTAGTCGCAATTGTTCCAATACAATCAATTGTAGATACCAGACATGTCGGTAATGACAATGCTATATAATCGACAAATGTATATGGATCAATACGCAACTCACCCGTTGAGCCTACAATAAAGCCGTACTGGATACCATTAAACAGATGAATATCTCCACGTTCACCCTCTATGCACCAAGGATCCCATAAGAATTGGCCTATGGTGTTATTTTCGTTTTGTACACGCAATCCAGCAGGATTTGCTATATTGTTTGTAGCAACGGTGAGGCGGAATGCAGAATCACCGCCCGGTACAACAGATGGAGTAATATCTGCGATTGTATATTTATCGGCAGATGGAGTAAGCAAATTACCACGTACAAGCACAGCAGCTCTGTCAGCCATAAGAATCTGAATTTCCGGCTGAATAGAACCATCACCCGGTTCAAAAATAATTTCAGCTGTCTGTGTTGTATCGGTAGCAAGATAACTTAATAATGAATCCGTACCAATAACTAATGAAGAAATAGCCGGTGTCGTCTGACTGGTTGTAAACAGCATGTCTGCAAACATTACGGTAGGATCAGCTTGACGATACATTTGCACCGCACCACCGACACTGCTACCACTCGCATTACGTTGCAATACAACATTATTACCAGCATCAAGAATGAATATTACTTCGCCGGCACCAGTTACTGTTACGAGCAAATCAAGCTCACCGACTGCACCGAATGCTGAACCTTGGAACGTAAGATCATCGGTCACATTAACCGTAATAGTACGACCAGCATCTGGATTCAAGTAAAGACGAGAATTACCCGCAGCCGGATCACCTTCGATCGTGATCGGCCCGGCAACATTCATATTAATAGTGATATCGCAACTTACTGCATGCACGGCAACACCACCGATAATATCAATAGTCGGCGAGTTCAAATTGATATTTTGGTCAAATACATCGGCGGCAACTACGGGGCCCCAACCGATTGTCGGCCCGCAAGATCCAGCATGTAGCAGCGTGCTACTTAATAGAAGAAGAAAGCTAATGCATGGTATGCTCTTAGCTACAAAACTTTTTCTCATAAACTCATCCTTTTTTAAAATGGTTATATATTCAGCATTTGCTAGTAACGTACTACAAATATCTCCTGCTCTATGTGGTTATACTCTTGATTGATAGTCATAGTGCGTTTCGTTTGTAATGTCAATAATTTATTTTTCCCGACAGATCTCCTTTTTGCAAAAACGAGTTCTCAAGTTTATTGTCAACATATGGGTCCATGAATATCCATCCTACTACAGCCATCTTTCTTTTGGCAAGTAGGAAAAAACAGTTTGACTTGATTAGGCCTTAATGAGCGAGTAAATCGATCCAAATTTTATTAAATTTTTCTTCAGATATTACATCAGTAAGAAATGCTAAGCGAGCAAAGTCTGCATCTGAACAAACAGTTCGATGAGAATTGCTTTTTAATGGCGAACACATTGCATACGTGTAAACATGATGCTGCATCACTTCTGGGCGATAGAGATAGTTAATAAACTGATAGACCAAATCTTGTCGCGCATGTTTTGTCAAAGCAATGGAATCGATAATCAAGAAACTACCTTCATCAGGAATAATAAATGATATGGCCTCATTATGTATATGCGCACGCATTACATCTGAGCCTAAACCAAATGCGATAACACAATTTTCCGATGCAAGTACATCATCAACACGTTCGGTGCTGTACAAACTTACGCGATCTTTTTGTTGCATGAGCAACTGCTTAACTGCTTCTTGCGCTGATGGATCACGCAATGCATCTACTGAACCATACAGATAACGCGCGGCAACCAATACAGCTTCACGCGCTTGATCCGTCATTAACATCGGCAAGTTACTGTATGCGCGGTCAAACAGAAGCAACCAACTTTTTGGGGGTTGCTCCGCAAAATATTTTTTATTAACGCCAATCCCAAAAATGCCCCAAAAAAATGGAATACTATAGTTATTTTTAGGATCAAAATAGTTACTTAATAAACGCTCATCCAAATCTGCCCAGAACGTAAGTCGCGATTTATCCAATGGTAACAATAGATCTTCCTGAATCATTAATTTAACGGTATAATCTGAAGGGAAAATAATATCATAACCGCGTCCGCCGGTTGCTTTAATTTTTGCAAACAGCTCTTCACTACGTTCAAAATAGGCGATCTGAACTTTGATGCCGCTTTCTTGTTCAAATGCTTCTATAATGCGCGGATCAAGCACAAGCGGCCAAGTCGCTACATAAATTGTTTTATCAGTTTGTATGTTATGCCACAGTGTCGGTACATAGAGCAAACTCATCAGCACTGCTATCCAAAAAACAAGCATACCCACACGAACGGCATAATTCATGAAACCAATTTTCATCGTCGCAGACCTATCTTTTTAACGGTCATACTGGTGTACACGAGAACTAATAAACTACTACTTGCAAGCAAGAGCGTTGATAGAGCATTGATTACCGGAGTTGCCCCGGTACGAATAAGTGAAAATATATAGAGCGGCAACGTCTGCGCAGAAGGACCGGCGCAAAAGAAAGCTATAATAAAATCATCAAATGAAATAATAAAGACTAGTAGCGCTGCTCCCAATAACGTTGGCGTAAGAAATGGCATCACCACAGAATATAATGTATAAGAACGACTTGCTCCCAAATCCATTGCCGCTTGTACTAATGTTTCATCCATTTCTTGCAGACGACCGTAAATCATCGGCACAACATAGCCTAGCCCAATGAGCGTGTGACCAACAATCAACGTCGACAATCCTAACGGCAAAGATCCATAAACAAACAGACTCAACAACCCTACAGCAAGCACAATTTCCGGCGCTGCTAGCGTCCCGTAAAAAAGTAATGATATACGTTGCATATAGCGCTGATGCATATAAAATGAGAGCATCACCCCCATGCTTAAACTCAACACAACGGCACTCAATGCGACAATTAATGAGTTTTGCAACGTGTTCCACACCTCTTCAGAATGCAGAAGTTCTGCGTACCAACGCAAACTAATTCCGCCCCATGTATAAAAAAATGGTGCATGATTAAATGAAAGAATAACCAATAAAACAATTGGCACATATAACAATACATACATAGCCCCGACAATCACGGGCAAAAGATAATCGATTTTTTCACGTCGCATTATTTACCTCCTTTGCACCAAGTAACATAGGTACAGATTTTATAAATAAGTAGACTTGCTACAATTAATACTATTGAGCTTAAACACATAAATGCTGCACCCAGCTGATTGTTCTGTGTGGTAAGATAGTAATAACTAATAAGTGAACCAACATACATATATTTACCGCCGCCCATCAGTTGCGGAATAACAAACTCACCAAATGCGGGTATAAATACCAAAAAGAAACCGGTTAATACGCCGGACATAGAAAATGGAAGTGTAACGTGCACAAAAGTTTGCCATCGTGTTGCACCCAAATCACGCGATGCTTCCAGATATTCTTGCGGCATTTTCTCCAGCGCAGTATAAATTGGAATCACCATAAATGGCACATAATAATAGAGCATTACCAAGTAAATCGCACCTTCGGTATACAGTAACGATAACGGCTCATTAATGATACCAAGCTGCATTAGAAGATTGTTTAAAATGCCATTACGCTCCAGCACTGCAAACCAGGCGTACACCTGAATGAGCATATTGGTCCAAAATGGCAATACCAAAAAATAGAGCAGTAGATTTTTAATGCGATCAGCTTTGCGCGCCAAATAATAAGCGATAGGATATCCGGTACACAAGGTTATCACCGCAGTAACAAATGCGATCGTTAATGAGCGCATAATAATGTGCAATGATGAATGTACCAATAATTGGCGATAGTTATACAAACTCCATACCGTTGCATCATCCACCAGCTGTTTAAAACTCAATATGAATACAAACAGTAATGGCATATAATAAAACAGCGCCTGCCAAACAAGCGCCGGCACCGAAAGGAAAAAAGGCAACTCTCGTACAATAACTGTTTTAATCTGTTTCATTCTTTTAACAACACCGCATTTTCTTTTTGCCAATAGATATACACTTGATCATCATAATCGATTTCTTGCGTTGTTATATGTTTATCGTTCAAGGTAAACACTTCCACCGTGAGATCATTTTTCAACAATACATTATATTGCGTTGAGCGACCATAATAGATAATTGATGTCACCATACCTTGGAGCATGTTAGAAAAATCGGTAAGTTCAGTTTTACTAATATGTAGCTTTTCCGGCCGTATGCTCAAAAAAACTTGTGCACCTTCAACCATCCATGCTGCTCGCTCTTTAGGTAATATTACGGGAATCTTACCCAAATATGGAACATCTAATAGTTCTTCCGTCTCATGTAACACTAATGTGCCGGACAGGATATTGGTAGAGCCAACAAATTGAGCGACAAACGATGATACCGGAAATTCATAAATCTCCTTGGGTGTGCCCACCTGCTCAATCTGCCCGTCTTGGTTCATAATTGCCATTGTGTCGGCAACCGTCAGCGCTTCTGCTTGATCATGGGTAATATACACAAAGGTGGTTTTAAGCGTATCTTGTAACTCGATAAGTTCCACTAACATCTTTTCGCGCAAATTTTGGTCAAGCGCTGCCAATGGTTCATCAAGCAATAAAACGTCCGGTTCATTCACCACGGCGCGCGCTAACGCTACACGTTGCTTTTGTCCACCCGAAAGCTGATTGATGGCTTTATACATCTGCTTTTCCAGACCTACAACTTTGAGCATCTTATGTACTTTTTGCTCAATAACATCAATGGGGAGTTTCTTTATACGTAACCCGTAGGCAACGTTATCAAACACGTTCAGATGAGGAAACAGTGCATATTGCTGAAATACTGTATTTACTTTGCGTTCATTAATCGGTGTGTGAGTAATATCTTTGTTGCCAATATAAATCTTGCCCGCATCGACCTCTTCAAAACCGGCAATGAGACGCAAGAGCGTAGTTTTTCCGCTACCGCTTGGGCCAAGCAGCGCAAAAAATTGCCCACTTGGGATAGTTAGATTTAGATTCTGTAGTATTTCATCGTTATGATACGACTTACATACACCCACAATTGTAATGGTACGCATAGTTCACTCTCAACATTTTTTATGCGCTCTGGCAAATAGCATAGGTACAATAACATCTGAACATGTACATGGTACCACAACAGCAAAGACTAAAAATATAAATACATATCCAATGCTATCTGCCCAGTCAGTAAATCCATGTGAAACCAGATAAAATGTTGAAGCAATAGAGCTAATCAAAATATGAAAGAAATGCGAAAAAATACTATACAAACCCTGCTGATCAGCACCATGATAGCTCAATGCAAGCCCGGTGATTATCCCTATAAACAGGAATGGCAGCACATTATGCAGCTCAGTAAGAAAGCAGATATGCCAATGCATATGCACACCAAGCATCGTACCGCCTACATAGGGTAATATTGCATCTGATAGGATACAGAAAAATGCAGGCGAAATAGTGCTGATAAGAATCCCGGGTAACAGACGTTTACAAAAACGCAGATAGGTAATCATCGCACCGGCTGATGCAAACACAATATGCATAAAGTGAAAACTATGAAACAACGTATGCGTCTGCTTTTTGATTGCCGCTGCCGTATACACCAAATTGGGAACCAGCGGGACAAAACTGATAAGTATCAATGCGAATGCAACAGAAAATACCGCGTAAGGAAAATGACAAACCAGCTCTTGCCAGACCGTGTCTTTATGAGCATTCGTGGTGTCATGATCATGTGAATGATGATGAGACATAATATTCCCTTGTTTAATGTTGATGCCTAATTACTATAATGTATAGTTTTTGTTTTCATTTAGCAATAACTACTGCATAATTTACCGCTACAATATGGCCCAGAGAGCTATATAAATGCATTACCAAACGACAAGAACCATGCATATGGCCTGCCAACCCCATCATGCTTGCGACCTCGCCATGCAAAATCAAATCGCAGCGGCCCAATAGGCGTGTTGTAACGCAAGCCGAAACCGATACCTGAAAGCATGTCATGAACTCTAATATCGGCGAGCCGGTTAGTACTCAATGCACCGGCATCCCCGAACACGACCCCGCCCAATTGTTTATACAAAGGAAAGCGCAGCTCAAGGTTTACATTTGCAAGCGACCTGCCCCCTTGTGGCACATAGAGAATTTTGCCTTCATGATCAACTCTCCCCAGTGGCGGACATTGATCAGTTTCATAGCTGCGAATCGAGTTCGCGCCCCCTAAATAAAATCGTTCAATAGGAACAATAGTACTAAACTTGGGATGAAAGATATGCCCAACGCGAATACGCAATGCTACAACAAACGGCCAGATAGGAATAAAAAATGATTGCTCAGCTAGTAGGCGTATAAAAAAGTTATTGCTTTCTAGCTTTGATAACGGAAACATTGCTTTGGCAGAAAAGATGGAAAATGAGCCACGCGTTGGATTAACGGTATTATCAACACAGTATAAAATGCAGGTGGGTTGCAACAGGAAAAAGGGGATATTCTTATCCAGCAAATCCGGCCGAAAGTTTATGGCCCGTGCTACTTGCTGTGCAAACAGTGCCTGTTCCGGGGTAGATTCATCAATAAAGGTATCAATCAGCTCAATGCCCGTACTCATTGCCGCATCGATCTTGTTATATACCGTATTAAAGTTAATCAAAAATCCCTGCTGAATAACGGTATACAAGTTTAATTGACTACCGATAAACCCGGGATATTCAAATCGATTCGTATATCCTTGGAACATACCGTTAATTGGCAAACCAAAAAGCCAAGGCCGACGATATTGGGCATTAACCAGACGTATCGCACGCGTACAATCGGCATCCAAACGCAACTGATCACCACTATTGGTAGGATTTTTGTAAATAAAGCTACCACCAATACGATACGTCAGCCCACCAATGGACAATGATTTGGTAATATGCTGAATGCCAAAACCGGTACGCATTCTAATTTCATACGGTTCATCCTGTTGCAGCTTAAGCAATAACACCGATTCCGGATCATCTGCAGAGATTTTATCCGGAATAAGATGCACCGCATCAAACACCTCGATTTTTTTTAACCGGCTAATTGCATGGCGCAACGCGTCCCGATGCCAAGCATCCCCTACCGCATATTCAAGCTCACGTTTTACATAGGCAAATGGAAATGTGCTACTTCCTAACAAAACCAATTTTTGTACATCCTGTTTAATATCGCATGCAGTTTGCCAGGACATGGTCAAATTGTCACAATCACCCTGTAGTTCAGGTGTGACTCGCATGTTATGATATCCCTGTTTTTTAAAATAATGCTTGAGCCATAATCGCTGTTCCTCGATAATATGCGGATCAAACGGTATGGACACACCCAGTTGATCAAACCGTTTAAATGGACCTTGAGTTTGCATTTCAGGAATCTGGCCAATTGAGATTGCTTTCAAACGCCGCTGCTGACCGAGTTCGAATGTTATAATCATTTGATGCGCCTGCGGTTTTTCTAATGCCTCAAATACAACTGCATGGACGCGAGCCTGCCAAAACCCCTCTTGCACCATATATGCCAAACAGCGCTCTATGCATTCATTTTGTACCGTTGCCTCATAAAATCGTTTTTTGAGCAAGGGATAAAAGAATTTTTTAATTAACCCTTCTTCTTGAAATGGATCAATATATTGTAATTGTATCTCATCAATGGAAATACGCAGACCTTCGATAATGGTAAATTGACAGGTTGATGCATCATCTTGAATAGCAATTGAAGCTTGCCAAAAACCCTTATCATGATACAACTTCATAAGTTCTTCAGATAAGATAGATGCCGGCAACAAGCTGGCAGCACGTCCAAATGCAGTAATATGCTCCAATAATTGATCGCGTGAAAAAAAATGATTACCCACAAACAGGAACTGTTTTTTTGCTTGCAACAGCACCGTAAATATAAGCTGCGTCGTTTTTGCCGCATAATTTACCGATTCGGCAAGAATAACATCTACATGCACATATCCCTTGTGCATAAGCAGCTGCTTGAGTTCGCCCGTTTCGTGCGCGATCTGCTCTTTATTATAATAGTTTTTTAATAAGCGTTGCGCCAAATGGCATTGCAATGAATGGGCTAACGAATCTTTATCTTCCACGCTTACCGATGGATGCTCAACTACCACCTGTACATCAGTGATATAGAAGCGCGATCCTTTATGCAATTCAAGCTGCACATCTACCGATTTTGTCGCTTCATGGTACATAAATTTTTCTTGAATAGTAGCTTGGAAAAATCCATCCGCTTTGAATGATTCTTGAATTTTGGCAACCGAATCAGCATGCTTGCGCATATCAAAATAATCTTGATATTCCATGAGGTAATACTGCTTTACATGCTCTTTGCCAACAAAAATACCTTTAAACTTAAGTCCATTGAAGGTCCAAAATGCTTCTAAATCAACATGCAGAGCATATCCCTTTTCATGGGGATACAACGAGACGGTTATTCGTTCAAACTTACGCTTTTTAATCAAATAAAAGAAAAGTTTATAAAGTTGATCATGCGTAACCGTATCACCTTCATCAAAACCGATCAGGTAGATAAACTCATCGCGCGAGAAAGCAACGTCAGCAGCATAGGTAACGGCAACAAGTGATAATGGTTCCGTTATCAGGGTGGCAAGCTTTTTTTGTATATCCCCAAGTTCTGTATGACCCGTATGATATACAATTTGGTGATGTGGCATACCATCGGCTGCAAACAGCCGCACTGCAAACATAACGAATGTTAAGAACCCATAAGAAGAAACTCGTAGCATAGCCCGCACACTGTTGCCTTGATAACGCTAAATTGATTTGCAATGTTGCACTCTTAATGTGAAAGTATACCACAAACTACGAGACCCTTTAATACCGGAGCGCTTCATTGTACAATGCGAAACACCCCACGATAATCTTTATCTTTCAAAAATGGTTCAATAATTGGCTCTTCCACATTCGCTTTAACCAGTTCTTGATACATCATATCGATAAACGCATCAACATTTTCAACAGATCCACAGACAATAATTCTAATATTATTTTCTGAAAACATCTGTGCAACACCTTCAACTGCTACCTTTTTGGTGCAGGTATGCAACATATGTTGCACCGCATCTCGCCGAACATCAGCACTAAATAGAATTTTAAGACATTTGTCCATGACCACTCCTCTTTTTAAGACCTTTTTTTCAGATATAGCGATACTTGCGTATCGACACAAGAACAAGCTCTACAATATAATAATAAATGCATATTTGTACAGAGCATGTTATACTAACTATACTAGACCTACATAGATTAGTGCAGTATATTGTATATAAATATAACATATCTGGAGTTTTTTCATGCCTCACAATAGCATACGTCTGCGATTTGCGCCATCTCCTACCGGAATGATGCACCTTGGCAATATCCGTGCAGCGCTTATGAACTTTCTATTTGCACGCCAAAAAGGTGGCACATTTATCCTTCGCATTGAAGATACCGATCCTGAAAGAAACTTTGATGTTGGAGCGCAACAGATTATTGCTGACCTTGCCTGGCTTGGACTCACCTACGATGAAGGCCCTATTCATGGCGGTCCATATATACCGTATTATCAATCAGAGCGCACCCATTTGTATGAACATGCATTAGAAGAACTAATGGCAAAAAAGGCGGTTTACCGTTGCTTCTGCTCACCTGAAGAGCTGGAAAAACGTCGTGCACGCCAAATTGCGCTCAAAAAACCACCGCGCTATGATCGCGCATGCCTCGAATTGCCTGAAGCACAAATTGAAAGCTTTTTAGCAAGCAAAACTCCCTATATATGGCGTTTGCAGCTTGACGGCAATCAATCGGTCACCGTGCAAGACCTTGCACATGGTGAAACAATATTTGAACTGAAAAATTTCTCTGATTTTCCATTAACCCGTAGTGATGGCACCTTTACCTTTATTTTTGCCAACTTTGTCGATGACATGCTCATGAAAATTAGCCATGCCATTCGTGGAGAAGACCACCTTACTAATACCGCTTGCCAAGCTGCACTTTTTGTGGCATTCAATGCTCCTATGCCTACTTATTGGCATCTTCCGGTGCTTTGTAATATCGAAGGCAAAAAATTGTCCAAACGTGACTTTGGCTTTTCTTTACAAGATCTTAAGCGCGAGGGTTTCCTACCTGAAGCGATACTTAACTATTTGGCAATCATCGGCGGCGGCTCATTTAGCGATGAGATTATGTCTCAAGATGAACTCATAACCAATCTTAATTTCGATAATATACATGCCACGGGTCGAGTAAAATATGATGTGGAAAAGCTTCGCTGGATGAACAATAAATGGATCAATCGCATCAGCACAACTGAGCTGTATACACGTTGCATGCCGTATCTAGTTACTGCGTATCCGATGACCGCATCGATGGATAGCAAAATAGTTTGCGATCTTCTTGAACGTTTTAAAGCGGAATTTATTACCCTTAAAGATTCTGTAGATGCTTTACGCTTTTATTTTGAACGCCCCACCATTACGCATGAGGACATGCAACAATTTACTCGCCAAGATGATCTGCGTACTATGATAGCTAATGCTCTTGCCAACTATGAAGATAGTGAGCAGTTTATACAAAGCCTTAAGCAACAAGCAAAAGAGCGTAATATACCTATTAAAGAGCTGTTTGGTTATCTGCGTATTGCACTTATGGGTAGCACCCAAGGGCCGGCGATCAATGAGTTAATTAATGCTTTGGGTCGCACGGAAAGTCATGAGCGTTTGACGCATATAATGCATTTATAGGATGCTCCTTCGACCCAGACGTCGCCAAGGCTATGTCGGGCAGGCATGCTCAGGATGATTAAAAAAATTTTAATCGCGATAGGTATAATTTTCTAAGAGTTACATGTTTGCGATATATTACTTTAATCAAAAAATAATATTGCAATCATCCTGAGCCTGTCGAAGGATCTACCTTTTATAGCTGTTCATCAACAAGGCGATTAGCCGACTTGCGCAAATTATAGACAATGCTTTCTTGTTCAAAGTAACGCATGATATCTACAAAATAACTCTCGGTATCGTGGGGAACAAAGAACTCGAATGTGCCCGTCTGGGCGTCTTTGGTGCGATCAAACGCTATATGCTCAAAACTGCGTAAAATTGCCACAAAATACCAGGTCAACAGTGGATCAACTTCTGCTTGATAATAGGCGCCGAATCTCATATTATGATTCATATTGTTTCGTGTTGGGGGTTACATGTTTTTAGTTAGTATACTACGTTTTTTAAAAAACCGATAAAGGGAATTCTATGGCACAGACGGACAGCAACAAAATTAGCCTTGCAACCGCAACGATTATTGGTATGAATGCCATGATTGGCGCCGGTATCTTTGCAGCACCCGCAGCAGTAGCAGCTCATGCAGGTCCTGCAGGTATTCTTGCATGTATATTTGTGGTGTTTTCTGTCTGGTTTATGGCCAATGCAATGGCACGTCTGGCATATCTATTTCCTCAAGAAGGTTCATTCTATTTATATGCAAAACAATGGAGCGGTCACCTTGGTGGCATGATTGCCGTCAGCGCATATTTTGTTGGACTGCTAATTGCTCTGGGATTGTTATGCCATATGGGTGGTTTTTATCTGCAACCATTTTTTCCCTCAATGAGTGCAAATACACTGGGGTTGGTTGTTTTGGCTGCATTTATTCTGTTAAACCTCTATGGCGTTACCTGCTCACAACTTGGCCAGCAGATTCTTATCTGTTGTACCGTTTTTCCATTACTTGCAACCACTATCGCATGCCTTTCAAAAGCTGATTGGCACAACCTGATCCCCTTTGCACCGCATGGACTCGGCAATATTATGAAGGCAACACGTGTGGTGATTTTCAGCTTTTTTGGTTTTGAATGTGCATCGTCACTGTTTAATATTGTAAAAGAACCGATCAAAAATGTTCCGCGCGCACTCACCTATTCCATTATTATCGTCGGCACCATTTATACACTGTTTATCGGCTCAATTATTCTTGCGACACCGGCAAGCTTTTTTGTGGATCAAAATGTACGCGCATCAGAAATTCTTGCATATCTATTTCCCGGCAATAGCTGGATATTGCATTTAGTTGACATCTCGATACTTTCTGCAATTTTTGGCACCATACATTCTATGATCTGGGCTTGCAGTAACTTATTAACCACTATTGTAAAACATGTACAAAATAAACGTGTTGCCGCTTTTGTGAACGCAGGCAAATTCAAAGATTACCACGCGGTGCTATTTGTTGGTTTTTGGATTCTGATGAGTTACCTGCTGCTTGAAAATATTAATCTATTCTTTTATTTTACCGCGATTTTCCTTGTGTTTTCATTTGTCATGTCGATGATAACCCTGCTGACTATCCCATCTGAATGGAAGAATCACCAAAACATTAAAACTATTTTCGGTATTATAACGGCCACAGCGATCTTTCTGTTCGCCATTGAAGGAGTTGTGTGTGAGCTACTTAATTTGACTCATCACGGCTGTTGAGGTATATAAGTAACTAGAAGCTGAACTTAAAAAAGGATTATCATGATACTACGACAAACTGCACGATTGCTCACCTACATTGCTTTTTGCTTGCTCTGTATACCGACGTGCCTGCAAGCATGGCTGACTTCATACTCACGCAATGATCCATGCCCTATATTTACCACTGAGTCACCATACGAGCGCCCTTTTTTGTGGAATCGTGAACGATTTATCGATAAAGATGAAATTGAACGTCAACGTTATGTAGATCAACGATGGTTTATATCATTTTCTCCGTTTGGACAAAATGCGAATTCAACACGTAATGCTAAACGTCAAATTATTCCTTTAGGTGATATCAACGGCAGATGGAGCATGCTACCATTACTCTTTGGATGCACCCCATGCGGACAAAGTTTACCACCGGTTCTTGTAGAAGCACAACAGGCACTGTATCCAACGTTGACACCACCTATTTGTGACCAACCGCTTGATCCACTACAAGATTTTGGTTTCTTTTCTATAGATCTTAATTATCGCAAACGTGGTTTACGTTGGGATGCGAGCTTGCGCATATGCAACAATATTATACTCAACATAGAAGGCGGTGTTTCTGATATTTGCCAAACCGTATCGATGATTACTAATCTTACCGATCTTGTATCAGATGACGATACCTTTAAAGATCCATGCAATCCGGCGCTAACCAAAGCGAATGTCGATGAATTTTTGATGAATAAACTCCGAGAAATTGCCGACGGCATCTGCCTTGATATTAATAATTTCCATTTAACTACGGCAGAAGATTTGCGCTTTAACCTTATCTGGCGCAGCATACGCGAATGCGATATGATCATTAACGATTTTGCGGATCTGTATATCATGCCATTTGCAATGTTGAGCGGATCAGTCGCAATCGGTAAAGAACCATGCGCTAATGCTGCTTGGGGACTTTCACATGGTAATAACGGTCACCACTCATTAGGTGGCACCATGGGAATTAATTTTGACTGGGTGGAAACAGTCGATTTTGGTGTTGAAATTGGCGCAGTTCACTTTTTCCCGCGTGATTTTCGTTGCTTTAGAGTTCCTAACGATGACAATCAACAAGGCATCTTTCCGTTCACTACCGATGTACGACGTCAACCGGGTTGGAACTGGCATTTTGCCGCCAAGCTTGGCGCATACCACTTTATTGGGCTGCTATCATTTTACTTCCAATATGTGCTCATGCAACACCAGAATGATAAATATTGCTTAAAATGCCCCGATGGTTGCTTTGAACCATGGGTACTCAATGAGCGCTCTACATTTAAAACACAGGTTGCAAACATCGGGTTTAACTACGATATTTGCCCCGATATGTCACTCGGCTTTTTATGGCAAGCTCCATTAATGCAATTCTATTCTTACCGTGCATCAACGATAATGCTCGGCCTTAATATTTTCTACTAAACGTAGAAATTGCATAGTATATAACGTGCCCCATGTAGTACATGGGGCTTTTTATTGCTCCTCGCTCATTTAAAGTGCTATTATTAAATTAAATACAACGTACACATAGACCGCTTCTCTAAAAAAAGGCTTAGGTATGAAGGCAATTACACACATCATTATTGTTATGTTCAGTTGTCCTGCGCTTTTTGGCGCACTCAGCGATGATACTCAACAACAAACCGGCCCAGCTTCACTTTTTGACCTTTCGTACCACGCAGTTTTACAAAGCCCTGAAACAACTGCACAACTGGACAATCTAGAGCGTACTGCCGCAGCCGAACTTATATATGAAGCCATACTTAAACGCGGTCCACTCGGTCCACGGTTTATATTACATCCACCAGACAGAGCAACAGTATCTCCGCCAAGCATGTTTGAAGGTACCACTGCCTATGCGTACAGCCATGATGGCACCCATCTTGCAGCCACCAACGCTTTTGGGCAACTGAACATATGGCATACCCATACGGGTAAACGCATACACTCAATTGATGGATACAAAGATACACAGGCTTTGGCTTTTACCGATAATGATCATGTCATAGCAACAATTTCACATCACGGTGTCATCAAATTCACCAATGCGCAGACCGGCAAATTAATGCTCACGAGCAACGTTGTAGACAAACGGGCAACGGGACGCATCCTTGCCACGTTAAGTCCTGATGCTCGCATGGTCGCATTATTTCGTGACAATGAAATTAAACTATTAAATATTGCTACAAAAAAAACAATCGGCACACTTGCAGATCCTGCATCTTTTATACACAAATTCGAGTTAGAAATACGGCGCATATTGGGCTACTCGCACGCCATGCTGTATGAATACACCGCACTCATGCGCTTTAGCCCGGACAGCTCAAAACTTGCGATTACCGGGCAAACAAATATTGGTGGCGGCATATGGAATACGCAAACCGGCGCTATTATACGACGTTTGCCAACTTCAACACCATGGCCAGCAGATACGCTTAATCCACTTTCACCCGGACTTGCTTTTAGTGGCAACAGTCAATTATTGGCATTATTACCGCCACAAGAACTTGTTGGTAAAAATATAGCAATGGTAACCACCTATAATGCTACGGCACCACAGATTATTAAGTTGCCAAAAGGTATTGCACAGGTTAAAGCACTTGCATTGAATGCCGACGGCTCGTTGCTTGCCGGACATTTTAAACTTGAAGACCCCCGTGAAAAGCGCTTTATTGCGATCATGAACACACGCACACAAGAATTTGTGCATTTTCCGTTCGCTTTATATGATTATTGCGATTGGCTCATATTTAGTCCTGATGGCTCACAGTTGGCAGCACTTTCGCGCAGTTCGCCTGCTATCGCTCTCTGGGATTTGAATGTCCCTGCCCGTATTGCCGCATTAACCTCTGAAGAGATCAATCTACTTGTGGATGCTCGGCTCGCTTGGAATAACAATGAAAGCTACCCAATTGATGCAAGTAATGCGGCATTTAGAAGTATCATTGCTAAACTTCCCTATATGAAAAGCTCTCTATTATTCACCCTACACGGGACCAGCGAACAACCAAGCTCATCTACTGATCTGGCTCATACGCTGCCAGATGACTTTGATTATTAAGATAAAAGCAACATAAAAATTGACTTAGCTACAATTAAAAAATACCCTATATATATAGGGACTATTTTTAATTTTTGATCATTTTTTCAATGGGGATAATCACAAAAATGACAAGCATGGGCCGGTACATAGTCTGGAGCAGTTGTATTATGCTTTTTTCATCCTGTGTGCATGCTATGCGCGTAGAGCGCCCAGATTCATATAGTTTGAGTGAATTGATGCTCAAGCAGATCGCCTCACATCCGGAAATGCGAAGTGCATTTTATGAAGGTTCATCCGAAACGAGCATATTAGATGAGGCTGAAACCTCCTATATAGCTGAAACACTCCGCAGATACAACCAGAAACCGATATACACACATGAAAAGCTCCCAAACAGTCGCTATACCGCAGGTACGTTTAACCATAGTGGATCATCTATTGCACTTGGGTCAAACCAAGGATTACTACAAATTGTCGATATTACGCCCAAAGAGGAAATTTCTACAATCGCAGAACGTTTATCTCCCATAGAGTCTCTTGCTTATAGCCCGGATGATAGATACATTACCTCAATTGACAGAAATCATATAGTGCATGTGCGCATTATTGAAAACAGTATACTTAGTGCAACATATAATGAATTAGAACTTCCGGCAGCTGAGGAGCGTTCGGCAACAATAAGTACTGATGGCAGTACACTTGCTCGACAAACTAGTGACTATGCCACACAGCTTTGGCACATCGGGATCGACGGACTTATCTTACAAAACGTACTGCCAACCGATATGCGTGTGCATCAGCTCTGCCTAAGCCCCGATAATTCTCAACTATTTGTTGTACATGCCGCGCATAGTAGACTATATAATACTGCAACTGGCGCTTTGCTTTGTTCCATGCCGCATCATTTGAGTCATGCAACCTTTAGTGGTAACGGCGCATGGATTGCAGCTGCGTGCAGTCGTGGAGCATTCTTTAATTATCTCTATATTTTCAGCATAAAACATCCATCCTTACGACCTAAAAAAATCAAAATGGGACGCAATGACCCAAATACCTCAATAACGGCACTTGCTACCAATGATGATTGCTCGCGCGTTGCTGTGTATGTAGCGCTATCGGGAATATCAAATTACCGTTTAAATATTTATAGTACGCAAATAAAGCCCATTTCTATTACGCATTCATTTAGAAGCTCCTGGCGCGCGTCAAAACTTTTGCTTTCTCCCGATGAGACACAGCTGGTAGCATTCGGTGAGAGCTCAATAGCATTATGGGATCTATGCCTAAAAAAACATATAACCGGACTATTACCTGAACACAGAGAGTTTTTACTTGCCTGTGCCCCCTTTTGGGAAAGACGCGAGCAATATCCTGTCGATCACACCAATGAACATTATCAATACCTTATCAAGTATGTTCCACTTTTTAAACATAACACAGTCAAACTGTTTACCTATCCTGACCCTACGACTGATGAAGAACCCCCTTGCCCTAAACGGGCTCGCCACGGGTGAACAAGCAAAGATTATCTTAATCTGGACAAGTTTATGGTATTGGGGTATAGTAAAAGTATTGTATTATAGAAACATTTATATATGAAAGGTAGGTCTGATTCAGCATGTCTAAGAAAAAGCCTAATATCGAAGTTCAAGTGACAACCCATATCGACAAAGCATTGCGTCAATTAAAGAAAAAAATTGAACGTGAAGGTGTTGTCCGCGATATGAAGCGCCTGGTTTATTTTGAACCAAAAACACAAAAGCGTCGCAAACGCCTGGTACGCGCTATCAAACAAAACTTAATGCGTCTACAATCTCAACGTCTAACTTCTATCTAACATGAACAACTCTCGGGTATCTGATATTAAACGTGCTCAGAAAGAGTCATTGTTATTGCATGAACTTTCGAGCTATTTTTTGCGCATCACCCTGGATGATGAGCGCTTAAAGAGTCTTACGCTCAACCGCGTAAAGCTTTCGCGTGATAAAAGCAGCTGTACGCTCTTTTTCTTCTGCGAAGGCGGTGCTGAGATGTTTAAAGAGCTCTTGCCTGCATTGATTCTCTATAAACCCTCCATGCGTAAAGCGCTTGCAGACCAAATCGAAGGACGTTACACGCCGCAACTGATTTTTAAATATGATGCTCCATTTGAGCGTCAATTGAGCGTAGAAGCACTCCTTGATAAAATAAAAGAAGAAGAGAAGAAATAGTTGATACCCATTATTATTGTCGCGTGGATTGTTCTTATGCTGCTTATTTGGGGGTCATTTTTGAACGTTGTCGGCTATCGCCTTGTGCATAACGAGAGCATTGTCTGGCCACGCTCTCGATGCATTGCCTGCAAAACAACCATACGTTGGTACGATACTATTCCTATTATTTCTTGGATAGCACTTCGTGGCCGTTGCCGCACCTGCAAACAGCCAATTTCATTTCTGTATCCATTTATTGAAGCACTTACCGTTCTTATTGGCTTACTTGCCCTTTATTATATTCCCTTGCACTATCTGCCTGCCTATGGCTTACTTTGTTCTGCCCTTATTGTAACTATTCGTTCTGATATCGAAACGATGCTTATCAGCTCACTTGTAACGCTTGGCCTGGTGCCTGTCGGTATGGTGTGCGGTGCATTAGGCTATCTACCCATCACCTTTAACCAAAGTATTCTTGGAGCATTAATCGGCTATGGCAGCCTGCTCATTATCGCTAAACTTTTTTTTGCATTTACCAAGCAGCATGGCTTGGGCCAAGGGGATTTGGAGCTCATGGCGCTCATTGGCTCATTTTTGGGACCATTTGGTGTTTGGATTACCATTCTTGTCGGCTCATGGACCGGCGCACTTTTTGGTGTCATGTATATTTTGCTTTCCGGCAGCAGCCGCTCGGTTAAACTACCCTTTGGACCATTCTTAGCCTTTGGTGGCTTTGTCGCTATCTTCTGGCAGTCATGGATTATTGAACTGATGCACAACTGGTTTTAACACACCATTTCTAATTTAAATCATCTTTTACAATCTTGATCTCATTATTCTGATCAATACTAATCACATCAGCTTGCCCGTCACCATCGATATCACCGGCAGCAACGGCAACAAAGCCATCTTTATCTGCACGTGAACCGGTAAGTTCACCCGGGCCGGCACCCAAACGACCGGTAACAAAACTCTTACCTTCTCCACCTGCAAATCCATAGGTATATTGAATAGTACCTTCCGGCTTCCATCCCAATGCTTGCAGATCGGTAGTATAGGTACCATGCTCAGCGTGATAAATTTTTTCTGCAGTTGCGAGTGCTCCAAGATTCATGTACGCTTCAGTGCGTTTTGCTTTTGCTAAGAATTTTTTATAACTGGGAATTGCAATGATGGCAAGAAATCCGATAATAGCAACCACAATCATAAGTTCAATAAGTGTAAAACCTTTTTTATGCATCGTTACTACCTTTTTTAAATTTGTTTATCGTTGATCTATTTGCATTGCGCTTCTACCGTTGTATATGCCTGACTTAAAATTGTGTATGCGTGCATACCTAACCAGTCATAATAGCTTAAACTTTTACCCATTTGCAATTCAAGATCCTTATTTCTATCTGGCGTCTCAATCCTGTTTTTTTTATTTGGCGCTACAACCCAAAGACCTGAATCTAAAGCCTCCCACCATAGATGCTTAGCAACCGCAAGCACTACAGCAGTTGAAGCCTTGTTATTAATATCTATTTTAGGCAGATGCAAAAAGAGATATGCATACGCAGGATCCTTTGCCGCATCTACAAATGCACTTCCAATCTTATGCAGCTCTTCCATAGATTCAAATTTGCCACTCATACCATAAGGCATGCATCGATACCCTCGGGTAAAAACATCTTGTAAACGACCTGCAGGAGAAATTGCATCACAAAGTTTTGTCGTGTATGTATGTGATAATGGCCAGCCACTTTGACAAAGTGCTACATTATACAAATATTTGCGCGGTTCATTTTTTTCTTTTTGGGTAATATCAAATTCAACAGGATAATCTTTGGCAGAACCATAATAAACACCATAAAATTGATATACAAGTTGAATCTTAAACTGATCTTTGTTAAGTCTACCCAAAGGAATACAGGCGCCTGCTTGTGCAACTTGCCACACAATCGGGTCAGTAGCGGCTATTTTTACACGATCATAATATGTAGTTGCTTCAATACGTTGCCCAACAACAACGTTATATGAGCTTGTGTTGGTAAAGAAAAGCAAGGGACAAGGAGTTGAATCTCCTGCTGCAGCCTGGGCTAGTGTTGTCCCCAACAACGTTAATAATAGAACCATGTGTATGGCAAGCGATATCGTATACACCATGTTCCTCATTTTTGCCAGATTACTATTATTTATTGCTCAACACGCAACTGTGGAGCTCTATTTGGGTCAAATAATACCATACCTTGACGTAACCTTCTAGCTATTTCTTCATCTTCTTCTTGTCTGCGCACAAGTTCTTCCGGCGGCAGTATTTCTTGCGTTGTAGTAAGCAGTGCACGTGTTGCTGATAATAAAATATATAACACATCATCTACCAACTGATCATCTGCTGTATTTACCCACAAGCCTGAATTGAGACTATCAAATCGTGAAAGATATGCAGCTTCTATATTCGCTTTCATTTTTGGCCCTAACACCGGATCTTCATGATAGCGATAATATTCTCCATTAGCCCAAGGTGAACCAAGAAAAGCGTATGCTAATTGTCGCGATTGCGCACCCAACATTAATCGTTCACGTAATGCTGCAGCAGTTCCTTGTTTAAGTTGTTCTCCAAGATGCTGCGTTAACGATGTAGAAGCGGTGAGCTCTGCAACGGTTTGTGTAACTGAAGCACCAAGTAACTGCTCTTTGTATGACAATTTATTATATGCACGGGCAAATACTTCCGCCAATGTTGTATACCGAGGTGGTTGCTCATCAATAAAACGCACTACATAGGGCAAAGTATATTTTTGTAGAAATGATGCCATTTCATTTAATGTTACTTCTAAACATACCATTCTCTGGTCCGGAAGCGTTTGCAACGTAGTACCCGCTTCACTTAATGTATACCATTTGGCTCCGGTCGCCATATATTTACCATATGTTTTAAAGCGCACCGATTGCAGATTAATTTTACGCACAAGACCCAGCGGCACCAATGTTCCATGCTCCACCACCTGAGAAGTCCATGCATCTGCATAGTGATATACCACATAGAGGTTAAACTGCGAGCTATTTTTGATAAACAGAACTGCTTCTTCTGTTTGTAACGATCCAAGTGGCGATTCTGGCTCAATGAGTTGATATTCATCTTCCTCTTCTTCAGTAGTTGTGCTCGGTTGCATTTCACCCGTTATAGGAATATCCGCATACAGGACTTGCGCAGATTCGCCCCGCTCTTCTGATGGCACCCATAGCTGCGACCAATAGGACTGCATACGCTGCACAAACGATTCTTCAGGGTGAGCGGCCCCTTGAACTAATGTATATGCACACCAGATCATGATTATTGCACAAATAGACATAAATCTATAGCTCTTCATGAGACTTAGGTTCCTTATAGGTTAACTAATTATCCATTATCCCTTATACTCAGCTTATCACGCAATATTTTCTATTTGCAATCTTTTTGCTGGATCCATGCCCTTATTGCTGATTCTTAACAGCTTTTACATCGCTCTTATCACTCAATCGCGCGCCCAGCAGTGACATTTATTTTTTGTAAAAAAATGATTGAAACTGGATCAAAAATTGATTGTTTGACATTTTTGGCAAATGCTATAGTCTAATATCAGAGAGCAACGAGTATAACATGGCAAAACGCGCCCTCAGCGCGTCATTTATACAAATATGCAATATTGTAAAAAATAAACCGTTTATTGAACCATTTTTCGAGGAGAATTATGTATGAAAACCATAAATAAACAGACGCAACATGACGTTGCCCTCGTTGGTAAACAGCGAAGCTATAGCGAAATTGTCGCTTTTTTAGACCAAAACTGGTCTCGCCCTCAAGACAATCATGTTACCTGCATAAAAAAACTTGATCTTGCCTTCGGTTCAATCGCTAAAAAGCTTAATGCTATTTTAGTTTCAGGAAGCAACGGTAAAAGTTTAACGATGAATTTCACTGCACAGCTGCTTAATAATGAGCAACTTAAAGTGGGTCTTTTTTATGCGCCGCATATGCTTACCTATAATGAGCGCTTTGGTTTAGACAATAACATGATCGATAACAAAACGTTCACCGATCTTGCAAACCAAGTACTTAATACTGCCGAAGCTGAAGGCCTTAAAGCTGACACGCTTGACATCCTTACTATGATGGCGTTCCTGTATTTTGAACGTGAACAAGTTGAAGTTGCGATTTTTGAAGTTAATAAAAACGATCCAATCTACACATCAAAAGTATGCACACCAAAAATCGTTGCTATTACACGTATTGAAAACCAATTGGAGCCAAGTTCAGCAGAAAATAAAGCTGATTTAGCTGCAGTATTGGATACCGTACAAGCAGGCTGCCATGTAGTTTCAGCTGATCAAAGCAAATTGAATCTACAAACTATGCTTGAAATCGTAGAAGAAAAACAGGCTACCTGGGCAATGCCAATTCGTAAACTTGCAACATTAGCATATCCGTTTGAACAGTTGCATGGTCGTTGCGCAGCACTTGCTGAGCGTATTGGTGAAATCTACGTGAACACATTTGTACCGCTTGAAGAACGCTTTGATGAAAGTCTTCTTGCAAAACAACGTGGTCAACGTGGTCGCCCAACTTTAGAAGCTAAAAAGCAATCTGAATTGCACCCGAAAAAAACATTGGAACAGTTCTGGCAACATACTATCAATACCTTGCCATCACGCTTTCAAGTTATTGAACATGACAAGCCAATCGTGTTACTTGATAATGCAAACAACCTTGATGCATTTGATAACCTTTTACTTGGTATCAGATTATTGCATTACCAACGCCCACTTAAAGGTTTAAGTCTTATCATCGGTTGCAACAACCCGGATTTAAATAACGATAAATTCTTGAAATTACTGCGTTACTTCTTTAAAAAGACATCTGGCAATATTATTGTATGTCCAGTAGAAGCTAAACCGGGCGATGCATGCTTGCAATCATTCGATGCTGAACAAGTAACTAATGATATCAAGAGCATGAAAATAAAAGCTCGTTCAAGCAAGAACTTTAAAGATGCATTTGAACTGGCATCAAGCACTGTTGATGAGCGCCAAGGCCTTATCGTGGTTGCAGGTTCAAGTTCATTAATCGAGCAGTTCTGGAATTACAAGAACTCAAAAACTGTATAATTAATCTATGTTCATAGCCGCTCTGCAGGCTTGTCTCATAGGTGGTTTAGTAGGTTATCTGTATGGGCTTTTTAAAATAAAGGCCCATACAGTCGACACCCCTGGCAAACAGGCTTTCAATCCCAAAGCAATTCTGCTGTATACGCTTGCGCGTATCGTACTTTTCTCTCTTATATGTTTATATATGTTGCTAACATCACGCATCCATTTTATACTGGCTTTAATATGTTTTTTGATAGCCTTCTGGGTTATCATAGTATACAAAAAGGCCGGATCTCATGGAAAATCTTGAACTTCTTTCCCAAGCATATTGGCAACCATTTAAACAGATAGGCCTCACGCACTCATTTTTTAATGTCAATCAAGAGACTATTATTAACACCTGGGTTGTACTTGCAGTACTCTTGGTTGTTGGCATTATTGCACATACTGCCATTACACGTACCTCCGGTATTGCACGTTATATAGCATGCGACCTTATCAAAAGCATGCGCACCATGACAACACAGACGTTAGGTTTTTTTAATCATGGACATTTTTCTTTTGTTACTGCATTGCTTGTTTATATTATTATTTGCAACTGCCTATCGCTCTTTCCGGGATTGCAAGAACCTACTAAAGATATCAATACCACGTTGGCATTAGGCTTACTTTCTTTTTGCTATGTGCAATGGTATGCAATCGCTACCCATGGCTTAATCGCCTACATTAAAGATTATTTTGCGCCATTTTTTCTTATGCTCCCCCTCAATGTAATTGGTAAAATTGCAACGATTGTTTCCATATCGTTTCGTCTTTTTGGTAACATCTTTGGTGGAGCAACCATCACCCACATGTATTTCAGCTTGCTCTACGGCTCAACATTGCTGCAAATTGCTGCATTATTTTCAGGACTCAACCTCCTCATGCAGCTGTTTTTTGGGCTGTTTGAAGGATGTATACAAGCATTTGTATTTGCAATGCTCACTTTAACCTATTTAGCAACAGCAATTACACAAGAACAGGATTAACCACAAAGGCCCAACTATGGAACTAACTGTAAGCTCAGAATTTATTCACTATGGCACCATCGCGCTTGCCATAGGCATACCTTCAATTAGCGTTGGCATTGGTGAAGGCATCGTTGGTTATGCTGCACTTAAAGCGATTAACATCCAACCCAAAGCACATCATGATATTATCAACTGCGCGGTGATTGGTACTGCACTCATTGAAACAGTTGCTATATTTGGACTTTGCTTATCATTGTTGCTCCTTTTTTTAGCAACCGATTATCAAACTATTTATGGCCGTTATGCAGAACTTGGCATCGCTGCCGCCATCGCAATTTCCGGGTTTTTTATTGGTATTGCATCCGCATTACCGGCGCGCCAAACCTGCATGGCAATTGCACGTCAGCCATTTTTTGCAACGAAGCTGCGTAATTTTATGCTCCTCATGCAGACGATCATACAAACGCCCATGATTTTCTGTTTTATTATCGCCATGCTCATAAAACTCAAAACGGGCAGCCTAACCACGTTAAACGAATCTCTTGCTTGCATTGCAGCAGGATTGTGTATCGGTATTGGCAGCATTGGGCCCGCTGTTGGGCTGGCGATGTATGCGGCTAATGCATGCACGAGCATAGGCATTAATCGCAAAGCATATACATCCATTTTTGCATTTACTATCATTAGCCAAGCCATTATCGAGACACCAATTATTTTTGCATTAGTAACGGCGTTGTTGATCATGTATTTTAATGCCACAGCCCCGCTCTATGGTATTGCTGCAATCGCTGCTGCACTCTGCATGGCATTTGGTACCATGGGGCCCGGCCTTGCATCCGGAAGAACATCTGCAAGCGCATGTACTACTATTGCACATCATCCTGAACTCTATAGTGTACTTTCACGCACGAGCATGCTCGCACAAGGCATCATTGATACCTGTGCAATCTATGCCTTTTTATTAGCAATGTTAATACTATTAAGTCCATAAACCTTATACAACCTTTATGGGGAGTCATGAAGCACAAAGATCCGCATATAGTGTACATCATCACTAAGCTTGAACTTGGTGGCGCACAAAAAGTATGTCTGACACTATTTAAACATATTCAACAGCAGATGGGAGCATCGCTTATTTCCGGCAATGAAGGCTATCTGGTCAATGATGTCGCTGACAATTGCAACATTATACTTCTTAATGATTTTAAACGTGATATAAGCGTGCGTAGCATATTTACCGAAATCAGATTATTTATACGGCTCATACGCACTTTGGCTAAAATTAAAAAACAGCATCCTGATTTAATTGTACATACGCACAGCACCAAAGCCGGCATTATCGGCCGCTGGGCGGCGTTTTTTGCACGCATTAAACATCGCATACATACTATACATGGTTATGCATTTCATGAACATCAACATCGTGCTATCGCATTGCTTATCATTGCAGTGGAATGGTTAACTAGCCTTATTACCACGCATTTTGTATGCGTTAGCTTACATGATGCACGCACGGGCATACGCTTATTTTCCGGCTTTGAACGCAAACATACTATCATTCGTGCGGCAGTTGATTGGCAACAATTTTATCTGCCTGCGCGCCAAGCACATGCATTTCCGGCAGATGATGCACCATTTATTTTTGGCACCGTTGCATGCTTTAAACCACAAAAAAATCTCTTTGATTTGCTGCAAGCATTTTTGTGGGCATATCAACGCAACCGCAACATACGGCTTGAACTCATTGGCGACGGGCAACAACGACCTGCCATTATGGCATGGATTGGCCATCACAAACTTAATGATGTCGTTACATTGCATGGCTGGCAGCCACACGTTGCACCCATTATGGCACAATGGCATGCATTTGTACTGAGTTCATTGTGGGAAGGTTTGCCGTGCGCTGTTGTAGAAGCGCGTCTACTTAAACTGCCGGTGCTTAGTTATAACACCGGTGGTATTGCTGATATTATTAATCATGAAGAAAATGGTCTGTTATTTAAACAGAAAGATTGGCTTGCGCTTGGTGCTGCTATGGTTGATCTTTCAACCAATCAAGAACGATATCAAAAATTAAGCAGCCATCATGAGCATCTAGAAGATTTTCGTGACACCCAAATGATCGAGCAACATATCAAACTCTATACAACCGTATACCATAAGGATATATACTAACTGCTAGAGGGGAAACGGTCATATAGGGGGGCTACCGTGATGCAGGAAACATTGTTGCACGCCATTGGTAATACGCCATTGGTGCGGTTACCACATACATCAAAAAAACTCTATGCAAAATTGGAATACCTCAATCCCGGTGGCAGCGTTAAAGATCGCTCTGCACTATTTTTAATCATGCAGGCAGAACGTCGCGGTCAATTAAAACCCGGTTCTATTATTATCGATGCATCATCAGGAAATCAAGGCATTGCAACGGCAATGATCGGTGCGATAAAAGGATATCACGTTATCATCTGTGTTTCGGAAAAAATTAGCGCCGAAAAACTTGCCACCTTGCGTGCATATGGTGCAGAAGTACGTATATTTGCCGCAACCGATTATCTTGATGATCCGCATAGTTATCATGCGCAAGCAGTAGCATTACACCAACGCACACCCAACTCCTATATGCCCGATCAATATTTTAATCCTGAAAATGCATTAGCACATTACCATTTGTTGGGCCCGGAAATTTGGCAACAGACACAAGGAACCATTACACATTTTTTTGCTGCAGCCGGCACAGGTGGCACTATTTCAGGTGTTGGCCGTTATTTAAAGGAACGCAACGCGAACATTAAAGTTATTGCAGTAGATGCAGCCACCTCCTATCGCGCAACAAACGGTAACCCACAACCGTACGCCATTGAAGGCATGGGCATAGATTTTAATTCACCGGTACTTGATACAGAGTATATCGATGAAATTCTTTTGGCACATGATGCTGATGCATTGCCATTGCTTGCACAACTTGCACAACAACAAGGTCTGCTGGTAGGCCCGAGCAGTGCCGCTGTTGCATGGGCAGCACAGAGCTATGCAGCAGAGCATATGCATGCTGATGACGTGGGCGTACTTATTTTTGGCGATTCAGGGCGCGCGTATTTGAGTAAAAGTTTTTATACTACGAATACGCCGGAAGCACGATCCAAAGAAGCTCAAAACAGTTTGACTCTAGTATAAATCCATTTTTTGTCATCCTCGCTTCGGGGATCCAGGCCAAGATGAGATGCAAAACAGTTGTATATTGCCAGAATACTATTTTTAAAAATATATAGTACTTGGTTCTTTGTAATTGCTCTCCAAATAATAATTTCCACCGGCCTGGATCCCCGAAACGAGGATGACACAGCCTTCGCCTTTGGCTATGGCGCGCGCGGCAAAAAGGTGCCATTCATAAAAAATTAATACTTTACTTAGCTCAATTTTTTGCATTCTACCGCAACTCCTGTTGCGCATGTTGCCACTGCTGCGCCACCAGCGCTAACGCATCTTGATTAGCAAGCGTCGTAACATCACTCAGTGTATTTCCCTGCACAATATCTTTGAGCAATCGCCGCATAATTTTACCCGAACGTGTTTTAGGCAAATCTGCGCAAAAGATAATCTCATCCGGGCGTGCAAGCGCACCAATGCTTGCAACTACTTGCTGCTTAATACCAACAGCAAGTTCCTCCGTTGCTGCATAACCATCTTTAAGTAATACAAACGCCACCAATGCTTGCCCTTTAATCGCATCCGGTTTGCCCACTACTGCGGCTTCTGCAACTGCTATATATTCTACAATTGCCGATTCCACTTCAGCCGTTCCGATGCGATGACCGCTCACATTGAGCACATCATCAACGCGCCCGACAATCATGATATCATGAGTTTCGTCAACATGTGCTGCATCACCGCTTACATACCGATCGTAGCGATCATTGGGAAAATAGGTTGCACGAAAGCGTGCTTCATCCGCCCAAATGCCACGCATCATTGATGGCCATGGTGTGGTAATAGTTAAATAACCGGTTCCCTGCTGCACGCTCATGCGCAGATCATCAACAAGTTCAACGGTAATCCCTGGCAACGGTTTGCCGACGCATCCGGGCTTCATTGCATGGATGCTGGGTAAACTGGAAATCATAATCGAACCCGTCTCCGTTTGCCACCAGGTGTCAACAATAGGACAACGTTCACGGCCAATGTGTTTATAGTACCAATGCCATGCTTGCGGATTTAATGGTTCACCGACTGATCCGAGTAAACGTAAACTGCTTAAATCATAGTTGTGTGGCAACGCATCACCCCACTGGCTGAACATACGCACAGCAGTTGGCGCTGTATATAAAATGGAAACTTTATACTGATCTATTAATTGCCAGGTGATTGCCTGATGTGGATGGCTCAATGCCCCTTCATAGATCAGTTGGCTCATACCAAGTAACAATGGACCGTACACAACATACGTATGGCCGGTAATCCAACCAACATCGGCAGTACACCAATAGATATCATCTGCTTTTACATCAAACACTAATTCCATTGAACTTGCAGCTCCGACCGCATAACCACCAACTGCATGTATAATACCTTTTGGTTTTCCGGTCGTTCCTGATGTGTATAAAATAAATGCCGCATCTTCCGATTGCATAGGTTCAGGCGCACACACTGCATCCACATCAGCAAGCAGATCATGATACCAAATATCACGCTCTAAATCCATGGAACACGCTAATGAACTATGCTGCACTACCACCGTATGTTTAACTTCCGGGCAGCGCTCTAATGCACAATCAACGGTATTTTTTATCGCAAGCATTTTGCCCTTGCGCAGACTACCATCTGCGGTAATAACAACTGAGCATGAAGCATCCTGTATACGATCTGCAAGTGCTTGCGCAGAAAATCCGGCAAACACCACGGTATGAATTGCACCAATGCGTGCGCATGCAAGCATGGCAACCACCGCTTCGGATATCATGGGCATATAGATAGCAACGCGATCTCCCTTGCTCACCCCCAAAGATTTAAGCCCATTGGCAAGCTTTTGTACTTCTTCAAGGAGTTGACTATAGGTAACAGTACGCATACCGCCAAGTTCATCTGCACAATAGAGCGCAATGCGATCTGCCGCATAGGGCATATGCCGATCAAGACAGTTATAGGCAAGATTAAGGGTGCCACCGGCAAACCAACGCGCATGTGCAAAGGTACCATCCATAACGGCATGGTACGGGGTAAACCAGCTTAATTTTTGTGCTTGTAGATTCCAATATGCCTGCGGATCATGCGCTGCTAAGGTATATAAATGCTCATGCTGTATATTTGCCTGTTCTTTAAAAGCCGGGTTCACCGGCACCGCTGCTTCAGTTTTACACGTATCGTGCATAATAGAGACTCTCCTTAATCAAATTAATCATGTTTTTTGCTCCTCTTTGCAGTTAACCATAGCACCAAAAATGGCCATTTACAAGGTATTAAAGAGTCGATATTTACCTTGTTTTACCCTGTATATATTTTCAGATTGACATTTATTTAAATTATGACATAATTAGTGATGTATAGGTGGGCATGGTGCCTGCAGGAAATACGTAAATGTGAGGATTAAACCATGAAAAAATACATAGTTAGCATGCTGGTAATGCTTGTAAGCGCACAATCAGCATATGGCGCTGCAGCGCAAGCGCAAAAACTTATCACTGCTGGAGCCAAACTTCTTTGGACGGGTACTGTTGCGGGAACAACCTGCTATTTTGCACCCACAATAAAAGCAGCAGCAGAACAGTATTTTAGGCCATCTACTGAAAATAGCCTGGCAGAAGCAATATTACTCTTATCAAAGCAACAACAAGTTGCACCATCTGTAACCGCTGAACAATTTACAACAATAGTAAAAGAAGCATTAACAGCATCCGGTAACGCAGCACAACCTGCAGAATACGGCTGGTCATACGTTGGACCACTGTTAAGCTTGATGGCGAACCACAAAGTGTTGTCAGGATTAATCGGTACTATCGGTATTGGTGCAACGGTATATGCTAGCCATGAAGGCACGCGTACTATTGTGCGTGAGCGTATTTCTGCACTTGCAACGGCGCTTGAACGCTTAAAAGCTCAACTTATGGAACGTATGAACGGTATTGAAGAACAGATCACCCAAGGCACTAATGCCGTAGGGGATGCACTTAATGAAAGTGAAGAACGCAATACAGCACGTTTTAATCAACTTGCTCAGTTTATAGCTGCTACCGCAGTTGCACAACAACAGAATACCCCAATGCCGGAAGCACCTGTATTTACAGCACAGCCAGTATTTATCGCTCCTGCTGCACCTGCACATAATGCAGATAATGCACCTCTTATGGATGCAGAGCCTCGTGGATGGTTTGCAAGTGTACGCGGTTGGGTTGGATTATAAGCCAAGCACAACTTTTGAATCCTCCATGCCCTGGGTTTAGATTTTTTCTAGGCTCAGGGCTTTTTCTTTTCTTTATATTTTTTGTTTTTTTAGAATCAATTTTTTATATATTTTTCTTTTTTGCGCCTGCCGCGCGGGCATCAAGGGCGTTCTTAGCCTGCCCGGCGTAGCCTTGTGCGAAGCCTGGGTCAACGCCCTTAATAATCCGAGACACAAAAGG